>NZ_KB905573.1 GCF_000380965.1 Paenibacillus ginsengihumi DSM 21568 | reverse complement strand
AACGTATCGCCGCCAAAGTCGCTGCCATAGAATGACGTTTACCACAAATTTACATGGAAACCGTTCAGCCCTGGCTTGTGGGGAGGGGGGGAGTTTACCCTCATTTCTGAATCAACGCGCCATCCGACTGGGAATTTCCCTGTTTATTACAGCAGTTACCGACTCGTTCTGCTACAAACTGACCGCCTTTATGGGCTTTCGAAATTCAGGTTTATGTTTTCTATGATAAGATTAATGGAGTCTATGATGGGCACATAAGTTGAATCGATTCGGGAGGGTTTGGCGGATGAATTTGCAGCAGTTAAAAGCGTTCGTGCTGACGGTCGAGCTGCAAAAGCTGTATTTGGTCGCAGAGAAGCTGCAGGTAACGCAGCCTACGGTCACCTTTCACTTGAACAAGCTGCAGGAAGAGCTCGGGGTGGCGCTCTTCCATACCCGCTCCTATCATGTCATCAGGCTGACGGAGGCGGGCAAAGCGTTCTATCACTATGCCTCGCAGATCAGCGATTTGTCCGCGGAGGCCGAGACGCTGATGGAGGCGCACCGGGGCACAGCGGGCGGGAGGCTAGCGATCGGCAGCACCCATACGCCGGCTACGTACATGCTGCCTCCGCTATTGAGCCGTCTCAAGAAGGAGATTCCCCGGCTCACGATCTTTTTGGATGTGCGGCCTGCGGCCGTCATTTTGGAGAAACTCAAAAGGTACGAGCTGGATATAGGCATTATCTCGCAGACAGCCATCGACGATCCCGAATGGATCGTTCATCCGCTCGTACGGGACGATCTTGTGCTCATTTTTGCGCCCGAGCATCCTCTTGCAAGTGTAGACGGCGAGCTTACGCCCGAGATGCTGGCCCGGTATCCCTTTGTCTCTCATGAGGAAGGCTCGATCAGCCGCAGCCTGATCGACCGCTGGGCAGAGGCAAGCGGCATCGCGCTGAGCGTCACGATGGAGGTATCCGGCTCGGAAGCGCTCAAGGCCGCAGTACGGCACGGCATCGGCTTCGGCATGATCGCCGAAGCGTCCATCCGAAGCGAGCTGGCGGAGGGCAAGCTGCAGGCCTCTCCGATTCCGCGCTGGACTCCGGAGCGGTCCATCTATGCCGTTCGTCACCGCAACAAGTGGATCAGCCCGGCGCTGCGCGCCTTTTGGGTGATGCTGGAGGACGGCTTTCGCCCGGCATCTTCTTGAAGACCGAGCCGGAAGGCGGGGCTCGCGGCTTCTCCCGACCAGGGCTGGGCCCAGAGCAGCTTGAAGACGGCGAGGGCGGCGCGTAAAGTCAGGGCAGCTATTGCCCGAGCGCATGGCGGACAATCCGCTCGGCATCGTACTTAACCCAGCCAAGCAGCGCTGACCCTCGGGAGGTTTGCCACGGCAGCCCGACGAAATAGAGCCCCGGTACGGCGGACGCTCCTTCCTCATGAGCCAAAGCGCCGTCCGCGCGAAAAGCCTCTTTAATGTCAATCCACGCATCGTCCCGGCAAAAGCCGGTCGACCATACGATATTGCCGATGCGCACAGGCGAGTCTTCGCCGGCAAAATAAGCCTGGTCGCCTTCGATGTCGACCGTTCTTCCGTGCAGCTTGATTCGGCCTTGCCCAATAAGGGGTTTTAACGTATTTCCATAGATTTGTTCCGGCTGACGGAATAACCATCTTCCTCTCGCCGAAGTCCGGGGGGCGGTCAGCAGCCCGGCGGCGTTGTAATACCAGAAGATGCTTTTTCCCAGCAGATGCAAGGGCTTGTAATGAATCGCCCCGCTTGCCGACAAATGGACCTCCCGCCGTTCGGCCAGCTCGCAGGCGATTTGCGCTCCCGAATTGCCGGCGCCGACGACCAGCACCGCGCCTTCGTTCAACTGACGCTCGTTGCGGTATTCGGAGGAATGAAGCTGCTTCACGTTCTTTCCCACCGCTTCCTGGATCGGGGGCACGAAGGGCGTTTGAAACGGCCCGGTAGCGACAATGACTTTATTCGCCATATATTCTCCGTTCGTTGTCGACAGCTTGAATGGCCCTTCCCGCCGCTGTAAAGAAAGCACCCGCGTATTATGGGCGATAGGAAATTCATAATGCATGGCATACTGCTGCAAATAATCGGCGATCTCATCCTTGTGCGGAAGCCCGTGCGGGTCTCCTTCAAGCCGGAAGCCCGGCAGCTGATCGTACATTCTCGGGGTGAACAGCTGCAGCGAATCGTAGCGGTTTCTCCAGGGATCGCCGACGTTCGCGCTGCTGTCCAAAATCAAGAAATTGATCCCATGCCGCTTCAAATAATAAGCCGCCGCGAGTCCCGCTTGTCCCCCGCCGACGATGATGACTTCGTACATCTCGTTTCCTCCTAGCCAATGTGAATTTATATTATCACATGAGCATACATTCATCAATTATTAAAAACTCGATCCATGGCATCGTGAACGAGGCTGGCGGTCCTTTATCCGGAACTCGAAGCTATCCTATATCGTAGTAAATTGTGGTAGTATGTAGAAAAACGGACTAAACAGTTGGGGGTTTGTTATGAGATTGGTCATCACTTATTTGGCTATTCTCGCACTATTGTTTTCTTCTATGGCACTAATAGTCTATGAACATTTTTTTTGGCTGATAGTCGTATCCAACGGGATTGTTTTTACATGGCTGTTTTTAATATTTTATATCTCCAATAATAAGCTTAAACAGAAGGCAGCGAAGGAAGGAGCGCTGGATGCATTCATTTGCAAGCATATTGACGGGCTTGGCCTGGGTAAAACGAAGTGCGAGCTGAGGAACTATCCTGACAGGCTGGAGATCCGAGAAGTCAGGAATAACCGCAAGTACTACATCCCGCATGAGCGGATTCGCAGCCTCGAAGTACAGCAGGTTCAGCGTCCGGAAACGAGCTGTTTATGTGTCAATTATATTGATAAGCACGGATGGAGAAGATTGTATTTGAAAATCGTTGGAACCTGATTCGTATGCGTACGTTTGCCAGAGGGGTCAACGCATCATTGACTCCTACTTATGAACGGACAACGATCCATTTCTAGTCGATCCCCTTTTGCTTGGTACTCTAGTCCTTTCGCCGGGAGAGCAGCCAATTGGCATTCGGCTTTGCGCGGCCGTCGTTTCACCGAACCAACAATCTCCGCCAACCCCGGGATTGACGGAGATTTTTTTCGCGTGCGGTTATTTCCACCATTCGTCGAAAGGAGTAACCGGCAGCTCGCGCTTATGCCGGGTCGTCTCGTACCGCCGCTCGATATTGGCGCGCGCTTCCGGTGCGACGTCCTTCCCGGTCAAATATTCGTCGAGGACGCGGTACTCTAGGCCCAGCTCCTTCTCGTCGGGCTGCTGCGGCGTATGGTCGAGAAGGTCGGCCGTCGGCGTCTTGAGATACAGCCGCTCGGCTGCGCCCAGCTCGCGAAGCAGCTCGCGCCCCTGGCTTTTCGTCAGTCCCGTCAGCGGCAGCAGATCGGCTCCGCCGTCGCCGAATTTGGTGAAAAAGCCGGTCACGGCCTCCGCCGCGTGATCGGTGCCGACGACGAGGCAGCGGCGTTCGCCTGCAACGGCGTACTGCGCCGTCATCCGCATCCGCGCCTTCGCATTGCCTTTGTGATAATCCGACAGCGGCTCTCCCGCCGCCTGGGCATAGGCCGCAGCCAATGCGTCGACAGGCGCTTCAATTTGAAATGTCAGCGTCCGGTCAGGCCGGATGAACGCCAGCGCTGCCTGGGCATCCTCTTCGTCTTTTTGCGTGCCGTAGGGCAGCCGCATCGCATAGAACGTCGCCTCATAGCCTTCGCTGCGCAGCTCTTCCGCCGCCAGCTGCGACAAGCGGCCGGCAAGCGTCGAATCCTGCCCGCCGCTGATCCCGAGCACAAACCCCTGCGCCCCCGTCTTTCGGCAGTATGCCTTCAAAAAATCGATCCGGCGGCGAATTTCTTCCTTCGCCTCTATCGCCGGTTTGACATGGAGAGCGTTCATGATTTCTTGCTGCATCGTCATCGTTCCTGCTCCTCTCTTCAGTATGTGAAGTGTGTTTCTGCCCTCTGCCGCTCGGCCGCTTCAGCCGCTGGCTTGCAGCTTCACCTTTTCCCGCACCTCATCGATCAGCCTCATCTTGTTGTCCCAGCATTCCTGGCTCAAATTGACCGGGTATTCGGCCGGATTCAATGTCCGCTTGTATTCGTCCCACAATACGTCCAGATTCCGCATGGCGAATTCCCGTGTCTGCTCCAGCGCAGGAATCGGATAAACGAGCCGTCCGTCCTCGAAAATCGTATGGTGCAGCTCTTTCGCCTCGAAGTCGGTCACGAATTTGGCGATAAACGTATGCACAGGGTGGAACATTTTCAGCCGTACTTCTTGCTGCGGATCCTCGTGCTCAAGCGTAATATAGTCGCCTTCCGATTTCCGGTTCTTCTTATTGATAATGCGGAACACCCGCTTGCGTCCGGGAGTCGAAATTTTTTCCGGGTTCGAGCTGATTTTGATCGTGTCGACCATCGCCCCGTTCTCGTCCTCAATGGCAATGAGCTTGTAGACGGCGCCCAAGGCCGGTTGATCGTATGCCGTAATCAGCTTGGTGCCGATGCCCCAGACGTCGATTTTTGCTCCCTGCGCCTTCAGGTTGATGATCGTCTGCTCGTCGATATCGTTCGACGCGTATATTTTGGCGTGCGGGAATCCGGCTTCGTCGAGCATTTTGCGGGCTTCTTTCGACAAATAAGCGAGGTCGCCGCTGTCCAGCCGAATGCCCAGGAAGTTGATGCGGTCGCCGAGCTCCTTTGCCACCCGGATCGCGGTCGGCACGCCCGAACGGAGCGTGTCATAGGTGTCCACCAGGAATACGCAGTCCTTGTGCGTTTCGGCGTATTGGCGGAAAGCCTGGTATTCGTCGCGATAAGCCTGCACCATGGCATGGGCGTGCGTGCCCGAGATCGGAATGCCGAACAGCTTGCCGGCCCTGACGTTCGATGTGGCGTTGAAGCCCGCCAAATAGGCGGCTCTCGTTCCCCAGATCGCGGCTTCCAGCTCCTGGGCCCGGCGGGTGCCGAACTCCAGGCTCAGCTCGTCGCCGATCACCTGCTTGATGCGCGAAGCTTTGGTCGCGATCAAGGTCTGATAATTGACGATGTTCAGAATCGCCGTCTCGATCAGCTGCGCCTCGGCGAGCGGCGCCTCGATGCGCATCAGCGGCTCGTTGGCGAACACGAGCTCGCCTTCCCTCATCGACCGGACGGTGCCCGTAAAGCGGACGGTGCGCAAATAGTTCAAGTATTCCTCGTCGTAGCCTTCCTCGCGCAAATACATTAGATCGCTGTCCGTAAACCGGAAGTCGTGCAGGTAGCGGATCACCCGCTCCAGCCCGGCAAAGACGGCGTAGCCGTTCTGAAACGGCAGCTTGCGGAAGTAAACCTCGAATACCGCTTTGCGGTTGTGCATCCGGTCCTGCCAATAGACCTGGGTCATATTGATCTGATATTTATCGGTATGCAATGCCAAGCTGTCGTCGGCATAGCGCCGCTCCGGAAGCTGAACCTCTATATGTTCTGCCATGTTAATCTTCTCCTTTGCTGACGATCGTGCCGCCGATCGATCCCTTGAAATGACGCAATGCCCATTCGTGCCCCTGCGGATCGAAGCTGGCGACGGCATCCCGGTGAACGACGATCTCGAAGCCTTTGTTGTACGCGTCCACCGCCGTATGCAGCACGCAAATGTCCGTGCAGACGCCGACCAGATGCAGCTCGGTTATGCCTCTTGCCCGCAGCTGCAGCTCAAGATCCGTGCCGGCAAAAGCGCTGTACCTTGTTTTGTCCATCCAGTACACGTTGTCCGCATCCCGGTGCTTCCGGTACGTATCGCTCAGCTTGCCGTACAGCTCGCGTCCCTGCGTGCCTTCGATGTTATGCGGCGGGAACAGCTTCGTTTCGGGATGCAGCTCGTCGCCGGCCCGGTGCATATCGATGGCGAACACGACGTAATCTCCGCGGGCAATGAACTGCTCGGTGATTTCGACGATCCGCTCTTCCAGCGCCTGACCGGGCGCGCCGCAGGTCAATGCCCCGCCATCTGCGACAAAATCGACCGTATAATCGATATTGATCAAAGCTCTTTGCTTACCGCTCATGGAAAGCCCTCCTTTGAATTTGACATTTCCGCGAGGTGCGGAAAGGTTAGCCGCGTTATATTTTGGAGTGATAAATCGACTTATTGAGCTCGGCGTCCACAAACCGGTACAGCTGCGTCGGCCGTTTGGACGTCCGGGTCGTCGTCTTCCCTTTGACTTCCTCGATGAAAGGAAGCGACTTGATCTTGCGCCGGAAGGCGGAATCGAGCGCGATCGCCGAATCGTTCGTGACCGTCAGCAGCACTGCCTGAAGCTCGGAATACGTAAATTCCTCCGGCAAAAACTCTTTGGCGACCGTCGTCTCGAGCAGCTTCCGCTCGATGACGCGGATGGCGTCCCGGATGATTCGGGCGTGATCGAAGGCGAGATCGAGGGACAGCACGCGCTGGACCGGGAACAGTTCCACCTCGCTGGCGTCGTCGTTCGCCTGCCGCTGCGACAGCTTGTGCTCGGGAACGATGGCATAATGCGCATTCGAGATGATCCAACCTCGCGGATCGCGGCCGGGCGCGTCGTATACCCCGAAATGCTCAAGGTGGATGCGGTCGACGCCGGTCTCCTCCTTCAGCTCGCGGCGGGCCGAATCGAAAGCCGTTTCGCTCGGGTCCACGAACCCGCCGGGCAGCGCCCATTTTCCCGCCTCGATATTCGGCCTGCCCTCGCTGTCCGTCATGCTCCGGCGGATCAGCATAATATTCAGGTCCATCACGGGCGGCTTGAATTCCTCGACCTTGACCGGCACGATCGTAAATACGGCAATGTCTGACGTATATCCGTCCGGCGTTCGGTATTTGGTGACGTCGTAGTGCTGCATCGCTTGCTCGTTGGACAAGGAGTCGGTCTCCTTTCTTATTATTTAACAATTATCAATTTGTTAAATATAATATAGCGGGATCGGCCCGTTTTGTCAAGCGGCAGCGATCCCTTTTGTTGAGCCCTTTTTTCGCCCCTTCTATGCCATTGGTCGAAAGCGCATTCAACATAGCTTTACGTCGAAGTCGATGGCAATGCTTCCCTCGCTTCCCGGTATACCGTTACATAGCCCTGCAGCTCCTGCAGACCTAAGCCCGCAAAATCCAAAAAGCGGTGAAGCGCCTCCTCATCCGCATCCGCCGGATCTCCCACCTGCCGGCTGCCGCTGAAATAAAATTCCATCCGACGGCCCGAACTCCTGCAAGGAGCATCCCCTGATTTTCGTGCACGGAACGTGAGTCGAAAGCGCTCGCCGAATCGCTTTGCTGCAGCCGCTTTTCCGGACTATTGACAGCAGACCTCCAGGCTGGTAAGATTTAACCACATCATTCCTATAGGATTTAAAAGAATAAGATGGCATGACAGTCCACCGATCCGCCGGAGACTCTTTCCTGAACAGGAGAGAGTCTTTTTTAGTTCGCCGCGGCCGGTTGACGAGCTTCTTCGGCGTACGGCTCCCCCTTAGGGGACGACACGGTTCGGCTGCCATCGTATCACCATTGAAGAAAAGGAGCGATTCCCATGATGCCCGTATTCATTCGCCAAGCCGTCCCGCGGTTTAAGACGGCGCTAACCGTCTCTCTTGCCCTGCTCTTGCTCGCCGGCTGCGGCACAGCCGGTACGAACGAAGCGCCATCCGCTGCCCGGGGCGGCAGCCAGGAGAAAGTCGTCATCCACATCGGCGTGCAGGGCAAAACCGGCATTTTCCCATACGCCCGGGATAAGCGGTATTTCGAGCAGGCGTTCGAGAAGGTCGGCGTGGAGGTGCAGTGGACCGAGTTCCAGAGCGGCCCGCCGCACTTTGAGGCGTTTGCCTCGAACCGGCTCGATTTCGGCGCGGTCGGAGGAACGCCGGTCGTCTCCGGCCAGGTCGGCGGCGTCGATTTCAAGGCGGTCGCCGTGACGTCTGACGGCAAAAAGGGCAATTTCATTGTCGTGCCGAAGGACAGTCCGATCCGGCGGCTGGAGGATTTGCGCGGCGCCAAGATCGGCGTGGCCAAGGGCAGCAGCGCCTATAATTTCCTGTTCATGGCGCTCGATCGGGGCGGCTTGAAGGGCGAAGACATCAAGCTCATTCAGTTGCAGCCGGACGAGGCCAGGCCGGCGCTCGACTCCGGCGCCATCGACGCCTGGT
Source organism: Paenibacillus ginsengihumi DSM 21568 (assembly GCF_000380965.1). Classification (GTDB taxonomy): domain Bacteria; phylum Bacillota; class Bacilli; order Paenibacillales; family NBRC-103111; genus Paenibacillus_G; species Paenibacillus_G ginsengihumi. The sequence goes on along the minus strand of NZ_KB905573.1, from coordinate 64,553 downwards.
CGATCTGGGAGCCGTATGCGACGACGGCCGTATTCCAGAGCGGAGCCCACATCTTGGTCAGCGGTCAGGACCTGAACATTAACGCCCCTGCTTTTCTTGTGGCCCGCACGGCGTTTTTGGAGAAGCACCCGGACCTGGCCGTCCTGTTTCTGAAGACGTACGAGGAAGCGCGACGCTATTTTGTCGATCACCTGGACGAAGTGGCTGCGGATATTTCCCGAGCGCAGAAGCTGGATCTGGAAATTACGAAGACGGTGCTGAGCAACGCCGACCCGATCCTGTCTCCGATCACGCCGGAGTTCGCCAAGGCGCACCAGGAGCAGGCCGATTTTCTGTTCCATGAAGGAGCGATCGGCAAAAAGCTGAATACGAGCGAAGTGTTCGAGAACAAATACGTGGAGCAGGCGCTCAAGGAGCTGCAGGAAAGCGGGCGCTGACCGCACATTCGTGATGTTCAATGCCGCGATGTCGTACTGCATAAGAAAAACGTCTACCTACGTCCATTCAAGGATGAGCGACCGCAGGGGGCCGGTTTATGCCTCGAACCGCGAGGCATAGCCAAGGCAGCAGAAAAAAATCTTGCCTTCGGCAAAGTCCTTTAGCGTGCAAATCCATACTTTGCTGCGACAGGGATTGCTCAGATGGCAGCCCTCAAATCCATGGAAGCGTTCGAATTCTGCGTTAGCGCTGCTCCTCCCCGGGCCCATGAGTCCTCTCTAACGCAAGTGACAAACGCTATATTGCTGAAATGCGGCAACGGGGGGCCTGATCCTCCAAGTCCTTCCTAGATCCGGTTGTCCTCCGGCAATAACTCGCCCGCGGCCTTCATCCCGCTATTGCCGGCTTTGGGAATCCATAGCGTCGCGGCGAGACTGACGAGGCTGATGACAGCAGCGAGCAGGAACACCGCATGCAGCCCTTCCGCCAAAGCCTGCTGCGAACCGGACTGTCCGCTAATATAGGCATTCAGCGCCGCGCCCAGAACGGCTACGCCGATCGTCTGCCCCAATGTCCGCAGCAGCATATGCAGCGAGCCGGCGGCGCCGCGCATCGAAGCATCGACCGAAGATTGGACGACAAGCACGTATACCGTGGACGCTTGGCCGAATCCGAGACCGGTGACGAGGATGATCCCTACCAGCATCCAGGCCGGCGTCTCGGGCGTCACCGCCGCGAGCATGAGCGAGCCTGCCGCGATGAGGCCGCCGCCCAGCAAGGCTACATTGCGCGTCCCGAAGCGGGCGATCAGCGGCGAGCAGACCATCGCTCCCAACGGCCAGCCGACACAGAGCGGAATCAAGGTCAGACCGGAAGCGGTCGCCCCCATCTCCAGCACATTTTGCGTCCACAGCGGCAAATAAGCGGTCAGTCCGATCAGGATCATGCTGGTCAGAAAGCCTCCGGCGTTGACTACGGCCACGTACCGGATTTTGAACAATTGGAGCGGCATCATCGGTTCCTCATGCTTGGCCTGTATGACGATAAAGAGCAGCAGGAATACGACCGCCACCGCCAGCAACCCGAGCACTGCAGCGGTGCTGATGCTGACATCTCCGCCTTCTTCGTTGCCGAAGGACAGCAGCACGTACAGCAGGCTCGTCATGCCGATGGTGAAGGTGACGGCTCCGCCATAGTCGATTTTCCGCTTTTTCTTCTCGAGCGTCTCTTCGAAATGCTTGCCGATCATCCACATCGAGACGAGACCGAACGGAATATTGATGAAGAACACCCAATGCCAGGTCATGTAATCGACGAAAAAACCGCCGATGAGCGGACCGAAAATGCCGGCGATGCCCCACATCGAGCTGATCAGCCCCTGCACCCTGGCCCGCTGCTCGAAATTAAATGCATCGGCGATCATCGAGAACGTCACCGGGTTGATGGCCCCGGCGCCCAGCCCCTGAATCGCCCGGAAGACGATCAGCTGTCCCATCGTTTGCGATAGCCCGCACAGAAACGAGCCGGCCAGAAAGACGATCACTCCGATGAAATAGATGGGCTTTCGTCCAAGCAGGTCGCTCAGTTTGCCCCAGATCGGCGTCGAGACCGCCGTCGTAAGCAGGTAGATGGCGAACACCCAGCTCATCAGCTCAAGGCCGCCCAAGCTGTCGGCAATCCGCGGCATTGCCGTGCTTATAATAGTTACTTCGATGGCCGCCAAAAAGGTGGAAATCAGCAGCGCGCTGACAATTTTCTTTTGTTTGGAATTCAAAACAACGACCTCCTGATGAGTACCTTATCACATTCAGGAGCTATTATAGCACATACGTTCGGTGTCGAACACAAAAATTTGGCGAATTGATCCTCCACTGAAAGCAAACGCTTTTGAGGAGGAGTCTTCTCGCCTTCAATGATCAATAGGGAAGCCGGAATTCCCGTGAACTTTATGCCTTTTGATAATACAACCCGACGACGCCGTTGTTGTACGTCTTCGCGCTTTTCAAGCGGAGGGAAGACTGCGTCTCGGCCAGAGCGAACAATCGTTCGCCGCCGGCAGCGATGACGGGATGAACGAACAGCCACAAGTCGTCAAAAAGACCGTTTTGGATAAAACGCTGCCACGTTCCCGCTCCGCTCTCGACCGAAATGTGACCCGCCAGTTTTCTCATCTGTTCCAGCTCGCGGGCGAGCGAATGCTCGTCTTGGATCACGATTTGCTGCGAGTTTCTCCATGTTAGCTCCACTTTGGAACGGGAAATGACTGCTTTCGGAATTTCATTGATGCGCCTCGCAATGTCCCGCTCCAACGCATCGTCTGAATGCTCCTCCGCGTGCTGCCAATACTCCGCCAACGAAGCATAGGAGCGGCTTCCGACGATAATCGCATCAACCGTGCGATAGTAATCCAAATAGTCCTGCAAAATGTCCTCGCTCATCGTCATCCACTGCTCTTCGCCCGTCACCATGCCGTCCAACGACGCCTGCATCGTCAACACGATATTGCCCATCGTCATCTTCAACTCCAATCTTGAGCATTGAATAAGAGGAATATAGCATAGTGGCGGTTTCAATGTTTCTTATCGATTGCTGACTTACTCGCCTTGCCTGTTCAACATAGCTTTGCAGCGGTTAATGATCTCCTTTGCGGCTCTCCGGGATGTTGTCGGGAAAGCGATCGGCATCGATAAACTCCAGACCACGATTCGGAATTGTTCATCGCTCCGCCGGGCAAGCCGTAACGTCCGCCGGCTGATGCCTGCGCATGTTTTCACCCGCTTTCCGGTTCCCCTTTTTAACGGCGTGACAACTCTTACAACATGCCAAGCCAGCCCTGCTCACTGCGCGATCCATGGCAATGCCCTGCAAAGCTCTGCAGAGCACGCCTTCGCCCCTCCGATTCAATTAAACCCGCCGTTCGCGCGAATCGTCTGCCCTGTCAACCAACGGGCTATATCGCTGACGATTAGCTCGGCCGCATTCGCGATATCCTCCGGTTCGCCAAGCCGTCCGAGCGCGTTCATTCGGCGGAGCCCCCGTATTTAAGCCTGAAATTGGGCTTCGATCCGGCGTCATCCTGGACATCATCGTGAAAAAGATGCACCGTCCGGAGGCCGCTCCCGCAGAAGCCTTTCGCGGCATCGCCGCGAATCGAACATATCGCGGCCCCCGATTGCCGCCTATACGGCGGCGCCGGGCGAAGTCCGGTCCTGCAGGTTGGCGACCCGCTGGTCGCCCCAGCTGAAGCTGCGATCGCGCAGCCGCTCGACCTTGTCCCAATCGATGTCGACGCCGATGCCCGGCTTCGCTTCATCCGGCGCCAGCAAATAGCCGTCGACGTAGCGTACCGGCTCCGCCGTGATGTCGTCGACGTACAGCGCCGGTCCGGTCGGATCGGAGATCGCGCTTAAATTCGTCAGTCCGGCGCCGAAAATCGCCTGGGCCGCTGTCCCTAAGCCGAGCTCCTGTGTCGTGCCGATCAGCACGCCCTTGCCCGCTACCTCTGCCGCGGCCGCCGCCTTGCGCGCCGCAGCGAAGCCGCCGATGAAGATGAGCGCAATATTGAACAGGTCGACGGAGTCGCGGCGGATCAGATCGTGCAACTGCTTGAAGCTCCACACGTGCTCGCTGACCGGCACATCGACCGCCAGCCGGAAATGCCTAAGCCCTTCCGCATCGTTGAGCTGCGCCGGGCTTTCCACGAGCTGAATGCCGTACTGCAGCAGCCGCCGCGTCTGACGCAGCGCCGTCTTCCAATCGAGCAAATGGCTGAAGTCGAGCGACTTGATCGTCACCTTCGAGCCGAATTCGCTGCGCACGGCCGCAAGGAACGCCTCATCGGCGTCCGGATGCTGCCCGGCGTACAGCCGGAAGGCGTCGAAGCCTTCGGCGAGCCGCTTGCGCACGACTTCCACGTTGGCCGCGACCTCCCCCATCGAACGGTGGCGGAAGATCGGATAGCATACCTTGATCCGGTCGCGGACGCGGCCGCCGAGCAAGCGGCTGACATTGACGCCGAGCGCCTTGCCGACGAGATCGTGCAGCGCAATATCGATGCCGCAGCGGATGAACGTCCCCTTCTCATAGTAATACATCGTCTGAGGAAACAAATCCGCCATCTCCCGGTTCAAGGCGGCCAGATCGAACGGATCGCGCCCGGCGAGATGCGCCTTCAGCGTGCGCCGCAAGTCTTCCGCGTCCAGCGAATATTTGGGCAAATGGGAGAAATCGGACATTTCCCCCACGCCTGTCAAGCCTTCGTCCGTATGGATGCGCACGATCGCATGCTGGCACACAAAGCCGGTATGCCGCGGTATCCGCACGATATCCAGTTGCACATCTACGATTTTCATCGTTGTTCACAGCTCCTTTATTCGGCTATTGAGAGGAGCACCCGAAGGCCCCCGACCTGCGGCGGCGAAATGAATGGCCAAAGCAGCGAAACGAAAGGCGAAGGGTACAGCCAAATGGCTCCGGATGATTATCCGGATGGTACCATCTGGTACCAGATGGCACCGGATGGCTCCGGATAGAACCAGACGGCCCCGGCACTTCTGCCGCCTAAGACAGCAAGCCCCAGCTCTGCAAAATGCGCCGCACTTCCTGCTTCTCCTCCGGACGAAGCGGCGCGGCCGGCGGGCGCAGCACGCCGTTCGACTTGCCGAGCTGGGCCATCGCTTCCTTGACGACGCTGACATTGTTGCCGCTGCGCCGCGCTTCCCGCAGCTCCTCGAACGGGCGGATTTCCTCCCAGATCTCCATCGCGCGGTCGTAACGGCCTGCACGCAGCGCGTCCAGCATGGCGAACGATCGGCGGGCGTCGACGTTCACCATCCCGGAGGTGAAGCCGACCGCTCCGGCCGCGAAGAAGAACGGCGCCCACATCTCCGCCGTACCGCACAACCAGACGTAGCGGTCGCCGATGGCCCGCACCGCCTTGGCGAACGACGGCACATGGTTCAGCGCATACTTGACGCCGACGATATTGGTCTCTGCCGCGGCCTGCTGCAGCGCTTTGGCCGTGACCGTCTCGCTCCGCGCATAGAGCACGACCGGCAGCTTCGTCGCCTGCGCGATCGCCCGGTAGTAGCCGACGAGGCCGCTTTCCAGCACGAACGGATGGACCGGCTGATGAACCATCACGCCGTCCGCCCCGGCTTCCTCGGCGTGGCGCGCCAGCGCAGCGGCCGTCCGGGCATCGTATCCGATGCCGGCGATCACCTTCGCCCGCCCCGCGGTATGACGCACCGCGAACGTCACAGCCTCCTTCGCCTCCTCGATCGTCAGCGAATAAAACTCGCCCGTATTGCCGCACGGGTACACGGCAGGGAGCCCGCTGCGGAGCAGATCGTCCAGCACGCTCCCGTAAGCCGCGTAATCGATATTGCCCCGTTCGTCGAACGGGGTCACCGGAATGGCGTTAATGCCCTGGATTGCCTCTCGAAAAGCGGTATGCATTGCCTGATCCTCTCCTTGTCATCATCTGTTGCGGGCAGGAATACGGCGGAAAACAGGCGCTCGCCCTCTCGGTTATCCATCCCGCGGATCGCCTTGAGCACCGGCTTAAGCTTGCCGGCGAGCTATGGCGGCATACCGCCGCCACGCTAATCCGACTTCTGCAGCGCGGAGCGGCCGCCGTCCACGACGAGCCTCGTCCCCGAGATGAAGCTGGCATCGTCCGATGCGAGAAAAACGGCGGCAGCCGCCACATCCTCCGGCTTGCCGAAGCGGCCAAGCGGATGCGAGGCGAGCATCGCCTGCGTGCGCCGGTCCCGGTCGGCGAACTGGCTCAGGAACGCCTCGGCGAGCGGCGTCTCGATGAAGCCCGGGCAGATGCTGTTGGCCCGGATGCCATGCTTGCCGAAGTCGACGCAGATGCCGGCCGCCATGGCGATCATCCCCGCCTTGGACGATTGATACGGGAAGTGATTCGGCTGCGTCCGGAACGCGTGCGTCGACGAGATGTTGACGATGCTGCCGCCGCCGCTGGCGATCATCAGCGGGATGGCGTGTTTGCAGCAGTACCAGGCCCCTTTTAGATTGAGGTCCATAATCCGCTCCCAGTCGCTTTCGTCCGCCTCGACGACGGTCCGGCCTCCCGACACGCCGGCGTTGTTCGCCAGCACATCCAGCTGCCCGTACCGCTCCATGGCGGCGCGAACGAGTCCGGATGCCTCCGCCTCCCGGCGCAGGTCGGCCTGAACGAAGAGCGCCTCGCCGCCGGCCGACCGGATCGACTCGGCAGCTTCACGGCCGCCCTCGGAGACGTCTCCCAGAACGACGGACGCCCCCTCCGCAGCAAAGCGAACGGCGATCGCCCGGCCGATGCCGGAAGCCGCGCCGGTCACGACGGCAACTTTTCCCTTAAGACGCATCGATCCTTACCTCCCTTCTTCATGGCCCAAGCTACGAAAGTTCAATCAAGCGGCAGCATGCCGACCGGCTAATCAGCTGACAAGCGACCAGATGATCTGGACCGTCAACCAGCAGTCAGCCGACCGGACCGATCTGGTGACCGCCAACCAGCAGTCAGCCGGCCAAACGTGCTCCCTGCGGCCCTGCCCATTTATTTCATCGCTTTCGTGTAAATCGCCATCGCCCTGTCGAGACCGACCTTGTTCAAGGTTTGCAAATGATCCTGCCATACTTGATCGCTGTTGATGTCCACCACGCCCATCACCGCCTTCGTGGCGAACTGGTACACCTCGTTCCAGACGCCGGACATGACCGTGTTGACGGTCGCCGTATCCTGTTCATTCAGCGCGGCATGCTCGGCATACAGCGTCGGCATCTCCTGGAAATGCGGCGCCGCCTCCTGCGTAATGAGATACATGGGGTCGCCCTTCTGAGCTTCCTCGCTTTTGGACAAATAACAGTCGAAGCCGTACTGCTCCAGCACCTTATTCCGATCGAGATCGTCCTTGTATACCGGAATACCGTCCTTCACGACATAGGTCAAGTTCTCCACGCCCATCTGATTGAACAATAGCCCCTCCGGCGTCGCCGACCAGTCGACGTACTGCAGCAGCTTCTCCGGCTGGCTCGCCAGCTTGCTGCTGAACAGCGAGCCGTATAGCGCGAAGTCCGGCCCTTTGACTTGCTCACTACCATGAGCTTTCCCCTCTTTCATGGAATGTTGGAGTTCGAATGCCGCCTGCGGCTACCCTTTGAGCGACCCGATCATGATGCCTTTGACGAAATATTTAGTTTGTTCTAGTATAGCGGCGAGCCAAGCGACGGGTACTGGCCGATTGTGCCGATTTCATCGGGCAATCTTGCTTTATTTTCCGGCGTTTGCCCGGATCAGGGCGGGACATGGAGAAAAATTTGGGAAGAATCGCTTTCGGCGGGGTTCGGTATATAACTCGAAGCGCAAGACATCACTTTGGCAGCAAAAACGGGCATTGCGGCACGGAGAAGCTGACCGATAACGAAAAGCGCGCCTTCCGGATCGGCCTATCCTTCTAACGCTAGTGACAAACGCTATTTTGCTGAAATGCAGCCTCTCGGAAATGTAACGCATCCGGGCAGCGCTATTTGGTCAAAAATGCTGAATCGGGTAGCCCAAAATACCTAATAAGGCTGCTCACTTGCGTTACAATTTCAAATTGAGTGTTTCGAGCGAAATAAGCTCTGTGGCTTGCGTTAGCTCAGGGTCTGCGCAAAATTAGCCGGCAAACCGTGAGCCCAAGGCATGCCTAACGAGGCTATCGAAGCGAGCGATCCGCCTTGGCCGCAATCCGGAAGCGAGCCATCCATTCCCGGCAGCGCGGGTTCGCCGATCGCAAGTGCCGGCGACGATCGTTTGCAGAGAACGCAAGCACTCTGCCTTGGCGCCGCTCCAGAATCGAGCCGAAAGCGAGCTGCAGGTCATGCCATGCCCCCTTCCATGACACTTCCGTGGCACCCTTCCACGGCCCCTTGACCGCCCCCTGACGGCCCTCTGTGCAGACCAGCAGCTTGAGTCGATTTTTCCGTTCTTCCATCCCCGACAATGCTGCGCCTTCCTTAATCCCGCTCAGCCTCAGCATCATAAAGAAGCATTCGATCTCCTGCGATCAAATGCTTCTTTGGCGCTTGCTTACATTTTCCAAAAGGTCTTAGTAACCCGATTCGTGACCCGGGCTTTCGAGGGAACCTGGGAAACGATCAACGCCGCGGATAGCAGGTCGACCGAAGAGCCGAGGGCATTGAGCAGCATAAGGAACGAAATCGCTGGCGTCAGCCAGCCGAGCGCTCCGATTACGAGCGGTCCGATCACGGAAATCACAACAAACGGCGCCAACGTAATGACCAAATATCGTCTCCGCGTCATCGTTTCTTCAGTCAGCACAAACCCGCCGAACAAAGTAAGACCGAGCCACGTTTTTTCGGATTGGAACACTTTTGGCACAAGGAGCAGGTGAATCAGTTCATGTACAAGCAATAAGGCCAGCAGCCAAACAAGATGGATCGGGTTGATTTGCAGCGTAATCGACTCGGCTCCGAAACCGTAGTCCGACAAGCGCATCGGTCTAAACAGGCCGATTAGCAACCAGGTCACAACCCCGGCGACCGCCATCATCGGAATCGACAGCAAGATCGTCGCCAACATCGTTTTCGGTTCCTTAACTCTCTTCCATTGCTCTTGAATGAATGCTTCTTCCCGCTCGGGGTCCGGCTTTGGCAAGCCGAATAACAATTTCAATGCTCGATGCCTCCTTCTTAGGTGCGAAACTGGTGTGCACAAGCAGCGAAGGACTGTCTCGACAACATGACAGCCCTATCAATCGGCGTTGTCCGCCCAATGCTTCAATAGAAATCGATCCCGGCCCGATCCGCCCGGCATCCTTGTTCTGATAACGCCGCTTTTTGCTGGCTGGCTCCCCGCCCGCTTTACACCTGTAAGAACAGCCGGCGGAATCGACCGCCCATGGACGATCGGGCATGCGCAGTTCAATCGACGGCGGTTCGCCGGAGACCGCCCTTTCAATCATGGCCCTTGCATGAACAAAAATCAAGACGCTTCCTACATCTTGGCGAAATACGACGGACACTTTGTTTCAAGCCCCGATCCCCGCTATCCGTCCGAATAGCGCTGCAATTCATAGTCGTTAATCATGGGGACAGTCGTTCGCCGGCGGGCAAACTGCTTGATGAAGCGTTGAATTCGCGGAAACATGACGATGCTGTCCAGCTCGTTCAAATGCACCCACCGAACGGTGGATTGCGTTCTGTCCGGTACATCGGGCATGCGCGGCCGCGAGCCTTCCTTCAGCCGGCATTCGAAAATGACGCTCAATGTATGCGTAGGCGAATCGTATTCTCCCGATTGGCGATGAGGGGCGCATTCATACAGCAACGCAACAGGGCCGACTTCGACCTCCGCGCGCGTCTCTTCCCATACTTCTCGCGCTGCGCCTTCCTCCAACGTCTCTCCCGGTTCTGCGCCGCCGCCCGGCAAATTGTAATGAACCCCGTACTCATCCCGGTTTTCAATGAGCAGCACGTGTTCATCCTTAAGAATAAGCGCAGTTGGCCTCACCCGCATATGATACATACAGTACCCCTTTTCCACCATGAGATCCTTCGATTATATCAAAAAAAGAAATCGCTGGTAATCAGCAACGCTGGCGGGCGATTTACAGCAAACGATTGCTGTGCTGCAGGCGAAGGTGTGGCTGTGCAATGCGCAAGCGATTAGCCTGAATTTGCGCAACGGCTTTAGGCCAGCTCTTCCAGTTCTTTCTTCAGCAACGCTAACGTTTTCGCCTTTTCTTCCGGTTCCTGATTGTCGAACAGCCATTGCTCCATGAATTCCCAGATATCCTCCAGCCTCCGCCTGCCTTGATAAAACCGAAGTGCATCATGATGAATCGCATAATCGCTATGGCGCTTGCGGTAAATGCTCATAAATTCGGCAAAATACGGCTGCTCCGCGATAAACATCAAATCCGCCTCAGGCGGCGCCAGCCGCAGCCCTTCCCAGTCGATCAGCATCAACTGGCTGCCCGATTGCATCAAATTCCAATGGTGCAAATCCATGTGGCATAGAACCTTACGCCGTCCGCTCGTTTTCAAAACAGCCGCCAGTCGATCGACCGTCCCGATAAGCTCGCGCAGCGCAGACGCATGAGCGGCGAGCAGCTTGCCCAGATCGCCGGGAAGCCCGCTCTCCCCCTTCTCCAATGTCTGCCTGAGCGGCTGCAGGAACGGAACCGCAAAATCTTCGATGACCGCATCCGTTGCCGCGGGAATGTTATCGCCATAGGCATGAAGCTCGGCGACGATGTCCGCGAACAAGCGCACCTGCTCCCCGTTCAACGGACGAGCGCCGATCGTCTCTCCTTCGATATATTCGTACAGCATATAGATGCCTTCCTCGTCCTCGCACCGGTATCGGCCGTTCTTCGCGACATAAGGTACAGGAAGCTTGCCCTTCAAGCCGCTGTGCTGCGCAAGCCACATCAGAATGGGCGCGTACACATCGATTTGAGCTGTCCATTTGGGGGTGGACGCCCTGCTTTTTTCGTAAAGCTTCAGGAAATAGCTGCGGCTGGCGTCTGACACCCGATAAGCGAGCGCCGCCCAGCCGCCTTGCTGCGGCGAAATATCGGCAGCGTCTATATCGTAGTTAGCTTTCAGGATCGTTGCGATTCGGTCTATTTGCGCCTCCGTTTCTCTCCAATGAATGGATTTTTTGGTTCTGCTACCTAATCCTGATTCTGGAGCTTATGCGAACCCCTTCTTATTCTAGCTGATAAATGATGCCGCCGAAAGAGCAGCGCCGCCGACGACGGCCCCGGACTTCGCATTGCGGTCGACCTGCGCGTTAGCGCTTGAGCTCCGCATTGCTTTCGGCCTTCGCGTTAGCGCTCGCGCTCCGCATTGCGGTCGACCTGCGCGTTGGCGCTTGAGCTCCGCATTGCGGTCGACCTGCGCGTTGGCGCTTGAGCTCCGCATTGCGGTCGACCTGCGCGTTGGCGCTCGAGCTCCGCATTGCTTTCGGCCTTCGCGTTAGCGCTCGCGCTCCCCCTCTTTCCGGGCACACCTGGGCGCATGAGGCGATCCGCTTCCCGATCATCAGGTTGTCCCCCCCTTCCCGGGCATATGAGGCGGCGAATCCTGCAAAAAATGCAACATTTTCCGCACACTGCTTGCCAGAATAAGGGTAATGTTGTATTTTATGCAACAATTTAGGCGAGATTAGCTTCAAATCCGGGAACATCGCCCGAATTGTTGCACAAAGTGCAACATTGAGCCGCAAATAGGGGTTATCCCCCCGTTTTTGTTGTACAAAATACAACATTTGCGGACTCTCCCCGAAAATTCAGTGCTACCCGCATGCTGAATTTTTAGGTACTTCAGGTGACGTCCGATGACAAAAAGGAATCGTTCGTCATAGGCGTCTCTCCCCGCGGCCTCCTTCTCGTGCACGGTAGGATGCTTTTGGCAGATCGAACCGCCGATGAGAATGCCTTCAATTTAAAAAAGCGCCCCCGTCCGCAAAGGGACGAGCGCGCTCGTGGTTCCAGGGGATAAAGACCTTAGATTGCCAAAGAGGATTTCAACCGGCGTTCCCTCTCTGGGCGGCACGGCCTCGAAGGCTTCGCACCATTGATCATCGCTGCTTATAACTCGTTATAGCATGGGCGAGCTTCGCGGTCAAATGCCGTTTTCCACTCAAGAATGAAAATCTTGGCCCGAACGGACTTCCTTGACATAGCCCGCGCGGATGACGAAGTCTCCGAAATGCTCGCCTTCCTTGCGCTCCTTGCCATAGTGGGCGATGATCGGCTTCAGCGATTCGAGAATTTCCGCCTCGCCGATATTTTCCTTGTACAGCTTGTTCAGCCGCTCGCCGGCAAAGCCGCCGCCAAGATACATGTTGTATTTGCCCGGCGCTTTCCCGATGAACGCGATTTCCGCGAGCGCCGGCCGCGCGCAGCCGTTCGGGCAGCCGGTCATGCGAATGACGATATCCTCGTTCTGCAGGCCGGCTTCCGCCAGCATCGGCTCGATCTTCTCAAGCAGCGTCGGGAAATAGCGCTCCGATTCGGCCATCGCCAGACCGCAGGTCGGAAGCGCGACACAGGCCATCGAATTTCTCCGCAGCGCCGTGTAGCGGCTGCCGTCAGTCAGGCCGTACTCTTCGATCAGCGCTTCGATCTGCTTCTTCTTCTTGGCGGTTACGTTGCCGATAATCAGGTTCTGATTCGGCGTCAGGCGGAAGTCGCCGGTATGCACCTTGGCGATCTCGCGCAGGCCCGTCATCAGCAGGTAACCGTCCTCGTCCTTGACCCGGCCGTTCTGGATGAACAAGGTGAAATGCCATTTGCTGTTGCTGCCTTTCACCCAGCCGTAGCGGTCGCCGCTGTGATCGAAGCGGTAAGGGCGCGGCGCTTCCAGCTGCCAGCCAAGGCGGTTGTGCAGCTCGCCGATAAACCAGTCGATGCCGCGGTCGTCGATCGTATACTTGAAGCGCGCGTGCTTGCGCACCGAGCGGTCGCCGTAATCGCGCTGAATCGTGACCGTTTTCTCCGCCACGTCAATGATCTGCTCCGGCTTGCAAAAACCGATGACCTGACCGACCTGCGGATACGTGTTCGGATCGCCGTGCGTCATGCCCATGCCGCCGCCGACGGAGATGTTGAAGCCGATCAACTTCCCTTCCTCGACGATCGCCACAAGTCCGAGATCCTGCGAGAAGACATCGACATCGTTGGACGGCGGCACGGCGATGCCGATTTTGAACTTGCGGGGCAAATAGACAGGCCCGTAGATCGGCTCTTCTTCCGTGTCATTGTCGCGGCTGTCCAGCACCTTCTCCCCGTCCAGCCAAATTTCATGATACGCTCTGGTGCGCGGGTTCAAATGCTCGCTGAGCCGGCTGGCCCATTCGTATACTTCGCCGTGCACTTCCGATTGGTACGGATTCGGATTGCACATCACGTTGCGGTTCACGTCGCCGCAGGCGGCCAACGTCGACAGCAGCGCATCATTGACCTCGCGGATTGTTTTCTTCATGTTCCACTTGAGCACGCCGTGAAGCTGGAACGATTGCCTTGTCGTCAGGCGAATCGTGCCGTTGGCGTACTTTTGCGCGATCCGGTCCATCATCAGCCACTGGTCCGGCGTTACGACGCCGCCGGGCGCCCGGACGCGAAGCATGAATTGGTAAGCCGGCTCCAGCTTCTGCTTCTGGCGCTCGTTGCGCAGATCCCGGTCGTCCTGCATGTAGCTTCCGTGGAATTTCATGAGCCGGTTGTCGTCATCGGGAATGGACCCCGTTATTCTATCCTCGAGCGTCTCCGCCAGTGTGCCGCGCAGATAGTTGCTTTCACGCTTGATACGTTCTACGTCGCTGTGCGGCGCGCTGTTCGGCGACAGCAAATTGTTTTCTGACATGCTGGGCTGTCTCCTTTCACACTTCAAGGGAAATCAGGCTTAATATACATCACGCTGATAACGTTTTTGCTGCTGCATGCGGTTCAAATATTCCGCGGCTGCCTCGGGGCTCAAACCGCCTTCGCGGGCGATGATCGTCGTCAATGCGGCATGGACGTCGTTAGCCATCTTTTTCTTGTCTCCGCACACGTACACGACGGCGCCTTCCTCCAGCCATTGGTATAGCTCGCGGCTCTTCTCGAGCATCCGGTGCTGCACGTACACCTTCTCTTCCGTATCGCGGGAGAAGGCCACATCCAGCCGCGTCAGCACGCCGTCCTTGAGCCAGCGCTGCAATTCCAGCTGATACAGGAAATCGGTGGAAAAATGCTGGTCGCCAAAGAACAGCCATGCTTTCCCTTCGGCGCCGATCTCTTCTCTTTCCGCCAAGAAAGCCCGGAACGGAGCGACGCCTGTACCCGGACCGACCATGATGATCGGCGTATCCGGATTCTCCGGCAGCCTGAAGTTCGGATTACGCTGAATAAAGACCGGCAGCGTATCGCCGGGCTGCACCCGTTCGGCCAGATGAACGGAGCAAACGCCGTAACGGTCGCGACCGTGGGCTTCGTACCGCACCGACCGCACGGTAATGTGCACCTCGTCCGGGGTGGCCTTGGGACTGCTGGAGATCGAATACAGCCGGGCCGGCAGTTTCCGCAGCAGCGGAACGAGCTCGCGCGCAGGTACGCCTTTCAAGGAGTAGTCTTGCACCAGATCGAGCAGGTCGCGGCCTTGCATATAAGCCTTGAGCTCCTGCCTGTCTCCTGCAGCCACCAATTCCTGCAGCTTGCTGCCGCCAGCCAGCTTCGCTATCTGCTCAAGCAGCGGCTTTGTCAGCACGGTAATCTCGTAATGACGAAGCAGCGCCTCGCGCAGCGGAATCTCTTCTCCGCTCTTGGGGACAGCCACCGGCTCGTCGGCGTTCCAGCCCATCGCTGCGATCAACTCGTCGACCAGGCGCGGATCGTTCTCCGGATACACACCCAGGCTGTCTCCCGGCTCGTACTGAAGGTTCGAGCCTTCCAGGGACAGCTCAAGATGGCGGGTTTCCTTATCCGAGCCGCGGCCGTTCAAATTGAGATTTTCCAGCACCTCGGCGTGAAACGGATTCGAGCGCGAATATGCCGACTCGGCGGCGCCGGTTGCAGCCGTCGCGCCCGGAGCGGCTGCCGCAGACGGAGAGGACGCGGTTGCAGAGGCAACGCTTAGGGATTTGACGACCTCGTCGATCCACTTTGCAGCCGGCCCTTCAAAATCGACGTCGCAATCGACGCGCGGAATCAGGCGCTTGCCGCCCAACTCCTCAAGCCGTTTGTCGAAATCTTTGCCCGTCTGGCAAAAAAACTCGTAAGACGTATCCCCGAGCGCCAGCACGGAAAAGCGCAAATCGTCCAGTTTCGGAGCCCTCTTGCTGTGAAGAAATTCGTAGAAGGAAATCGCGTTGTCCGGCGGCTCCCCTTCTCCGTGAGTGCTGACCACCAGCAGAAGGTCCTGCACCTTCTTCAAGGTGTTCGGCTTGAAATCGCTCATCGCCGACAGCGTCGTCTTTAAGCCTTGCTCCTCCAGCTTCTTGACCAGCTTCTTGGCCAGTCCGTGGCTGTTGCCGGACTGCGACCCGAAGAGCACGGTCACTTCCCGCGGGGCTGCCGCAACGGGAGCGCCCGCTCCCTCGATGGCCTGCGCCGCCGGTCCGGGCGCAATCGCTGCCGCCGGTCCAGGCGCGGCCGCTGTCGCACAGGATTGGGCGGCAAGATATCCGCTGAGCCAGTTGCGCTGCGTATCCGTCAGCATGGGCAGAAGCCGGTTAAGCAGCTCGACTTGCTCCTGATTGAAAGGACTGTTCGTTACTTGAAGTACCAACTCGTATCCACCTCGCGGCATGCTGTAGTTAATTCCTAGTATTCAAATGAAGATTGAAAAGTTTCTCTATTGAAGCTACCACATTTACCGCGAAGGGTCAATTAGATTCATCTTATAAAATATATCAGCGAAACTGATAAAAGGGCGGGATAGACGCGCTGCGCCGGCGAACATGCCTTTTTACCTGAAGTGTACTACAGCGGGGAGACGATTCCCGGAAAACTACCAACCCAATTATGGGACATATTACATAAAATGGAAAAACCCGCAACCAAAGAACATGGCGGCGGGCATCAGTCTGACTGTTGTCAAAAGGATTTCGCCGATGCACAGCGGCGCTTCGCTCGGCTTTCGCAAGCGAAGTTGGCTTTAGTCAAGCTGCAGGCCGTGCTATACTGTACGTAGCTTACGTACAGTTACGAACAATACCAACTCATCGAATCCGGGTGATGCGATTGATGCAAGTAGTAGCTATGATCACGATGCTCGTCGACCATATCGGCGCGCTTTTCTTTCCCGAGACGAGCCTGCCGCGCATCGTCGGGCGCATCGCCTTTCCGCTGTACTGCTGGTTTTTGGTGCAGGGCTACCGTCTTACGCGGGATCATAAACGATATATGCGCAGGCTGCTCTGGCTCGCCTGCCTCTCCCAGGTGCCGTATTCGCTGGCTATGCAGACATGGGAGCTGAACGTTATTTTTACGCTCCTGCTCTCGCTCGTCGGCATGTACGTCATGGACCGCGTCCAATCGGAAAACCGCAAGATCGCCCTGATAGCCTGCGTGCTCGCGGCAGCGACGCTGATTCCGATGGATTACGGGCTGTACGGCGTGCTGCTGATCTTCGTGTTCCGTTATTTGGAGCAGTGGAAGATGATCGCCGGACATCTGCTCGTCAACCTGATTTTCACTGTGCTGTACGGCCCCGGTTATCTGATCCAAATGTACAGCCTTATCGGAACGTTCCTGATCGTGTATCCTCCTCCGCTGCGCTTCGAATTTCATTACCGGTGGCTGTACCGGAGCTTTTATCCGGCCCATCTGCTGCTGCTTTTTTTGCTTCATATGTGGATTCGGTAACAGCCGCGGCAGGACGCAGCGCAGCTTACGATAAGCGCCCCCGATTTCTCAAAAAAAGCGCGCCGGTTAGATCTGCCGATGACGGCGATGCCCGCATGGACGGCCATGGAATCGGGTCCGCGATGTAGCGTAAAGCCGCGATCACATCGACCCGCTGCGCTGCTTGCCCGCGGATACGAACAGCTTGCGCACCAGCTCGTTTCTCAGCCACAAGCCTCCCCACATCAGGACGGCAATATAGACGGGAAACAGCGTGTTCGACCACAGCGGCGCATCCACGCGAATATGAGTCGCAATCTCATCTCTAACGCAAGTGACAAACGCTATTTTGCCGGAATGTACTCTTTTTAAAATGTAACGCAGGCTGGTAGCGTTATTTTGCCAAAAACGCTGAATCGGGTAGCCCAAAGCGCGAAATAAGGCCGCTCACTTGCGTTACAATTTCAAATCGATGGTTTTGAGCAAAATAAGCTCTGTGGCTTGCGTTAGCTTAAGGTTCGCCCGACAAAACGCGGGACCACGGCCAGCGGAACGTTAATCGAAGGACTGGCGAAGCGAGCAATCCATTCCCGGCAGCTCGGGTCCGCCGATCGCGAAAGCCGCTGACTCGTTTCACCGAGCCCGGGAATATGCGCAAAAAGCCAGCGACCGCTCGCTGGCTTGCTTGCTCACACCCTATGACGGCCGGCCGCCGGCTAAATTTGCCGGCCGAACCTTCTCAAATAATCCTCCACATCGTTGTATATGCCCGATTGATTGGCATATTTCACGAAATTTTTGGCCTTGCGCAGCCACTCCAGCGTCGACGGCCGCACCTCCTGCAGGAGCGCTTCGAAGTCCTCCATGCGAATCGGGCGCTCCACGCCGGTTTCGAGAATTTCGCCGAGCACGCGCTCGGCCGCCCGCTCGCACAGGTTGTCGATGTCCGCTCCGGAGAAAAATTCCGTACGACGGGCCAGCGAGCGGGTATCGATCGAATCGGCATAGCGTCCCGACAGCTTAAGCCGAAACAAATGCTCCCTTGCGTCCTCGTCCGGAGGAGCGACGAAGACGAGCCGGTCGAACCGTCCCGGACGCTTGAGCGCATCGTCGACATCCCACGGCATATTGGTCGCCCCGATAATCAGCACCTGATCGGTGCTCGTATCGATGCCCTCCATTTCAGTCAGGAACGTATCGATCACCCCCCGCATGCTGGAGGAAGAGTGGGAGCGGTTGAAGCCGATCGTATCGACTTCGTCGAAGAACATGATGCTCGGCTTCTGCCCGCGCGCTTTATCGAACATATCCTTCAAGTTGCGCTCGCTCTCGCCGATGTATTTGTTCAAAATATCCGTAATATGCACGGGAATGAACGAAGCCCGGCATTCCCCGGCCGTCGCCCTGGCGATATACGTCTTGCCGCAGCCCGGCGGGCCGTACATCAGCACGCCGCCGCCCGCTTTCTTGCGGAATTTGGAGAACAGCCCTTGATTTTGGAACGGGCTGATGATGCGCAGCTGGATCGTCTTTTTCAGCTCCTTAAGCCCCGCCACATCGTCGAACGTCACCTTGGCCGGCGCCGAAGCCCGCATTCCCGACGCTTTGCCGCCATCCACGACGTGCAGCCCGATGGTTGACCGGGCAAAGACGATCTCATCGCTCGTGCGGCCAACCTCCGGTCCGCCGCCGGCTTGCTGGACGAGCGCTGCCGCTTGTTCCCTGCGGGCCTCTTCACCGTCATCCGCGGCATCATCGTCATCAGCATCATCGTCGTCGTACTCGACATCATCGTCCGCGACATCGTCGTCATCAGCATCATCGTCGTCCTCAACAGCATCGTCCTCAGCTTCGGCATCGTCGTCCGCGGCAGTATCCTCATCCTGCGCCGCGGCTACGCCGTCTGCTTCCTCCGCCTCGTCCGCTTCCTCGGCCTCCCGTGCGGCAAGTTCTGCCGGCGCATCCGCCGGCTCCGCGGCGCCCTGCTGCAGCTTGGCAGACGCTTCCGTCAGCCCGGCGAGCAGCGCTGCCCGGATCTCCTCGCCCGGGCCGAGGGCCAGCCCGGCGCTGTACTGCCCGATCGCCTCCACCCAGCGGCCGCGGGCCGCCAATTCCTGCGCGAGCCAGTAGACCGCCTCCGGGTCGTCCGGATGCAGCTTCTTCATACGTTGTAAAAAGGCGAGTTTGTCCATCGTGCCTTCTCCTTCCCCATCTTACCGTTTAGATGAATTTGCCGGTCTATAAAGACTCCTGGCCGCCGAAGCCGGCCGTTTCCGCGGATATCCATTCCGCTAATCCGCGGCGCCAGAAACGGGTGCGCTCCGGATCGAGCAGCCCCCTCCCGGCCGCCCACGCCAGCTCCGCCGCAGTATGAATGCCCCGCAGCATACCGCCCTCCGCAACGATCCACCGCGTATCGTCCGTTGGCGGCACCGGCAAATTCCAGGGCTCCGCGTAAGCGGCATCGTACGGGTAGACGACCGGATTGCCTGCGGCCTCAAGCGAAGCGACGTACAGCTTTAGGTCGTTCATCAGGACTAACAGCTCCCTGGCCCCGCCGCCGCGGTAGACCAGCTCGTTGCCGTGGTATAACGACTGGCCCTCGACGAAAAAATCAGCCCCCTCCAGGCCGGACAAGGGCAAGACCGATTCGCGAACGGTCCGCGAGTCCATCGGCAACCGCACGTAGACAGACCGCCCCGTCACCAGCAGCCCGTACTTGCCGTCTTGGCCGGGGCTGTCGTCGCGAAACGCGACGATGCGTTCCGACGGCGCCAGCCTGAAGCTGATGCGGACGGCGGCTTCCTTGTCCCCGACCGCGCTGTAGCTGCTCAATTTATCGAAGAATGAATGCGAGCGGCAGATCGCCTCAATGAACATGTCGTCGAACTCGGGATGGGAATCGTCCAAATGCGGCTCGACAAGCTCCCGTTCCTTCAGGCGGCCGAGCTGCGGCAGCGAGCGAAGCCGCTCAAGCAGCTCAATCCATTGCTCCGGCGGCAACGTGCTTTCCTCCAGCGACAGTTCCTGGCCGGAACCGAGAACCAGCATGTTTTTTGGGGATGCATGCTTTACCGCAATGTCGGCGCGCAGGAATTCATCCCACGGCAGGAAAACGGATGCGCCGGGGCTATTCCAGTGCAAGCCTGCTTGAGTCAGCAAAGCGCCGTATTTTCCCGGATGGTAAGTGATCATATCGATGTATGCCCAGATGGCCAGACCATCAGGGACGCGATAACGGGCCCGCGCCTGTTGTTCCACGTCCTCGGGAAGCGGCGCCCGATAAAATTCGCAGCCATTGTAAGGCAGCAGGAGATACCTCAGCGCCTCATCGACCGCCGCGTTCTCAAGCTCCGCCGCCTTTTGCCGCCTGGCGGCCAGCTGCGGCAGCGCATCCACCTGCGCCAGCAAATCGCGCCATTCGATCCATTTTAACGGACTGAGATGTCTTGTGAATTCTTGATGCAGCAAAGCAAGCAGCGTCTGCGACGCGCCTTCGTCCGCATCCGCCGCAGGACGGACATATTCCCAGGCCAGCAAATAATTCCTCGCATCGTTCCAGCGAACGCCTTTGTTGGTAAAAAGCACCCCTTCCCCGCTCTTGCCGAAGAGCGCGTAATTAAAGAAGCTGAGGACGGTCTCGTCCGGACCCAAGCGGTGTTTTTTGCGCAGCTTGGCCTCGATGTCGCGAGGGATCGGGTGAACATACGTCTTGTTGCGGGCAAAAGACGCGCAAATGCGAACGATCGCCTGCTCCAGGGTCTCATCCCCGCTTCCCCCCCGCTCTGCGGCGGATATGCCGCCTTCGGCAGCGTACGCCCGCGCTGTATCGGCCAGCTCCGTCAGCAGGGCAAGCAGCTTTTCGCCAGGCAGCGGACAGCCGTTTTTGCTGAACTCCGAGTCGCCCAGACGAATGTTATGGTCCACACGTATATTCTCAAGGTCAGCCAAGGTAGACCAGCGAACAAAAGAGACCGAGCCATACTCTCTCCAGTAAATGCCGTTCTCGGCAATGGCCATGCCGTCTTTCGCGTAGCTGAATATCGTAAAATCAATAAAAGCAAGCAGTCCCTGATTCGCCGGCACGTTGAATTTTTCCCGGACTCGGGCTTCGATCTTGTTCGGGATGACTCCAGCGTAGCATTTTTTCGTTTCGTAGCCTTTGCATACATCGACGATCGCTTGCAGAAACGCAGAACTATACAAAGAAGCGATCTCTCCTTTCACTGTCGCGGCTTCTTCTATTTTCGGCTTTTCGAATCATTCATGAATTGATAGATCATGGCGAGCGGAACGATCAGCACCAGATGGAAAGCATGCTTCAGCGGTTCCACCGCGAACTTGCGGACAAGCATGCGGGATGCCGACCAAATATACGCCCCCATGCTGATTTTGGCTAACGTGTCTTGCCATGCCGCGATCGCCGAATTGCCCGGCAGCTCCTTTTCCAGCTGGCGAAAATGGCTGCGGGCCGACCAATACATTTTATCGTCGTACAGCGCTTTTCCGTAAGCAAACTGCTGATCCCAATCTTCCGGCTTCAGCTTCACATATGTCTTCAGCTCCTTGACCGGCGGCTCCTTGCCGAAGCTCTGCTTGGTTTGCGCCAGCCTCAGCCAATTGGCGGCATCGTCCGGGTACATATCGCACAGCGATTGCTGATAATTGACCAGTTTGCGGTAATAAAGCTTCTGATTGCGTTGAAATTTTTTAATCAAATCCATGAAAAAAAGGCTGTTCGCATGATGCGGGTCCAACGCCAAAGCCTGCTCGCAGTGGGACCGGGCAGTAGCCAGATCGCCGTTATAAATGAAATAATCGGCCATTCTCGCATGAACTTCAGCATCGGAAGGATTAAGGACGATGGCCGACCGCAGATGCTCCATGGCTTCGTCGGGCTTGCACAGCCAATCGTAGCATTGGGCCAGCATCCAGTGTCCTTCCGAGTTGCCCGGAAACAACCGGTTCGCCTCCTGCAGCACGTCCAGCCCGCGTTGCAGCCGCGCCATCGCTTCGGGCCGAACCTTACGGGACGGAAACCGCTTGTACATGCGGTTCCGATCGATTCCGCTTAATACGACACGCGCCAAGGCGTAGCGGTAATCGATGTCCTCGGGGTCTTTGGCGATACATTGCTCGTAGTAAACAGCAGCCTCATCCAGCTCATTCCTGCTGCTGTGAATATCGCCCATCAGACACAGCCCGTCCTCGTTATCGGGATCGACGGCCAACATATGCCGGGCGCAAGCTTCGGCTTCCTCGTGCTGTCCGAGACTGAGCAGAGACCTCGAGCGGTACAACAGCGCCAGCAGATCGTTCGCATCCTCCGCAAGAATGTCCTGGACGCTCTCCAGCACGTCTTCGTATCGCTTCGCCCGGTACAGTGCTCTCACTGTATCATACATGCGTTCGAGCCGTTCCTGCTCCGGGTATTGATCGCTTGATGTCATTTCCATTCCAATCTCCTGCCAATTCAAAATATGTAAGCAAGCAAAATAAAACGGCCAACGCCGGTTGACCGCATTGTGCACAAACGTATGGATTCGCCCATTGATCCGGCTTGCGGCTGCCGCATTGATCCTGATGCCCGTCGCCCGCGGCAGCCCGCCCAAGGCAGGCGAACTCCTGGCCGGCGTAGGAGCCGCTACCCTGATGTATATATACGACACCGTCCGACTATACTATGTTAGCATAAACCGGCCCTTGTTCTCTAGTCTTAGCAGGGGGCGTTTTTCGCGTTTGCGCACAACCGCTCGGATGATGGCGGCAAACCGAAGCCAATAGAAGCCGACCGATGCCGCCGCCTGCCGAAGCGCTGCAGCGGCTCCTCGCGGCCCGTTGCGATCAGCGCTGTCCTATCCCTCGCCCGCCTGCTCACCGATAGGTGTCAGCAGTCGCTGAACGACCCGATGCGTGATGTTCGGAACGATGAACATGGAATAGCGAATCTCCGCCCGCTCGTGCTTCTTATGCGCATCCATTCCGTAAGGGCCGATATTGATCACCGGCACGTCGAGCCGGCGAATCGCTTCGTAATCGACAAGCAGCTTGCTGTTCCAGGAAGGATTGTTGGCCGCTTCCGCCGCGATCGATTCGTCGTCGTCGCTGATGCCGACGAAGCTCATGTCCGATATGTAGGGAAAGAACGGCTTGATGCGAATCGGATGCTCATACCGGTCCTGTACCGAGCGCACTGCTTCGTCCAGCGCCTCGATCAGCCGCAGCTCCTTGTCATTGCTGCCGGACAGCTCGACGCGCGGCGAATAAAGCGAGGCGAAGAACAGCACCATCGCCGGGCTCCGGTCCTTCATCCAGCGCCAGGCCTCCTCCACCACTTTGAGCGAATACATGCGCAGATCGAGCGTCCGGTCCAGCAGCAGCTCCCGCTTGAACCGCTCCATATGCTGCCCGTAGCGATCGCCGTGCTCGCTCAGCAGCATCCGGTTCATTTCGTCATACGTCAGTACCCGCGGACGCCACGGAATGTCCCGCTCCGGCTCGCCGCTCATGCGGCAATAAGCCCGGTACCGCTCGGCATACAGCGCCAAAGCTCTGCCGAAGGCAATTTCGGCGTGCCGCTTCAATCTGCTCAGCGCTTCCTTCGGCGTCCAGGTATAGATCAGCATATTGTAATATACGTAAGCGGCAAGGCCGGTCTGCACGTCATACGAGGGTTTGAGATCCGTCTGCTTCAGCGTTACCGGCGGCGCGCCGACTTCCCCGTGCGCCGCGTTGCACAGCTCCGGATTGTAATTCAGCTCCCTCGTCAGCTCCGCGGCGAGCCAGTTCGGGTCCAGCCCTTCGAAGCAGGCTCCTGCATGGGTCTCCGCTCCGGTGATATAGAAAGCGGGCAGCAGCTTGCCGACCGTTCCCTTATATATGTATCGGTTAGGATCTCCGGGATAGCGAGGCGATACGAAGTCCGCATTGATCGCCGCAATGTAATCGAAGCCGTGCTCTTCCTGCCACGCCAGCAGCTGCCGGATCGCCGACAAAATGCCATGCGAGCCGTCCTCCTCGTCGCACTCGGCCACGAACACGATGTTGCCGGCCAGTTCCTCCGGGCGCTCGCTGTAATATTGGAGCAGGTACAGGTGGCTGGCGAGGCCGCTCTTCATATCCAAGGCTCCGCGTCCGAACAGCCAATCGCCCGACTCCAGCTGCCTGCGGAGATCATCGGGCAGCTCCTGCCGCATCAGCTCGCGCCTCAGCCCGTCCGGCTCGCATGCCGAGGACTTTAGCGCGCCGTAATCGTCGGTCCCGACCGTATCGAGGTGGCCCATTAAGATGACGGTTCTCCCGCTGGGCCGTTTCGTTCCTTTGACAAAGGCCATCACATTATAGCGCTCGATCTCGTCGTTCAACGTCGGCGATTTGACGAGATAGGACGGGTTTTGCTGAAAATAGGGCAGTGCGGCGAGCAAGGCATGCAGCGTCTCTGCGATCTCCTTCTCCCCGCTCGTACCTACGATGCTTTCGATGCGAACCAGCAGCTTCGTATACAACAGCACGTCTTCCTGACACGGCAGCATAGCCATAGGCCGCCCCCCTTTTTTGGTTGAAAATAGCTCCTTCTTTCACTGGATGAACATAATTTTACACCAAAACGGAAAAACTTACCTATCCTGAAAATTTGATGATGATCGTCGGCAAATTTTCAGTGGCCTGCGGTGAGGACCAATGACGAAAGGTTCGTTCGTCATAGGCGTCAGATGACAGAAAGAAACCATCGGCACGGCTTGACCAAAGTGTGACATGTTCTGGAGAAGCGAAGATCATGTCACACGGCGGCCCTGGCTGAAAACATTTGTTCAACGTTTATGGACATTCCATTCGGAAGGAGCGGATTACTCGCATGGACTGGTACGAAAAGCTGAACGATTATTTTCCCGAGCACGAAATGAAGGACCCGAACCAGTTGAAAGACCTGATTGAAGAAAAAGACGTCTACCATCTCGTCGAAACCGACGATTATATCGTCTTGTACGCCGAATTTCCGTCGTTTATTTTCATCGACTACCTGCTTGTCACCTCCCGTTCCCGGGGCCAGGGCATCGGAACGAAGGTGCTCGGCCGGCTGAAGAGCAAGGGCAAGATGATTTTGCTGGAAGCGGAGCCGGACTCCCCCGACAATGAAGATGCGCAGCGCCGGCTGTCGTTTTATTTCAAAAACGGCTTTCGGCTGGCGGAGAGCATTCGCTACGTGCGAGAAGACGATGAGGGGCGGCCGTATCCGATGCATATTTTGTACTGGTCGCAGTCCGATCTGCCGGAGAGCGAAATTATGGCACGCATGGAGAAAGCTTGCGAGGAAATTCATAATTTCCGGGCCAAGCGATATTACGGAAGGCTGCTCGCCGACCCGGATAAGGTGTTAAGCTGGAAGCAGTAGCGCTTGCCGGCGCCTATTCGGCCATTTCCCGCCAACGCTCTTCTGCCGCGGTCAATCGCCTTTCCGCTTCATATCCCGGAACACCTTGGCGCTGCGCTCGTACTCGACGTCCTTCACGCCGAGCCGGGCGTTCATGACGCGGGCCAGCGCGAACAAATAGTCGGACAGCCGGTTCAAATAGGTCAGCACGTGCGGGTTGATCTTCTCTTCCTTGGCTAAAGCGACGACTCGCCGCTCCGCCCGGCGCACGACGGTGCGGGCCAAATGCAGGAAGGCCGACGCCTGCGAGCCCCCTGGCAGCACGAAGCGCTCCAGCTCGGGCGCTTCGGCGATATAAGCGTCGATGCGCTCCTCCAGAAGCGGGATCGCCTCATCCGTCACCTTGAACGGCCGGCGCTCCTCCATTCCTTCCTTGCGGGCCAGATCGCTGCCGCAGTCGAACAGCATTTGCTGCACATTCTCCAGCTCGGCGCGCGCCTCGGCCTGCGACTCCGGTATGAACGTCATGGCGATGCCGATGACGCTGTTCGCCTCGTCCACGGTCCCGTACGCCTCCACCTTGGCGCTGGACTTTGGCACCCGGCCGCCGACGATGCTCGTCTCTCCCTGATCTCCGGTTCTCGTATAAATTCTCATGATTGCCCATCCTCCCATATTCGAATGATCCGCTGCTCCGGCACCGGCTCCCAGTACAACAGCGCCGCCGAGAAACGGTGCACGTAGCCGGGCTTGCCGTCGATATCCCGGATATGCCTCGATACGATGCGCGCGACCGCTTCCCGGTCGGCGTTCGGCTCCAGTATTTTTTTCATCTGCGCGTCGATCAACTGCTCCTCCGATTCGAAGGTATATGTCCGCTCCAGCGGAACGATTCGGCAGCTCGCGTCAATGCCGAGCTGATACAGCAGATTCGTCAGGTGAATATAGTCGCGCCGCGCGAACTTCACCGGGTAGCCGAGCTGCTGATGGATTTCCCGCAAATGCGGCGCCTCCGGCCCGCTCGTCATGCCGACGACAGCGAGTCGGCGGGCGATACGGTTCATATTCCATAGGGCGCGGTCGATTTCCTGCATGCGGTAATAACAATTGATGCCGAACACGACGTCGAAGGCGTCTTCCTCCGCTTCATATGCCTCCCACTTGCCGTGCCGGAATTCCATATGGCCGATTCCAAGCCGCGCCGACGCCTCCTCCAAATAAGCGAGGATGCTGGCCGAGCTGTCGAAGCAGGCGTACGCCGCCGCCGTTCTCGCCATCTCCATCGTATAGTTGCCCCAACCCGGCCCGATCTCCAGTATGGAGCTGCCCGGCGGGATGAGCGCTTGCAGCTCCCCAAGCAGCGGAGCGGCGTAAGGATCAGGCTGCGGCAGCAGGCCCTGCTCCCGTTTTCTCGCAATATATTCCCGCCAAAATTGCTCTTCCAGCTCGTCGTCCGTCATCCGTACGGGCAGCCGGCCGTGCCAGTCCTTCATGCCTTCAAGCCATACCCGCTTATAATCCGTTTGCAGTCTCGTTCCGTAATACAGGACGATCCCCACCTTCCTACACCGGTTGAACGGCGGTGATTTTCATTCCGTACGCTCCCGGCTCCAGCAGCGTCTCGACGCCGTATACGTCGCGGATATGCTCAGCGGTCAGCACCCGATCGGGCGCGCCGGCCGCATAAATTTCCCCATTCTTCATCAGTACGATCCGGTCGGAGTAACGCGACGCCAGCTCCAGATCGTGCAAAATCATGACGATCAGCGTGCCGTCCCGGCGGGCCAGCTGCCTTACCTTCTCCAGCACGCCGAGCTGGTGGCGAATGTCGAGCGCCGCGATCGGCTCGTCCAAGAGCAGAATGCCCGGCTGCTGGGCCAGCGCCCGCGCCAGCAGCACCTTTTGCCGCTCGCCGCCGCTGAGCTCGTCGACATACCGGTCGGCCAGTCGGGCGAGATCGAGATCTTCCAGAATGCGTCCGGCGATGCGCAGATCCTCGTCGCTGACGCCCCACCGCACATAAGGCCTGCGGCCGAGCAGCACCGTCTCGGTCACCGTCAGCGGAAACGTCATCGCCGTCTGCTGGGGCACGTATCCGATGCGCTTCGCCCGCTCCTTCGGCGGCAGTGCGAAGAGCGGCTTGCCGCCTGCCAGCACGGTTCCTTTCCGCGGTTTGTGAATCGCCGCCAGGCATTTGATCAGCGTCGATTTGCCGGCGCCGTTCGGACCGACAACGGATACGCATTCGCCCTGCCGAAAGGCGAGCGAAATCCCGCGAATCGCCTCTTTGCTTCCGTAGCCGAACGACAGATCGACGGTTTGCAGGTCCATAAACGCCTCCTCAGCTCCTTAACTCCAATATTCCCTTCGCTTGCGGATCAGCAAATAGACGAAAAACGGAACGCCGACGATCGAGGTGACGATGCCGACGGGAATCTCCACGGGCGAGAGCACCGACCGGGCCAGCGTATCCGAGACGAGCAGCATGATCGCCCCGCACAGGCACGCAGCCGGAATGAGGAAGCGGTGATCGACCCCGATCAGCATTCGCGCGATATGCGGAGCGACGAGGCCGACGAAGCCGATAACGCCTGTGAAGGCGATCGACGCCGAGGCGATCAGCGTCACCGTGGCGAGAGTAACGAGCCTCATTCGCCGCACCCGCACGCCGGCCGTCGCGGCCACCTCCTCGCCCAGACCGAGCGTGTTGAAGTCCCAGGCATATCTCATCAGCACGGCGATCCCGAGCAGCACGAGAGGAGCCAGCAGGCGGATCGTCTCCCAGCCGGCGCCCCAGAAGCCGCCCATCAGCCAGACGACCAGATCCTTGAGCGCCTCGTTGCCGGAAAAATATTTCAGCGCCGACACGCCCGACGAGAACAGATGCCCGATGGCGGTGCCGGCCAGCAGCAGCACGGCGACGGAGCCCCGCTTCAGACTGGCGATGCCGTATACGAACAGCGCGGCGAGGCCGCCGAACAGAAAAGCGTTCAGCGCGATCAGCCAGCGCGCGGAGCGAACCGCCTGCTCGAACCCGAACAGGCTCGTGCCGAGCACGATCGCCAGCGCCGCTCCGAAGGAGGCTCCGCTGGAGACGCCCAGCGTGAACGGGCTGGCCAGCGGATTTCTCAGGATCGCCTGCATGATCACGCCCGCGCCGGCCAGAGAGACGCCGGTCAGCACGGCCATCCATATCCGCGGAAGGCGAACCTCGCGCAGGATGTAAGCGTGGGTCGGGTCGACCTGCTCATGGCCGGCGGCGATCCGCAGCATTTCTTGGAAAGCGATGGGAACCGTTCCCGTCCCGGCCGCGTAGAAGACCGCCAAGAGCAGCGCGGCAGCCAGCAGCGCGAGTATCAGGCATTTCTTGCCCGCAGCGCCGCGATATGCGCCGCGCAGCGCCTCGGGCCCGGGGTTAATCGGCTTTGGCTGCATAGTGCCACACGCCTTGATAAGGGACATGGAGCCAGTTCTCGAAATATTCCCGCAAATACGCATCCGGATCGATGTCCGCGAACCGGTCGGGATACAAATACTTGGCGAGCTGCAGCACGCCGATGTACCGCTTGTCCGAGCCGATCACATTCGTGTGGAAGAAATAAATCTCCTTCTGCTGTCCTGCCTTCAGCTGCTTGATGGTATCCATATCCAGGATGGTATCAAGCACCTTCCGGTGCTCGGTTGCGTCGGCGGCGTCATATCCGCCGAGCCAAGTGCCGTGCAGCGTGATGACTTCGGGATTGCGGGAGAGAACATACTCCTCGTCGACCTGCACCGTCGTCGACGCCTCGGCGGAGTTCCACTGCAGATCGGCCGCGTCCTTGCCGCCGGCCAGCAGGGTGGCGTACCCTTCGCCGACTCCGGGCGCTCCGTCCGAAGAGCGGCTCGGGAAGACGCGGTAGCCGCCGTTCGTATGCAGGAAGCCGGCAGACAGCGCCAGGACGCTTTTTTTCTCCTCGTCGGGGATGCTCTTCACCCGCTCCTCGAGCAGTTTCTCCAGCTCGCCCTTCCACGACAAGTACCGCTCCGCCTGCTCCTCCTTGCCGAACAGCCGTCCCAGCAGGCGAAGCTCGTCCTCCATTTGGCCAGGCAAATAATTGTTGATCCGGACGACCGGAATGCCGGCCGGACCGAGCTTGTCCTCGAGCGTACGGTCGGGCCTGTTCGTATAGGCGAACACGACCTGCGGCTTCAGACTGATCAAGAGCTCCAGATTGATCTCGCCCGTCTTGCCGACGTCGGGCAGCTCTCCGTAGCTCAAATAGGGGTTGTTCGTCAGCGTCGTATCCCCTGTCGCCGCGACCTTGTCCTGAACCCCGAGCAGCTGCAGCGCTTCGGCCGTATTGCGGTTGATGACGACCGCCCGTTCGATCGGGAGCGAGAGCGTATGCTCCGTTCCGGCCGTATCTTTGAAAGTCATCTGCTTCGGCGCATTCGCCTTCTCAGCGCCGCCCGCTCCCCCGGACGCCGGCGCCTCCGGTCCCGGCGTCCCCGCGCCGCTGCCGCCGCAGGCGGCAAACATGAGCAGCATGACGAGCCATAAAGCCGTCATGAGCACATAGGTATGCGTTCGTTTCATGATTATGCCCATTCCTTTCGCTTCGCTCAAGGCACAAAACGGAATGAAATCCGTTTGCCTTGGGTGATTTTTTTTGTATTCTGAAGTTGCAGAGATATCCGGCACACTACAAATCACGTGGAGGGGAGTGGGCCATCGTTTTTAAGTGGGCCATCGTTTTTATAAGATGACCGCATGATTATATGTGTGGATTGCCTTTCCAAGCACAAATAAGTGTCGCCTCGAGCACGCAGACTTATCTTTGATAAACAACTCGTTTATAGCTGGGCAATCAGTCCCTGCTGGCCATCTCTGTACCTCACAGAAAGGAGTCTGGATATGGCCTTAAAAATTGTGTACCCCATCTGTTGTGGTATCGACGTGCACAAAACCTTCGTGGTCGCCTGTATCGCTTCCACCAACAGCAAGGGCATCACCACTTACAAAAGCCATCGCTTTTCAACCTTCACCAAAGGCTTGAATGAGCTGTCACAGTGGCTTTGTGAGCATGGCTGCAAGGATGTCTGCATGGAATCGACCGGGAAATACTGGATTCCCGTGTTCAATATCCTGGAGCCTTCCTGCAACATCACACTCGCTCATCCGAAGTACGTCAAAGCCATTCGCGGCAAGAAGACGGACAAGAAGGATGCGAAGTGGATTGCCGACTTGTTCAAGCACGATCTTGTCGCCGGAAGCTTTATGCCTCCCTTGCCCATTCGGCAACTGCGCGACCTGATGCGCTACCGCTTCAAGCTGACGAACTTTACGTCGAGTGAGAAAAACCGGTTCCAGAACAGTCTGACCGTTTCCAACATCCAACTTGGCAGTGTCGTTTCGGATACATTCGGCAAAAGCGCGATGAATATTATGGACAAGCTGCTGGACGATCCAAGTGATACGTCTTTCGATCTTGAACCGCTGATTCACGGCTCTCTGAAGCGCAAACTGCCTGAACTTACGCTTGCCATTGACGGCGTTCTTGCACCTGAGCAAGCCGGGAAAATCAAGGTCATCAAACAACATTACGAAAACCTTGAATCCTGCAAAGCTGAACTGGAATCGATTGTCCTTTCCCTTGCCGACGCCTACACCGAAGAACTCAACTTGATCTTGACTGTTCCGTCCTTCAAAAACATCTTTTCCGCCATTGCCGTGGTTTCGGAAATCGGTGTACATATGGACGTGTTCCCGACAGCCAAGCATTTGTGTTCCTGGGCAGGACTTACACCTTCTAATGATCAGAGCGCCGGCAAGAGAAAGTCAGTCCGGATTTCGAGAGCTGGCGTCTACATCAAGCCGCTTTTGGTTCAGTGTGCCACTGCTGTCGTCAAAAGCGAAAAGCATCCCGAAATCCGAAACCGCTATTTGCAACTCAAGAGGCGTAGAGGCCACAAACGCGCGATTATTGCCATTGCGCGAATGTTGTTAACAGCCATCTACCACATCTTGAAGAACAAAGAGCCCTATAACCCTGAATTGTACCGAAAAAATGACGTTCGTCCAGTAGAACGTGAAATTACGGTAGAACAGGCCCTTCAATTGGCTCAGGCTCAGGGGTACCGAATTATGGTCGCTCCGACCTGACTTTACTTACTTGAAATACAACATTTTCCATCCGGTCGTTTTATGAGCGGCTTCTTTGGCTTGCCCATTTTCCCTACTGTGTGCTTTGTGCTACGATTTCAGACTTCGTAGGCTCCTCCCTGAATAGCCGCGCTCACGGCTTCGTAAACGGCTTGGCTAACGGACGGCGACAGCTCCCGTTCCCGCTGCGCGTCTCCGCCGGACATCGGCAGGCCGGCAACGGCGATGCTCCGCACGGCGCCGGGCTCGCCCGCAGCCCGGTTGTCGCCGGCGTCCGCAATCGCCCGCGCCGCCGCTTCGCCCGCCGCCAGCAGAGCGCCGGCGAAGCCGCCGTCGCTCATACCGCCGCCGACGATCACGCACAGCCGCAGCGACCCGCGTCCGCCGGCCGCGACAGCCTCGACCGGCGTCGGACCGGACTTCCGAACGATCGTCGGCTCGCCCGCGGAATCGGCGCCTTCGAGCACGACTGCCGTTTCCGGGGGAATGCCGCGCGCCGTCAGCAGCTCGTCCGGCGTCGGCTCCGGCCCGACCGCCTGCTCCCCGGCCAACTTTCCGGCAAAGCAGATATGCCGGGTCCACTGAAAGCCGGCTCCGTGCGCAGCGTTCGAAAGCGTCCTGACAGCCCGGTCGAATGCAATGCGTGTGATGCCGTCCGACGATTCGAGCCGCCAGGCCAGCGCCTGGCCGCCCGACTCCGGCGCCGGTACGGCGTGAAGCTGAGCGGCCGGCACGGCGGGATGGGCGACGGCCGACAGCTCCATCCGGTAGATCGAGCCGATGCGCTCCGTTCGCCGAAGCAGGGACGACGGAGCCCCCGCTTCGGCGACGGCCCCGCCGCCGTCCAGAATTGCCGCGCGGTCGGCGAACATCGCCGCCATATTGAGGTCGTGCAGGATGGCCAGCACCGTGAGGCCCTGCGTCCGCTGCCTCTCCTTCAGGAGGCTCAGCATCCCGTAGGCGTGATGCAGGTCGAGATGGTTCGTCGGTTCGTCCAGCAGCAGCAGCTTCGGCTGCTGCGCCAGCGCTTTGGCCAGCAGCACGCGCTGCTTCTCGCCCCCGCTCAGGCGGCGGAACGCCGTATGCCGGTAAGCCGACACCTGCGTCAGCTCCATCGCTTCCTCGACGGCCGCGCGGTCCTCTCTCGTTAGCGCCGCGAACCATCCGCGCTGGTGCGGGTAACGGCCCAGGGCGACGATCTCCTCCACCGTGAAATCGAAGCTGATCCGCTCCTCCTGCCCCAGTACCGTAACGAGCCGCGCCCGCTCGATGGCGGAGTATTCGCAGGCCGGCCGGCCGTCCAGCAGGACGCTTCCCCGGGCGGGCGGCAGCAGGCCGGTGATCAGCTGCAGCAGCGTCGTCTTGCCGCTGCCGTTCGGACCGAGCAGGGCGAAAAACTCGCCGCGTTCGACGCGCAGGCTGACGCCGCGGACGACCATCCGCTCCCCGTAGCCGCCGTGAACCTCGCTTAGTTCGATCACGCCGGCCACCTCCTCGCCAACCGTTCTCTCATCAGCAGAAGCGCGAAGACAGGGGCCCCGGCCAGCGACGTCACGACGCCGATGGGCAGCTCCTGCGGCGACAGCATCGTCCGCGCGACCAGGTCGGCCAGCACGAGGAAGGCGCCGCCCCACAGCATCGACAGCGGCAGCAAATGCCGGTGGTTCGGGCCGATGATCAGCCGCACGAAATGCGGCACGACGAGCCCGACGAAGCCAATGGTGCCCGACACGGACACCGCGCCGCCCGTCAGCAAGGACGCGCCGACGACAATCAGCGCTCTGCGCCGCCGGACGTCAACGCCCAGATGGTGCGCGGACTGCTCGCCCATCGCCAGGGCGTTCAGCTCGCGCCGGTTCAGCAGCACGATCAGCGAGCCGGCGGCGAAGAACGGCAGCAGCAGCTGCACATAGCTCCAGCCCCGCATCCCGACGCTGCCCATCAGCCAAAACATGATTTGCTTCAGATCGTCGCCGCTCAGCGCCAGGATCAAGGAGATGAACGAACCGAGGAACGAGCTGACGATAATTCCCGCCAATATGACCGTTTCGGTAGTAACCCCCCGCCCCGTAAGCCGCGTCAGGGCAAACACCGCGGCGAGCGCGGTCAAACCGCCGAGCATGCCGAACACCGGCAGCGTGAAGGCGCCGAATACGGCGATGCCAAAGAACATCGCCGCCACGGCGCCGAGCGCCGAGCCCGACGACACGCCGATCGTGTACGGATCGGCCAGCGGATTGTGCAGCAGCCCCTGAAACGCCGCGCCGCTGAGCGCCAGGGCGCTGCCGATCAGGAAAGCGAGCACGACCCGCGGCAGCCGGATATCCCAAATCATCAGATCGACTGATTTGGAGACCGCCTCCCACGGCCCGCGGCCGGCCGCATGCGACCAGACGATCTGCAGAACGTGCTCGGGCGGCACCTTGACGCTGCTCGCCACGAGCGCCAGGAAGCAGATGCCGACGGCCAGCGCGGCGCTTAGCGTATACAGCAGAACGAGCTTATTCCGGCTGCTTGAAGATTTCGGGATATATGGCGGCTGCAAGAATCTCCACTCCATCCATCATATGCGGGCCGGGGCGGTTGACCCGCTCGTTGTCCACATCGAACACCTGCTTGTTGGCGACGGCGGATACGCCGGACCATCCCGGCCGCTTCATGACTTCTTCCTCGGTTTGACCGTTGCGTTTGCCGTAAGTGGTAATGATGACCTCGGGGTCCAGCGCCACGACCTGCTCTTCGGTGAGCTGAATCCAGCCGTTCTGATCTCCTGCGACGTTGACGGCGTTGATCGTCTGCAGCATCTCGTGCATGAACGTATTGGCGCCGGTCGTATGCAGCCCCGAGAATACCTCGATCCAGACACGCTTCGGCTTGTCGATCTTCGCCGCCTTTTCCTGAATCTCTTGCTTCTTCTTCATCATGGACGCGATCAGTTGCTCCGCCTTGTCTCCCGTACCTGTGACCGCGCTCATCAGGCGGATCGAACGGTACACATCCTCGAAGCTGTTCGCACTCGACTGGACGACGACGACCTGAATGCCCGCCTGGCGGATTTTATCCAGCACATCGGGATATTTCTCATGATGGTGATTCGTCACGAACGCGACGTCGGGCGCCAGCTGCAGCAGCTTCTCCACATCGATCTCCCGGCCGCCGAGCCGTTCCTTCTTCAGCGCCTCCTCGGGGAAATTGCAGTAATTGGATACGCCGACAATCTTCTCGCCGAGTCCGAGCTCGAACGCCGTTTCCGTAATGCTCGGAATGAGCGTCACGATCGTCTTCGGCTCCTCGGCGATCGTAACCTGAAGTCCCGCTCCGTCGGTCACGGTGACCGGATAGGCCGCGCTTTTCGGCGCCGCGCCCTCCTGCCCCGCTCCGGCGTTCTGGGCCGGCGGGGCCGTCTGCGCGCCATTGTTCGGCTGAGCTTCCGGCGTCGTGCCGCAGGCGGTCAATGCCAGCAGGACGACCAGCAGCATCAGCGCCGCGGACCGTTTCATCAGCCCGTTAAGTGTTGTTCCGCTGAACTTCTTCATCTCTCTGTCGCTCCTCCTTTTTTTTGCACAAAAAAAACGCCGATCCCGCTAGGAAAAGGCGAAAGGACATGCTTCAAAATAGCGGCTTCGCCTGCCTTCAAGCCCTCGCGGCCGCATCAGGAAGCCTTAAGGGCGGCAAGCTCTCTATCCCCGCTATGATCCGCATCCTTTTCCTCGAAGGATACATGAATGTAAGCACTGCCTAGGCAGGTCTCCTGGCTCGCGCTTCACCGCTCCCCTCTCCCTTCCCATGACCTGAAGGCCACAGTGGTTTATCGAGGCTCGCTCTGCGCTTACAGTGGCGGGACCGCGTCGGAATTTCACCGATCTTCCCTTTTCATCCTTTACGTCTCTACGAATCTCGCAAAGGAACCTAGCAGGCTGCTTATTCGATTTCTGTGCTGTGGTACAGTATAGAGAATCGGCGCAAATTTGTAAATTGTCTGCCGCACAAAGCTCCCGAGCGCTTCTCGATTCGGCGAATAGTTCGATAGACAAGCCTATGGAATGATGATAGTCTATGTTTTATAGGAAATGGGTGTCGGACGGTATGATTTTGCGCGTGCCGTCCGGTGAAAAGGGAAGTTTGGTGCAAAGCCAACGCGGACCCGCCACTGTGAAGGGAGCCGGCATGCTGCCGGCGGCGCTCGGTCGACCAGTCACTGGACCTTGCAAGTCCGGGAAGACATGCCGGCGCCTCATGCCCGAAGCCAGGAGACCTGCCTGTTTCGACCGCACCGCTACGACCTACGGGACTTGGGGAGGTGTCGATACGCTGCCGGCCGACGGTGCTGCGCTTTGCCGCCCGTACATACGCCGGACGATACTGCCGCGTTCGACAAGCATTTCTTCCATCCGGGGAGAAAAGCTTTTTTGACGTGTTCCGCCGGACATAGATTTTGCTGCCAGGGAGGTACACCATTCGATGGATCGGGATTTGACCTTAACCAAGTATCATGTGCTGATCTGCAACGGCGGAAGCTGCATGCAGCAAGGCGGCGAGCAGGTGACGCAGGAGCTGCGCCAGGAGATCGAGGCGCAGGGGCTGCAGTCGCTCGTCCATACGAGCCGCACCCGCTGCAACGGGCGGTGCGGCGACGCCTGCGTCGTGATCGTCTATCCGAAGGGCGTCTGGTACAAGGGAGTGACGCCTAGCGTCGGACGGCAGATTGTCCGCTCGCTGAAGCGGTCGGAAAACTACGCGCCCGCCGTCCTTGCGGAATATAACGGGGAAACGTTCGTTTCCGGAAAAGGAGCACCGCAATGATTCTGTATTTGACTACGACCGATACCGACCTGCTGTCGATTCAGACCAGCCTCGCGTATTTGCCGGACGGCTTCGCCCCGCTGCGCGCCGCCAATCTGACCGACTGGCTGGACAACGAAGCGGCGGCCCAGGCTTTTCTCGACGAGCATCTGGAGCAGGCCTCGCTGGTTATCATGCGCATTCTGGGAGGCAAAAAAGCGCATCCGTACGCCTTCGAGCGCATCGAAGCGCATTGCTACGAGAGCGGCGTGCCGCTGCTCGCCTGGCCGGGCGATCATGAGCATTACGCCGAGCTGGACGAGGCGACCAACGTGCCGCTCGCTTTGTCGAAGCAGGCGATGACGTACGCCGTCTACGGCGGCATCGACAACTTCACGCATATGCTGCGATTCGTCAGCGACACGTGGCTCGGCACGCGCTACAGCTACGAGAAGCCTGCCGCCATGCCCTGGTCGGGCATTTATTCGCCGGAACGGCTGCAGCCGCTGCAGCGGGACGAATGGAGCGCGCGCTATGCGGCACAGCTTGAGGAAGGACGCCCGGTCGTCGGCGTCCTGTTCTACCGCGCTCACTGGATGAGCCGCAATGTGGCGTTTGTCGACGATCTGTGCGCGGAGATCGAGCGGCAGGGCGGCATTCCGCTTCCGATATTCGCGCAAAGCATGAAAGAAGACGCGCGCAGGCCGGAGAGCGAATCGTTCCTCCCCCTGCTGCTCGGTCCGGACCGCAAGCCGCTCGTCGACGCGCTGATCGTCACGATGAGCTTCTCCGTCCACTCGCGGGAAGCGGACGTGTGTCCGCCGAGCCGGGACGCGCGATCGACGCTGGAGAAGCTCGACGTGCCGATCTTCCAGGCGCTCATCTCGTTTAACGGGCAGCGCCAGTGGCTGGACAGCGGCGCCGGCCTGACGCCCCTCGATACGGCGATGAACGTCGCCCTGCCGGAGTTCGACGGCCGCATCGTGACGGTGCCGTTCTGCTTCAAGGAGACCGGTCCGGAGGACCCCGTCCTGCAGACGCCGGTCCGGCGCTATATCGCCCGTCCCGACCGGACGGCTTATTTGACGAGGCTGGTTCTGCGCTGGACCCGGCTGCGGCGGAAGCCGAACCGCGACAAAAACATCGCGTTCGTTTTCAACAACTCCCCGTCCAAAAATTCGCGCATCGGCAACGGCGTCGGCCTGGACACGCTGAACTCCGTCGTCCTCGTGCTGCGGGCGCTGGCGGAGGCCGGATACGATGTCGGCGATCCGGCGAAGCTGCCGGCGAGCGGCGACGAGCTGGCGCAGCGCGTGATCGCCACCTGCAGCAACGACCGCGACTACTTGACGGAGGAGCAGCTGCGCACGGCCGAAGGCTTGCCGCAGCAGCGCTATGCGGAACGCTGGCGCTCGGTCGCGGGCGAAGCGCGGGAGCGCATCGAGCGGACGTGGGGCAAGCCGCCCGGCGACATCTTCGTCTACGAAGGCAGGCTGATCATACCGGGCATCCGCTTCGGCCGCGTGTTCGTCGGCCTGCAGCCGCCGCGCGGCTTCGGGGACGACCCGTCGGCGATCTATCATAGCCCGGACCTGGTGCCGACGCACCATTACGTCGCCTACTACCGCTGGCTGCGCGACGAATTCGAGGCCGACGCGGTCATCCATCTCGGCAAGCACGGCACGCTGGAATGGCTGCCGGGCAAAGGCGTCGGCCTGTCGGAGAACTGCTTTCCGGAGGTCGTGCTCGACGACCTGCCGAATTTCTACGCCTATATTATCAATAATCCGGGCGAAGGCACGCAGGCCAAGCGGCGCAGCCATGCGACCATCGTCGATCATATGGTGCCGGTGCTGACGGCCGCCGGCACGTACGATGAGCTCAGCCGCATCGAGCTGCTGCTCGAGGAATATTATCAGCTGCAATTGCTCGATCCGAAGAAGCTGCCGCATATTCAGCAGGAAATTTGGGACACGGTCCGCAAAGCGCAGCTCGACCGGGATTTGCAGCAGAACGATTATCCGCAGGAATTCGAACTGTTTCTGAAAAAGGTCGACGGCTACATTTGCGAACTGAAGGCGGCGCAGATCCGCGACGGCCTGCATACGATGGGCCAGCTGCCGGACAGCATGCGGGCATGGACGGATATGCTCTACTCGCTCGTGCAGCTGCCGAACGGGGACATTCCTTCCCTGCCGGGCGCGGTAGCCGACAGCTTCGGCCTGGATTGGTCGCAGCTGCTGAAGGAGGAGACGCTAGGCGAGCCGTGGAACGGGTCTGTGCCGGAGGCGTTCCGCTCGCTGCCCGGCTTCCCCGCCGCCTTCGCGCCGCGCTTCCGCGATATGAAGGAAGCGGTCGAGCTCGTCTGCCGCGGCTTGCTGGAGCAGATGATTGAAGCGGAGCGGCTGCCTGCTCCGCAGCCTTCGGAACGGACACTGCCGGCGTCCGCCATCCCTACCGACGCGCCAGACGCTCCGCAGACGCGGAGAACGCTCGATTATGTGCGGGACATTCTGATTCCGCGCCTGCTGATGATGCCGGACGAAATCGGCAATCTGCTGCGCGGCTTGGACGGCGGGTTCGTGCCCCCGGGTCCGAGCGGCGCGCCGACGCGCGGCATGGCCGACATTTTGCCGACCGGGCGCAACTTCTACTCCGTTGATCCGGGAGCGCTGCCTTCGGCTACGGCTTGGCGCGTCGGCCGTCAGCTCGCCGATGAGCTGATCGCCCGGTACGTGCGGGAGGAGAACGAGTATCCGAAGACGGTCGCTATCGTGCTGTGGGGCACGTCGGCGATCCGCACGCGCGGCGACGATGTGGCGCAAATCCTGGCGCTGATGGGCGTCCGTCCGATATGGGCCCCTTCCAGCGGCCGCGTCACCGGGCTGGAGCTGATCACGCTGGAGGAGCTCGGCCGCCCGCGCATCGACGTGACGGTGAGAATCAGCGGCTTTTTCCGCGACGCCTTCCCTCATCTCGTCAAGCTGATGAACGACGCCGTGGAGCTGGTCAGCGGCCTTGACGAGCCGCTGGAGATGAATCCGATTCGCAAGGCCGTGCTGGAGGAAGCGGCGCAGAAGGAGCGGCTCGGCATGACGCCGCAGGAGGCGCTGGAGACGTCGAAATACCGCGTGTTCGGCAGCAAGCCGGGCACGTACGGCGCAGGCATGCTGGCGCTGATCGAAAGCGGCCAATGGCAGACGGATGACGACCTGGCGGAGGTGTTCACGAACTGGTCCAGCTACGCCTACACGGAGAAAGCTTACGGCAGACCGGCCGCCGCGGAGTTCAAGCACCGGCTGAGCCTTGTGCAGATTGCCACCAAAAACCAGGACAACCGCGAGCACGATATCTTCGACAGCGACGACTACTTCCAGGAGCACGGCGGACTCGTGGCGACGATCCGCTCGCTGACAGGGAAAGATCCGAAAAAATATTTCGGCGATTCCTCGAATCCGGCCTACGTCCGCATCCGCGACTTGGCGGAGGAGGCGAGGCGCGTGTTCCGCAGTCGCGTCGTCAATCCGAAATGGCTGGAATCCGCCAAGCGCCACGGCTACAAAGGGGCGCTGGAGATGGCCAACACGACCGATTTTCTGTTCGGCTACGACGCGACGGCGCATGTCGTCGAGGACTGGATGTACGAGAAGGTCAGCGAAGCTTATGTGCTGGACGAGTCGATGCGGCAGTTTTTGCTGGAGTCCAATCCGTGGGCACTGAAAGATATCGCCGAGCGGCTGCTCGAAGCGGCGCAGCGCGAGCTGTGGGAGCAGCCGAACCCGGAGACGATCCAGGCGCTCATGGACGCGCTGCTGCAGACCGAAGCCTATCTGGAGGAAGGAGACGATCCGCGTGACCATAATAGCTAACGCCAAGCGGCCCATTTACCCGTTCGGGGCGATCGTCGGCCAGGAGCAGACGAAATGGGCGCTGCTGCTGAACGCCGTCTCCCCGTCGGTCGGCGGCGTGCTGATCCAGGGCGAGAAGGGCAACGCCAAGTCGACGGCCGTGCGCGCCCTGGCCGAGCTGCTGCCGCCGGTTCCGGTCGTGCCCGGCTGCCCGAGCTTGTGCGACCCGGCGTCGCCCTTCGAGTTTTGCCCGGTGTGCAAGGGCCGGCCGTGGGACGGGGAGCCGGGCTACGCCCCCGCCCCGTTCGTAGAGATGCCGGTCAGCGCCGGCGAGGACCGGCTGGTCGGGCATATGGACGTGGAGGCGGCCATGGCCGAAGGGCGCTTCTCCTTTCATCCCGGCCTGCTGGCAAAGGCGCATCGCGGCATTTTGTATGTCGACGAAATCAATCTGCTGCCAGACCATCTCGTCGATATGCTGCTCGACGCCGCCGCATCCGGGTGGAACCGGGTCGAGCGCGACGGCTTCTCCGTCTCGCACCCGGCCAAATTCATCCTGGTCGGCACGATGAACCCGGAGGAGGGCGAGCTTCGCCCGCAACTGCTCGACCGGTTCGGCTTGTGCGTGGAGGTATCCTCCCCGACCGACATCGCCGAGCGTGCCGAAATCATGAGCCGGCGCATCCGCTTCAACGCCGATCCGCTCGCCTTCGCCGCCGAGTGGGAGGACGAGATGCAGGCGGAGCGGGAGCGGCTGCGCCAGGCGCGGGACGCCTTCGCCAATGTCTCGCTGCCTTACGCGAGACTGGAGCAGGTGGCGCGCATCTGCCTGGAGGCGAAGACGGAAGGCATGCGCGCCGATCTTGTCATCTGCGAGACGGCGAAGGCGATCGCCGCCTACCGGCAGCGCGCGGAGGTGACGGCGGCGGATGTGAACGACGCCGCGCCGCTGGCGCTGCGCCACCGTAGCAGCGAGTCGTGGCAGCCCGATCCCGA
Organism: Paenibacillus ginsengihumi DSM 21568; assembly: GCF_000380965.1. Taxonomy (GTDB): domain Bacteria; phylum Bacillota; class Bacilli; order Paenibacillales; family NBRC-103111; genus Paenibacillus_G; species Paenibacillus_G ginsengihumi. The sequence continues at coordinate 23,627 of NZ_KB905573.1, read as the reverse complement.
ACCGGACCCGGGACCGGATAACGGCGGCGGACGGCAGGACGGGGCGGATCCGGGACCGCAAGACGGCGGCGGACGGCAGAACGGGCCGGACCCAGGTCCGGGTGACGGCGATGGCCGGCAGAACGGACCGGAAGCGGGAGCCGGGACACGGAACGCGGACGGCCACGGGAACGGCAATGCCGGCCAATCGCCGCCCGGCAGCGGCGGCTCCGCGCCTTCCCGCCCGCCGTTCTCTTCCCCGCCGCCGACGTCGGAAGTGGAGGATGCGAGCGCGGCTCCGCCGCGTGACGGCTCCGCCCCGCCGCTCGGCCCGCTCTCGGAGCGCCTGCTGCCGATCGACAGCGCCTTCCGGCTCGACGCCTCCCTGCTCCGTTCCGAAGCGGAACGGGCGGCAAGCGGCACGCCGAGGGCGGCCTTCGGCGTGCGCAAAGGCGGCGTCCTCTTGCCGCCGAACGCTCCCGGCCGGCATCTCCGCTCGCGCAAGCTTGCCGAGGGCGGCGGCCTCGCCTGCCAGCGCATCGATTGGCCGCGCACGATTCAAGCGGCGGCTGTACGGCGGGCACGCCGCGACAGCCCTCCTGGGCCTGTCGTCGCCAGGGCTGACCTGCACGAGAAAGTGATCGCGGGGACGCTAAGGCAGGTGCTGCTCATCGCGCTGGACGCCAGCGGCTCGATGGCCAGCTTCCAGCGGATGAAGCAGACGAAAGCGGCGGTGCTGTCGCTGATCGAGCAGGCGTACCGCGACCGGCATCTATTCGCGCTGCTCTGCTTTCGCCACCGCCAGGCCGAGCTGCTCTGCCCTCCCACCCGCAGCGTCGGCCTGGCCCGCCAAGCGCTGGAGCAGCTGACCGTCGGCGGAGGGACGCCGCTGGCAGCCGGACTGAAAGCATGCCGCGAGCTGCTCGAACGGTGGCGCACGGCCCGCCCGGAGCTGCAGCCCCACATCTACCTCGTGACGGACGGGAGAGTGCGCCCTGCTGCCCGCGCCGCGCATCCGGACAGCTCGTTCGAGGCAGCAATCGCCGCGGCCCGCGCGCTGGCCGAGCAGCCGTGCCGGATTACCGTCGTCGATACGGAGATCGGCACGGTCCGGCTCGGTCTCGCCCGCAGGCTGGCCGGCGTGATGCAGGCGAGCCGCTGCGTCGCCCTGCACGATCTGGCGAAGTAGCCGCTTCCCGCAACGCCCGGGGAGCGGCTTGCGCCTCCTGCTCACAGCTCCTCCGGCTTCCTTACGATCGTCAGCCCTTCCACATGCTTGCGGCTCATGAGCTTCTTTTTCTTCCGGTCTTCCTTGGTTTCAAAGATAATGTCGAAGTCGTAGTCGTCCGGATACAGCTCCTCCTTCGGAATATGCAGGGAGAACCGTTTTTGATTGACCGTTACTTTCTGCTTCTGGATCATGACGCCGACAAGCCCTTGGGCGTCCTCCTCCCGGTACACGATCCCGGTCTTGTTCAATGAAGACACGTAGACGCTGTCTCCGATGCGGAATTTTCTCGGCGAAGCCGGCGGCTTCTCCCGCTTCTCCGTCATCGGCCGGGCTGTATCGGCCGCTTCGCCGCGCATGCCGTGGACTGGCAGGCCCTGGTCAGCCCCGGTATGTCCGGCTCCGTCCGAACCGCCCTGCTTGCCGCCAGCCGGATGGAGAAGGGAACCGGCGGGCTCGCTATGGCCTTCTCCCGCATCGGTGGCCGGTTGCCCCGGCTCCGTCCGCTTCGCCTCCGCCATGCACGCCTGTCTCGCTTGCGTCGCCTCCGGCATGCTTTCCTGCTTCGCCCGCGTCGCCTCCGGCACGCTTTCCTGCTCCGTCCGCTTCGCCTCCGGCATGCTTTCCTGCTTCGCTTGCGTCGCCTCCGCCATGCTTTCTTGCTTCGCCTGCGTCGCCTCCGGCATGCTTTCCTGCTCCGCCCGCCTCGCCTCCGGCCCGCGCCCCTGCTCTGTCAGCGTCGGCTCAATCGCCCGCTCGTCCTTGCCCCAGCCTTCCATAATTTCTTGGGAGCGCCGGATGATCTGGGGAGACATCCCCAAATTGCGGGCGATGACGAATGCGTAGCTGGAGCCGGCTTCGCCGATGCGCAGCCGGTACAGCGGCTTCAGCGTATCGGTATCGAACTCCATCCTGGCGTTCTCGAATCCGGCCGTCGTCGCGGCAAAATGCTTGATTTCGTTAAAATGAGTCGTCGCAATGACAGTTGCCTGCCTGCGGTACAGCTCCTCCAAAATCGCGATCGAAAGTCCGACGCCTTCGCCCGGATCGGTGCCTGTCGCCATCTCGTCGACAAGCACGAGCGTCGACCGGTCTGCGTCCTGCAAAATTTCGATCATATTGCGGATATGGGAGGAGAATGTGCTCAGCGACTGCTCGATGCTTTGCCCGTCCCCGATATCGGCGGCGATTTGCGCGAAAACGGCAAAGGTGCTGCCTTCCTGCACCGGAACGAGCAGGCCGGATTGAACCATCAAGGTGAGCAGTCCGACCGTTTTCAGCGCCACCGTCTTGCCGCCCGTGTTCGGGCCCGTAATGATGAGCGACCGGTACTTCCGACCGATGGAGAAGCCGAGCGGCACCATGTTGCTGCCAAGCAGCGGATGAACGGCGCCGCGGAAGTCGATCACCCCTGCATCGTTCACCTCCACATTCCTTCCTCCGATCGACAGCGCGTACTTCGCCTTGGCGAACAGGTAGTCGTATTCGCCGATCGTCTCGACATTCATGCGCAGTTCATGCTCGGCTTCCTCGGCCAGACCTGTCAAATGGCTGAGCACCTTGGCTTCCTCCCGCGCCTCCTCCGCCCTGAGCGCGTGAAGCTCATGCTGCAGGTGGGCGATATCGCCGGGCTCGATGTATACGGTCTGGCCGCTGGACGATTCGCCTAGCACCGTACCGGCGATTCGCTTCCGATGCTCCTTTTTGACCGGCAGCACGTACCGGTCGCCGCGCATCCCGACCAGATTCTCCTGCAAAATGTCGCGATGTCTTGTCAGCAGCGCTTGAATTTTGCTCTTGATGCGCTCCTGGATGACGGCGATTTTTTTGCGCACTTTATTCAGCTCTTTGCTCGCCGTATCGACGATGCTGCCATGACACAGGCACCGTTCGATCTCCGCTTTCAACCTGTCCAGCTCGTGCAGCGAGGCGGCAAATTGGCTGATCCGCGGCGCGACAGCCGCCTTCGAGGCCATATATTTCCTAAGCTGCGTGCAGCTATGCAGAAACGTATAAATATTGGAAAAATCGTCCTCGCTGAAAACATAGCCTGTCCCGAGCAGGTTCAGCACCGCGTCGATGCCCTGCAGCGAAGGAATCGGCACGCTGCCTCCCGCGTTCAGAATCGCCAGCGCTTCATTCGCATCGTCCAGCGCCGTTCGTACGGCCCGGCACTCGAGCAGCGGCCCCATCCGTTCGACGTGTTCCTTGCCCAGATACGATACCGCGTACTCCGCCACCTTCTGTTTGATTTGGTCATACTCCAATTGGCGCATCGTTCTTTCGTTCATCTCGAATCGCTCCTTTGTGCAAATAAAAAAAGGCAAAGAACGGCGCGCGGGTAGCGTCATTCTTTGCCTTCGTCGGTCTATCCTTAAAAACGCCGAAACGAAAAAAACGTGCTGAAGACAGCACGAATTCGGCGCAAGGATAGCATGATCTTGGGCGATGTTCGGTATCCGCTGTTCTTAACTAATCCGAAGCTGCGCATTCGGGCATGAGAAAACACACCCGCATCGGGCGTAAAATTTCACCTGGACGCCTATGACGAATGATTCTCTCGTCATCGGTCGTCGCCTGCGGCATTGAAAATTCAGCTTGTAGATAGAAGCTGATTTTCAAGATAGGCGCCTATGACGAATGATCTCTCGTCATCAGTCGTCGCCTTCGGTGCCTGAAAATTCGCCAGAGGATTCCGGCCAATTTTTCAAGATTGCGCAAGCTTCCTATGGAATTATTAGTTAAGAACGCTCACCGACATCAAAATCTCTCCTTTAAAAGGAATAAGCTTATTGTATATGACATTCGGGCGTAAATCAAGCCGGAGCCTTCTTCAGCGTATCCTTTTCCCGCATCGCATCGCCGCGATGGCCGCGCCGCCTCCCTCCTTAAGGAGATGGCTTCCGCAGATGTGACGGGCGGCCAACGAATTACATCTGAGCAGGATCGTACAAGCCGGAGCGGCTTTTGAACCAGGCGAACAAGTGCGAGCAGATGACCTTCAGCACGGCGTAGCCGGGAACGGCCAGCAAAACGCCCCATACCCCGAACAGGTTGCCTGCCGTCAAAATGATGAAGATGATCGTGATCGGATGAATTTGCATCGTCTTCCCCATAATTTGCGGCGAAATGAACTTCCCCTCGACAAGCTGAACGATCGTCCAAATGACGACCATCTTCAGGAGCATGACCGGCGATGTGACGAGGGCGACGATCAGCGCGGGCGTGATGGCGATCGCGGGTCCCAAATAAGGCACGACGCTCGTCAAAGCGGCGATGGCGGCCAGCACCAGGGAATAGTCCAGCCCGATAATGCGGTATCCGACAAACAGCAAAAATCCGATGCAAAAGCTCACGATGATCTGCCCGCGGATGTAAGAGCTGATCTGGTGATTCATCTCTGCCATCACCCGATGCGTCTGCTCGCGGAAGCGGACCGGCACGAACTGCAAAATGTACGATGGCAGCTTCCTCCCGTCCTTCAACAAATAAAACAAAATAAACGGCAGGGTCACGACAGCGAGAACGATCTCGGTCACCGCCCCCAGGAATCCGCCGATGCTTTGCCCCGCCCGGTTGACAATGCCGGACAGCTTGTCGGTCAGCGTGTTGATCCAATCGTCCGAATTGAGCCCGATCAGCGACTGCAGCTGATGGAACAGCTGGCTGCCGAGCCGCTGCTCGAGCTGAAACTGGATCTCCCGTATGAAATGCGGCGCATTATGGATTAAACCGGTGATCTGCTCGCGCACGATCGGGATGACTTTGGAGACGATCAGCCCGGCCGCGAGAATGATCGTCAAATACAGCAAGGCGATGGACACAATCCGCCTTACCCCGCGTCGCTGCAGCCAATCCACCGCCGGATTGAGCAAATAATAAGCGATGCCTGCCAGCAGGAGCGGGAGCAGCACCGTTTTGACGAGCACCACCAAAGGCCTGAAGACAAACGGGATATGGTTCAATACCCAAATATTGAGCCCGATCAGCAGCAGCACCAGCAGAAAGATGACGAATTTGTTATTGAGAAACAACCACTTGAATCGATCCGCCCGGGAGAGAAAATTCCCCATGAGCCGCCCCCCTTGCAGTATGTATATATTTCATTATAGTCCAATGCGGCCATTCGATACCTTTTTGCCAGGCGCTGTACTCGCGCGATAGCATGGTTTAGCCTGCGGCTTGCATATTTTTCCGTTTTTCATCAAACGCTATGGGCGGCTGCACCTATCCTTGACGATAATAAGCAAAGGAGCATCAACGATGGATTCGAGCCATGAGCACAGGGATAAGATTACGATTGAGAATGAGCGCGGAGAGCAGCTGCAATATACGATCGAGGCTTTGTTCGATATGGAGCAGCAAAGCTACGCTTTGCTTCATTCGGAGGATGATCTTCTGCTGATGCGCATTGAGGAAGAGGACGGAGAGCAGTATCTCGTCGGCATCGACGATCCGGAGGAAGCGCAATCCGTCATGGAGGCCTATCAGATTGCCGTCGAGGCGGCGCCGGCCGACAAGCATTAAGCCGGCGCGCTTCGCTTTACGCACCGCCCGCACCGGAAGCCGCAGAGAAGCCGGAATCGGCCGCGATGATCAGCCGCAGACCTTCAGCGGCTTCCCGGTGCAGGATATCGTCGCGGAAGCCGAGCTTTGCTGCCTCAGCAGCCGCTCGCTCTCCGGGCGGAACTATGCATGCCTGCTCAACCGATCAGCCCGGCGTAAACACAGGGCTGCCGTCATTGCCTACCGTCATGCGGTAACGGGCTCCGCTTGGCGCATGCAGATAGACGCCGTCGAAGTTGCTCGCTCCCTGCACCGATACGGCTGCCGTCTTGCCTTCGCAGCGGTTGTTCGAGACCTGCACGTTGCTGCATGTCCCGGTCACGCTGACGCCGTACTGATTTTGGTTGCCGGACCGCGCTTTAACGACGGTATTGCCGGCGATCGTCCCATTCTTCGCCCCGTTGGCCGCGAGGATGCCGCTTCTCGTATTGTCGGTCTCCGTCGCCGCGGAATCGACGACGTTGCCGCATACCTGGAAGCCGTCCGCATTTTGCACGAAAATGCCCGTTCTGCCGCATCGGCTCACGAGATTGTGGCTGATGTCGAGACCCCGGGTATGTCCCTGATTGCGGTACTCCGCATCCGGCTCCTCCATATAAACCGCTTCCATTTTTATGTCCAGAAAATGATTGCCGCTGATCGTCGCATCGCTGACATAGGCAAGCAGCATGCCCCGGTATTGGCTGCGGAACAAATTGCCGGTGACCGATACATTGTGCGCCCAGCGCATCGTGATGCAGTTGCGGTTCGCAGAACCGGCCTCGAACACATTGTCCGCGATGACAAGCGACTCTACCTTGGCATACGCTTCGTTCGTCTTGGGCCAGCCGGCGCAGTAGATGTTCTCGCCCGTCGTCCCCTGGAAGACGTTGGACGAGATGACGATGCGCTTGCCCGATTGCGGCAGTCCGCTCTGCACCCCGTCCGCATCCTTGGACGATTCGGTCCCGCCCTGCGGGTTCGACAGCATGATGCCGCGGGTGCAGTTTAGAAACAAGTTGCCGGAAACAAGCAGATCATTGAACTTGAAGCTGCGGACGCCGGCGAACGTCATCCCGTCGAACGTGTTATCCGTAATCTTGATGTTGGCATTATACAGATTGTGCACAGCGTAATGGTTGCCGACGCCGGCCGGCCAAGCTTGCGTGCCCGGCGTGCCGCTGGCGCCAAAGTAGCAGCCGCGGATGATCACATTCCGGCAAGGCGTTCCGTCGAAGACGCCCATCTGCGAAAATCCGGCCGCCGTATGGTTGGCCAGCTGAATCGCCTCGGCGTAATCCCGCGATTGATCGGCCGTGCCGTCGCGATAACCGAGAAAACGGCAGTTCTCGATCAGCACGTTCTCGCAAGCGTTCATATCGATGCCGTGCGCGCTCACGATGTCCCGCATCTCGATGCCGCGGATTACAATGCCGCTGCCCCTGGCCAGGCCAAACCCGTTGAACGTATCCGGGTACTGCAGGATGTTGCCCTCCCACACTCCACCCTCGATGACGATATCGCCGTGCCCTTCGTATCCTTCGAACATCGAGCCGTTATCTCCGTTCACAAGAAACGAATGATCGTGGCAGCGCAGGATGGTTGCTCCGGGAGCCAAAGTCAGCCGCGTGCGGCGGTAAATGCGCAGCGTATCGGTCGTTTTGTACGTCCCCTTCGGAATGACGACATGCGAATACTCCCCTTGCGCAGCCTGGCTGAGCGCCTGCTGAATGGCGGCCGTATCGTCGGCCTGGCCGTCGCCGGCGGCGCCGAAATCCCGGACGTTGTATATCGGCATCGACCCGGTCTCGAATCTGGGATGAGACTTGGCGTCATTTCCGTAAACGGTCTCCGTCACCGCAGGTCCGACAGCGGCGGCGGTGGCATTCAGCCAGCTGCTCCCGGCCGCAAGCGCGGCCCCGGTCACCCCGAGCGAGGCGAGCAGTTTTCTTCTGCTGATTTTTTCGGCAGCTTGTTCATTGCCCGGCATAATCAACCATTCCTTTCCCAAACAATTAGCGAGCTCGTTGCAACAATCGCTTTCTTAAATGGAAGGCTCTCACTTGTCCGCAGCGCTTGCTCTTGGCGGCTGCCAATCTTTTTCCGTCAGCACGTCGATCGTCTTGCCGTCGGAGTGCAGCAATATGTTGCCGTGCAGACCGGTGGAGTACACCTTGGTTCCCTTCTTCTCGATGCGCTCTTTCAGGTTCGGGCTCTGGAAAATGTTTTGGCTCATGACGACGATACTCGGCGAGACAGCATCCATGAATGCGGTCGACGAAGACGTCGATTCATTGCCGTGATGAGGCGCATCCATCATGTCGCTCTTCAGCTTCTCCTTCCATTCGGACCCGGTCAGCTCGATCTCCCTGTGCTTGTAAATGTCTGCCGTAAACAGGAATGAACGCTCGCCATAAGTCAGCTTGAGCACCATCGAGTAATCGTTGATTTCCTGCGCGGAGAACGTCTTCACCGCATCCGGCAACGCATCCTTGGGCGGGCTCAGCACCTCGAAGCGGAGCTGGTCTCCCAGGGCGAACGTGTCGCCCTCCTGCAGCGTCCGCTTCGGAACGTTCTTCGCATCGACGGCTGCGATCGCGTTCCGGTAGGCCGAAGACTTCTCGTAGGGCAGATTGACCATGTAGAAGGCCCCGATCTCCTTCTCCTTCGCAACCGTGGCATAGCCGCCGATATGGTCGATATGCGGATGCGTATTCAAGGCGATATCGAGCTTGTCGATGTTCAGCCTGTTCAAATAATCGACCACCTGCGAGCCGGCCTCCGGCAAGCCCGCGTCCACGAGCATCGTTCGCCCTTCCGGCGAGATGATGAGGAAGCTGTCGCCCGCCAAATTTTCCCCGTCCAAACGAAAATAACGGATCGTCAGCTTGCCCTTGTAAGCTTCCTGGTCGAATACTTGCTCTGTCCGGAGGGCAGGCTCCTGCGGCCCCGGCGGTGCAGGTGCGGCGGCCGGCTCTGCAGCCGGTCCCGATTGCAGGCAGGCCGCCACTAGCAGCGCGGCGGAAACTAACGCGGCGCCTGTTTTTATAGCGCGTACCCATCGATAGCGCGGCATTCGCCCACATCCTTTCCTGATTTGAAAAAATGAACGAGGAGGAGCGGACATGCCGCTGCCTCCATGCGGTGATGTTGAACTGGGTGTTCTTACTTGCTGTTTTTGTACCGCTCGTAAGCTTGATTGTACACCTTCATATACTCGTCCAGTCCCATCTTCTGAACGTTGGCGACATATTTATCCCATTCCGACATCGGCTGGGCGCCGGTAATGAACTTCGCTTCCATCTCGCCGATGTAGGTCTCGATGTCGGAGCCGATGGTGGAGCGGAATTCGGACTCTTCCTCCGTGAAGTTGAAGGCGTTCCAAATCTCCGGAATTTTGTGCGGCTGCGCCTTCTCGCCGACGGCCAGCGATTCGGGCAGCGTTTCCGAGCCTTTGAAATATTTCTCCTGGACGTAACCCGGGTAGCTGCCGCCCAGCCACGTAATGTATTTGGCCAGTGCCTGGTCCATCGTCAGCCCGTTCGGATTGTTCGTGATCTCCTCGACGAATTCCAGCTTGCCGTCGGCCGTCTTGGTATAGGTCTGGCCTTCGATGCCCATGAAGTAGAAGGTGGCCCCTTCATCGCCGTAGAAATGGTCGATCCAGCGCACCGTCGCTTCGGGATGCTTGTTCTTGTCGGTGATGACGAACGCTCCCGGCCATACTGCCGGCACTTTAATATGGGAATACAGCTGGTCTCCGTGCGGTCCTTTCAACGCGCCGAGACCGATATATCCGTCCTGGTTCATCTGCGTTTTCGGATTCGGGTTGATCGTAGCGCCCAAAATGCCCTGCTGCCCTTTCGCGTACAGCGCCGCCGTCTTGATCGTGAAAATTTCCTTGTCGATCAAGCCTTCGGTATACAGCTTGCGCACATACTCGATGACTTCTTTATATTTCGGATCGGTGCGGAAGAAGCGCAGTTCGTTCGTATTCGGATCGACGTCGACGAATTTGTGGCCGAGGCCGCGGTTGCCGAAGCCCCACGCTCCGCGGATCTGCTCGATCAGCGGATTGATGCCTGTGCCCGCATAAGGAATTTCGTCCGCCTGCCCGTTGCCGTTCAGGTCGGTCTCCTTGACCTTTTTCAGGAACTGGTAAAATTCCTCGGTCGTCGTCGGCTCCTTCATATTCAACTTATCCAGCCATTCCTGCTTCACCCAAAGCGGCGTTCCGATCAGCATCGACAGAAATTCCGGGCTGTAGAAGGACGGGAACGAATAAATGCCGCCGTCAGGCATCGTCAGCCCTTTTTTCAGATCCGGATACTTCTCCAGCAGGCGCTTGAAATTCGGAGCGTATTGATCGATCAGGTCGTTCAGTCTGACGAACGTCCCCTGAGCCCCGTATTTCATCAGGTCGGATGCCGGTACGCGGGCCGAATAGAAGGCGTCCGGATAATCGCCGCCGGCCAGAGCCAGGTTGCGCTTCTCGGTCAAGTTCTCGAACGGCACGAGCTGGAATTTCACGTTGATGTTCGTCATCTTCGCGTATTCTTTCCAAACGAGCGTCTCCTCGAAGTTGTTGCCGTTCGTCGCCGCTTTCCCCGTGAAAAATGTCAGGTTGATCGGTTCCTTGACGATCGGCATGCCTGTCTTGTTGACGTTCGCCGCGGCTTCGCCACCGCTCGGGGCTGGCTCTCCTTCTCCTCCAGTCTGTCCGCCGCTGCAGCCGGCAAGCAGGCCTCCGGCCATTGCCAGGGACAATGCCGCTGCTGTCCATCTTGTTGTGTGCATGTCTTTGCCTCCCTTTGTTATTGTATCTATCGGCTAACAGGGTGTCACCCCCATTTAACCTTAAAGTTTTGTAAATCGGCTCATAAGCCGATTCCGCAGGGCTTGAACCGCTTAGCCTTTGATCGCCCCAATCATGACGCCTTTTACGAAATATTTTTGAAGGAACGGATACAGCATCAGCACCGGCAGATTGGCCACGATGACGACGGCGTACTTGATCGCCTCGCTCTCCATCACGGCATTCGCGTGCGAATCGTCGCCGATGCCCTGCATCTCCTGCATCTGTCCTTGGATCAGGATTTCCCGCAGGAACAGCGTCAGCGGATATTTGTCGCGATCGGTCAAATACATCAGCGCGCTGAAGTACGCGTTCCAGTGGCCGACGCTGTAAAACAGTATCATGACCGCGATGATCGGCATGGACAAGGGCAGCACGATCCGGATCAGCGTGCTCATATTCGAGCAGCCGTCGATGGCCGCGGCCTCCTGCATCTCGTACGGAATGCCGTTCTGAAAGAACGTCCGCATGATGAGGACGTTGTAAACGGATACCGCTCCGGGGATAATGAGCGCCCACATCGTGTTCAGCATGCCGAGGTTTTTGATCAGCAAATACGTCGGCACCATGCCGCCGCTGAAAAACATCGTAAAAACCATCATCGCGGAGATCACGTTGCGTCCGTACAAATCTTTGCGGGAAAGCGGATAAGCTGCCGCGATGGACATGACCAGATTGATCGATGTGCCGATGACCGTATACAGAATCGTGTTCATGTAGCCCGTCAAGATTTCGTGGTTTTGGAATATTTTCGTATATCCGACCCACGTCAGCCCTTTGGGCCACAGCCATACCTCGCCGCGCATGACGGCGTCGGGACTGCTGAATGAGGCGACGAGCACGAAGATCAGCGGGTACAGCACGATGACGCAGACGAGCGCAAGAAGCGCATGCACGGCCCAGTCGAACAGCTTATCGCCCAAGGTTTCATTATTCATGGCTTGCAAGCGCCTCCTACCATAAGCTTGTGTCGTTCACTTTCCGGGCGATGCGGTTGACCATCACCAGCAGAATGAAGTTGACGACGGAGTTGAACAGGCCGACGGCCGCCGAGTAGCTGTACTGCCCGTCAATGATCCCTTTGTTGTACACGTGCGTCGCAATGACGTCCGAAGCCGCCATATTGAGCGAGTTCTGCATCAGGTATACCTTTTCGAATCCGACGCTCAGCAGCGAGCCCATATTGAGAATGAGCAGGATGGTGATCGTCGGCATGATGCCCGGCAAATTGATGTGCCAGATGCGCTGCCAGCGGCTGGCTCCGTCGACGCGGGCCGCCTCGTGCAGCTGCGGGTCGATGGACGTCAGCGCGGCCAAATAAATGATCGAGCTCCACCCCATCTGCTGCCAGACGCCGGAAAGCACATAGATGCTCTTGAACCAGATCGGATCCGTCAAAAATTCGACCGGCTCGCCGCGGAACCAAGTGATGACCATATTGACCAGGCCGGTCTGCGGCGACAGGAAAATGAAGATCATCCCGACCACCACGACGGTCGATAAAAAGTGCGGAGCGTAAGTGACGGTCTGCACGAACCGGCTGAACTTTTGCGAGCGCACCTCGTTAATCATCAGCGCGAGCAGAATCGGTACCGGAAAACCGACAAATAACTGATATAAGCCGATGCCGAGCGTGTTCTTGATGAGCCGCCAAAAGTAATAGCTGTCAAAAAAACGTTCGAAATGCTGTAGCCCGACCCACGGGCTTCCCCAGATGCCTTTGGTGGCGATGAAGTTTTTGAACGCGATCTGTACGCCATACATCGGAACGTATTCGAAAATGATAAAAAAGGCGATGACCGGCAGCAGCAGCAGGTACAAATCCCAGTTTTTGCGTATCTGTCTTATGATGGGGGAGCGGATCGTCTTGGCGCCCCCTTGCGCCGCCGGAATAGTTGCTTGTTTTTTCAATGTTGCGTTTCACCCCGCTTTCGTCTATCTTGAAAATTTGACGGTAAGCTGCCGACAAATTTTCATCAACCAAAGGCGACGACTGAAGGCGAGCGTTGTTCGCCATAGCGTCTGTCCTGACCGGAGTATAGCAAAGCCCGCTGCAGAGCGGTATTTACACTTCTTTCGTTCCCTTGCGCCAGATTGACCGGTTTAAAGAAATGATAACTTTCTAAAAAAAAGCGAGTATTGCCGAAGCGCAAGGTTCATGTACAATACAAGAAGGGTTTCCATCGAAATACGACCATATAGACAGAGGAGCATGCAGACGTTGAAATGGACCTTGTTTAATCGACGAACGCTCGTATTTAAAATTTTCATCAGCTTTCTCAGCATCATCCTGTTGTTTTCCGTCTTTAATGTACTTAGCATATTTTTGTTTAACAAAGGGGTACAAAACGAGGTCATCCGGTACAACCGGCTGATGCTGCAACATTCGGCGGACCGGTATCGCACGCATTTCGAGCGGGTCAGGACGATGCTGTTCGATATGTATCGGGACGAGCATATCGTTGCTTTCAATCGGCAGCTGGCAAGAGTGGGAGACGGCATCGATTTGTGGCAGGCCAAAGAGGTGCTGAAGACGGTGCGCGCCGAGGCGTTCAATCCGATGTATTATTTGCACAACCTGCTCGTCTATTTCGAGCCCGCCTCCTTGATCGTGGATAAAGAAGGCACGGTCGATGCGGAGATGATGTTTTCACGCTTTTATATTAGCCCGAGCTATCCTGCCGATTACTGGAAGGAGCAGTTTACCCGCAAAAGCAACTACGTGCTGCATCCGGAAGGCACGTTCACGATCAACGGCTTGAATGATTCCGAGACGGCGCAGCTGATTCCGTTCTCGTTCCGCATGCCGTCGTCCCGGTATCAGATTATCGCGCTGATGGACGGGCACCGGCTGCAGGAAGCTTTCTACGGAACGGAGGGAGATAACCGGCTGTTCATGATTATGGACGAGACCGGCGCGATGATCTACCGCTCTTCCGCCGCCTTGTCCGCGGAGGACATTCCCCCGTTCGAGAACGGCCGCGAGTATGTGTTGTCGGGGGATTATTATTATTTTGCCGAGAAAGACGGCTCAGCCGGGCTCACCTACATTACGGCCGTTCCGTCTGCGGATATTACGTCGCGGGTGAGGAGTGCCAGCCTGCTGCTGTTGTTGCTTTTTGCCGTATCAATCGTCATGTGCGTTCTCGCTTCCCTCTATTTCAGCCGCAAAATCAACCGGCCGGTGAAGGAGATGCTGACCTCGCTGCTGCGGCGCGATCCGGTGAAGGTGCAGAGCAAGATTCAGGAATTCGACCTGATCCAGCGCAATATCGGCGAGCTGATGAAGGAGAAGGAGACGATTCACCGCGAATTGCTCGGCAAGCGGTCGCTGCTGACAAGCTTTGGCTACATCAACAAATTGAAGGCGATTACATCCGATATCAACGATTGGAAGGACATCGCCGGCATCGACGAGCCGTTCGTTCTGGTGCTGTACCAGCTGCACTTCAAATCGCAGACGGTCGCCGACAGGCAGCTGAAGACCGACCGGATGGCCTATTATATTCAGGAATACATCAATGTCGTCATGTCGGAACGGATGCCGTCTTCCCACACCTTCCAGATTGAGAACAATCAGATTTTGTCGCTGATTCGCAGCGAGGAAATTCGCGAGGCGCTGGACGACGCGCTGGAGATGCTGAAGGCGATATTGGACCGCGACAAGGAATATTTGCTGGTCACGATCGCCGTCAGCTCCGTTCATGACGGCTCCGCCCAGTTCAACGCCGCTTATCGTGAAGTGCTGGACATGGCGCGGCAGGCCAGGCCGATCGACGGAAGCCAAATCATCCGCGGCCGGCGAACCGTCCCCGACCTGCTGCTGACGGTGCCCCAGGAGCAGGAACTGTACGCCAATTTGCAGGCCGGCAATCACAGCTACTGCATCTCGTTCATGGACCGGACGCTCGATCAGATGGACAAAAAAGGCGCGAGCATTCAGCAGCTTAGGGAGCTTGCCGGGGGCGTCATCTCGCGGGTGGCCAAAATATTGGGGCCTTCCGGGGCGGACGGCGATGCATCGATGCGGCAGCACTATCTCGAGCGCATGGGCGAATGCTTCACGATCGGCGAGTTCAAACGGCTCTTCGCCGAGCTGTTCGATGCCGCGGCGGCGGTCATTCAGTCTAAGAAAGAGAAGCAGGACCCGACGATCTCGCTCGTCATGGACATTATCGAGACGAAATTCGCCGACGATCTCTCGCTCGATCTGCTGGCCGACAAACTCAATCTGTCCGCAGCCTACCTGTCGGTCTACATCAAGGAGAAAACCGGCACCAACTTCAGCGAGCATCTGAACGCCGTGCGCATTCGCAAGGCGAAGGAAATGCTGGCGGATACCGACCTCAGCGTGCAGGAGATCAGCCTGCGCATCGGCTACCGCAACGTGACGTCGTTCATTCGGATGTTCAAAAAAATAACCGGCATCCCGCCGGGGGAATACCGGAAAAACAAGCGGCTTCGCGGCGAGTCGAAAGACGGATGATCGTCTCCCGATTCGGGTCGATGAAGGCCCGTCTCCTGATTCGAGTGATGAATCCGCTCCTCATCTGTTCGCTGCAAGCGGCTTTTTTCGGGCCAGAAACAATACGGCCGCCTGCGGCTTGATCACACTTCCTCCGTGGTCCTCGATCGTCCGGCGAATCTCGCCCAGCAGCGAAGCTTTGGCCGCATCGAGGAGCAGGCGGTGCCGGGAGTTCGTGTTCAGCAGCGCCGCGTATTCGTCTGCGGAATAAGCGTCATTCCAGCGATACTGCCTGACGCTCAGATCTTCAAAGAGGCCGTCCGCCAATGTCAGCCGGGTCCTGTCTTCGATCACCTGCTCTACCGTCGGCTTGCGGGAATCGTCCAATTGCGGCGCATGCCGCTTGTAGCAGTCCCGAATGTGTTGAAACACCGGATCGCCCGACGCCACATGCACCGTCCAGAACAAGGCGATGCTCCCCCCTTCCCGCAGCAGTTCGTGCACTTTGCGATAGCCTGAGCTTTGAGGCTCAATAAAATGAAACGCCGTTCCGGAGACGGCGGCATCGAAGCGTTTGTCGCTCGACCAGGCTTCGAACGAGGAGTGGATGACTTGCACGTTCGGCCTTTCTTTGAATTTTTCCCTGGTCAGTGCAGCGAGCTGTTCTCCGAGCTCGATGCAGGTCAGCCGGTCGAACCCCCGCTGCACAAAGCCTTTCGTCGCCTGCCCTGTTCCGCATCCAATCTCCAGAAGGTCCGAGTCTGGCCGCAACCCCGCGTATTCCGCAATATCGGCGAACAGCTCATCCGGATAATCCGGCCTGTACCGGTCGTATTCTTTGGCCACCTCGTTGAATGTGTTTTTTCTTTCCATCGGGTTTCCTCCCTCTCCCTCGCCTCGCCGCACTAGCACGTCCTTCTCGGGTATTGGAAACGATGCGGCACTTCATTTTTCGGAATATCTTACCATACTTTACGCGAAATGACTCTCTTTTTTTGCTCTAACCGGATTTTCAAGGATGATGGCAATCTCCCCCTTTCGTCTTCAAAGGCTATCGCTTAATATAAAGGAAAAGCCCGGTCAATTACTGTCTGATGACCGGCGATCCCGATCCGATGCCGGTCAAAATACCCTTTGTCCCGCCGCTCCATGCCACGGATATCGCCGACTCGTCCAGGATTCGATCATGACGATCTCACACGAAAGGAGGGTCTTGTATCGTCGGTACCGGTTCCACGCACCTGTCCTTTCTTTCTCCTCCGCTGCCCTATTACGTCGAATGCGGCCAAGCGACTTATATGCCCGGCGAACAGCATCCGGACCGCAAGCAAATCGGCTTTTTCGATCTCATTCTCGTCGATTGCGGCAAGCTGTATATCGGGGAAAACGGGCGGCAATGGGAGGTTTCCCCGGGGCAAGCGCTCATTTTGCGGCCGGATGGTTCTCATTATGCGGTCCAGGCCTGCGAGGCAACGACCCGTTTTTATTGGCTGCATTTTCAGGCCGCCGGCGAATGGGAGGAAGTCGAAGCCCGTCCTGCTTCGCTGCCGGTTCAAGCCAGGGAACGGCGCGCAGCTCCATATCGCATCGTGCTGCCCAAGTATGCGTCTTTGCCCTCGCCGGAGCTGGCTTGCGATCTGATCCGCCGCCTGATGGAGCTGTCGACCGTGCTGCGGAGCGTTGCGTTCTGGGAGGAGCAGCAGTTGTTCGCCGATTTGCTGAAGTGGGTGGAGGATGCGGAGCGGGATTCGCCGGCGCAGCGTCTTGCGGAAAGAACGGAGGCATACATTAAAAGACACTTTCAATCCGATCTGAGCAACCGCAAGCTGGCCGAGGCGCTGCATTTTCATCCGAACTATATTACCCGCTGCATGCAGGAGGTTTACCGCTGCACGCCGATGGAATATCTTCATCAGTACCGCCTGGATCAAGCCAAGCTGCTGCTGATCAAGACGGAATGGCCGATCGCCCGCATTGCGGAGCATGTCGGCTTTCATCATACGCCTTACTTTTCCAGCTGCTTCCGCAAAAAAGAGGGGCTTTCCCCTCTCCAATTCCGCAAGCAGTATGCGAAGTAAGCGGCCATGGCGCGCAGTCCGACGATCGGCGCTGCCGGGGGACATCGGCGCTGCTGGGTGCCGCCTGCTGTTTTTCGAAGGGCCGCTCGGGAGGGGGGGCGATCTGGGCTGTCGCCGAAGTATATCTGGCAGTAGGTGTGCACAGGGTGACGGGGCGACCGCCGTTCCCGCCTTCCATTGCTGAAGTGCGAGCAGGGCGGCGCTACCTGGCATCCATCTCCGAAAAGGCGGCTGGGGCGAGCGAAGCGTTTCCTAGCGCACTCGCCCCCATCCGGTGAAGAGCGACCGGGGCGGACAAGCGTCGGCTGCCCGTGCAGACAGCCGAAGACAAACTGCATCTAGATCGGCCGCTCGCTTCTTTACCTATAGTATGACGACCGCAAATCCGCCACTCGCTTCTTTACCGAAGCATGACGACCGCAAAATGGCGATAGGTGAGCCAAGGAAAATCGAGCGCATGAGAGAATAAAGCCTTCGCACGGCGCTATTTCCCTCCGCGCGTCCATTTCGGCTTCTTAACGCCTTCACGGGGCCTTATTTCGCGAATATTCATATGTCAAGCGCTTACAATCGGGCCGGCTTGCGAAATAACGCCTTCGCACGGCGCTATTTCCCTCCGCGCGCCCATTTTCGGCTTCATAACACCTTCGCAGGGCTTTATTTCGCGAATATTCAATGCGGACGCGATTCGGGCCTGAAGACGCTCCGCATCTTTCAACAGAATGTGTCCTGCACGATGCACGGCCCAGCAGCAGCAGTCTGCTTTCTTCAGACAGCCTCGACTGCAGCGATAGGATCGAATCGGTGCAGGAACCGGGTCAGACAAATTCCCTTCTGGGCGTTTACAGCATATGGTATGGCATCGATAAAAAGGAGGTATCTGCATTGTCTTCCAAGAAAGGGCATCCCGCTCATCTGGCGTGGCACGAAACGCTGGAAATGCATGAATTGACAGCATTTCAAGCTAATCATCTGATGGCTTTCAAAATGCACATCGGCGATGTGAGGGACCCGCAGCTAAAAGCGCTGTACGCCGAAGCGATTCAAAGCCTGGAGCACAACTTAAAGGATTTGCTGCAGTTTTATCCCCAAGCGCCTATGGCAACGAGAAAAGGTGCGGAAGGCGATTTGACCGCCTTTTATGCCGGGCATTTGCTCGGCTTCGCCAAAACGGCGGTTCGCAACTATGCGATTGCGATTACGGAAACCGCGACGCCCCAGCTCAGGGAAACGTTCCAGAGGCATCTGAATGAGGCGATTGCCCTGCACGGCAAAGTATTTTATTTCATGCTTGAACGCGGATTGTACCCTTCTTATCATTTGGAGCAGCTTTTGGCCGGCGATGTGAAAAATGCGAACCAAGCGTTGAGCATGTAGCGAAATGTCCGCTTAAAGCGATCCATCGTCATGCAGCGGAAATGCCGGCATTTTGTGAAACTCAGTCATGCAATGAAGCATCGACGTATAGCGAAACGCCGATCCTGCCAGCAAAGCGCCTGGAAAAATCAAACCATCCCCCGCCTAAGCAGCGACGGCGTTCGGGATGGTTTGTCTTAACCTTCAGATACCATTCGAAGCGCAGAATGGTAATCCTCCATCGTATCGATATCGCAAAACAACGACGGCTCCTCGTATTCCACGATGTCCCCCTCCCCCGCTTTGCCGCTGCGGATGAATCCGCGCGCCCCCTGGTCCCCTTCCAGACGCATCAGCTCGGGAAAAAGCTCGCGCGCCAGCAGCAAAGGCGGCATCGTCACGCCTTGATAGGCTGCCGCCACATAAGCGCAGGGACGCCCCTCTTGCAGGGCAGCGAGAAACCGGCCGACCAGCTCGTCGATCACCCGCTTCGTCACGAACGGCTGATCGGCCAGCAGCACGACGGCTGCACCGGCCTGCCTGGTCTCGCAAGCCTTCAGGCCGCTGATGAGCGACCGGGATTGGCCTTCGAAAGCATTTTCGCAAACAACGCGCGACCACCTGCCGGCCCAAGCCTCGTCATGAAAGGAAGCGTCCAGCCATTCCATGCCGTCCTCCGGCCTTGTGACGATCGCGACATGCTGCAGCCGCGAGCGCAGCGCCTGCCCGAGCGCACTGCTGCCCAGCGTCGAATCGCCGAGCGGCAGCGCCAGCTTGTTCGTCCCCATGCGCCGGCTGAAGCCTGCGGCAAGGTATATGCCGATGAAGGGCGGTTGAACCATTCCGGCAGACCTCCTTTACTTGCGCTGACCGCTGTCGCTCCGCTTCAAATAAAACCGGGCGACATCCTTGTCATACGTCAAGCGCGGATTAGTTACCGTGCCTTTGACTGTCACCTTCGTCAAATAACGCGGATCGTCCAGCGTATCGACGGCAAACGAAAAGCGTCCATCCGCAAAGGGTACCTTGAACTGCTTCAGCGTCTCAAAGCCGCCGCCGTATACCTCGCGTTCCACGACAACCGTCAGTCCTGTGCCAACCTGTTTTTCCACAGTCCCGGCAAAAGCAACCTGCTTCTCATTCGTCGCAATATAGCCTTGAACCGGCTGGTCGAAACGGATGCGGCTGATCTCCCCGAAACTCGTCATATCGGGATAAGCGATGACCGGCTCGGCCGTTTCCGGCGTCAGCCGGATGTCCAGCGTCGAGCTGTACAGCTTGCGCAGTCCGACCTGCAATCCGACGTCGTAGGCATAGGATCCCGTATCAAGCTCGAGATCCGACTCGAACCCGTATTTGGACAATCCGGGCTTGCCGCCGTATTCATAAGTGCCGGGCTCGCCGACAAGCGCCATCGAGCTCACCGCGCCCCCGGGGCCTCCCTTCCAGTCCCTAACGATAAGGGAAGGCAGGACATCGCCGGAGCCGCGCATATAACCGACTGCTTTCACCGCATAAAAATAATTGCGAACATCGGACGGAAGACCGTAATCGTCGACGCGATAGTCCACATACCGGATGTCGAGCCGCCCCGTCTGCGGGTCCCACTGCGATTGATAGCCGAACAGCCACTTCAGGTCGCGTTCGCTGACATACACGTCGGAAGCTCCGCCCCCCGCAGGCACGGCTTTCACGGATGATTTCCCCTTCTCCCCGCCCATCCAATACAATAACACGTCCAACGGATGTTCGGGATAAGCCGCCGCGTTCGACACATACGTGAGCATGCCGTAGGTGCCATTGTCCAAACATAGCGATACCTTGCCGCAGCCAGCGGCCAATCCGTCGCGGCGATAGCCGAGAGCTTCTCCCATAAAAGCGAGCGAGATCATCGGGACGCCGTTCACGACCGTCCCGATCTTCCGGCCCTCGTACTCTACAGACTGGGCTCCGATCGCGATGCCGCTAATCTCCACCGTATTCGTCTCGCGCACTACGAGCGGCGCCTGCTCCATCGGAGGGGATTCGGGCGATTCGTCGGCCGCCGGCGTGAAGGAGATCGTTTTCGCTTCCTCGTTCCATTCGACAAGCCCCATCCGGTCCAGATCGTTCAGCCGGATGGCCGTTCGTCCGTCCAAATTGTACGACGGAATCTCGCGGCCCTCGTAGTACGTCTTGATATCGGTATGGAGCACGTCGCTCAGCTTCGTTCCTACCGGAAGCGATGATGCTTCTTCAACGGCGGGCGCCTGCACCTTTTTAGACGGACGGTTATAGATCGCCACCTTGCGCTCGGCGGGCGTCCAGGCGACGTCAAAGCCGTAATCGCGCAAATCCTCGACGACGATAGCCGTATATCCGTCAATATTCATCGAGCGAATCGGAGTGTTGCGGACATAGGCCCGGATATCCGTTGCCAGCACGTCCCCGACATCGTCGCCGATACGGTGTGCCCCGGACGGGCTTGCCGCTCCCGCCGGCTGTACCGGCAGCGAGCCTGCGGTTCCTGATGGCTGTTCCGGCAGCGAACCTGCCGCTCCCGCAAACTGCATCGCTAGCGAGCCTGCAGCTTTCGCCTGCTGCACCGGCAGCAAACTGGCCGCAAGCGCGGCAGCGAACGCCGCAGTGCACAACCTGCTTAGCCAACCGCGGCGGATGCGGCCGGTCCGGCCTACTCGTTGCGATCGTTTCCTATGATGCATCGTTATTCCTTCTCTCTTCCCAGTATGCAAGCAATATCCATTAGACGCACATTGGGGATAGGAAGTTGCGAGCCCCTCCGCCGGCCGACGCCGATCCGAATTTACACCGCAGAGATGGCGCCGACGCCCGGCGCGCAGGGCAAACAGACCGCCTTATCCGGCGGCCTGCTGCGGCATATAACGCTCCAACACCTCGTTCATCGACCGGTTGAGCCGCTCTACGTCCACTTTCGAAGCTTCTTCATCCGTCAGCTTGTATTTTCGCTTGAGCGCTAAAATTCCGTATACGCGATCGTCGATTTCCTCCTGCGAGAGCTCGCCGCTCGCTGCGGCCGCTTTCAAGGCCTGAAGCACCTTCGTCTGCTTGTCGTATTCGTGTCCGACCAGCACGATGCTGCCGCCCGCCTTGATCGCCTCCACCGACGCTTGGCCGATGTCGTAGTGGTTGACGACCGCTCCCATCGTCATGTCGTCGGTAATGACGACGCCGTCATAACCGAGCTCTCCGCGCAGCAGATCGGTGATTGCCCTTTTGGAGAACGACGCCGGATGGTCGGGATCCAGCTTGGGCAGCAAAATGTGCGCCACCATGACCATATCGGTACCTTCCCGCACCGCATCGGCGAACGGTACGAGCTCTATCTTCCGCAGCCGGTTCAGATCGTGGTTAACGACCGGCAGCCCCAGATGGGAATCGACCGACGTATCCCCATGACCGGGAAAATGCTTGACGACGGAAATGACACCGCCGGTCTGCAGCCCCTTCATCAGCGGCACGCCAAGCCGGCTGACGGCACCCGCATCGCTGCCGAACGATCGGTCCCCGATGACGGGATTGTCCGGGTTGCTGTTCACATCCAGCACCGGCGCAAAATCGACGTTGAGCCCGAACGCCTTCAGTTCCTCTCCGAGCGTCTCGCCGAGCTCCCGCGCAAAATCCGGGTCGTTCGCCTTGCCGATCTCCGCCCCGGCAGGAAGCTTGACAAGCGAGTTCGGCAATCGGCTGACACGGCCGCCCTCCTCATCGACGCTCATAAACAGCGGCACCGAATGATGAGCGGCATTCAACGTCTTCAGGGCGTTAAACAGCTCGACCGCCTGCTGCGCATTTTGAATATTCGGCTTAAAAAAAATAAACCCGCCGACATGGTACGTTTGGATCAGTTCCTTCGTCTGCTCGTTCGGCTCGGTCCCGTCCATCCCGACCAGCACCAGCTGCCCGATCTTCTCGTCGAGCGTCAGCTTCCGCAGCTGCTCCATGACCGGGTCCGGCTTGCTTCCGGGCGCCTCAGGGCCGGTTGCAGCACCTTCGCCGGGCGCCTCCGCGCCTCCTGACGCGCCTTTGCCGGGCGGATCAGCGGCGTCCGTCCCGCCCTCTTCGCCGGGTTGATTGGCGGCGTCTGACCCGCCTTCGCCGGGTTGATTGGCGGCGTCTGACCCGCCCTCTTCGCCGGACGGGCTGCCCGCGCCCGGATTGCTGGCTACTCCTCCGGGATCGGCCTGTCCCGCCGATTCATTCGGCAGCGCAGGCGCTCCACCTCCGGTAGCGCCAAAGCAGCCTGACAGCATAACGGCAATTAGCACCATCGAACATATGACAAAAAGCTTATGTCTCAACACGGCCACACCCTTCTTTCGATCCAAATTTATTGTCGCCGGTTGTCTCTCGTGATAAACGGCCTTGTCATTTATGGACGACGGCAAAGTACAAAAGGTTTCACAGGCGGATAAGAAAAACCTCGCCTAAGTCCTTAATCGTGCAAACCCATACGTTGGATGCAAAGCCTATGGCCCGAATTCATATCCATGCCCCCCTCCGGGTACCTCTCTCCTTCGCAAGCTTCGCAGGAAAATTGCGGCGGCACTTCCGAAACTTCGATATTGCCTGCTTTTAGGAGGGGGTTCAGCAGTTGCTCTCGCGGAGGCTAGCTGTCAAGCGGCCTTCCTATGGAGGAACTGCTTGAATAAGCTCGAAATTCGATCTTATCCCTGAAGAAAATCAGTAAAACGCCAAAATAAGACTGATTTTCGTGCTTATCCAGGGCGAAATCGCCCGTTTCTACCTACAGCAGGTCGAATAAGGTTTTTGTTCGATCTGCTATGAACGTAAATGTCAAGCTCCACATTTTGAGCACATAGGTGAGACCTGGATTTTCATTTTTAAAATTTACGTGCGCTAAAGGAGCTCGGCACGGAGGCAAAATGTGAGCGACGGTCGGCACACTGCTATCCGTGGGTTGAAACCACAAGGTAACCTATTCGTCAAAAGGAACTACCCGTAAACTTATTTCGCACGTAGGGGAAAATTGTTTCCCTGTGCAAGATCGAAAACGCGGATCTTTCCTTCTTATCCCTATCCTTTGCCTCCGGGCCCAACCCTCTAACGTAAGCCTGTCAAGCGGTCTCCTTGACAGGCGTT
>NZ_KB905572.1 GCF_000380965.1 Paenibacillus ginsengihumi DSM 21568 | reverse complement strand
GGATGATATTGAACGCAAAGGCAGGCTGGAGGGCATACTCGAGGGCAAGCGCGAGGGAATACTCGAAGGCAAGCTCGAAGGCAAGCGTGAAGCCAAAGAAGAAATCGCTAAAAATATGATCAAAATGGGAATGGACACGACGTCCATTGTCCAGGCGACGGGCATTCCGGAAAAGAGAGTTGAGGAACTTCGGGAGTTAGGAAACGAATTATTGGAGCAATAGAAAAAAGCCATCCTGTCGTCAAGGATGGCTTTTCAGCGAATACATAACCTGGTTTGAAATCTCGTCCTCACTTTTCGGCGTTGCTTGCGGAGGATGCCGGTTGTTCTTTTTTCGTCGCTTCTTGACTTGTAAAATCGATTGGGGCTATGCCTTCCGCCTTCCACACCGTGCCTCTCCGCTCGTACTCGAATAATTTTTCAATCGTATTCGCGATTTGCGGCCCTAGCTCGCGCTCGACCAAATACAAAGCCACGTCAAGTCCCGACGTCACGCCTCCCCCGGTCACGAGGCGAGGACCGTCTTCGACGACTCTGGCATCTACCGGAATGGCGCCCGCAGCTTTCAACGCGTCCATGCCGATCGAATTGGTCACGGCATGACGATCTTTCAGCAAGCCGTCCATGGCCAGCAGCAGCGAGCCCCCGCATACGGTAGCTACCGTGACGTCCTCATTATCCATCGCTCGCTTCATCAAATCCGTCAATGAAGTTTCCTTGGCGCGCCATAATATGCTCGGAATGGCATCATTCGAATTGCCCGCCGGCTTGCCCGAAGCGCCGGGCACTACAATAATTCCCGGACGGTCCGGATCCAATTTGGCTTCAGCCTTGAGGGAGGGCCCGTTCAAACCGCTCGGGACCGAGCGCTTGCCTTCCGCGGATACCAATTCCACCGTCACGGCCCCTTCCGAGTACATTTCCGCGGCAGCGAATACTTCATAGGGCGCGATAACGTCGAGCAGATCGAAGCCGTCGAACAAGACGAATTGCACATGCAGCTTGTTATCCCCCGGCGCAGCGTCATTCTCCTTGGAGATCGCACTTGCCGCAGGGGTAACCGCTAAGCTTAGAACAAGCACGAGCGACATGAGCCATCCAACCATTTTTTTCATCCTTATCTCCATTCCTTTCTGTTCCATGGACTGATCTTTCGAATGATGACCTCGGGAATCAACAGCAGCAGCACAATAGAGCCATATACGCCAATGGTATAGCTGGTCGCGTACATAAGACCGAAGCCGGAATGAACAACGGAAGTAATGAGATGAATGAGCAGATTCGTAAAACAAAAGGCGTAGCTGCGCATCATCCAGTTTCGGTGCTGAGCGATTCGTTTATTTTTGATCTGGATAATCGCCATGATGGTAATAAACGGCCAGATGAGATTAAGCAGATTAAACCCCATGCTGCTGATTTTGCCTCCGGTGGCGTAAGGCGCCATATATCCGGAAGTCAGCACGACAAGCAGTACGGACACAAGATATACGTAGCCGTTGACGCGATGGAACGTGCGGCTTTTTTCAAAGATTCGATTGGAAAAGTTGAGCAGTCCCGACGCCATCGCAATGCAGGCGAAGGCGACATGAACGTACATCACGTTCAACCAGACCGGGAGATTCAGCTCGCGCTTAAGGCCTGTTTTGTGGCTTAAAAAGCCTTCGGCGCCGGGATCGACGATATAATTTTTCACCAGGGAGTGAAGGATAAAGAGAATGGTGACACCGGCCAACAGGCCGTATAAGGTTTTTCGTTTGTTCATGCGATTCCAAACCCCCATGGCTTCTTATGAATTGCGGCACGCAATGCACGGTTAATGCACGGTCAGGAAATTCGCCTGCCCGTTAATTTGGATGCCGGCAGCATACCGGCCTTGGCGGTCCCGGTCATGCGATCCCCGTCGACGGTCACTTCAAATTTCAAGTTCAAGCGCATCGGTTTCGTGACTGGCAGCAGCCAGACAAGCTTGCCCGCCTGCAGCATGGGGTTTACGAATTCGACCGTTTCATTTCCTTGCTCGGCTGTGCCTTGGATCATCCCGTTCCTTGCTCCTATCGAGAGCTTGACCTCCAGTTTCCCAACCGGTGTAGCGATCGTCGCCTCCCAATCCCCCTCGAAGACAGACGACTCTGCGATCGTGAGATCCGAAGAGTCATCTATCATTAGGCTTTGGTCCGCCGCGGCGTTCGGTTCGACGCCTGCGCGTGCCTGTTGACGGCCGGTCGCCATTCCGGTTTCCCGCCAGACGGTCCCTCTCCGTTCAAATTCGAACAACCGCTCTACCGCATGCGCGACGCGCGGCCCAAGCTCGCGTTCCACCAAATACAGCGCGACATCGAGTCCGGAAGTGACGCCGCCGCCGGAAACGAGATTGCCGTCATCCACGACGCGGGCCGGGACGGGAATCGCGCCGGTTGCTCCCAGCACATCCATGCCCATATGGTGGGTGACCGCCGGTCTGCCTTCCAGCAGCCCTCCCATAGCCAGCAGCAGGGAGCCGCCGCATACCGTTGCGACGACGACGTCCTGCTGTGCGAGCGCCTGCCTCATCATACCGGTCAACTCGGTATTCATGGCCCGTCCCAAAATCGCCGGAATCGAGTCAGGGCCGTCTCCCTCGACGTCGCCCGCCGCGCCGGGCACGAGAATGATGCCCGCCCGTTCCGGGTTCAAGCGGCCGCTTGCCTCAACGGCCACCCCGTTGATGCCGCTGGTTACGGACCGCGGCCCTTCGGCGGTGACGAATTCTACGCTTAACGCGCCTTCGGCATTCATCGCCGCAGCGCTAAAAACCTCGTAAGGCGCAATGGCATCCAGCAGGTCGAAGCCGTCAAAAAGCACGATTTGAACCGATAACATATCGAAGTCCTCCCTCGTATCCAAAGTGAGTGTTCCGTGCAGGACGAGTCACCCCGCAGTAAGTGAGTGTTCCGTGCAGGACGAGTCACCCCGCGGTATTTGCCGTCCGTGCGCTCAACAAGAATAGTAACAAATCAATATCTCAAATAGCGCTGCAAAAAGGTCACAAAACAATAAACAAACCATCACAAATCGGGCGGCTGCGTTAGGTTTTTGCGGGAAAAATGATAAACTAGGAGGCAAAGGTGGGATATTCATGAGCGAAGGAGCAACAATACTGGTTGTCGACGATGACCCTAGTATCGTCGAGCTGTTGAGAGACTTTTTGGAATACGAGCAATTTCATGTGATCACCGCCTATGATGCCGATGGGGCGTGGGCCGCGTTGGAGCAGAACGCTGTTCACTGCATTGTGCTCGACATCATGATGCCGGGGCAAAACGGCTTCGAGCTATGCCGCCGGATTCGGGCGGAGAGCAGCGTTCCGATCCTTTTCCTTAGCGCGCGGAGCGACGACGTGGACAAGATTCGCGGACTGACGCTCGGCGGCGACGATTATATTGTCAAAACCGCTTCGCCCGGCGAGATCATAGCGCGAATCAAAGCGGTATTGAGGCGTTCCGCCGCTCAGCGGCAATCGGAGGGAAGGAGCTTGGATTTCGGCCGCATCAGGCTCAATCTGTCCGCAAGAGAAGTATTCGTGGATGGGAAGAATGTATCTCTTACGCCGAGGGAATATGAGCTGCTGCGATTGTTTGCCGAACATCCGAGACATGTATTTACCTATGAGCAGCTGCTGGATAAATTTTGGGACGGGGTGGGCGATAAGCATACGATTCGGGTGCATCTCGGCCGGCTTCGCGACAAAATCGAGGCCGATCCGAACCGGCCGCAGTACCTGGTCAACGTATGGGGTGTAGGGTATCGCTTCGAGGGAGGATAACATGAGAACGCTTCGCATTCGCACGTTTACGATGCTGTGCTTTTTCTTCCTGCTGCTCGTGCCGTGGATTGGCTACATTGCCGCTCACTACATGCAGACAGGAACGATCCGCTTCACGGAAATCGGGCCGAAAGACGAGCTGCTGCAGGAACGGTTGACCGGGATCGTCCGTCTGATCGAAACGAACGCGGATAAGTGGAGCGATCCGAATTGGCAAAACGAGCTGCAGCAAGCGCTGCGGGAGGCGAAGCTGGAGGCGGCGATTGTATCGGCGTCGGATGAGGATATTTTCCGCTCGAATCCGGAACCGCGCAGCGCTTTATCGTCCACCGAACGATTCACGATCATGGAGGACGGACGGCTGCTCGGAAAGATCGTCATCTACTTGCCGAAGTCAAAGACGGTTCTGGCTGTGTCGATGATTGCCGGACTATTGCTCGCATTCTTTATTGTCGGCGTTCAAATGCGAAGGTTCCTGCTTAAGCCCCTCGAGAAGATGAGCCTGGCCGCCAGACAAATCGCCGCAGGAGATTGGGATGCGGAGCTGCCGCGGTCCCGTATCTCCGAAATCTCCCAAGTGCGCGACGGATTCGAAACGATGGTGACAGGACTTCGCCAATCTTTCCGCAAACAAGCGAGACTGGAGGAAGAACGGCGATTCGTGATCGCCGCGGTTGCACATGATTTGCGGACCCCGCTGTTCGCCTTGCGAGGCTATTTGGACGGACTGGAGCAAGGAATCGCTCAATCTCCGGAGAAAATAAGCAAATATGTGGCGGTATGCAAGGAAAAATCGGCACAATTGGACCGGCTCGTCGAGGACTTGTTCACCTTTACGAAGATGGAATATGTGGAGACGAGACTGAACTACGGGACGGCCGATCTCAAGCTCATCCTCGAGAAATCGATCGACAGCATCCGTCCGCTGGCACGGCAAAAGCGCATCTCCATCTCGAACCGCACCGCAGACCATTGCATCGTCCGCGGCGACACGCACCTGCTGGAGCGTGCCCTGAACAATCTTTTGGACAATGCCGTCAGGCATACGCCCTCTTGTGGGGAAATTGTCGTTCAATGTGATAAAGCCGGCGACCGAGTCACGTTTGCGATACGCGATACCGGGCCGGGCTTCTCAGCGGAAGAACTGGAACGGGTGTTTGAACCATTATATCGAGGAGAAGCATCGAGGAACCGTTCCACCGGAGGCAGCGGATTGGGACTGACGATCTCGCAAACCATTATTAGGCGTCACGGCGGGGAGCTTGCTGCCGGCAACCATGCGGAGGGCGGAGCGCTGCTGTCGGGCTCGATCCCCGCAGACCGTCCCGGACCATCCCGATCATTAGTTGATTAATGTCAGCAAATATTCCAGTAACCGAAGGCGATGAGCGATGACGTCCGGAGTCGGAAGAAACAATAAAGCCCGAGAAAAAGCCTTGATTTCACTGGGCTTTTCCCGGGCTTCCATTCCGCACGGCTAGCGGCGAAGCTGCCCGCTGCCGTAAAACGGGCATAGCACACGCTCGTTAAACTCGCCCCGAGTGCTATGACTGGCCGCGCGCCGCTTTCATTGCCGCCGTTTCTTCCTCGTTCGGCCCGTACACGCCCGGCGCCGCCAGTCCTGCCTGACGCATCAATATCGTCATTTGACCGCGGTGATGTATCTGATGGCGGACAAGCATATTGAGCACGCCGGCAGCGGTCGTGTCGATGAAGCCGAACATTTTGATCGGCTGGTCCAGCTGGTCGTCCTTACCCGCCCACTTTGCGCTGAATTCGGCAATGGCGGAATCGCTTGCCCGACGGTACGCCTGCGCGATGGCCGCCGCGGAAGCTCCTTCGGCCGCCGGGATCTCCTCTGCAGCCCGATCTCATTCAAAAAAAAGCCGACGCTCTGGACGATATGCCACGCGATTTCGCCGAGCGTCCGCGGCTGCGCGTCTGACACCGCCTGACTCAAAGAAGCATCCGTCAGCTTGTCCAGCACTTGCAGCGTAAGCGAAGCTTCCTGATTCCAATCGTTTAAAAAACCATTTACCGTAGTGTACACCGCCGCACTCTCCCTTATTTGTTGAAATAACTTCTTCAGCCACAGCATTTCAGGCTCGCCTGGCCACCGGTCTGGCTATCCAATTCTTCAAAAGCAGCTTGCCCTTCTATTATACTAGAGCCGGAAGGATGTTCAACTTCAGCTTGAGTTGATTGCGCCTGATTTGTTAGACTTGACATAACTCGATTTAAAAGCTATCATGGATAAATAAAGTCTTTGATCGGGGGTGAATACTGCGGGATGAAGTTTTCCAAAGCGACGAACTACGCCCTTCATACCATGCTATTTCTTGCCGCAGCCACTCCGAACAAGCTGATCGGCGTACAGCAGCTGGCGGAACGGCAACAGGTTTCGCCGACGTATTTGTCCAAAATCCTTACCAAGCTGGTCAAGGCGGGCATGATCGAATCCACCTCGGGCGCCCATGGCGGCTACCGGTTGAAGCGGAATTGGGAAGAAATTTCGTTCCTCGATATTATTCATGCCATTGAAGGCACGGCTTCCTTGTTCGAATGCGATTTGAACCATAGTCCGGAATGTTTGATCCAGCAGGTGATGGTATCGGCGGAGGAGCAGATGGAGAATTATTTAAGAAACCAAAAAATATCCGAGCTCGCCAAGAAAATGACGGTTGTTCTGTGAAGAACGACCGATCCCGATCATTTGATGATGATCGTCAGCAAATGATCGGCAACCGAAGGTGACGACCGATGACGAAGGATTCATACGTCATAGGCGTCTATTTTTCAATAGATATTAAAGACATAAAAAGTCTTTAAAGTCTTTAAAGTCTTTAAAGTCTTTTATGAGACGCTAGATTTAAGCCAGCAATACGATAATTTGGCGGAGGGGATAAGAAGCATGAGGAACGATTTTTTTAATGAAGCCGTTTGGGAACAAGCCTGGAAGGAAGATGCGAATACCGCAGTGAAGAAGATGAAGCGGGCCGGCATCGATCCGGCGCACACTTTCGACCATAAGGCCAAGACATTCAACGAGCAGACGTTTAGCGAAGAGGGCAGACGAAGAGCCAGACGCATCATGGGTTGGCTGGAAGGACAAGGGGTATCGTTCAAGGATACATCTATTTTAGACATTGGAGCCGCTTCCGGCGGATTTACGGTGCCTTTTGCGGAGAGAGGAGCGCGTGTGACCTCCGTGGAGTCCAGCCTTCCTTTGGTCGAGCTGCTGAAAGAGAACATTAAAGGAATAGCGGGCGGGCAGGTCGAGGTCGTAGCCGAGCCGTTCGAAAACATCGATCTGGAAGCCAAAGGGTGGACGAATGCCTTCGATTTCGTCTTTGTCTCCATGTGCCCGGTGATTGTCGATTGGGAGAGTGTAGAGAGGGTGCTGAGCTGCGCACGGCAGTTTTGCTATATCAGCATGTCGGTCGGCTCCAGAGAGCACAGTCTGCTCAATGAGATTTGGCCTCTGGTTACGGATCAGCCTATGAAGAGCAAGCATCTGGAGATGGCTTATCTGCTCCATTTATTATATCTCAAAGGCTATTCCTATGAGTCGCTCGTTACCCGGGAAATGAAAACGACGGAGGTGACTCGGGAAGCGGCGCTCCAGGAGGTTATGGATTGGTTGAAAATATATGGTTTGCCTGCGAACGATCGGAACCGGAGCATCGCCGCCGAGTATTTGGAACGGACTTATCCGGCTGATAAGGTGGAAATCCGGCAGGGCGGCCGCTTCGGCAAGGTGCTGATTCGATTGCAGGATCAGAGCATGTACACCAGGGAGTCCGCAAGATAACGAGGGGAAAGCGGCGGCAGTCTAAGACTTAACGTCAGACTAAGGCACGAGCGCGGTATCCGTGGACCGAAACCAATAAAACCATTTGCAACTCGCGATCCGGCCATTACATGGTATTGGGGAGCGAGTTTTTTTCTTGCTTATATGATAATTATGGAAAAGGGTCATTTTATTTGGTAAGCTGGGAATGCTTAATCATACATCATAGAGACAAGCAAGGCGGCGCATTCTTCAGCAATCTGCGTCGCTTAGCGATGAAGAGGGGTCACTTTGTAATGGCAAATTGGAAACGTCACGCACTTTTTCTCGTCATGGCGGTTTTTTTAACGTTGACCGGCGTGGGCTGTCAGCCCAAAGATGCGGCAAACCCGCCGCAGCAGCAAGCGCAGCCTCAGCCTCCTGCGGGCTTGCCCGATCCGAAGACGGACCCGCTGCAGGCGCCCGGAGCCGATTCGAGCGCGAAGCCGGAGGGGCCCGAACCGGACGAGCGGGAGCGCGTATACCAAGTAAAACTCGCTTTTGTCGGGGACGTCCTCATTCACAGGTCGATTTACAAAGACGCCAAGACGGAGGACGGTTACGATTTTCGGCCGATGTTCGAGCCGGTCAAGAAGTACATCGAGGAGGCGGATATCGCGCTGGCGAATCAGGAGAGCATGATCGGCGGCGCGGCGCTCGGCCTGTCCGACTATCCGCGGTTCAACGGTCCGTCCGAGGTCGGCGATGCGCTCAAGGACGCCGGTTTCGACGTGGTCAATTTGGCGAATAACCATACGCTGGATCGAGGACCGGAAGCTGTCGAAAACACGATCCGGCATTACCGCGATCTCGGCATCCAGTATACGGGCGCCTACTTGTCCGAGGAAGACCGGCAGCAGCTTCGCACGATGGACAAAAACGGCGTCAAATTTTGCTTCCTGTCTTACACGTACGGAACGAACGGAATCCCGGTGCCGGAGGGCAAGCCCTATCTGGTTAACTTGATCGATGAGCCGACCATTCGGGAGGATGTCGCGAAAGCGCGCGGCCAATCGGATGTGGTGGTCGTCAGCCTCCATTTCGGGCAGGAATACGTCAATATGCCGAACGACGAACAGAAACGGATTGCCCGCGCCGCCGCGGAAGCCGGGGCGACGATCATTATCGGACATCACCCGCACGTGCTGCAGCCTGCGGAATGGATCGAGACGGAGGACGGCCGGAAAGCGTTCGTCGTCTATTCGCTTGGCAATTTTCTGGCTGGCCAGGAGGGGACCCGCAAACGAATCGGCGGCATCCTTCAGCTGGACGTGGAAAAAACAGTCAAGGGCCAGGATGCCTGTATTCAAGTGAAGCGGCCTACGTTCATCCCGACCTGGATCCATATGGTCAACTGGCGGAAATATAAAGTCGAGCCGCTGCGGACGGTGGAAAAGGACCAGCTCCCCCAAGCGGATGCGGTTTGGAGCGAAATCGCCGATCATATGAAGCGCTGGATGCCCGAGCTGCACGTAGCCGAAGGATGAGCCGTATCGTGCGAAGCCAGGATATGCTGAATCGGGTTTCACCGTCAACGGAAAGGGGCGACCCGTTCGTATTCGAACAAGGTCGCCCCTTCATCCATCCTCACTTTAACACTTCGATTTGCCCCGCAGATTCGTTCCACCTCGTCTTGACTTCCAACTGCTCAGCGACAAAGCTTAACGGAACAAACATCGAGCCGTTCATGAGCTGCGGCATCAGATCCAGCTCGATCGGCGCGCCGTTCTGATCGGCAGCCACAGCGTTACCCAAGGCGATAGTGTACGCTTTGCCGTTATATTTCACGGTGGCGCTGCGCGCGGCTTCGTCCCAACCGATCTCCGCGCCGATCAGCTCGGCGATTGCTCGGAGCGGGACTAAGGTGCGGTTGTCGGATGCCGTTTTCTCGACGCCGCCGATTACCGCATCGCTGCTCACCGGCATTCCTTGATACCGCTGGAGGGCGCCCGCTACTTCCGCCTGGGCTGCGGCCGCTTTATCAAACCCGTTAATTTCTACATACTTGCGGTTGGATGGAAGCAGCTTGTACACCTTGAAGAACATCTCGATCTGTTCGGCTTGCATGGCGGGAAGCTCCGAAATATCCGTCACCTTGTCATATGTCGGATCGACATCGCTCACCGGAACCGCGACGATCTTGTCGTCCGCCTCGCCATCGTCGATCATCTTCAGCATGCCGATCGCGCGCACCTTCACGACCGTCCCCGGCACAAGCGGCTGCCTGGCGAGAACGAGCACGTCCAGCGGATCGCCGTCGCCTCCCTTGCTTTGCGGAATCGATCCGTAATTGCCCGGGTAATGAACGGCCATCGATTGGAAGCGATCGGCGACGAGATGTCCGGTATCCGCATCGATCTCGTATTTCGTAAAGCTCCCGGCCGGAATTTCGATCACCGCGTTGAATTCCGCAGCGCCGCTTCCCTCTTGCGGATAATCGAAGGGATGCACCCAATCGAAGGCCGTTTGGTTATCCGCTTTCCGGTATTGCTCGATCGCTGTCTTCAACGCCGTTTTCGTCGCTGCCGCATCGGTGTATCCGTTCAATTCTACGGATTTACGTCCTGCCGGAAGCTGTTTGTACACGGCAAAAAACTTCTCGATTCGCTGCGCCTCGATTTCCGGCAAGTCGCCAATATCGTGAATGGAATCATAGGTCGGATCTACATCGGACACCGGAACAGCGACAATCTTCTCGTCCGGTTCCCCGCCGTCGATCATTTTCAGGGTGCCGATCGGCCTTACTTTAATGAAGGTTTTCGGCGCCAGCGGCTCTCTCGTTAAGACGATCACGTCGAGCGGATCGCCGTCGCCGCCGATCGTCTGGGGAATCGAGCCGTAGTTTGCAGGATATTTCACCGGCATCGACTGGAAGCGGTCCGCCACCAAATGTCCGTTATCCGCGTCGATTTCGTATTTCGTAAAGCTTCCGGCCGGAATTTCGATCAGAGCCATGATCTCGTCCGGGAATTGAGCGTCCTGCGGATAATGGAACGGCGGAAGATACGGGATATATTTTTGCGCACTATGATTCGCTTTGTAGGCGTTAACCGCTTGCTTGATCGCTTGCTTCGTCGCTTCCGCCTGCTCGAAGCCGTCCAGCTCGACGATTTTTCTTCCTTCCGGAAGCTGCTTGTACACTGCGAAAAACTGTTCAATGCGCTCAACTTCGATTTCGGGAAGATCGGACAGCGCCTTGACGTTCTTGTAGGACGGGTCGATTTTCGCTGCCGGGACGGCAACGACTTTATCGTCCGGTTCCCCGCCGTCGATCATTTTCAGGGTGCCGATCGGCCGCACCTTGATGACGGTTCCTGGGGCCAGCGGTTCTCTCGTCAAGACGATGACGTCAAGCGGGTCCCCGTCGCCGCCGATTGTCTGCGGGATTGAGCCGTAGTTGCCCGGATACTGAACGGACATCGATTGGAAGCGGTCGGCAACGACGTACCCGGTATCGGCATCGATTTCATATTTGATCAAGCTGCCTTGCGGAATTTCGATCACTGCGTAAATCTCTTCCGGATACTCTTTCGATTGGGGGTAATCGAAAGGATGGATCCATTGGGTGCTGCTGCTGTCCGTTTCTTGAGCGGAAACAGGGCCAGCAAAGAGAGAAGCGAATAAAGACATCAACAGCATGATGACCAGCCTTTTGTTCATTTGGACCTCCTATGGAATATCGTCTCAAATGATTATTGTAGAAGTTGAATGTTAACCGAACATAACGGCTGCGTTATGGAATTGTAAAAATCGAAGGGCAGATTCGCCTCTTCGGTAGCTCCTACGAGCTATATAAAAAGGTTTGAGCTTGCTTGACAATAGGAAATGGTCCAGCAAAATCAGTGCCGATACTTAGAGCTGCCTGGTCAAGCACTGATTGCAGTTTTGTGCCGCAGCAAGGTCAATTTAAAAATGGAGGGACGAAAATGAACGGTTGGGTGAGATTTTGGATCGGAGCATGTATGGTCGGAGCTTTGACTGGCTGCGGAGGCGGCGGTCAGTCCGAAGGGATGGCCTCCCATCAAGAGCTGGCGCTTCCTGCCGTGTATCGGCAGAACTGCATGTCCTGCCACGGCAATGAATTGCAAGGGAAGGTCGGCCCAAGTCTGCAAACGGTAGGGAGCCGGATGAGCGAAGAGGAAATCATTCAAGTGATTCGTGACGGAAAAGGCGGCATGCCGGCTTACGGCAAACGGCTGAGCGAGGAGGAAATCTCATCGGTCGCCTCATGGCTGGCGGAGCAGCAATCGCGCGGGGAGCAATAAGCAACCGGGCGCGCCGCCGTCGGCTTGTCCGCTAGGCTGATCGGCTGCTCGCTGACGGGCGTTCCGACCGGTGTGACGCATAGCGCACGGCCGGGTTGGAAGCCAGCTTCATAAATGTGTTAAATTTCACAAAGTTGTCGACAGCCAGTCACAGAACGATCACTTTGATCCCTCTTTCGAGTCATACGAGCGGCGCTGCCGGTTTACTATAATGAAGACGACTCCGGAGCGACTAGCTAGCTACTGGTTTGGAAATTCAGCGGCATCCACAGGATGAATTTTCAACACCGCAGGTGACGACCGATGACGAAGGAATCGCTCGTCATAGGCGTTTAAGCATCGAGAAAGGGCGTGACAAGGTGGAAGTCGTCGATCTGGCTCGTCTTCAATTTGCGCTCACCACGATTTTCCACTATGTGTATGTGCCGATCTCCATCGGCCTGTCGCTGATCGTGGCGATCATGGAGACGCTGTATGTGGTGAAGAAGGACGGAAAGTTTAAACGGATGGCTCAGTTTTGGGGCACGTTTTTGCTGATCAACTTTGCGGTCGGCATTGTGACAGGCATTTTGCAGGAATTTCAGTTCGGCATGAACTGGTCCGATTTTTCGCGGTTTGTCGGCGACGTGTTCGGCGCGCCGCTGGCGATTGAAGCGCTGCTGGCCTTTTTCCTGGAATCGACTTTTATCGGATTATGGGTGTTCGGGTGGGAGCGGCTGTCCAAAGGACTGCATTTGGCCTGCATGTGGCTTGTATCCGTCGGCACGATGCTGTCGGCGCTGTGGATTTTGGCTGCCAACTCGTTCATGCAGCGCCCGGTAGGCTACGCGATTGTGAATGGCCGCGCGGAAATGACGGATTTTGTCGCGTTGCTGACGAACGGGCAATTGCTGTGGGAATTTCCGCATACTGTGTTTGCCGCTTACGCCACCGGCGCTTTTCTGGTGATCGGCATCAGCGCCTGGAAGCTGCTGCGGCAAGAGGAGGTGCCGTTTTTTCAATCGTCGCTGCGCATCGGTCTGATCGTAGGCTGCATATCGTCGCTGGCCATCGCCCAATTCGGGCACGGTCAGGCTCAATATTTGGTGAAGACCCAGCCGATGAAGATGGCCGCCAGCGAAGGGCTGTGGGAGAGGAGTGCAGACCCCGCCCCATGGACGATCGTTGCGGCGATCGATACCGAATCGCAGACCAACCGCCTGGAATGGAAAGTGCCCTATTTGCTCAGTTTTTTGTCCTACAACAAGTTCGGCGGCTCCGTCCCCGGTATGAAGGAGCTGCAGGCGGAATACGAAGCGGCGTACGGACCGGGAAACTATATTCCCCCAGTGAAGACGACCTTCTGGAGCTTTCGGATCATGATCGCGGCTGGGGTCGGGATGATTCTGCTCAGTCTATACGGCATATACCGGATGGCGCGCAAAAAGCTGATGCCCCTCCCCCGCTGGTATTTGTCGCTGCTGGTGGCCGCGATCTCGCTTCCGTTCATCGGCAATACGGCAGGCTGGATTATGACGGAAATCGGCCGCCAGCCGTGGACGGTGTTCGGGCTGCTCCGTACGGAACAGTCGGTGTCGCCCGGCGTAAGCGCAGGGCAGGTAGGCTTTTCGCTGCTTTCGTTTACGACCGTATATTTGATCCTGCTCGCTCTTACCGTCTGGCTGTTTTATCGCACGGCGCGCAAGGGGCCGGCGGCAGAGCTGCGGGCGGACGCGGCGGACACGTTCGATCCTTACCGTTTGGAAGGGGGAGGCCGGCATGGCGCTGAATGAGCTGTGGTTTGTGCTCGTTGCTGTATTGATTACCGGATTTTTCTTCCTGGAGGGCTTCGATTTCGGCGTCGGCATGGCCTCACAGCACCTGACCCGGGACGAATGGGAGCGCCGTGCGATCATCAATACGATCGGGCCGTTCTGGGACGCCAACGAGGTATGGCTGATCACGGCGGCGGGGGCGATGTTTGCGGCTTTTCCCCATTGGTATGCGACGATGTTCAGCGGCTTTTATACGCTGCTGACCTTGATCTTGCTGGCCCTCATCTTTCGCGGCGTCGCGTTCGAATTCCGGGGCAAAGCCGAAGGCCGGGCGTGGAGGCGCATCTGGGATGCCGCGATTTGGACAGGCAGCTTCTTTCCGCCGTTCCTCTTGGGAACCGTGCTTGCCGCACTCTTGGCGGGCGTGCCCATCGATGCCGATATGGAGATGAGCGCGCGTTTCGCCGACCTGATTAACGGCTACACTGTGCTTGCGGGGATCGCGCTCGTCGGATTGTGCTGGTTGCACGGTCTCGTATTCCTGGGGCTGCGGACGACAGGGGCGCTGCGCGAGCGAGCACTCGCGAAAGCCAGACGCTGGCTGCCGTGGCAAGCGGCTCTGCTGGGCGGCCTGGCCGTCTGGACCGTCGCCGTCACCGACCTGGCGGAGCGCCGCGGGGCCTGGCTAATCGCCGCCTTGTGCCTGGGCGTTCTCGCGGTGCTGCTGGCCGGTTACTTCCTGCGCCGCGGCCGGGAGGGCCTGGGATTTGCCATGACCGGCTTGCTGATCATTTTGCTGTTCGCCACGCTGTTTGCCGGCTTGTTCCCGCGCCTGATGGTCAGCTCCATGGGCGATGACCTGTCCTTGACGATCTATAACGCCGCCTCCGGCGATTATACGCTGCGGGCGATGACCGTTGTGGCCGCGATGCTGCTGCCGTTCGTGCTCGCCAATCAGGCGTGGAGCTACTTCGTGTTCCATAAGCGAATCACGGACCGCGATCATCTGGAGTACTGATGGACAGGAGATGGCTTGCGCTTGCCGGAATCCGGCAGCTTGCGCTGAAGCTGACGGCTCTGTCGCTGCTGCAAGCGGCGGCCGTCGTGGCGCAGGCGCTGCTTCTGGCCGAAGCGATTCGTCTGCTGTTCGAAGGTCAGGCTTTCCGCGATGCCCTTCCTTCCCTAATGCTGTTTGCCGTCGTGCTTGCGGTTCGCCAAACCTTGGTCTGGCTGCAGCAGCGCGCGGCGGGCTCGTTTGCGGAGCAGAGGAGCGGGGAAGAGCGGGAGCGGCTCGTTGTCCGCCTGTTTGAACGCGGGCCGCAGTTTGCGGCCAGGGAAAACAGCGGCCGGCTGGTGACGCTGGCGATGGAAGGCGCGGAGCGGCTTCGCGCTTATCTGGAAATGGCGATCCCGCGAGCGATCGATACGCCGATCGTGACGCTGGCGGTGCTGCTCGCCGTCTATCGGCTTGATGCGATATCCGGCCTCATTCTGACGGCAGCCCTGCCGCTCATCGTCGCCTTCATGATTGTGCTCGGCACAACCGCGCGCAAGCAGGCCGATCGGCAATGGGGCACGTTTCGCCAGCTGGCCGGCCATTTTGCCGATTCCTTGCGCGGGCTTAAGACGCTGGCCGCATTGGGCCAAAGCCGGGCGTTCGGCCAGTCGGTCGCCCGGACGGCGGATCGCTATCGGCAGGCGGTGATGCGCACGCTGCGGGTCGCCTTTTTGTCCTCGCTGGCGCTCGATGTGCTCAGCATGCTGGCGATTGCTTCCGTTGCGGTAGGGCTCGGGCTTCGCTTGATCGAGGGCCGCATCGAATTCGGCGCGGCGCTTGCGGTTTTGCTGCTGGCACCGGAGTTTTTCGCTCCGATCAAGCAGCTTGGCGCGGATTACCACGCTTCGCTGGAGGGCAAGGAGGCCTGGACCGCGATGCAGGCCGCTTGCGGCGATATGTCCGGCCGCGTCGCCCCCGAACCGGCGGAGCATCCTGCCGCCTGCCAGGCGGACAGCGTGCTGACGCTGGAGGGCGCCGGCGTCGCCAATGCCGAAGGGGCGATGCTGCTGCGCGACGTTTCCCTTCAGCTTCTTCCGCAGCATCGCTGGATCGGCATCGCAGGCGCCAGCGGAGCAGGCAAAACGACGCTGCTCGGGCTCATCGGCGGCCTGATCGAAGCGAGCGCCGGCGAAATCCGGCTGGACGGCAAGCCGCTTCGCGGCGCCGGCTGGGCGCGCTGGCGCAGCCAGATCGCCTACATTCCGCAGCACCCGCATCTGTTCAGCTTATCGCTCGCCGACAATATCCGCTTCTATGAACCGGGGGCTTCCGCTGAGCAAGTGGAGCGGGCGGTTCAGGCAGCGGGACTGGGCGATCTGGTGCGGGAGCTGCCCCGCGGCCTGGAGGAGCGGATCGGAGAGGGCGGCAGGGCGTTAAGCGGGGGCGAGGCCCAGCGCGTCGCGCTGGCCAGAGCGCTCGTCAGCGGCCGGCCGATCGTCCTGCTGGACGAGCCGACGGCCCATCTGGATGTGGAAACCGAATGGGAATTAAAGCAAACATTGCTGCAAGCACTGGCCGGCAAGCGGGTCATTATGGCGACGCATCGCCTGCATTGGATGAAAGAGATGCAGGAGGTATGGGTCGTGGAGCAGGGGCGGCTCGTCGAGCGCGGCACGCATGAGGAGCTGCGGCGGCGCGGCGGCGTATATGCGCGCATGCTGGAGACCGGCAGCGGGAATGCCGGCATGCAGGTGACTGGCAGCGGGAATGCCGACGTGTGGGTGACTGGCAGCGGGAATGCCAGCGTGCAGGAGACCGGCAGCGGGAACGCCGGCATGCAGGTGACTGGCAGCGGGAATGCCGGCATGCAGGTGACTGGCAGCGGGAATGCCGGCATGCAGGTGACTGGCAGCGGGAATGCCGGCATGCAGGTGACTGGCAGCGGGAATGCCGGCATGCAGGTGACTGGCAGCGGGAATGCCGGCATGCAGGTGACTGGCAGCGGGAATGCCGACGTGCAGGAGACCGGCAGCGGGAACGCCGGCATGCAGGTGAATGGCAATCGGGAAGGCAAGTAAGCCGGGGAACGGCAGCAGGGGGTGGCGCAAGTCATGAAGGAGCAGACGGACAAGCGGATAAGCTGGCTGCTTATCGGGGGACGACGCTTTTGGCAAACGATGCTGCTTACGGTCGTGCTCGGCTCATTGGCCGCAGGCTGCGCCGCAGCGCTGATGTACACGTCAGGCGAGCTGATCTCCCGCTCGGCCTTACGTCCGGACAATGTCCTCATGGTCTATGTCCCGATCGTGCTCGTCCGCGCCTTTGGCTTCGGCAAAGCGGCGCTGCAGTATGCGGAGCGGCTGGCAGGGCATCATGCCGCGCTCCGCGCGTTATCCGCCATGCGGGTGAAGCTCTACCGCCTGCTGGAGCGTCAGGCCGTGGATTTGAAAAGCCGCTACCGGACAGGGCAGCTGCTGGGACTGCTGGCGGACGATATCGAGCAGCTGCAAAATGTGTACCTCCGCGTGGCGTTCCCGGCGCTTTCCGGTCTGGCCGTCTATGGCGGCGTCTGCTTCCTGCTGGCCGATTCCGCCGGGCTGGCGGCGCTGTGGCTCGCAGCCTATGGCGGCGTATGGCTGCTGGCTGTGCCGCTGCTTGCCCTGTGGCGCGCCGATACGGCGCGGCGGGCCAGCCAGCCGCACCGCGCGCTGCTCTACAGCGAGCTGGCCGACGCCTGGTTCGGCATGACCGACTGGACGCTGAGCGGCCGAACGGCGCAGGCGATCGCCTCGTTTCGCCAGCGACAGGCTGCCGCCGGCATCCGGGAAAAGGCGCTTCGCCGCATGGAATGGCGCAGACAATGGCTTTCCCGCTGCGCGGCGGCCGGCGCGGTATTGCTGACGGCGCTGTGGGTTTCGGGCGAGCTGGAAGCCGGGCGGATGGAGCATATATATGCCGCCGCATGCGTGCTGGCCGTGTTTCCGCTGATGGAGACGCTCGCCAAGGTGAACGATGCGGTCGTCCGCCTGCCGGACTATCGGGTCTCCCTGCAGCGGCTTGCGCAGGTCGAGGCTGACAGCCAGGCTGTGCGGGCGGAGGAAGCCAGCAAGCAGGTGGAGCCGTTCCCCGTCTTAGGACCGGTTCATATTGAGGCGAAGCGCATCGGCTACCGCTACGCATCGGCATCCGGTTGGGCGTTGCGGGATGTATCGCTCAGCTTGCCGCAGGGGAGCAAGGTGGCCGTGCTGGGGCGCAGCGGAGCGGGGAAGTCCACGCTGCTGCAGCTGCTGTGCGGGCAGCGCGCCCCGGCGGAGGGACGGGTGACGGTTCGTTCGCTGTCCGCGCAGTTTGCACAGGCCGCGAAGGGCATGCAGAACGCGCAGGATATGCAGGACATGCAGGCGGAACTGGCGGGCTGCTTCTCCGTCCTGGACCAGAAGCCGCATTTGTTTCATACGACCGTTGCCAACAACGTTCGCCTGGGGCGAAGCGACGCTTCCGACGAAGAAATACGCCAGGCGCTCCGGCGCGTCGGGCTGGAGCAGCTGGTCGATGCGCTTCCCGCAGGCTTGGACACGCCGATGGAGGAAGCGGGCAGCCGATTTTCCGGAGGCGAGCGGCAGCGCATTGCGCTGGCCCGCATCCTGCTTGCCTCAAGGCCGGTCGTACTGCTCGACGAGCCGACAACCGGGCTGGACCGGCGGGCGGAGCTGGATCTGATCCGAACGTTGTTCGCGGTATTGGAGGAGCGTACCGTGGTCTGGTTTACCCATCGGCTCACTGGCATCGAGGCGATGGATGAAATCGTGTTTCTGGAGCGGGGGACGGTCGTTATGCGCGGAACGCATGAAGAGCTGATGAGCCGGTATGAGCGCTATCGCAGGCTGTATGAGCTGGATCATTTGTAGCGGAAGGGAGCATCGGGGAAAAAAGGTGCATCGGACGAGCCGGCTCAGATCGGCCTTGCTGCCTTGCATGCCGCTCATGATGCCGCAGTGCTGCCGATGGAATACAGCCATATTGTTGGCCGCAGTGTGTTTAACAGAGATATTGCTGGCTGAAGCGTCTAACGGAGACGGCAGCCGGATTTACGCATCCCGCTGCCGCTCTTTCAGCAATGTCTTGATATCGGCCAAAATTTGCTCATTTTCCATGTCCTCGCCCATCCGGTAAATATTGCGCACGCGCTGCTGGCCGTCGATAAGGAGCAGCGACGTGACGGAGTGGGCGAACAAGCCGTCGTCGATGCGAACGACAGACAGATTGTACTTGGCAGCGAGGGCTTTGACTTCCTCTTCTTCTCCCCGCAGCAGCGTCCAGCCGCTCGGATCGATGCCCATTCGCTCGGCATACTGCCGCAGCACCTCCGGAGTATCATTCGCCGGATCGAAGGTGATCGACACGAATTCGACGTCTTTCCCGAACAAGCCCTGCTTCTGAAGCTCCCGCTGCAGCGCGACCATATTGGCGGTCGTCGCCGGACAAATATCCGGACAGCGGGTGTAGATGAAGGAGGCCAGCCGCACTTTCCCGGCGAACCGCGCCTCTGTGACCGTCTCCCCGTTCAGGTCGGATAACGCGAATCCGGGAGAATCCATCTTGACCGGAAGCGTATTCGGCCGGAAAAAAGCATCATACAGCCAATAACCGGCGGCAGCGGCGCATAAAATCAGAGCCAATATCAAATAGAGGCTCACTGCAGATTTTCGGGCATCGGTCATGCTTCATCTCCCCTCGTTAACTTCAAGCTCATAGCGAATCTCATTTTACCGGAAAGTCAGACGACTTGCTATGACTCCTTAGGGCCACTTTCGCCTGCATGCTGACACAAAGCTGTCGATGTTGAGCGCCTGAAATAGCCCGGTTGAGTTATAGGACAGCGCGATTCGTATTGCTACAATGTAGGGTGTCGGAAGAGAAGCTGCAGAGGTGGTGAACGAATGAAGCCTAACATCGCGGGACTCGCCGCGGCGCTCGCGCTGGCGGTTATGCTGCTGACGTCGTGCTCCAGCGGGCAACCGGTCGATCTGGAAGCGGTGGAAGCGACGCTCGCGACCAAGCCGGAGACCGTGGCTGCCGGAAGCCCGGCGGAATTGCAGGCGACGTTCACGGGGTTGAACGTATCGGACAAAGCATCCGTCACCTTCGATATCCGGGTGAACGGCAAGCCGAAGCTGGTGGACGCGGCTTATCAGGGCGACGGCGTATTCAGCGGCTCCTTTACCTTCCCGGAGCAAGGGAGCTACACCGTGTATATTCATCTGTACGCGGATGACATCCATCTGACCAAGAAGAAAGCGGTCGAGGTGCGATGAGGGCCGCAGCCTTCAGATGGTGCCTCTGGGCGCTGTTGGCGCTGGCCGCATCGCTGCCTGCCGGGCAGGGGCGGGCGGAACAAGACTTGGCCAGCCTGCAGGCGCTTCTGGATAAGGCGGAACCGGGAGAAACGATCGTGCTGAAGCCCGGCACGTACGAGGGACCGATCACGATCGACAAGCCGCTGACGCTCCGCTCGGAGCAGGAAGGCGCGGCCGTGCTGCGCCACGTCGGCATAGGTCCGGCTGTGTCGATCGAAGCCGACGGCGCGACGGTTGCCGGTCTGAGCATCGTCGACGAGGCGGTCAAAGAGGAGCCGACCGTGCTCGTTACAGGGCATCGGGCCGTGCTGGACAGCTTGCGCATCCGCACGGGCGCGGACGGGATCGCGGCGCGGGATGCGGATGAAGGCGCGGTGACGCGCACGACGATCGAATGGGCCGCGGACGGCGTGCGGATGGCCGACAAG
The DNA here is from genome assembly GCF_000380965.1 of Paenibacillus ginsengihumi DSM 21568. Classification (GTDB taxonomy): domain Bacteria; phylum Bacillota; class Bacilli; order Paenibacillales; family NBRC-103111; genus Paenibacillus_G; species Paenibacillus_G ginsengihumi. The sequence goes on along the minus strand of NZ_KB905572.1, from coordinate 52,985 downwards.
GGCAACGGCATCGATCTGTACAACGCGCATCGCTGGCGCCTTGCAGGCAATACGATTCGCGATGTGCATGACGGCATATACATGGAAAACAGCGACGAGGCGTTCGTTGCCGGCAACGTGATCGAGCGCTCCCGCTACGGAGTCCACTGCATGTACACCAAGGGAACGGTCATCGAGCGCAATGAAGGGAACTTGAATGTAACCGGCGCGATGGTAATGACCGCAAGGCAGGTGACCGTGACCGGCAACACGTTCACAAAGCAAAGCGAAAATGTGAATTCACAAGGGATTTTGCTGTACGACGCGCACGAGACGGTCGTAGCGGACAATACGGTGGACGGCAACCGGGTCGGCCTGTACGTGGAGCAATCGACTGCCAACCGTCTGGAAAACAACCGGGTCAGCTACAATTTTATCGGCCTGCAGCTGCTGGAGTCGAGCGAAAATACGGTTGCCGGCAATCAGTTTCTGGGCAACGTGGCCGATGCGCAGGCGCGCGGCAGCGAAAACAACGCGCTAACGGGCAACTATTGGGACAGCTTCCGGGGCATCGATGCGGATGGAGACGGCTACAGCGATATCTCGTATGCGATCAATCCGTTTTTTCAGGGGCTGACCCAGAAGCGGCCGGCGTTCCAGCTGTTCTTTCAATCGCCAGGCATGGTGTTCCTCGAAGGGCTCTATCAGGCGGGGCGGGACCAGTGGGCCGCCGATACGGCGCCGCTGATGGCACTGCCGGACAGCGCCCCGCAGGCGGAGCAGCGCCCTGCAGGCGGCAGCGGAACCGGCTTGGCAGGGTTCGCCTTGCTTGCAGGTACGGTTTTATTCATTTTTAGCATGAGGAGACGAAGCATATGAGCCAAAGAACAATAAGCGTAATCGCCGTGCTGGCAGGCCTGTGGCTGCTGCTTGCCGCCTGCGGCGGAAAACAATACGAGCCGCAGGCGATCAACGAGGCGACCGATGTATGCGCAATTTGCAAGATGGCAGTGAAGGACGATCAATATGCGACCCAGATCATTACCAAAGACGGGCAGTCGCTCAAGTTCGACGACATCGGCTGCATGAACAAGTGGAAGCAGGAGAACGGCACCGAGACGATCGGCGCGGCTTTCGTCCGCGACTACAACAGCAAGCAATGGCTTCGTTACGAGAAAGCCTATTACGTATACGATGCTTCTTTCAAAACGCCGATGGCTTACGGGATCGTCTCGTTTGAAAAGGAAGCGGACGCCAAGGCTTTTATCGCTGAACAGGGAAAAGGCAAGCTGATGACGGCGGAGGAGCTGGCTAATCACTCGTGGGAAGTCCATCGCGATATGATGAATATGGGAGGCGAGGGCAAGCATGGCCACTCGCCGGCAGGGCCTTCCTCCGAAAATGAGCAGCCGCCGCAACCGGCCGGGGGTCACGGCTCGTGAAGGAATGGGGATACGTCGCCGTAAGAGAGATGAAGATCGGATTTCGCAATCCATGGGCCTATTCGTTTATGGCCCTTTTTGCTCTATTTATGTTCAGTCTGCTGCTGATTAACGCGCAGGGCTATGTGAAGGGATATTCCGGCACCAGCGGCACGATGCTGAATCTGGCGATGTATTTGCTTCCCCTGATGGCGCTGATGCTCGGCTCCTTCTCGTTGACCGGCGAGAAGGAGGAAGGCAACTGGGAGCTGCTGTCGACCTATCCGCTCGGCACATGGGCGTTTCTGGCCGGCAAATATATCGGGCTGTCCGTCGTGCTGCTCGCCATCGTCGCCTTCGGCTTCGGCTTGGCGGGCGCGGCAGGCTGGCTGCTCGGCGGCGGGTTTGACGGTTCGACTTACCGGCAGCTGCTTGTCTTCTCGGCCTTCTTGTCCCTGTTTTTTCTCGGCGCGGCGATGCTGGTCGGCACGCTCGCCGTCAGCCGTTGGCAGGCGCTCACGATCGCGGTGGGAGTATGGTTTTTCACCGTCATTGCCTGGCCGTCCGTCCTCATCGCCGCGCTCGGCATGATGCCGTATGCGTGGATCAAACCGGCGGTCACCGCGCTGACCTTTCTCAATCCGGCCGAATTGACCCGGTTGTTTACCGTCGTCAAGCTGGGGGGAGGATCGACGCTCGGCCCGGAATATTACGACTGGATGGTGTGGATTCGTTCTCCCTGGGGGACGCCGGTTTTTGTGGGCACGATGATCGCCTGGATCGGCGCTGCTCTGGCCGTCGCATACGGCCTGTGGGAAAGGGGGAGAGGACGTGGCTGATCATCTCGTTCGCTTCGATGCGGTTCACAAGGCGTTCCAAGGAAAAACCGTGATCGGCGAGGTTCATCTGCATGTCGGGCAAGGCGAGGTGGTCGCCCTGTGCGGCGGCAACGGCGCGGGCAAAAGCACGCTCCTGCGCATGCTGGCAGGCATCCTGCGCCCGACCAGCGGGACGATTGCCGTGAACGGCCTGCGCTGGGAGGACGACAGACGGCGTTACGCCCGGCAAATCGGGTATATGCCGGACGACTACCGCTTCAGTCCGGGACTGACGGCGCTGGAGACGATGCTGTTCTGGGCCAGGCTGCGCGGGCTCGGCAAGGAGCGGGCCCGCGATGCGCTGGCGCAGGTCGGCCTTGCCGACACCGGCAGCAAGCCGGTCGCCTCCTTCTCGAAGGGCATGCGGCAGCGCGTATTGTTTGCGCAAGCGCTGCTGGCGAAGCCGCCGCTTATCGTCATGGACGAACCGACCAACGGCCTCGACCCTTACTGGATGGAAAGCTTCGTGAAGCTGGTCCGCCAGGCCGCCGCTGCCGGTCAGACGGTCCTGTTCTCGACGCACCAGCTGCAGATCGCCGAAGCGCTCTCGGACCGGATCGTGTTTCTGCGGGACGGCGGCGTCGTGCTGGACGGGAAGAAGGCCGACATTCGCCGCCGATTCGGCGCAGCGGGCTTGCAGCAGGCGTTCGGCGAGCTGTTCGGAATTCCGGGCGAACCGCCCGAATCGTTCGACTCCTGAATATTCGCTAAAGCGCGGCGGCGATTGTTCGGTACCGCAGGTGACAAGCGACGGCGAAGGTGTCTAATTTATAAGCAAGGAGTTGGTTCGGCCGATGACGAGCCGCAGATTGCTGCAATACGCGTTATTGCTTGTTGTCATCGCAGGGGCTGTGTATGCTGCGGCATCTTTTTGGGCGGAGTCCCGAAAGTACGCCGTGGTGGGGGAGGCAGCTCCGTCGTTTACGCTCACGGATTTGCAGGGAAACGAGGTGCGGCTGGCCGATTACAAAGGAAAAGGCGTGCTGCTCAATTTTTGGGCGTCCTGGTGCAATCCGTGCGTCAACGAGCTGCCGCTGCTCAATGAAGCCTATAAGCTTAGCGGAGTGGAGCTGCTGGCAGTCAATGTCGGCGATAGTCAAGAAACGGCGCAGAAATTCGCCGAAAGGTACGAGCTGTCGTTCCCGATCGTATTGGACAGCAAGCTGAAGATCAAGGAGCGGTATCGCGCCGCCGGACTGCCGCTTACGGTGCTGATCGATGAGGAAGGCACGCTGCTGGAGAGGCACGAGGGGGCGCTGACGGAGATGGCGGATATTTTGCAAATGATGGAGCGGATCAAGCATGATTAGGCGCAGGCGATGGCTGCCGGGCGGAGCGGGGGCGGCCGTTCTCCTGTTGTTGTTTGACCGAAACGACCTGGGACAAGGCGCAGGAGAGCGGCTATGGGCCCGAATCAGCCTGCACGGCTGACAAGCTGAAGCCGGTCTGGAGCACGCTATGGAATCGAATTGGCATTTTCGCAGGTTTCCATTCTTCCCCGTAGTCGCGGCAACAGGCTGCCCGAGCTTCGCCCGGAGAGGAGGACTTGCGGGTGACCTATAAACAGATCAAATGGCTGATTTTAACGATTCCGACGCTGACGATCGGCGTCTGGGAATACGTTCGCCACGAATTTCTGCTCCCTTATATTTCGATGGAGCTGGGGAATTGGCTGGCGCCCGTCATCGTGCTGCTCGTTTCCCTGCTCTTCCTGACGAAATTGTTCGCCATGATGGAGCATAATCAGGAGGAGCTGAATCGGGCCAAGGCGGTGCAGGCCGTGCTTGAGGAGCGGGAGAAAATCGCCCGGGAGCTGCACGACGGCATCGCGCAGTCGCTGTTCTTCCTGAACGCGCAGCTGATGCAGCTGGAGCAAAAGCAGCCGTCCGGGGAGCTCTCCTTGCGCAAATTGAAGGAGAGCGTCCGTCGCACCAACGATTATGTCCGGCAGGCGATCGCCAATCTGCGCCATGCGGCCGATGCGGGCACGAGCCCGTGGCTGCGGGGCGTGGAAAGCTTGATCGACGAGCTGCGCCATGAGACGGCCTTGCAATTTCACATGGATTGGGCGATCCCGGAGTCGGAGCTGTCGGCCAGGGAGAAGGTGGAGCTGCTCGCGATCGTGCGGGAAGCGCTGCTTAACATTCACAAGCACGCCGATGCCGCGAATGTGCGGATTCAGGCATCGCTGACGGAAACAGGCTGGGTTTGCCGCATCGCCGATGACGGGCGAGGCTTCCGGCTGGAGGAGGCGGCGGGAAATAACCGGTACGGGCTAAAAATGATGCGGGACCGCGCCAAAACGATGGCGTGGCGGCTCGATATCGATAGCGGCGATCGCGGCACGGCAGTAACGATCCGAAAGGAGGCAAACGAGGATGAACGCATTGCGGGTGCTGATCGTGGATGATAGCGAGATGGCCAGAGAAGGGATGCGTATGATCGTGGAAAGCGATCCGGCTTTTATCGTCGTCGCGGAAGGGAAAAGCGGGGAAGAGGCGCTCGCGCTCAGCGAGCAGTGGATGCCGGATCTCGTGCTGATGGACATTCAGATGCCGGGCATGGGCGGGCTGGAGGCGACCCGGCGGCTGAAGGAAAAATTTCCGTATCTCAAGGTCGTCATGGTCACCGTCTCGGACGATATCGCCCATTTGTTCGATGCGCTGAAAAAAGGGGCGCAAGGCTATCTGCTGAAAAATTTGAAGCCGGAAGCGTGGCACGAATATTTGAAGGCCATTGCCGACGACGAGGCCCCGATGACGCGCGAGCTCGCTTACCGCATCCTCAAGGAGTTTTCGCCGCTGGGCGCGGGCGCGGGCGGACCGCAGCATAGCCCTTTGACGGGCCGGGAACGCGAGATTTTGGGCCTGGTCGCCAAAGGGCTGAGCAATAAGGAAATATCAAACGCGCTGGACATATCCGAGCATACGGTGAAAAATCATCTGAAAAACATTCTTCAGAAGCTGCAGCTGGACAACCGGGTGCAGCTTGCGCGATACGCCTACGAACAAGGCTGGATGGGCAAACGATAACGACAGGGAGGCAAGACCCGCTTTGATCGCTGCGGCATCCGGCGGGCTTTGCCTATTGCTTCGTAAGCGCGGGCTCCAGCTCTTCTTCGGCATCGCGTTCTTTACGGTACCACCGGAAGAAGGTCGAGGCCAAAATGCAGCTGTAAATGATCTCCTGGAGTATTTTCATGACGACCCCGCCAAGCTGCTGATCCTGAAGCGGCGTCAGCCACTTGATTCCGTTCTCGGGAAGGTCCACAACGACCGAGTAGAAGGGGAGGCAGAGCAGTTTGGAGGCTCCGGTAAAGGCGCTGTAATTGACTTGATCGGAAAAAATAATGAGCGCGCATGCCGGCGTGAGCAGGATGCCGTTCAGAAACATGTAGCCCATTTTTTTAAGCTCGCTCAGGCTGTTCGTCGCCCCTTCCGGACTGAAGACAGACCACCACATGCACAGCGAGAAAATAAACAACACCGAATGAAGCAAGTGATGGAGCGCGTAATCGGACATCGCCGCATCGAAAATCACCGGCATATGGTAGAACGAAAAAGCCAGATTGAACAGCACGGCGGCAAACAAAGGCGTCGTGAACAGGGCAACGGCTTTCGAGAGGTAAGGGATTTGCGTTATTTTCCTGAGAAAGTCGCCAGGCACTCCTCTATACAGCAGCGGCGGCACCAGAAGATACAGCACGGCTTGTTGAATCATATGGAAGCTGAACCACAGCTGCCCGAGCAGGTTGAGCGGCCCGCCCAGCGTCAAATAAAAACAAAGCGAACCGGTAAGCAAAGCGAAAACCCCGGTTCTGTCGAGGCGATCCCTCGCGAAATGTAAATAGAAAAGGACGGCGATGCTTACCGCCATCAAGAACTCCGGATTGAACATCGTCCGAAATCCGTAAGCGTTCAGCAGTTCTCCGAAATCCATTCTTGCTCGTACTCCTTCTCCTGATCTGCATCTTTGTCTCTTCTGTCTCTTCTGCCTCGTTCCTTATATCTTACCTTTAGCCGCCCGTAGCTTGCTATGGCTCTTTCGAGTCAGTGTGGGCGAATTCAAGCCGATGATGTGACAGAGTTGTGAATGTATGGCCGGAAGTGATCAGAGCTCTGGAAACGGCGGGGCAATATTTTTTTGCGGAATGAAAAATTGCGATTGACAGCTAACGCCAGGCAAGGATATAATTCCATTTGATTAATCGTAATTTTTACTTATAAGTAAAACGAGGAGGCCTCCGCTTCACCCATTCCTATTCGCAGAGGGATGCCCGAGATGAAACGCGAAATCGATTTTGTCAAATTAAGTCCTGCGCAAAATATGACCATTCTTGTGAAGACAAGGCTTGCGGCCGACGAGTATGCGCGCATTGCGGCGAAGATGATGTCCTACGACAGCGTGCATGCCGAGCAGGTAGGCTTCATCGAGCAGGCGGCGAAGCCGGAAGCGGCCGCTCATCTGCACATGGCGGGAGGCGAGTTTTGCGGCAATGCTTGCATGGCTTTGGCCGTTTTGCTGGCCTCTGAGCAAGGAATGAACCGCAGCGATTCGCTGGAAATCGCCCTGGAAGCTTCCGGGACCGAGCAGTTGGTGTTATGTCAGGTGAAGAAAATCGAGGAAGCGTATCGCTGCCAGGTCGCCATGCCGACCCCGGTCAAAATCGAGCAGCAGACCGTCACGTATGAGGACGACGATTTGCCTATCGCCATAGTGAGGTATAGCGATTTTTTTCATCTTGTCATCGAAGTGGAGCAATTCGACGCGTTTCAGAGGCAAAGGGCGCAAAGCTTGGCCAAGCTGCTCGGCGTCACGTTCGGCGCCAGCCTGATCGGCGTGTTATTGTTCAAGCCCGATGCTAACGAATTGGCCCCGCTCATTTATGTGCCGCCGCTCGGCAGCATGGTTTGGGAGAAGGGCTGCGGCTCGGGGACGGCCTCGCTTGGCGCCTACCTGGCTTGGCAAAGCAAAGGGGCGATATCCGCGCCTATCCGGCAGCCCGGCGGGACGATCCATGTCACTGCCGATTATGACCACGGCGGAGTGACCGGTGTGAAGATTGAAGGGACGGTCGACATTGTCGCACAGGGCAAAGCTTATATCGAGGTGTGAAATGACATGGGAGCAGGTGATGGAATTGAATCGTACGGCACAGCTTCGGCAGCTCATGACGGAGTATTTGCAGCAATTTGCGATGATGGCCAGCCGGTTCGACGGCACGACCGACCGCAGCGCGGAGCTTGTGACGGTCATCGATGCCTACTCCGCTTTCATTACGGATGAAGCGAATCGCGCAGCTTGGGAGCAGCTGGAGCAGGAAGCGGGCCCCGAGCTTGCCCGGCTTGCGGAGGAACTGCGAAGGACGTCGGCTCGCTGCGTGTCGATCATGGAGAAGTACCGCGCACTCAAGCTTCTGAACGGGAATGCCGCGCGGACCGAATATTTTCAAAATATCGAATCGTGCATCGAAACGGAATTCGGCAGCTTTCAGATCAGCTCGGGCTCCAAGGTGTTGATGGTTGGCGCAGGCTCCTTTCCGATGACGCCATTAATGATCGCAAGGCGAACGGATGCGGAAGTGATCGGTATCGACATCGATGCGGAAGCGGTCAGGCTTGGCCGGAAAGTAGCGGAGCTGCTGGGAAGTGGCTTGCGCATCCGGCTGGAGCGCGCGTCGGTCGAACAGCTTGCGGACGCCGGCGACCTGACTCATATTATCTTCAGCTCGACCATCGCGCAAAAGTACGAGCTGCTGGACCGGCTGCATCCGTTAACGAACGGGCGGGTCGTTGCGGCGGTGCGATATGGCGATCGGTTGAAGTCGCTATTCAATTATCCCAGTCAGCAGGTGGACGCGCGAAAATGGAAGCTGGTTGACACGATATTGCGCCCGGATCATGTGTTTGATATCGCCCTGTACCAAAAAGCATAGCCTATACATGGAAAAGGAGGCCCGTATGAGCGATTGCAGACGAGTGCTGCTGGCCGGAACCGGTCCTGTGTCCGTTCAGCTGGCAGTCTTGCTGAAGAAACGATGGAATTGCTGCGTAGGAATCGTCGGGCGGGAGTCGGTTCGTTCCGAATCGTTCTTTGCCGCATTGCAGCAAAATCGCGGTCAAATGCGCGCGCGAATTCAAAATGAACAGCACCGGCCATTGGCGGGAGAGTGCAGGATCGATCATGTATTTCGCGGATACGGCGCCATCGCGGGGGAATGGGATACGGTTGTGCTGGCCGTGACCACCGACGCCTATCTCGGCGTTTTGCAGCAAATCAGCGATCGGATATTAAGGCATGTGCGCTGCATTGCGCTCATTTCCCCGACCTTGGGCTCCGGCAGCCTGGTCCGCCAATATATGAGCGGGATTCAGCCGGACGCGGAAGTGATCAGCTTCTCTACATACCTTGGCGATACGCGCTGGATGCGCGATCGGCCGTCGAATGAAGTCATCACGGCGGGGGTGAAGAAGAAGGTATATATCGGCTCAACCCATCTTCCTTCCCGCAGCGTTGAACGGTTTTGCGAGCTGTACGAGTCATTGGGGATCGCCATGGAAGCGATGCCGTCTCCGCTCGAAGCGGAAACGAGAAACATCTCTTTATACGTCCATCCGCCTCTCTTTATGAACGATTTTACGCTGGAAGCCGTCTTCGGCAGGACAGCGGTCAAAAAATACGTGTACAAACTGTATCCCGAAGGACCTATTACGCAATATTTGATCCGCGATATGCTGGCTGCCTGGAAAGAAATCACGGAGACGATCGGCAAGCTGAATATCCGGGGCGTCAACTTGCTCAAGTTCATGATCGATGACAACTATCCGGTCAGAGCGGAGAGCATATCGCGCCACGATATCGATCATTTCGAACGGCTGGAGACGATTCGCCAGCAATATTTATTGTATATCCGCTATGCATCGCTGCTGATCGACCCTTTTTCCGAACCGGATCGGGAGGGCAAATATTTCGACTTCTCGGCGGTGCCCATTCGGCCGATCTTCGTGAACAAGGAAGGCGACTGGGACATTCCGCGCATGCCCAAGGAAGACTACTACCGGATCAAAATTATCCAGGGCATTGCCAGGCACGTCGGTTCGGACTGCCCGACGATCGACCGGTTTATTGCCGCTTACGAGCGCAAGCTTGCAGAAGCCGCCCGGGCGCTTGAGGGCGAGTCGCTGTCGGATGCCTTTGCCGTGCAAAGCTTTGCCGAAGACGTGAGGCTGGTATGCAGTGAATTTCATGCAAGGGGCAGGAGGAGATGGGAATGACCCGAAAAGCGATGCTGCAGTTAGCTGTTTTTCTGATGGCCATCACGCTGCTGGTAGGCTGCAACAGCGATAACGCCGCAAGCCCCAACGCAGCGAATCAAGCCGAAGCGCTTGTGTTCGCCGTAACGAAGGACATCAGCGATATGAATCCCCATCTGTATTTAGGCTCCATGCCGGCTCAGGGGATGGTGTACGAGTCGCTGGTGGAAAATACGCCGGACGGCATCAAGCCGCTGCTGGCCGAATCGTGGGACATTTCCGACGACGGGAAAGTCTACACCTTCCATCTGAGACAAGGCGTTACTTTCCATGACGGAGAGCCGTTTAACGCGGAAGCGGTGAAGAAAAACATCGACGCCGTGCAAAGCAATGCCGGCAAGCATTCCTGGATCAAGCTGTCGACGATGATCGTAAGCTGCGACGTTGTCGGCGAGCATGCGGTCCGATTGGTGCTGTCGGAGCCTTATTATCCGACGTTGGTCGAATTGTCGATGACCCGGCCTTACGTGTTCGTCTCGCCGAAAAGTTTCGTGGGCGGCCACACCAAAGACGGCATCAGCGGCTATAACGGCACAGGCCCTTACAAGCTCGCCGAGCATAAAACCGACCAGTATGCCGTGTTCGAGGCGAATGAACATTACTGGGGCGGCGCGCCCAAAATCAAGAAAATTACCGCGAAGGTGCTCCCGGCAGGGGAAACGACCTTATTGGCGCTGCAAAAAGGCGAGGTCGACCTGGTGTTTACGGATGACCGGGGAGCGGACAGCATCGACATCGAAGCGATGGAGCAGCTGGCCGCCTCCGGCAATTACCAGATTGTCCGCAGCGGGCCGATGAACACGAAAATGATCGTGGCCAACAGCAGCAAAACAGCAAGCCCCGTTCACGAAACGGCCGTTCGCGAAGCGATCTGGCACATAATCGACCGGGATACGATCAGCAAGCAAATTTTTCACGGCACGGAAACGCCGGCGAACACGCTGTTCTCGGCCAACATCCCTTACGCCGATGTAAAGCTTAAGCCGCGCGCTTACGATTTGGAAGCGGCGAACAAGCTTCTGGACGAGGCGGGCTGGGTTCGCGAGAAGGACGGCGTGCGAATGAAGGGCGGCAAACCGCTCGCGATGAAGCTGTATTACGACGTCAATGCCGCTTCGCAAAAGACGCAGGCCGAATTGCTCCAGAACACGGCGAAAAAAATCGGCATTCAGCTGGAGCTTGTCGGCGAAGAATCGTCTTCGATCGCGAGCAGACGGGCGACGGGCGACTACGATTTGCTGTTCAACCAAACCTGGGGTCTTGCGTACGATCCGCAGAGCACGATCGCCGCTTTTACGTCCGAATCGTCCTATTATCATACGACAAGCGGCATTTCTCAGGCAGACGAGCTGCACGGGAAAATCGGCCAAGTGATGGTATCCGCGGATGAGGCCGAGCGGCAATCGTTATACGCGGACATATTAACGATCGTTCACAATGAAGCCGTATTTATTCCGCTGACGAACGGCCATATCACCGTCGTGGCGCCGGCCGGCTTGCAGGGTATCTCCTTCAAGCAAACGCAATACGAGCTGCCGTTCGAGCGCATGTACTTTCAATAAACCGACAAGAAGAAGGAGATGGGCATGGGCCGATACATCGTCAGGCGATCGCTGTTATCGCTTCCTTTGCTGCTCGTCATTTCGTTTTTCGCATTCGCTTTGAGTCATCTTTCGCCGCTCGATCCGGCCGAAGCGGTATTGCAGGCGCAAGGCGTGCCGCAAATCACCGCCGAGCTGCTGGCGGCAACGAGAGCGGAGCTCGGAATGGACCGGCCGTTGCTGATCCGCTATTTCGCTTGGCTCGGGGCGTGCCTGCAGCTTGATTTCGGCAAGTCGTACGTTACGGGCAAGCCGGTATGGTCGCTGCTGGGGCCGGCTTTTCTGCATACGTTAAAGCTGACGCTGGCATCGATGACGGCCATTATCGTGCTATCCATTGCGCTCGGCGTCATCTGCGCGCTGCGGCAGGGGAAGCTATTGGACAGATCGGTCAGGGGAATCTCCTTCTTCCTGACCTCCGTGCCGTCCTACGGGCTGGCCGCCCTTCTTATCTGGTGCTTCTCCGTCAAGCTCGACTGGCTGCCGACGAGCGGAATGGAATCGCATGCCAGCTATGTTTTGCCGGTTGCCGTTATGACGATCAGTTATGCGGGCATTTACTTTCGCATCGTCAGAAGCTCCATGCTAAGCCAGCTGCACGAAGATTACGTGCTGTACGGCAGGGCGTGCGGCTTGCCGGAGAGGCGAATTACCGCGCGCATGATCAGAAACTCGCTGCAGGTGGCCGTGTCGGTGTTCTGCATGGCCCTCCCGATCATTTTGGGAAGCACGGTCGTCGTGGAGAACGTCTTTGCCTGGCCCGGACTCGGCACGCTGACGGTAAATTCCATTCTGGGCCGGGATTTTCCGGTCATTCAGGCTTACGTGCTCGTTTTGGCCGCAGCCTTCGTGCTGCTTAATACTGCGTCCGACATAATCCAGGCGGCGATTAACCCCAAATTGCAAAAGGAGCTCTAGATGAAACTTATCCAACAACTGTGGAAAGACAAGCTGGCCGCCCTTTCCTTGACCGTGATCGGCGCGATCGTTATCGCCGGCATCTTCGCTCCCTTCCTGGCGCCGCACGATCCGGAGGAGGTTCATATGGAGCTGCATTTTGCGCCCGCATCGTGGGAATACTTGCTCGGCAACGATCACTTGGGGCGCTGCATCTTGTCCAGGCTCATCTACGGAATCCGTCCGAGCGTGCTGTATGTGTTCGCGGCGCTGGCGGCGTCGGTATGCATCGGCGCGCTGCTCGGCTTCGCTGCCGGCTATTTCAGAGGGAAGACGGATGCGGTCGTGATGAGGGTATGCGACGTGATGCTCTCGTTTCCGGGATACGTCATGTCGCTGGCGGTCATCGGCATGCTGGGAGCAGGTCTGGAAAATATTTTGATTGCCTTCGTATTGATGAAATGGGCCTGGTTTGCCCGCGTCATCCGGGCTTCCGTGCTGCAATATGCCGAGTCGGATTATGTCAAGTTCTCCAAAGCGCTCGGCCTTAGCCACATCCGCATCATGGCGAAGCATATCGTCCCGGTTGCTCTTCCGGATATTGCGGTCATTTCCAGCAGCTCGTTCGGCACGATGATTTTGCAAGTATCGGGCTTTTCGTTCCTCGGCCTGGGCATTCAGGCCCCTCATGCGGAATGGGGCATGATGCTGAGCGAAGCGAGGGCGGTCATGTTTTCCCGGCCGGAGCTCATGCTGGCGCCGGGACTTGCGATCGTGATCGTCGTATCCAGCATGAATTTCTTGTCTGATGCGCTTCAAGTCGCTTTAGACCCTAAATTGAAGAGCCGCCGTGTCAGCCAGCCGGGGGCGGCTGCTTCTGCCGAAGCGTTGACGCGTTAACGGGAAAAGAGGTGGCTTCATCCATTGACGAACATATTGGAAGTGTCCGATCTGCGCATTTGGGACAGCGATACGGGGCATGTGATCGTGCCCGGCAGTTCTTTTCAGGTAAGGCAGGGAAGCTGTTTGGCGATTGTCGGAGAAAGCGGGAGCGGGAAGTCCGTTACCTGCAGGGCGGTCATGAGATTGAACAAAGCGTCCATCCGCCAATCCGGAAGCATTCGGTTTGACGGAGTCGACGTGAGCGAGCTTTCCGAACAAGACATGAGGAAGCTGCGCGGCAAGCGGATGTGCATGATTTTGCAGCACGGCATGCGCGCCTTCGATCCTTCGCGCGTCATCGGCGTCCATCTCCGGGAGACGCTGAAGCAGCATTACGGCTGGAGCCGCAGCGAAAGCGATGCGAGCATGGTCATGGCGATGAGAAGCGTCATGCTGAAGGACCCGGCCGCGATTCTGAATCAATATCCGCATCAGCTGTCGGGCGGCATGCTGCAGCGGATCATGATTGCGCTGGCCATCGTGCTGGAACCGGACATGATCATCGCCGATGAACCGACGACGGCGCTCGATACGATCTCGCAGTTCGAGGTCGTGGAGCAGCTGGCGCAATTGCGGGACAGGCTGGGCTGCGCGATGATTTTGGTTTCCCACGACCTGGGCATAGTGAGGACAATGGCCGATGAGGTTATCGTCATGAAAGCGGGAGTGATCGTGGAAAGAGGGGCGGCCGAAGCGATTTTCTCGGATGCCCGCCATGCGTATACCCGCTACCTGGTATCCTCGAAGCTGGCGCTGGACCGGCATTTTCAACGAATGATGGAAGGAGTTGGCGGGGGCGTTGCTGAGCGTTGATCGCGTGGAGAAGTCGTATAAGAAAGCCGGGATGTTTTCCAGGGAGAGGCAGCGCGTGCTGCGCAGCATCAGCTTCGCCTGCGGGCCGGGGGAATGCCTTGGCATCATCGGCGAAAGCGGCAGCGGCAAATCCACCTTGGGCCGGCTGCTGTTAGGGATTGAGAAGCCGGATCGGGGAACGATTACGTTCGATGGCCGAAGGGTCGATGAGCGCAGGGCGAGAAGGGGAAAAATCAGCGCCGTGTTTCAGGACTACACCGCGTCGATCAACCCTTTTTACACGGTGGAGCAAGCTTTGCTGGAGCCTTTGAAGCTGCGAGGGCTGTCTCGGCGGGAGCGGCACAGCGCCATCGATCTGCTGCTGCATCAGGTCGGATTGGACCTGTCCTACCGCGGCAAATACCCGCACGAGCTGTCGGGGGGAGAAGTCCAGCGGGTGTGCATTGCCAGAGCCGTTGCCACGGAGCCGAAGCTCATCGTGTTGGATGAGGCCGTCAGCTCGCTGGACGGCTCGGTGCAGCTGCAGGTGCTGGAGCTGCTGAGAAGCTTGCGCCAACTGTACGGCATGAGCTACATCTTCATCACGCACGATATCCGGGCCGCCGCTTACATTTGCGACAGAGTGATGATCCTTCGCAGCGGTCAGATCGAAGAGATCGTCGCGGTGGAACAATTGAAGGATGTGCAATCCGCGTATGCCAGGAAATTGCTGGAGATGGTTGTGCTATAACCGCAAGGACGATAAGCGCAGACGAGGAGAAGGGGAGGGAGCGAGCGACAATGAAAGGAGCCTTGTCTTGGCCTTTTCTGCGGTTATATTTGCTGACATTGCTGTATTTTAGCGCTAATGCGATTTTGAATGTGATCATTCCGCTTAAGGGCGATGCGCTGGGCGCTACCAATACGGCGATCGGGCTCGTTATGGGGGCGTATCTGTTTACGACGATGCTGCTCAGGCCGTGGGCGGGACATATCATTCAAAAATACGGGGCTGCGCAAGTGCTGCGCGCCATTCTGCTCGTCAACGGACTGGCCTTGATCCTGTACACGTTTACCGGGTTAGGGGGCTATTTCGTCGCCCGGATGCTGCAGGGCGTGTGCACCGCCTTTTTCTCCATGGCGCTGCAGCTCGGCATTATTGATGCGCTTCCGGACAAGGACCGGTCCCAAGGGATTTCATTGTATTCCCTGTGCGCCTCCATGCCGGGAATGATCGGCCCGCTGCTTGCGCTGGGCATCTGGCAGGCGGGCGATATGAGCCTGTTTGCGGCGGCGATGACGGCGCTCGCCATTCTTACCGGTGTCGTAGGCTTTCGCGCCACCAGGGGCGAGAGGGCGGAGAAGCCGGCGGCCGCCCAGCCGGGGCAGGGCGCAGCCATGCTGCAGTCGCTGGGCCAGCTCGTCAAAAATCCGCATTTGTTCAAATGCAGCGTCCTGATGCTGGCCGCCTCCGTCGTCTTCGGGGCGGTGACGGCCTTTATTCCGCTGTATGCGGCGCAGATGAAGGACGGCAATGCCGCGATTTATTTGATGCTGCAGGCTGGAGCCCTGGTCGCGGCCCGCTGGCTTTGGCGGAAAAGGATTCCCTCGGACGGCAAGTGGCATTCGGCTTTCGTCATGGGAACGATGGCCATGCTCGCAGCGGCGGCGCAGTGCACCAGCCTGGCCGGCGCCGGCGGAGCCGCTTTGTTCTATACGGGCGCGGTGCTCATGGGAATCGCGCAGGCGCTGCTTTACCCGACGTTGACTACGTACTTGACGTTCGTCCTGCCGCAGGCGAACCGCAATGTGCTGATCGGTCTGTTTATTGCCATGGCCGATTTGGGCGTTTCGCTGGGCGGCGTGATGATGGGACCGGTCGCCGACGCCTTCTCTTACTCGTTCATGTACATGGTTTGCGCGATACTCGGGGGATTGCTGGTTATATTCGCTTATGAGCGGCGTCAGATTTTTATTCGATCCAAATAGTGGAAAATGGGAGGCTGGCGACTCCGGCTGCGATAATCGTACGGGCGCGGATCGCGCCCTGCAGGCGGGTCAGCCGGATGACGGAGAAGCGGAATGTGACCCTGCCTATCCGGTTTTACCCTCGCCTCGTGGATGTTGGGCGATGGATGCTGCAGAAAGTGCAACATTTTCCCCGTTCTTCGCCAAAAGAGAGGGGAATGTTGCAGTTCGTGCAACAATTTGGGGTCGATCGGCTTCAAATCGAGGGAAATCGCCCGAAATGGTACATTTTTTGCAACATTGACCTGCACATGCGGTTCATTCTCCCGTTTTTGTTGTATAAAATACAACATTGGCTGACACGCCTACAGAGTCGGAGTCCTCATATACCCGGATCAAAGAAGAGGCGGATTTTGCCCATGACAGCGAAATCCGCATCATCAGCATTCCCGCTGCTATTGTTTCTGGTGCTGGCTCACGATCGTGTCAACGAGAATATCCAGCTGCTTCTCCAGGTTTAATCCGTCCACCATCCAGAATTCCTTGTAGTTCAGCATGTAGACGCGGTTGTTTTTCACTGCCGGAATGCTCTTCCATATCGATCCGCCCATGACCTCCTGCGCGCGTTCGGATCCGCCCTCCGGCTCATAAACGGTGACGAACATATGGTCCGCCGCGTAATCAGGCAGCACCTCAAGCGAAATATCCGCGCCTTTGCCCGCCGGGAATACCTCTTGCTCGATCTTCGCCTGCGGCTTCAGCCCTAACATTTCGTACAGGTTATAGCCGGCGTCCCGCGTTTTCGGCCATACCCAGAAGTTTTTCGCCCAGATGGAGTACGTGCCGATCGTTTCGTCCGGACCGATGATCTCGCTCAGCTTCGCCTTAGCCTCTTCCACTTTTCGCTTGTAGCGGGTAATGAATTCATCCGCCTGCTGCTCGCGGCCCAGCAATTCGCCGACCGTTCTCACCTCGTCCAGCGGATCGATGCCTTCCCAGCCAGCAGTAGCGAGCGTGACGACAGGAGCGATTTTTTTCAGCTGAAGAACCGTCTCCGCCGGCAGGTACGTAGGAACGATAATCAGGTCGGGCGCAAGCTCCAGCACCTTCTCGACGGATACGTCCCCGACATTCTCGACGCCCTCCAGCTCCTTCTTCAAAGGAACGGAATTTTCCAAAGCGACCGAGCCGGCGCCAATCGGCTTCACGCCGAGGGCCGTCAAATCGCCCAAATGCGTGATGGAGACGATCCGCTGCGGATGGATCGGAATTTCCACTTCCTCGCCATTAAAATCTTTATATATTCTCGTCTGCGCCTGTTCTTCCGCATTGCCGTTGTTGCCGGCCGCCTTGTTCGCCGTATCTGTCGTCTGGTTCCCGTTGTGGGCGCCGCAAGCAGCCAACATGACAGTCATCAGCAGCATCGTCGCCACAATGAGAAAGCGGTGGTTGATAGCCTTCATGGTGCTTAATCCTCCATCTAAATCGATAATGATTATCATTGTCATTATATACAGAGATGGACAATTAGACAACCTTTGCGCCGTAAACGAAGAGTCCCCCGCCATCCGGGAATGGCGGGGATGGGATTACGCATTGCTCCCGCAGCATTTCTTGTATTTCTTGCCGCTGCCGCACGGGCAAGGATCGTTGCGGCCGATTTTGTCAGAATGGACCAGCGGAGCGAGGGTGAGTGGCACTGTTCGCCGCTTCTGCCGCTTCTCTTCCAGGTCGCTCTTCCACGATTCCAATTCAGGCAGCTGTTGCCCCGCGATGATGCAGTGGGCGTAAAGCGACTCTTTCAGATCCATGTGCATGGCATCGTAACCGGATTCCACCAGCTGCCGAACCAACGGAATGCCTTGGATGGAACCGATCTCGCAGAGGCCGTTTGCCAAGTTTGTAGCATTCGTGAGATCGTCCTCCTCCGGCAGCAGCGCAAGCAAAGCGGCTTCGGAAGAAGGCAATTTGATTTTGCCGAATATGTCGGAAGCGTACAGACCGAAGTACTCATGCGAACGATTCCGCACATATTGCTCGGACACCGCAGATACGACGGCTTCTGTGCCGATACGCACCAATGCGTCCGCCGCCTTGGCGGGGAGCAGGTCATCATCCGAACCGAGGAAGCCGCATAGGAAAGGGATGGCCGATTCCAGCCGCATCTCGCCGGCCAGCTGCGAATAATAGATGTAATCGTAGCCGAAATCGTTATCGGGATTATACGAATCCAACTCGTGCAAAATATAAGCTTCATCCAAGCAGGCGCGCCTGCCAAGCTCTCGGACCAATTGATCGCCGTAAAACGTGTCGATTTCGTTGTAATATTTTCCGTACGACTCTTTAAGATATCGCTCGAACTCCTGGAAGAGTTGATCGTTCGGCATACTGCGGATGTCAATACGCTGCTGGTGCTTCAACGTGAATAACTGCTGCTGCTCCAGCTCGCTCCTATAAGGTTCAAGCAGAGACAGGTCGCTGTGGAGCAGGATCTGTGCGAGATGAAACCCCGTGTTTGAATCCAGACGCGGATTTTTCAAAAGCTCCATGATCTGTTCGATTGTTTCGGCGGATTGCGGGAAGCGGTACGCCAAATAAAGAAAGGTGATCCTCCTTATTGCTTTGTTGAAGCTTCTCAAGGACAAGCGGCATAAGCGTCGGATCGTTCTCGTACAGATTGCTCTCTGCGAAATAAACGAGGGCTGCGCGGCTCACGGCGGCTTCAGGGTGAACGATATACGGTTTTATTAGCTCTGGAGTCAGCATCGAAAAATTCTCCTTATCATTAATAAACTAGCTATAGTATAGTCTATAATAGCTAACAGGCGATTGAATAGTAGAGATTGATAGATGATACGTATGGGAAGTGGGATGGAAATGAACGAGGCATCTGCCAAGCTTGCGTTGAAGGAGGAGGAAGTGCGCAGCATTCTTCATGCCGCCGACAACATTGTCGGGCGCGCGGGAAGAACGATGCTGGTCAAAATATTGAAAGGCTCCCGCGACAAAAAACTGTTGGCGTTGGGACTGGATGACAGTGCAGAGTACGGATACTACAGGCCGCTGACGATGGCGAACATTACCGAGCGCGTGGATTGGATGATTAAACACGATTATCTGGCAATCAGCCGGGACGGGGACATGCCGGTGCTGGTGTTTACGGAGCGGGGATGGGAAATCCAGCGGGAGCAGATGGCGGACCTGCTGCTGGCGCAGTGGAGGGCATGGGTAGAGGCCGGGGTTCCCGTTACGGATATGACTTATCTCAAGGATCGCAATCAGGGTATGATTCTGCTGTTTCTTCAGAAGGTTGCGAATTCGGGGGACGCCAGGTACATTCCTTTGCTGCAGCAGTGGGAGCTTGTCGATTACAAGAAAGTGCGGCAAGCGATCCGCGAAGTGATCGCCCACTTGAACAACGGTGCGGGCGAACGCTTCATTCTGGAAGGCGCTCCGGTCGTGGAACTGGCAGATAGACCGTTGATCGAGGAACGAAAAAGCGAACGGCTTAAATGCTCAGCCGCTAGTATGCCGTGCTGATCGCTTAACAGAGCGTTATGCCGAGGGAGGGACGCATGTCACAAAGCTTAAACCGATCGAAATGCCAAGGGGGCAAAACCGGTCGAAACTCCGCGCTAACGCTTGTGACAAAGCTTAAACCGATCGAAACGATCGATTTGGGATTGTAACGCTTATAAGGAACCTTATTTCATATTTTTTGCGAACAAAATCGGGCTTTCTGGCAAAATAGCGTTTCTCAGTTTCTTTACTTTTTTAAAAGCGTTGAAATCATAAAAATAGCATCTGTCGTCGGCGTTAGCATTCAGCTGTTTCGACTCAGGGGCTGAGGTTCCAGCCGCGCGGATATTTTGTAGTTGGTCATAGGAAATCGCTGCAGAACATCACGGCACCGGTGCCCGTCCCAGACATACCGTTTTGAGCATTGCCGGGCATTTGGTTTGAGCATCCGCTGGTGATCGTGCAGTACGAAGGGGAGAAGTCACGAATTGTTCACGCAAATCTCGGCAAAGTATGCGAAAGTATGTGAAAATAATCACATACTTTCTGCCTTTCCAACGCTAAACTGAACCTATCAACTGCACCACCATGAAGGAGGCGCTAGAAGATGAGTGTGAACAAAGAGAGGCTCGTTGTCATCGGCAACGGCATGGCGGGGATCGGCACGGTCGAACAGATTATGAAGCTGTCCTCGCACTTCGACATTACGGTGTTCGGCGCGGAGCCGCACCCCAATTATAACCGCATTATGCTGTCCTACGTGCTGGACGGCAGCAAAACACTGGACGACATCGTGCTGAACGACTGGGGGTGGTACGCTGATAATGGAATCGTCCTGCACGCCGGAAAGGCGGTTGCGCGCATCGATGCCGCCGCCCGCGAGGTGGTCGCCGAAGACGGGACGCGCGTGCCGTACGACAAGGTCATTATAGCGACGGGCTCGAGCCCGATTATGCTGCCGATTCCCGGCATCGACAAGCAGGGGGTCGTGGGCTTCCGGGATATCGCCGATTGCAGCCGGATGATCGAGGCCGCTGGGCAATATCGCCGGGCGGCGGTGATCGGCGGCGGGCTGCTCGGGCTGGAAGCGGCCAAAGGTCTCGCGCAGCTGGGCATGGAGGTGACGGTCGTCCACCTGATGGACCGTCTGATGGAGCGCCAGCTGGACGGTCCGGCGGCCGCAATGCTGAAGGCGGAGCTGGAGCGCCAGGGCATCCGCTTCCGGCTGGAAGCGCAGACGACCGAGCTGTACGGGGACGAGCGCGTGCGGGGGCTGCGCCTGGCGGACGGGTCCGAGCTCGCCGCCGAGCTCGTCGTCATGGCCGCCGGAATCAGGCCGAATACGGCGGTGGCTGTGGGCAGCGGCATCGCCGTGAACCGCGGCATCCTCGTCGACGACTACATGCGGACCTCGCTGGCCGATGTATACGCGGTCGGCGAATGCGCCGAGCACCGCGGCGTCTGCTACGGACTCGTCGCGCCGCTGTTCGAGCAGGGGGCCGTGCTGGCAAGGCATATCAGCGGCGTGCAAACGCAGCCGTATGAAGGCTCCGTCGTGGCGACCAAGCTCAAAATATCGGGCGTCGATGTGTTCTCCGCGGGGCAATTCATGGAAGGGCCGGAGCATGCGGTGATCGTCCGCAAAGACGACTGGAAGCGGACGTACAAGAAAATTTTGCTCGAGGATAACCGCATCGTCGGCGCCGTCCTGTTCGGGGACGTCGCGGATGCCGCCGAACTGCAGCGGCTCGTCCGCAATGGCGCTGCGATGACCGACGAGCTGTATGCGTCGCTCACAGGCGCCGGCTGCGGCGGGCATGCCAAGACCGCAGCGATCGAAGCGATGCCCGACGACGAAATTGTGTGCGGCTGCAACGGCGTGACCAAGGGCGCGATCGTCAGCGCGATTGCCGATCAAGGGCTGACGAGCGTCGATGAGATCAGGGCGTGCACCGGAGCGACGCGCTCGTGCGGCGGCTGCAAGCCGGTCGTGGAGCAAATTTTGCGCCATGTGCTTGGCGATGGCTTCACCGCCGGGGCGAAGCGGGGCATATGCCGCTGTACGACGCTGGGCCGGGACGAGATCGTCGCAGAAATTCGCCGCAAAGGCCTGCAATCGACCAAGGAGGTCATGAACGTGCTGGGCTGGGCCCGGCCGGAAGGCTGCTCGAAGTGCCGCCCGGCGATCAACTACTATCTCCGCATGCTGTACCCGGATACGTATGAGGACGAGCAGGAGTCGCGCTTCGTGAACGAGCGGCTCGCCGCCAATATTCAGAAGGACGGCACATACACGGTCGTGCCGCGCATGTACGGCGGCGTCACGACGCCGGAGCAGCTCAAGCGGATCGCCGACGTCGCGGTCAAATATAACGTCAAGGCGGTCAAAGTAACCGGCGGCCAGCGGCTCGATCTGATCGGGGTAGCCAAGGAAGACCTGCCGAGCGTATGGGGAGAGCTGGACATGCCGGCAGGCTATGCGTACGCCAAATCGCTGCGCACCGTCAAGACATGCGTCGGCTCGACATTTTGCCGCTTCGGCACGCAGGACTCCATGGCCATGGGCGCCTTGCTGGAGCGCAAGTTCGAGCGGCTCGATCTGCCCGCCAAGCTCAAAATGGCCGTCAACGGCTGTCCGCGCAACTGCGCCGAATCTTGCACGAAAGACATCGGAATCGTCGGCAACGACGGAGGCTGGGAGATTTACATCGGCGGCAACGGCGGCGTCAAGGCGAGACTGGCGGACCTGCTGTGCAAGGTCAAGACGGATGACGAGCTGATCGAAATATGCGGCGCGGTCATCCAATATTACCGGGAGACCGGCAATTATTTGGAGCGGACTTCCGAATGGGTGGAACGGCTCGGGCTGGATGCGATCAAAGCCGCGGTCGTGGACGACGTGGAAGAGCGCCGGCGGCTCGTGGAGCGGATCGAATTCGCGCTGCAGTATGTCGAGGACCCCTGGAAAAAGCTGCTGAACGACGACGAGAGCCGCGACCGCTTGTTCGGCAAGCTTGAGGTATCGGCTCGCACGTAAGCGAGCGGCGCAGCGTGCAAATCGGCGAATCCGAACCGGAACAAATGCACCTGACTGCCCCGCGCAAGCACGCAGCAGCGGCGCGCCCGCCAGGGCGTGCCTGGAAAATGGCGCACCCGCCCCATCGCCGGCTGGTGTGCCAACCCATCTCGAAAGGAGCGACTTTCATGAAGACGATATCCGGAACTTACTGCGCCGTCGGGCGGCTCGAAGATTTTCCGCCGCAGCTCGGCAGGGTGGTGCAGGTCGAAGGGCGGGAGCTTGCCGTATTCCGCACTTCCGACGGGCAAATTTATGCTGTCGAGAATCGCCATCCGCATCCGAAAGGCGGTCCGCTCGCGGAAGGCATCGTATCCGGGCATATTTTGTTCGACCCGCTGTACGACTGGAAAATCGATCTGGAGACAGGGCTTGTGCAAGCCCCGGACACCGGACAAGTGAGCACATATCCCGTGAAGCTGGACAACGGAACGGTTCTGGTCGCCATCTAGCGGAACGGGGGCAGGGCATTCCGGCCCCCCGGCTCGCCGGCCTGATGAGCAGCAACGAGGAGATAGGGGGAACGGGTATGTATACACCGAACGTGGAAGGAATCATCGAAACCGCCGTCAAGAAAAAGGAGAAAATGAACGCAAGCCTGCCGCGATATGTGGCAGCGGCCATGCTGGCGGGCGCATACGTAGGCTTTGGGATCATTCTCATCTTCAGCGTCGGCGCGCCGCTCATGGCTGCGGGGTCGCCGCTGCAATCGATGGTCATGGGCATGTCGTTCGGGATTGCCCTCACGCTCGTCATATTCGCAGGGTCGGAGCTGTTCACCGGCAACAATATGTTTTTTACGATGAGCACGCTCGCCGGCCGCACTACGGTCAAGGAAACGCTGATGAACTGGGGGCTTGTGTTCGCCGGCAATCTGCTCGGCGCCGTCCTGCTCTCGCTGCTTGTCACGGGCAGCGGCTTGTTCAAGGGAGCGGCGCCCGACCATCTGCTGTTCGTCGTATCCGCCAAAAAAATGTCCGCTCCGGCCGCCGAGCTGTTTTTCCGCGGCATCTTGTGCAATTGGCTCGTCTGCCTCGCCATCTGGACGGCCTCGCGGACCAAGGAGGACATCGCCAAGCTCGTGCTGATCTGGTGGTGCCTGTACGCGTTTATCGCCAGCGGCTACGAGCACAGCGTCGCCAATATGACGCTGCTGTCGCTGTCCTGGCTGCTTCCGGGCCATCCGGAGACGATCACGCTGGCAGGCTGGCTGCATAATATGATCCCCGTTACTTTGGGCAACATCGTCGGCGGCGCGGTCTTCGTCGGCATGGCTTACTGGTTTATTTCGCCTGTCCGGCGGCGGCCCGGCTCATCCCATTTATCCCAATGAGTATACCGGACTTGCGGCTCAATGTTGCACTTTGTGCAACATTTCGGACGATGTTCCCCGGTAACCTTTACAGACAATATCGCGTCTGCTAGAATAATCGTGTTTAATTGTTAACCATAAATAAATATTATGGGTTGACAATTGATGCGAGGGGAGAGGTTAAAGCGATGGGACAACACGTAACCGATTGGATGAAACTGGCGCAAAAGGCGTTGAACGGGGAGCGGCTGACGCAGGAAGAAGCGCTTGGCGTGCTGGCGGCGCCCGATGACGAGGTGCTGCCGATGCTGCACGCCGCCTTCGAGGTACGGAAGCACTACTACGGCAAGAAAGTAAAGCTCAATATGATCATCAATGCCAAGAGCGGCCTATGTCCCGAAGATTGCGGCTACTGCTCGCAATCGATCGTCTCGACGGCGCCGGTCAAGAAGTATTCCCTACTCGACAAGGAGACGCTGCTGGCGGGCGCGCGCGAAGCGATGGAGCGCAAGGCCGGCACATACTGCATCGTCGCGGCCGGCACGGGACCGACGGACAAGGAGCTCGACCAGGTGATCGAAGCCGTCCGGGAAATTCGCGAGACGATGCCGCTCAAGATTTGCGCCTGCCTCGGCATTCTGAGGGACGGGCAAGCGGAGAAGCTGGCCGAAGCCGGCGTTCATCGATACAATCACAACCTGAATACGAGCAGGGAGAACTATTCTTCGATTACAACGACGCATACATACGATCAGCGGGTAGAGACGGTGAAGACCATCAAAGCGTCCGGCATGTCGCCCTGCTCCGGCGTCATTATCGGAATGGGAGAGACCGATCGGGACATAGTAGAGGTGGCTTATGCTTTGCGCGAGCTCGATGCGGACTCGGTGCCGGTCAACTTCCTCATCCCCATTCCGGGAACGCCGCTGGGGAATTCGTCTCGGACGCCGGCGCTGAAGGCGCTCAAAGTGCTCGCCCTCTTCCGCTTCATCTGTCCGAGCAAAGAAATTCGCCTATCCGGCGGACGCGAAGGGAGCCTTCGCTCGCTGCAGCCGTTGTCGCTCTATGCGGCCAATTCGATATTCGTCGGCGATTATTTGACGACGCCGGGACAGGAAGCGGCAAGCGACCATCAGATGATTGAAGATTTGGGATTCGAGATCGAAACGTGCGCGCTTTAAGCCGGGAAAATCCGGTTGTTTCATGGACGGGACAATCACTTGGCCCCTCCCGATGTTGACCCCTATAAAGGGTTTTTGTTACTGTTTCATCAGAATAAGGAAGGTGGTTGAACGTGCTTTATATTCTGTATGTGAAACTCGTGCGAAAAGTCCGCTCCGTACAGCTGCATCCGATGAAGGGTTGTACGGAGCTTAATCGGGGAGCGTGAAGCTTCCCGGATTCATCGTCTGAATCGTCTTTTTGAAAAAGCGTTCGCAAGCCGGATAGGCAAAATCGCCGCCGATTCGTTTTCGCGAATTGCCGCTATCGGCGCAAGCGGCTCTTTCGGTTTGCGACCTGGAGGTCGGATACCGCGCGCCCTTGCTGCCCAAATTGAATTTTACGGTGGCGAGCAGTCGAAGGTGAAATTGTGCCGGCTGCTGCTGGCCCCTTGCAATGTGCTGATTTTGGACGAACCGACGAATCATTTGGATGCTGCGGCGAAAAGCGCGTTGCGGGATGCGCTGGCGCAATTTGCGGGGAGCGTGCTGCTCGTCTCCCACGAGGCGAGCTTCTACAAGGATTGGGCTGATCGCATCGTCAGACTGGAGCCGGCGTAAATGCCAAAGAAAGACGTCCCTGGGCAAGGGACGTCTTTCTCTCGGCGTGTTGATCGCAGGGGAGAATGCGCCTGAAGCACGGCCATGCCGTGAATCAGATAACAAAACCTCTCAAAACGATAACCAACAGGATAAAGAGGACGAGGATCACGCCGACGCTCGTAAAGCCGAAGCCTCCGCAATTGAAGCCACCACCGTATGCGCTCATCGTTTGCCACCTCCTTTGCATTGACTACAAAAACAATATATGAGCGCGCAGTGATTTGGATTGGACGAATGACACGGATGGATATCGGGTTATTCGAAAAAAGCCGCCTGCCCGCGATTGACATGAGACGCTCGCCCGAGCCGTATGCGGCGCAATAGCTCCAGGAGGAGGGGGCGCTGCCGCGGCTATAGGAAGCCGGTTCCCGTTGAATGCAGGGGGCCGGTTCCCAGGCCGCCACATTCCAAAAAATCCGGACATCGTCCCAAAAATATCCGCCATAGGCGCGCCGCCGCTCCTTGATTATGCTGGTAGAAGGGCGGGCTTCATGCATACGGTTAGCGCAGGTCCGGGGCCGGCCAGGAATTCGCCCGCCGGAAGCGAGTCCCATACCTACGGGACAGCGCGCCTTTACAGGACATATCCGATCGCTTCGATCAACGTTATAATGTAGGCAACGCTGCGAGCAGGGGGGAGACGATCATGTTGAAAGCGGTTATATTTGACGACGAATATATCGTGCTCCAAGGTCTTCGGCAGATGATCGATTGGAGTCGGTATGGGGTTGAGCTGGCCGGCACGGCGGAGGACGGCGTGTCGGCACTGCAGCTGCTGCGGGCGTGTAAACCGGATATTGTGCTGACGGACATCCGGATGCCCGGGATGGACGGGCTGCAGCTGATCGAGACGGCGGCGGCCGAGTCGCCGGAGACGATGTTCATCGTATTCAGCGGCTTCAACGAATTCGAGTACGTGCGCCGTGCCATCGGACTCGGCGTCATCGACTATTTGGAGAAGCCGGTGACCGTATCCAAGATCGAAGCGGCGCTGCGCAGGACAATGAACCGGATCGGCAAGGAGCAGGCATTCGGCGAGATGAAGAAAAAATTAGAAGCGAGCCGAAGCGATCTGCTGGAGAAAGCGACGCTTGACCTGCTTCTGGCCGGAGAACGGGCGGAAGGCAAATGGAAGGACGTATACGGCGAGGACTGGGCGAACGTGGCGGGCGTCACCGTGCTCGCGTTTTCAGAGGAACGTCCGGCCCTGCCCGAACATCCTTCTTACCGCATCATCGGCGTGACGAACGGGAATGAACGGCTGGCGGTCGCGCTTCATCGGGAGCTGCCGCCCGAGGCGCTGCATGATGCGCTGATCGAAGCGTCCGGCTCGGCCCGGTCCGCGTTCGGGTCAGGCCGGACGTACGCATCGCTTGGCGGCGCCTCGCGCAGTTACCGGGAAGCGCTGCGGGCGCTGCGGTACGGCCAATTTCTGGAGGAAAGCGGCTGGACGCGGATCGAGGATGTCGAAGGCAGGGACGAACAGCTTCCTCCGGGTTTGACGCGGCACGAGGAGGCGGCGATCGTCTCCTTAAGGACGGGCGATCGGCAAGGATTGTCCCGCGCATTGGACGATTTCGCGGCCTGGACGATGGAGCAAAAGCTGCCCCCTGAACGGGTGGAGCAGGAGCTATTGAAGCTCGCCTATCTCGGCCTCGAGGTCGCCAAAGAAACGGGGTGCGATCTGCGCGAGCTCGGCGCAGTGGACCATCGCGAGCTGCATGAGATGCGCGCCCGGGAAGAGATGTTCCGCTGGCTGCGCGACAAGCTGGAGGCCGCGCTAACCTGGGCGGCAGGGGTGAGGCGCGCATGCAGGCATGCCGCCATCGAGAAAGCGCTCCGCTATCTGGACGAGCGGTACGGGCAGGACGTCTCGCTGCAGGAGCTGGCCGAGCACGTCGGCCTCAATCCCGCTTACTTCAGCCTGCTGTTCAAGGAGCAGATGGGCATCTCCTATATCAAGCATCTAACCGGTCTGCGAATGGAGCGCGCCAAAGCGATGCTGCGCAGCGGCATGCGCGTGAACGAGGTGAGCGAGCGGGTCGGTTATCAAAATTACCGGCATTTTACGGAGCTGTTCAAAAAAACGGTCGGCACGACGCCAGGACAATATCGGGACGCCCATCGGACCGGAAAATAAGGATGATGCAACGATGCTGAGTGCGAAGATTGGAAAGCGGTTTCGTTTTGGCAAAATCCGCCACCGTTTCCTGGCTGCGATGATTGCGCTGTCCATCCCCTCGATCATGCTGGTCGGCTATATTTCCTTCAATGTTGCGAACAACGCGCTGATGGATCTGAACGAAAAGACGAACCGGGAGCGGCTGCGAACCTCCAGCGACATGGCCGACCTGCTGCTGCGCAGCATCAATAACCTGCATTATTCGATCGTCGTCAATGAAGCGATTCGCGAGCAGCTGAGCAGGGGCAGCGACCCGATGATTCAGCCGGACAGCGGAGGCGTCCGGTTATCTACGCGGCTGCAGCGGCTGATCAGCGCCACCTATTCCGATACCCGTTACGTCAAATCGATCTGTCTGCTTGATCTGCAATTGAATGCCTACTGCTCGGGCCGCTCGGACGATGCGGGAGTCTATGAAGGGCCGGGCAAAATGGGCCGCATGGTTAGCGCCGATTGGTACCGGAGCGCATACGCGAGCAAGGGCAAAGTCGTGTATTATCCGAAGGATCTGTTCGGGGAAACGGACGAGGCGTTCTCGACCGTCAAGCTGTTCAGACATTCCGGAGATACGGAAGGGCAGCCGATCGGCATCCTGATCGTGAACGTCTCGAAGGCGATCTTCGGCCAAGTGTTCGGCACAGCCGACGATTACGGCTCGTATATGGTCATCGACGACAGTCACGGGTCTGTCCAGGCGGTGTACGGCGAATCGGCGACCGCAGCGGCAGCAGACGGCAGCGGAAGCGTTCAGGAAGCGATCGGCCGCCTTCAGAACGAGGGCTACCTGATCAATCCGGTGTACAATCAGACGACAGGCTGGACGTTCCTTCATCTGGTGCGGGCAAAGGAGCTGCTTAAGCAGTCGCAAAACATTCGCTGGGCCACCATGGCGATCGCCGCGGGATTCGCGGTCATTGCGCTCGCGCTGTCCTATTTGATCTCCGGGACCGTCACCAGGCCGCTCCTGCGCTTGAAGAAAATGATGCTGGACTGGACGATGGGCATAAAAGATTTGGGTGGCAGCTTCGACAAGGACGAGGTCGGCGTGATCGCCGAGACATTCCGCAGGGTCGCCTGCGAGAACGACGAGCTGAATGCGAAGCTCATGAGGTCCAAGCTCAAGGAAAGGGAGGCTGAGCTGCGCGCGCTGCAATCGCAGATCAAGCCGCATTTTTTGTACAATACGCTCGATTCGATCTACTGGATGGCGGTGCTGCACCGAAGCGAACCGATCGCCCAGATGGCGGAGTCGCTGTCGGAGAGCTTCAAGCTGAGCCTGAACAAAGGCCGGGAGACGATTCCGGTATACAACGAGCTGAAGCATATCGAGCATTATTTGCGCATCCAGAACATCCGCTTTCATCATCGGTTCCGGTATGTGGAGCAGGTCGAGGAGTCGATTTTGGCCATGGATATTTTGAAGCTGCTGCTGCAGCCGCTCGTCGAGAACGCCATCTACCACGGGCTCGAGCCGAAGCTCGGAAGCGGGACGATCCGGCTCACCGGCGCAAGGGACGGCTCCTATCTTATTTTTACGGTGGAGGACGACGGCGTCGGCATGGACGATCCGGCCCGGACGGAGCAGGGGTACGGGCTGCGCAACGTGCGGGAACGGCTCAAGCTGTATTATGGGGAGGACAGCTCTCTTAAGGTAAGGAGCAGGCCGGGCGAAGGGACGAGCGTGACGCTGCGGTTCAAGCCGTATCCCCATCTTGAAAATGCAGCGGCAACCACACGCTGAATTTTCAATCCCGCAGGTGTCAACCGATGACGGAAGGAATCACAAGTCATAGGTGCCAAATCTTGAAAATGCAGCGGCAACCACACGCTGAATTTTCAATCCCGCAGGTGGCGACCGATGACGGAAGGAATCGCGAGTCATAGGTGCTGATCTAAAAAAATCGGACGTTCACCCAAATAATGAAGCGCTTACAGTTCGGGTCTTCGGACTATACAATAATCATTGAACGAAAAGAAAACCGTCTTTACGGACGGAACACGCACCAAGGGGGAGTTGACCATGAAAACAAAGGGCATGAAGACGGCGGCGATCAAGCCGTTCGCCGTCTCGCTGTGCACGCTGCTGCTCGCCCTTCCGCTTGCCGCCTGCAGCGACGGCGATGCGGGAGCAAGCGAAGGCTCCGGCGGGGCTCAAGGACAAGGCAAGAAGGTGACCATTTCGCTTCTCGTGGACAATGCGCAGGAAACCGTGAATTCCGCCAATGCCTACATCGAGGCGTTCAAGCAGGTCAACCCGAACATTACAATCGAGCTGGAGACCCGCCCGGGCGGCTCCGAAGGGGATAATATCGTCAAAACGCGGCTGGCGACGGGAGATATGACAGACGTCTTCTTCTACAATTCCGGCTCGCTCATGCAGGCGCTGTCTCCGGAAAAAAATTTGCTCGATTTGACGAACGAGCCGTTCCAGGCCGATGTGCTCGACTCATTCAAGCCGACGGTGACCTATAACGGCAAAATCTACGGCGTGCCGATTGGCTCGACGACGGCCGGAGGCTGGTTCTACAACAAAAAGATCTACGCCGATCTCGGCCTGAAGGTGCCGACGACATGGGCGGAATTAATGGCGAACAGCGAAAAAATCAAGGCGGTCGGCATAACGCCGATCATCGGCACCTACAAGGATACGTGGACGTCCCAGGTCGTCGTGCTGGCCGACTTCTACAACGTGCAGGCGCAGGTGCCGTCGTTCGCCGACGATTTCACGGCCCATAAGGCGACGAACGCGAATACGCCGGCGATGCTCCGCGCGTTCGAGAAGCTGCAGGAGCTTAACGACCGAGGCCTGTTGAATAAGGATCTTCTGGCGACGACCTACGACGCCGGTCTGAAGATGCTGGCCGAGGGCAGCGGGGCGCACTATCCGATGCTGTCGTCCGCGACGCCGACGCTGCTCCAAAATTTCCCCGACCAGATGGACGACATCGGCTTCTTCGCCCAGCCGGGGGACGCTGCGGAGCAGAACGGCCTGACGATCTGGATGCCCGGAGGCGGTTACATCTATAAGGAAAGCAAGCATATCGAGGAAGCCAAGCAGTTTCTGGCTTTTGTCGCCTCCGTCGAGGGCGTCAAGGCGTCCGCATCGGTGTCGATGCCGACAGGCCCTTATCTGATCAAAGGGGCGTCGATGCCGGACGACGTGCCGGCGCTCGTCAAGGATATGCTGCCGTATTTCGACAGCGGCAAGACGGCGCCCGCGCTGGAATTCGTCTCTCCTGTCAAAGGCCCGAGCCTCGAGCAGATTACCGTTGAAGTCGGCACAGGCATCAAGAAGGCGAAGGAAGGCGCGGAAGCGTACGACAGGGACGTCGAGAAGCAGGCGAAGCAGCTGGGACTGAGCGGCTGGTAAGCCCGGCCGTCTGCCCGGCATCAAGCCGTCCACTGCTGCTGCCGTCATCGCGGTGAATCTCGGGGTGGGCGCCGCTCCACTGGCATCCCCGCCCCGCCGCCCATACATCAGGAGCCCAGCCCGATAGCGCGGACCGCTGGGCTGGCCCGGGCTCCGGAAGCTTAGGAGAGAAGCGCATGAACAGCGTCATGAAACGGACGTATTCGCACTGGTTTCTGGTGCCTGCGGCCGTCATCTATTTCATCATTTTCATCCTCCCGACCGTCATGTCGTTCTTCTTCAGCCTGACGCGCTGGAACTTGTCGGAGTGGGAGTTCATCGGTCTGGAAAACTTCGTGATGTTTTTTCGCGAGCAATCGCTCAGCATCGGCTTCAAGAATACGCTTATTTACGCCGTCGTCACATGCTCGCTCAAGGTCGTTCTCGGCCTGCTGCTCGGCGTGCTGCTGACCACGAAGCTGCGCACCCGCGATTATTTGCGCTCGGTGATCTTTTTTCCTACGCTGGTCAGCACGATCGCCGTCGGCATTACCTTCAGCATGATGATGCACCCGACGCAGGGCATCATCAATACGGCGCTGGCCGCCGTCGGCATCGAAGGCCCCGACTGGCTCGGCAATCCGAAGCTGGCGCTGATGTCGGTCGCCCTGGTCGACGTCTGGAAGGGCGTCGGCATCGCCACCGTCATCTATATCGCAGGCATTATGTCGATCCCGCACGAATATTATGAAGCGTTGCAGATCGACGGGGGCAGCAGCTGGAACAAATTTTGGAACATCATCGTGCCGCTCAGCCGGCCTGCCATGAACTCCGTCATTATTCTGTCCTTTATCGGCGGCCTTCGCTCGTTCGACCTGATCTGGGCGATGACGAAGGGCGGGCCGGGATTTACAACCGACCTCATTGCATCGATTATTTACAAGCAGTATCAAGGCGGCTTCTACGGCCTCGCCACGGCGGGCAACGTCATTCTGTTTCTCGTCGTCACCGCCCTTGCCTTTCCGCTCTATACGTATCTCAACCGCAAGGAGGTGGACCTGTGAGAAGCGTCAGACAGTTCGTTATCGAATTGCTCGGCATCGCGCTTACGATCGTCGCCTTCTGGATTCCGTTCTATTTCATCATTGTCAATGCGGGCAAGGATGAGAAGGAAGCGGCTATGCTGAACCTGAGCTGGCCGACGGCGCCGCAATTTTGGGAAAATATCAAAACGGTAGTGGTGGCGAGGGATTACATGCTGCTGCGCGCCTTTTTCAACAGCACTGTGCTGACCGTGGCGTCCATCGCGCTGCTCGTTCTGCTGTGCGCCATGGCCGGCTTCGTGCTGCAGCGGCGCACCAGCCGGGCAACGCCGCTGCTTAACTTTTTGATTCTCGCGGGTCTGATAATTCCGCCGGCCATTGTGCCGACGATCTGGGTGCTGGACGGTCTGGGGCTGTTCAAGACGCTCTTCGGGCTCATTCTGGTGGAGGTGGCGCTGGGCTTTCCGTTCTCGGTGCTGCTGTATCGAGGCTTTATGGCGGCGCTGCCGCGCGAGATCGACGAGGCGGCGGTGATCGACGGCTGCGGCGGCTTTCGCCTGTTTTTTCGCATTATTTTGCCGCTGCTGCAGCCGGTGACGGCGACGATTATCGTGCTGTCGTCGGTCTCGATTTTCAACGATTTTACGAATCCGCTGTATTTCCTCCCGGGCTCGAAGAACGCGACGGTCCAGCTGACGCTGTACAATTTCCAGAGCCAGTACGTAACGCAGTATAATCTGCTGTTTATGAACATTTTGCTGATTACGATTCCGCCGCTTATTCTGTTCCTGTTCTTTAACCGGCGCATCGTGGCCGGTATGACGGCAGGCTCTGTCAAGGGATGAGGCCAGCGGCATCCGCATGTTTGTTCGCAGCACCTGCGGATTAGTTGCAAGCATACAAATTGAGCAACAAGCATCCGACTTTGAGCAAAGGGGAAATGGGAGACATGTCCGAGCTGAATATCCAATCGATTTGTTGCGAATACCGCACCCGGCTGATCGGCGTCGAAACGGCCGTTCCGCGCTTCAGCTGGGTGCTCGATGCCGGTCAGCGCAGAGGCGTCCGCCAGGCGGCCTACCGCATTCAGGTCGCCGCGCCCGAAGGCTTCGGGGAACCGCTCTGGGACAGCGGACGGGTTGAATCGGACCGGTCCGTCCATGTGGAATACGGCGGTCCGAAGCTGGCGGCGCGGACGCCTTACCGCTACCGCGTCATGGCCTGGGATGAGGCGGGCAACGCGTCGGGCTGGAGCGAGGAAGGCACGCTCGAGCTTGGGATCTGCGGCGCGTCCGCCTGGCGCGCCAAGTGGATCACGCCGGACCAAAGGGCGATTCCGGCGGACGCCGAGCCGGCGTTCCTGCTGCGGCGCAGCTTCAGCCTTCGCCCGGGCATCGCCTTCGCGCGCGTCTACGCGACGGCGGCAGGCGTATACGAGCTGTATCTGAACGGTGCGAAAGTATCGGGCGACCTGCTCGCTCCCGGCTGGACCAGCTATCGCCGCCGCTTGCAGTATCAGACGTATGATGTGACCGGGCTGCTGCGGGAGGGCAGCAACGGCATCGGCATCCTGCTCGGCGACGGCTGGTACCGCGGCGGGCTCGGCTTCGAAGGACGCAACTACATGTACGGCGAATGCAGGGCGGCGCTCGCCGAGCTGTATGTCCGCTACGAGGACGGGAGCGAGGAGATCATTGCCACTGACCGCCTCTGGAAGGCGGCGCTCAGTCCGGTGCAGTACGCGAACATTTATCACGGCGAGTCGTACGACGCCCGGCTCGAGCAGAAGGGCTGGAGCGGAGGGGGGTTCGATGACGGGGCATGGGCAGACGTGCAGGAGGTCGGTTTTCCCTACGATCATCTGGTTCCCCAGGAGAACTGGCCGGTGAAAGTGACGGAGACTATCCGCCCGATCGCGGCTTTCGTGACGCCGGCCGGAGACCATGTGCTCGATATGGGGCAAAATATGGTCGGCCGCGTGCGGATGACCGTCCGCGCGCCTGCGGGCACGCGCATCGAGCTGCGCCATGCGGAGGTGCTTGACAAGGACGGCAACATCTACTTCGGCAATCTGCGCCCGGCCAGGCAGACGGTGACATACATCGCCAAGGGCGAGGGCGAGGAATCGTACGCGCCGCACTTCACGTTCATGGGCTTCCGCTACGTGAAGGTCACAGGCTTCCCGGGGCAGGAGAACGGCTTGCCGCTGGACGCATTCCAGGGCGAAGTGATGCATTCCGACATGCCCCCGACCGGCGAATTCGAATGCTCCGACGAACGGGTGAACCAGCTGCAGCGCAACATCCGCTGGGGGCAGCGCGGCAACTTCCTCGACGTGCCGACCGACTGTCCGCAGCGCGACGAGCGGCTCGGCTGGACCGGCGACGCGCAGGTGTTCATCGCCACAGCGCTGTTCAACTACCACGGCGCGCCGTTCTTCACGAAATGGCTGCGCGACCTGAAGGCCGAGCAGCACGAGGACGGCGGCGTGCCGTTCGTCGTGCCCGACATCGTCGGCGGCGCGAACTCGGCGGCCTGGGGCGACGCCGCGGTCATCTGCCCGTGGACCGTGTATCAATATTACGGCGATTTGCGCCTTCTCGCCGAGCAGTACGAGAGCATGAAGCGCTGGGTCGAATATATCCGCGCCCAGGGGGAGCGGGAGGAGATGTGGGACACCGGCTTCCACTTCGGCGACTGGCTGGCGCTCGACGCCAAGGAGAACAGCTATGTCGGGGCGACGCCGACCGCGCTGATCGCGACGGCTTACTATGCGCATTCCACGCGCATTGTGCGCGATGCGGCTCGCGTGCTCGGCCAAGGCGAAGATGCCGAGCGGTACGGCGAGCTGCACCGGCGGATCGTGCAGGCGTTCCGCGACGAATTCGTCACGAAGAACGGGCGCATCGCTTCGCCGACCCAGACGGCGCATGTGCTGGCGCTCGCCTTCGATCTCGTCGGAGATGAAGTGA
Organism: Paenibacillus ginsengihumi DSM 21568; assembly: GCF_000380965.1. GTDB lineage: Bacteria > Bacillota > Bacilli > Paenibacillales > NBRC-103111 > Paenibacillus_G > Paenibacillus_G ginsengihumi. Next base: position 17,918 of record NZ_KB905572.1, on the reverse strand, counting down.
AGGCGCGGGTGGCGGAGGATCTGAACAGCATGATCGTCGAGAACGACTATCATCTGACGACAGGCTTCGTCGGTACGCCGCATCTGTGCTTCGCCTTGTCGAACAGCGGCTATCATACGACGGCCGTGCGCCTGCTGCTGCAGGAAAGCTATCCCGGCTGGCTGTATTCCGTCTCGAAGGGCGCGACGACGATCTGGGAGCATTGGGACAGTATCAAGCCGGACGGCTCGTTCTGGAGCGACGACATGAACTCGTTCAACCATTACGCGTACGGCGCGATCGGGGACTGGATGTACCGCAAGGTCGCCGGCCTTGATATGGACCCTTCCGCGCCCGCATACAAGCGCATCCGGATCGCCCCGCTGTTCGGCTCCACGCTGCTGACGCACGCCCGCGCGGCGTATCGCTCCATGTACGGCCGAATCGAGTCGGCCTGGCGGGTCGCCGACTCCCGGCTGGAAGTCGCCGCGACCGTTCCCGCGAACGCGACGGCCGAGGTGATCCTGCGCGGCGCGACGGCAGATCGCGTCACCGAAAGCGGCGTTCCGCTGCGGGAGGCGGACGGCATTCTGGCCGTGGAACCGGTGCCGGAAGGGCTGCGCGTCGCCGTCGGCTCCGGAACATACCGCTTTGCGTACGAGGCTGCAGGGCTGTTCCGCGCAACGTACAGCGAGAAGACGCGGCTGAGCGAGCTGCTGATGGATGAGCAGGCGGCCGAGGCGGTCCGACGCCATGCACCGCACCTGCTCGGCGGGGCGCTGCTAAGCATCGCCAGGCCTCTTACGCTGCAGCAGCTTCGCGAGAACGCTATGCTGCGCGTATCCGGCGAAACGATCGAGCGGCTCCTCGAGGAGCTGGCCGCGCTGAATTGACAAGGATGGAACCGGGTGGCGTGTCGCCCGGTTCCTTTTGGTATGGCGGCGAGGATCCGTCCCGCGCGCGACTCTCAGCGGGCGGTTAGCCGCATGGCGGCGGCCAACCGCATGGTGGCGGCCAACCGCCGCATGAGCGGAATTGTTCGACGCGGCTGACAGGGAGGTATGGAAACAGGCTTGCAAGCCTGTTATTATTCGGAGTAGATACGAAAGGGGGGACATCGGGTGAATTTTCGATTGACTACGCATAATCTGGACTCTATGTACGATCATCCGCACATCCGGCCGCTTGCGGAGGATCAGGCCAAAAGCGAGCGTTCATATGCGCTGCCGCTCCCCTGCGGTTCCGCCGAAGCGACGCGCGCCTGCCTGCGCAGCGGGCTCGAGATCAGCCGGTACGAGGGCGTCCTGACCAAGCCGCTGGCGATGCGAATCCAGACGGAGTACCCTCATCTGGAAATCTCCTACACGATATCCGGTTACGGAACGTGGTCGGGAGACGGCGCGGCACGCTGCGAAATGGCCCCTGGCGTATCGACGCTTTTGTACCTGGAGAAGTGCCGCGTGGATGCGGAGCTGAGTTCGGCCGCTCCGCTGTCCCATATGGAGGTTCGCATCGATCTGCGCCGTTACGAGACGCTGGGCGAGGAGTTGCGGCGCTTGTCCGGCGGCGGAATGTACGCTCGCCAGCTGGCCGCTCAACCGCAGGTCGCCAAGCTGTTCGAGCAGCTGAGGGACTGCCCGTATACCGGTCCGCTGCGCCCGTTGTATCTCGAGGGCAAATGCTACGAGCTGCTCGCCAGCCATCTCGCTCAAGCGGGAACAGGCGAAGCTGCCGGGCGCGCCCGCCTCAAGCTGTCATCGGACGATATTCGCTGCCTGCACCGCGCCCGCGAGCTGCTCCATGACAGCTTTCGGAAGCCCCCCAGCCTGCTGGCATTAGCCCGGTCGGTCGGCCTCAACGATTTCAAGCTGAAGCGGGGCTTCAAAGAGCTGTTCGGCACGACCGTCTTCGGCTATATCCGCCATTTGCGGATGAGCGAAGCCCGCCGTTTGCTGGAGGAGGGCGAAGTCAATGTCAGTCAAGCGGCCGTCAGTGTCGGATACCGGAATTTAAGCCATTTTGCGTCCGCATACCGCCAGACGTTCGGATACAATCCGAGTGAATGCCTGCGGGGAGACAGAGGGCCGCTGCTCACGCATCGATAAATCCGCCGGCCGTCAAAGACGATCCGTCCGGGAGCGGCAGGCTCGCATCCCGTTCTGTACAATGGAAGCATGAAAGGCGTCAAGCGGTGCTGTTTATCCATGATTGAGAATGATAATCATAATCGTGAAGAACCGGAAAGCCGGCCCTGTACCGGTATCCGAAAGCGCCGCTCGCCGCCGGAAATGCCGGAGGTGCAGACATTAATGGGAACGATTCGTTTTGGTTTGTTTTTTAGCGTGTTCATCGCCATGGTCGGGCTGATGATTATCGCGCCCGTGATGCCTCCGCTCGTGCGGGAGCTGGGGCTAAGCGAAATCCACTCGGGGTTGATTATCTCGCTGGGCTCGGTCGCGATGGCGGTCATGTCGCCGCTATGGGGCCGGTGGAGCGACCGGTACGGCAGAAGGCCGGTCATCGTCGCCGGGTTCGTCGGGATGTTTGTCAGCTATGTATTTTTCACTGGCGTAGCGTATGCGGGGCTTCAAGACGTGTTGAGCGGCGGCCTTCTCCTGGCGCTGCTTCTTGCGGCCAGAACGCTGATCGGCGTGTTTATTCCGGCGGTGCCTTCCTCCGCGCAAGCTTATATGGCCGACGTTACGGATGAGCGCGACCGGTCGGCGGGCATGGCGCTGATCGGCGCCGCCAACGGGCTCGGGCTGGTGCTCGGGCCCGCCATCGCGGGAGTATTGGCGCTGATCGGCTTGATCTGGCCGCTGTATGCCGGCGCGCTGCTGCCTCTCATCGCCATTGCGGCGGTGCTGCTTGCCGTGCCGAACCGCAAGGCTGCCGCAATCGTCCGTTCGCCCCGCATCCATCCGCTGCAGCATGGCTTGCGAATCTACCTGCTGTCGGGCATGGCGGTTATGCTGTGCATCGTCTCTCTGCAGGTCGTCGGCGGCTTTTACTTTCAGGACCTGCTGTCGCTGACAACGAAGGAGACCGCCCGCTTCGTATCCTTCGGGCTCATGATCTGCGGCATTGCGATGATTGCCACGCAGGGACTGTTGATGAAGCGGCCGCAGCGCGATCCCCGGCGGACGATGCTGTGGGGGGCGCTGCTGCTTGTATGGAGCTTTGCGCTCATGCTGCTTTTTGCCAAGCTGACTGTCTTCTATGCGGCCTACTTGTTCTTCGGCATCGGCTCAGGGCTGATGATGACCGGTTTTATGACCGGCGCTTCGCTGGCCGTATCGTCAGACCAGCAAGGCGGTATCGCCGGCCTCGTCGGCATGGTGCAAGGCCTCGCTGCTGTCGTGGCTCCATTGCTGAGCACCGGCTTGTACCGCATCGACGTCCATCTGCCGTACGGCCTCGCTGCCGTCTTGATGCTCGCCTTGTCCGGGACGCTGCTGGCTGTAACGCTTCGCCGGCAGAACAGCATCACCGAAACGCAGTGAAAAAGGAAGCGGCCTTATCGCTTGCAATAGGCATCCAGCGCGAAATAGGGCTGGTGCCGTGCCACGGCTAGGTTCCGCGCGTCAGTCTGGTGCCCGTGCCCCAGGCTAGGTTCCGCGCGTCAGGCTGGCTCCGTGCTACGGCTGTTCCCGTGCTCCTGACCCGCTTGGCATTTTCGCGCCGATCCTACGGGCTCCAATTCGAGCCGGAGCCGTTCCCGCGGGCTCCCGGCGGGGAATCGAACAGGCGCCAAAAGCATCGTGCCGGGTACGAAACGGATTCGGATTCCGCAAAAGAATCAAGAGAGTTCGCCTCTTCCACAAGTGCGAAGGATGCGGAAAATGTTGCATTTTTTGCAGAATTCATCGTCTCATGTGCTTGGGGAGGGGCGCACAACCTGATGATCGGGGGAGCGGACCGCCTCATGTGCCTGGGTGTGCCCGCGGGAGGGGCAGCATTAACGCAGACTTCGCACGCTTACGTGATGCCCGAAACGTCAACACGGGGTTCGCACGGTAACGCGGAGTCTCGGTAATGCGGACTTCGACCCCGACACGGAGTTAGCTCGGTAATGCGGACCTCGATCCCGACGCGGAGTTGGCACGCTGACGCGGACTTCGAGCCCGACGTGAAGTTCGGCGGCCGCCGGCTAAGCTTGCTTCTCCGCTCGCAGCAAAGTGCAGATTAGCCCGAAAAAGGCTAAAACAATATTGACAATGATAATCATTATCAATTATTCTAATAAATGTGCGCGCGCATGGCTTCAGATCATGGTCATAAATCATACAAAAGATCCCGTTCGCGGGAGTGCAGCCTTGCATGAATTCAAGTTCGAGGGAGAGTGCAGGAATGGCAAGCATCGTAATGGTATACGCCAGCATGACGGGGAACACGGAGGAGATGGCCGAAGCGATTGCGGAAGGGGTGCAGGAGGAAGGCGGGGAGCTCGTCATGAAATCGGTTCTGGACGCGGACGGGAGCATACTGGAACAATATGACGGCATTCTGCTCGGCGCTTATACATGGGGAGACGGTGAGCTGCCCGACGAGTTTCTCGATTTTTACGACGATATGGAATCGCTGCAGCTGGACGGTAAAAAGGCGGCTGTTTTCGGCTCCTGCGACTCCGCATATTCTTCTTACGGGGCAGCGGTAGACACCTTGATCGAGAAGCTGACCGAGCTCGGAGCAGAAGTCGTGCTGCCGGGGCTGAAGGTCGAATTGTCCCCGTCCGAGGAGGATAAGGAAGCGTGCCGGCAGTTCGGCAAGCAGTTTGTCCGGCTACTGAAGGAGTAGAGGCACGCGAACGTCCTGCAGGGAACCGCTTTGCATTTTACATATGGAAAAGCTTGTTTGAATAAATGGCGGATGAGAAAAACGTCTGGCTTTCTGCGGCGTTGAGAAAATGGCTCATGCGCCTTTTTTTCGTCTCAGCTGAGCCTCCATATTATTTCTTGCAAGCCAAGGAGCGGGTTGGTATAGTAATGTGAGATGAGAATCATTATCAACTTGCCGTGGAGGTCGTCAATCATGTTCAAACGTCTCAAGCGCCCCGTCGTGCTCAGCATCCTGTTCTGCGCCGCGATGATGCTGAATGCGTGCAGCGGGACGACAACCGACACCGAAAAAACCGCCCCGGAGCGAGTCTTAACCGATGCACTCGGCCACGAAGTGAAGGTTCCCGCCCAGCCGCAGCGCATTATCGCCTCTTACCTGGAAGACCATCTGGTCGCGCTTGGCGTGAGGCCTGTCGCCCAATGGTCGGTTGGCGGCCAATCGGTGCAGGCCTATTTGCAGGGTGAGCTCGCCGGCATCCCGCCGATTCCGTCCGATCTGCCGTACGAAGCGGTCATGAGCTTCAGCCCGGATCTGATCATTATGGGCAGCGCGGACATGGTCGCCGGAGATAAGTACGATCAATATGCCAAAATCGCCCCGACCTACACGGTAGGCACGGAAAAAAATAACGACTGGCGGCAAGTGCTGCTGAAGGTCGGCGAAGTGCTCGGCAAAAGCGAGGAAGCGAAAAACGTATTGGCAGCTTATGAAGCGAAGGCGACCGAGGCGCGGGAGAAGCTGAAGCAGGCGGCCCAGGGCAAGAAGGCGGCAGCGCTGTGGGTAACCGCCAGCAGCGTCTACGTCGTCAACGAGAAGCTGTCCAGCGGCGATGTGCTGTATAAGGACCTGGGGCTGACTCCGCCGGATGCGGTGCGCGAAGCTTCCCGGTCAAGCGACAACAACTGGATTCAGCTTTCGCTGGAGAAGCTGGCCGAGATGGACGCGGATTATTTGTTCGTCGTCAACAGCAAGGGCGTGTCCAAGGAGCAGCTGTTGCAGGACCCGGTCTGGGCCGGCATTCCGGCCGTCAAGAACAATCAGGTGTACGCCTTTGACCGCAGCTCCAGCTGGTTGTATTCGGGGCCGATCGCGAGCGGCCGGATAATCGACGACGTGCTGGGCAGCGTGCTGCAATGAAAGCGCAGAATGCCGCGCCATCAGGCGGCGATAAGAAGACCGCAGTCGTTAAGGGCTGCGGTCTTGCGCTTGCCGTTAATTTAGCGTCTGGTAGCACCATCTTCGTGAACAGTCGTTCATTGGCCTTTTTCGGCTCGTCCGCATGCTTGCAAAGAAGGGGCTGACGTTCGTTAAGCCGATGGCCACGAATGATCGGAAGCGCTGTGCGCTGGAATTCCGGCATTGCTTGCTGCTGCTCGGCCGGGCTGTTTGGCTGTGGATTAATCCGCCACACGCCTTCGCCCCGCTTGCTCTCCCCTTGCTTGCCCCCTCGAGCGTCCAGCCGCAGCCGCGCTTTATTTTGTCACAATTCAAACAAAATCAATTTAACCCTTGTCAAGCGGCGCAATTAATGCCATAATAAACCTCGAAAATGAGAATCATTATCATAAACTTTTTCAGTGCGAGATGGGGGTTGGAACGTTGCACCGAAGGAAGCGTTTTGCGCTCGCCGGTTGCTTCCTGCTGGTCGTCGCCGTGCTGCCCGGCGCTTGCCAAGCGAATCCGCCTAACGCAACGAATGCTTCTCCGATCAGGAGAAGCAAGCGGACAGCGGGAAGGAAGCTAGCCACATTACCAGGATTTACTCGAGCGAGAAGCGGGACGTTGAGATTCCCGGCAATCCTGCAAGAGTCGCTGTCGCGGTGCGGGATTATGCGGGGGATGTCATCGCTGCCGGCGTGAAGTGAAGCCTGTCGGCGTGCCCAATTCGATGATTTTCGATGCTCCTTATTACAAGGAGTTTCTGCACGGGGTGGAGAGCATCAGCGCGGACGATGCCGTGTCGCTGGAGCGAATCACGAGCCTTAATCCCGATCTCATTCTGACTTATCAGGAGGATGCTTACGACAACTTGTCCAAAATCGCTCCGACCATCCTGATCCCGTACGGAAAATACGATTACAAGGAGCGGCTGCTGGAAATCGGCAAGCTGCTTAACCAAGAAGCCGAGGCGCAGCAGCGGCTTAAGCAGTTTCAGCTATTTTCAGGACATCATCGCGCTCGAGCATCCATTGAACATGCTTACGGAATTCTTTCTTGAAAATTTTGCGATATCCGCACGCTGAAATTTCAGGTACCGCAGGTGGCGACCGATGACGAAGGAATCGCTGGTCATAGGCGTCTATCTTGAAAATTTGACGAAACCCTTCGGCGAATTTTCAACACCGCAGGTGACGACCGATGACGACAGGAATCGCTGGTCATAGGCGTCTATTATCGAAATAACGCTCACGATGCAGCGTGTGCGAGTACGGAATGCAAGCAAAGGTGGAGCTTATGACTCAAGAGACGAAAGTGATCCAACATAAAAGGATGCCGCTGCAAAGGGAGCCGATGCCGAGGGAGCCGCTGCCGGCAGCGGCGGCCGCGGTCAGAAGCCGGCCGTGGGCGGCAACCTTCATTCTAACCTTCGGGCTGGCCGCTCTGGCGCTGAGCGTCGGGCTGTCGGTTTCTTTCGGGGCTGCCGATATCAGCTTTCCCGTCGTGTGGGAGGCGATCTTCCACTTTAACCCCGATGTGACGCAGCATCAAATTATTCAGGAGCTCAGGCTGCCGCGAGTGCTCGGAGGGGCGATGGTCGGCGCCTCCTTCGCCGTGGCGGGGGCGATCATGCAGGGGATGACGCGCAATCCGCTGGCGGATTCCGGCTTGCTCGGACTCAACGCCGGGGCGGGACTGGCGCTGGCGATTTGCTTCGCTCTTTATCCCGGGCTGCCCTTCATGCACTTGATTATGTTTTCCTTCATCGGGGCGGGCGTCGGCGCGGGGCTCGTATACGGAATCGGCTCGCTCGCCCAAGGCGGACTGACGCCGGTGCGCCTCGTATTGGCCGGCGCGGCGCTCAGCGCCCTGTTCAGCGCGCTGAGCGAAGGGATCGCGCTGTATTTTCAAGTCGGTCAGGACTTGGCGTTCTGGTATGCCGGCGGGGTGGCGGGCACCAAATGGTATCAGCTAAAAATCATGCTGCCCTGGGTAGCCGCCGCGATTGCCGGGGCTATTGCCCTGTCCCGTTCAATTACGATGCTGAGCCTGGGCGAAGAGGTCGCCCGCGGGCTCGGACAGCGGACGAATCTGGTCAAGCTGGCGGGGGCAGTCATTGTGCTGGTTTTGGCCGGATCGGCGGTTTCGGTCGTCGGCGCAGTCGGTTTTGTCGGACTCATTATTCCGCACTTGGCGCGCAAATTGGTCGGGGTCGATTACCGCTGGATTATCCCGTGCTCCGCGGTGCTCGGCAGTCTGCTCGTCGTGTACGCCGATCTGGCGGCAAGGATGGTGCGGCCGCCTTACGAAACGCCGCTCGGGGCGCTGATCGCATTGATCGGCGTTCCCTTCTTCCTGTATTTGGCGCGTAAAGAAAGGCGGGAGCTGTAGATGGACGCTGCAACGATTTCATTTTCGGAGCAACGAAGAAGGAAACGGGGCATTGTCGTCATCTCTGTCATCGGCCTTCTTGTCGTTCTTGTTTTTCTGATCAGCATGAACACGGGGCATATCCGCCTGTCGCCGTGGGATGTGCTGCGCACGCTGTTTGGCATGGGGACGGAGAAGCAGGAGCTGATCCTGTTCGAATTCCGCCTGCCGCGGATCGTCATCTCGCTGCTGATCGGCGCAGGGCTTGCCGTGTCCGGCTGCATTATGCAGGGCATCTCGCGCAATGCGCTGGCGGACCCCGGCATCCTCGGGATCAATGCCGGCGCCGGGATCATGGTGATGCTGTTCGTGGCTTACTTCCCGACGACGATGGCGGCGCCGGTCTTTCTGCTGCCGGTGCTGGCGCTTGTCGGCTCGGGCTTGACCGCTGCGCTTATTTATTCGCTTGCCTACAAGCGCCACCAAGGCTTGTCTCCGACGAGATTGCTGCTGACAGGGGTCGGCGTCGCGGCTGCCATCAGCGCGGCGATGATCGTGCTGACGCTGCGGCTGTCTCCGGAGAAATATCAGTTTGTGGCGACCTGGCTGGCCGGCAGCATCTGGGGAGCGAACTGGAAATTCGTGCTCGCGCTGCTGCCGTGGATTGTCGTGCTGCTGCCTTACGTCTTCTATAAGGCGCAGGTCATGAACGTGCTTCAGCTTGGCGAGCCGATGGCGATCGGGCTTGGCACCGCGGTCTCCAGGGAGCAGTTCAAGCTGCTGGCGGCAGCCGTCGGCCTGGCCGCATCCAGCGTCTCCGTCAGCGGAGGCATCGGTTTCGTCGGGCTGATCGGTCCGCATCTGGCGCGGCGCCTGGTTGGGGCGAAGCACCAGCTGCTGCTGCCCTGCTCGGCCGTGCTCGGCGCGCTGCTCGTGATCACGGCCGATACGATCGGCCGCTGGATATTGCAGCCGTCGGAAATTCCGACCGGCATCGTCGTGGCGATCATCGGCGCTCCGTATTTTCTGTATTTGCTGTCGAGATCCAGAGCGTAACGGCCAGCGGCGTGTTTTGGCCGCTTGCGGCAGGCCGCCGGTCCCGCTCTCTTGTCCTCGATAAAATCAAACCAGCATCTTTTCAGGCAAAGAAAAGCGTATACGTCCGTTAGTCCTCTTCCGTCCGGTCTGCCGTCAATGCTGTAAGGATGGTCAGCCAATGCTCAGTCGCCGAAGGTTAAGGTCGATGACGAACGATTCGTTCGTCATCGGCCTTTGATTTTGCCGGTTAACCGTCTAAACCTCAAGATCCCCCAAAACCATCTGATCCAGCGTCTTCCCGCCGAGCACCATCGGATATACATTTTCGTCTTTGGGCACTATGAAATCCACCAGCACCGGCCCGGGAATGTCGAGGGCTTGCTGCCAGACCCGCCTTGCTTCCTGCTTGGTGCGGGCCCGGAATCCGGGGACGCCGTACGCTTCGGCCAGCTTGACGAAGTCAGGGCTGCCCGCCAGATCGATCTGGCTGTACCGCCGGTTGTACATCAACTCTTGATGCTGTCTGACCATGCCGAGCACCTCGTTGTTGATGACGACGATTTTGATCGGAATCTGCTGAACGGCGCAGACGGCCAGCTCCTGGGCGCACATCTGCATCCCCCCGTCGCCGTTGACCGAAATGACGAGGCGGTCCGGATTGCCGACCTGCGCGCCGATGGCGGAGGGGAGACCGAAGCCCATCGTTCCGAAGCCGCCGGAGGTGATGAGCGAACGGGGGTGTTGAAATGGGTAAAATTGCGCCGCCCACATTTGGTGCTGGCCTACGTCTGTCGTAATGATGGCGTTGCCCTGCGTCGTTTCGTGGATCATCTCCAGAACATACTGCGGCTTCAACTCTGTGTCGGAATCTTTGTACCGCAGCGGATACCGCGCCTGGTATTCCTTGATAGTCTGAAGCCAGCGGCTTGAGCGGGAAGGGACGGCCCGCGCGTTCGCATATCCCAGAACCTCCTTGATATCGCCGATGCAGGCGATGTCTGTCCGTATATTTTTGTTGATTTCGGCTGGGTCGATATCGATGTGGGCGACCTGTCTCGCATTCGGGGCAAAGCCGTCCAGCTTCATCGTAACCCGGTCATCGAACCGCGAGCCGATCGAGATGAGCAGATCCGCCTGCTGAATAGCCATATTGGCCGCATACAAGCCATGATGGCCCGGCATGCCTAACCACAGCTCGTGCCCGCTGGGGAAGCCGCCCAAGCCGAGCAAGGTCGTCGTCACCGGAATGCGGGTCCTGTTGACGAAGGTGACGAGCTCCTCGGAGGCGTCGGCATACACGACCCCGCCGCCGGCGATAATGACAGGCCTCTCCGCCTCGGCGATCGCCTCAAGCAGCCGGTCGATCGACGCCGGATCGGGAGCCGGCGCGGCATCGTATCCCCGCACCTCAATAGGGCCGCCAGCGGGGCGGTACAGCATCGTTTGATTCGAGATGTCTTTCGGAATGTCGATCAACACCGGCCCTTTCCTGCCTGTGCGGGCCAGATAGAAGGCTTCGCGGATGATGCGCGGCAGCTCATGGACGTCGCGCACCAAGTAATTGTGCTTGGTAATCGGCATCGTGATGCTGACGATATCCGCTTCCTGAAAAGCATCCGTCCCCATGACGGCGGTCGGCACGTTGCCGGTAATGACCACCAGGGGAACGGAGTCCATATAGGCCGTCGCGATGCCGGTGACCAGATTGGTCGCTCCGGGGCCGGAGGTGGCGAGGCAGACGCCGACTTTGCCCGTCGAGCGGGCGTAGCCGTCCGCTGCGTGAATCGCCCCTTGTTCGTGCCGGGTCAGGATGTGCTTGAAATCCGGATTGCCGGCCATCGCATCGTAAATGTACAGCACGCTGCCTCCGGGGTATCCGAACACGCATTCCGTACCTTCCTGCAGCAGGCAACGCAGCAGAACCTCCGATCCGGTGATCCGCTCTTCTTGCGCATGCGGTTGCGACGGGGACTTCGACAGGGGCGACATCGACACAGGTGATGGTTTCATGGCAATACATCCTCCTCAAAATAAAATAAACCCCTTCCCCCTTCAGGCAGCATCGATTTGCCATGCCTAAAGGGACGAAAGGGGAACATTCGCGGTACCACCCTAATTCGCCGAACACCTCGCGATGATCGGCCTCATGAGGTAAGGGAAGCCTTACCTGCAGCGCGGGTAACGGGCGCCACTCCGCTTGAGCCTACTTGTCAAAAAGCGGCCTTGCCGCCGACTTTCAGTCCAAAAGCTCCGAGACGACATCTGGCGGAGGATTACGGCAAAGGTCTCAGCCAATTCCTTCGCTCTCTGGACATAAGAGCCTCCATCATTTTCTTCTCTTCATTGCCGTTCATGTCATTGATGATCATAGATCATTGCATGGGGCCATCGGCTTTTCCATGATTTTGGAGTCGATGGAAGCTTTAGCGCCGATGACCGGCGATCTTTCCATTGACCGCTGCGTTAAAAAATTTTTACTGGACTTCAATGGAGCTAAGTTTTAAAATGAAAAAATGAATAGCTTAACATTTACATTTCTGTAAATTAGTGTTACAACCTATCGCGGGAGCGCCATCGGATTTTTCCCGGAAGCGGCTCGTGCCGGGCAACGTTCTCGGGATAGCTGCTTGAACAGCAGAATCACGCGATCGCATACTCAGGATACAATAAAGCGATATTGCGGGCTGTAAAATTCATCACAGGTAACCGTTTATATATGCATGAGCAAATGAAATGCAGGTGTCGTATCGATCGTGAGGCTGATCTTGATGCGGACAGCGATGGTTGTTATGTCGGGACAAGCGTCGACGTAAGCAGCGAACCTGACGGACTGATCGGCTCGGATGCATGGCTGAAGGAGAATGAGGTTGACTGCGGACAGGAGAGTGGGGTTTTGGTGAATGCCAAGGAAGTATTGACGGAAGAACAGCGGAGACGCTTCAAGCGAATTCCGGAAGCCGGCGAACAGAGCGCGCAGCAGTATTTTACGTTTACCCAAGCGCAGCGGGACTGCATTCTGATGCGGCGCCGTGACCACAATCGGCTGGGCTTTGCCGTGCAGCTGGCGCTGGTTCAATATCCCGGCTGGCCGCTCCCGCACTACGAGTCGATTCCGCCATCTACATTAACTTATATTGCGGATCAAATCCATGTTTCGCCGGATGTCATGGCTCAATATGCCAAGCGGGAACCGACCCGAAGGGAGCATCTGGAGGAAATCCGCCGAACATTCGGCTACGATAATTTTTCGGCTCAGCGGTACAAATCCCTGGTGCGGCTGCTGTATGCCGAGGCGTGGGAGAACGACAATGCTGTGGAGCTGATGGATATTGCCGTACGCTGGCTGCGGGAGAACAAAATTATTTTGCCGGCCATATCCACCATCGAACGGGTTGTATGGGAAGCCATGCACCGGGCGGACAAAAAAATGTATTCCATTCTGGACGCCTCGATTACGGAGGAGCAGAGACGGCGCATGGACGCCATGCTGGAGGGGCAGGAATCCTCGAGAACGTTGGCCTGGGTCAGGGACCGGACCGATCTTCATTCGCCCGAAGGGTTTCTGAAGGTCGCGGAACGGCTCGGCTATTTGCGGCAGATGGAGCTGCGGGTGGATGCCGGGGCGATTGCCCCCGCAAGGCTGCGCAAATTGATTCGCATTTCCGCTGCATACGAGCCTCACTTGTATAAGCGGTTGAGGCCGGACAAGAAGTATGGACTGCTCGGGCTGCATCTTCAAACGTTAGCTGCGATGCTTGTGGACCGCGCCGTATACATTCATGATTGCCTGATTACCCGGTTTATTTCGGACATGGCCGCCTGTCGCCGCCAGCACGGCGACGCATCTGTGCCTGACGGCGCTGCGGCGCTTCCTCCTTCGCTCCGCACGCCGTTCAAGAAACGGTATTTCCGCTTCCGGAAGTATACCCCCGTCATGCTGGAATTGTTCGATTTTCGCGGCAATGACGCAAGCTCCCCTCTGCTTGAAGCCATCGAAGTATTGCGTCAGATGAACCGAAGCGGCAAACGCCATATCGCTGTCTCCGAACATATGCTGAATTTGGTTCCGAGGCGGGCAAGATTGCTGATGGCGGACGACCGCGGGGCAATGTACGGCTATGTATTCGAGATGGCGGTGATGGTCGAGATTCGCAATCAGCTGCGAGCCGGCAACCTGTGGGTTGCCGGCAGCGAGGCGCACCGGCCTTTCGGACAATATTTATTGCCGAGCGGCGGGGACGGCGGACGGCGGGCCGAGCCGCAGGACGAGCGTTGGCTGGAGGAATATTTGGCGGACAGCCGGCGGAGGTTGGCGGAACAGCTGCCGCTCGTTTCGCACAGCACCGGCATGTCGGCGGCTTACTTGCCCCGGGATGCAGGCGAGGGCAGCGGCAGGTGGACAAGGCTGAACCATTCCCTTTACAAGCGGCTTCCCGGCATTCGTCTAATGGATCTGCTGCGGGAAGTGGATGCCTGGACCGGCTTCACCGACCGGTTTGTCCATTCTTCTACCTTGCGCGAGCCTGACGAAGCGGAAAAGCATAAGCTCTGGACCGTTCTCGTCGCGCTCGGGACGGCGAACGGCCTGAAGAACGCTGCCGGGGACGGGGCGGCTTCGGCAGCGTCCTACCGGCAGTTGATGAACACGCTGCAGTGGCGCGTAAACGAGGAGACGATCGAGCAGGCGAACAAGGCGCTGATCGAATATCAGCGAGGCCTGCCTCTCGCCGTTCATTGGAGCGAGTCGGGCGGCATTTCCTCGGATGTGCAGGCGGTTCCGGTCGTCCGTAGCACGGCGCGAACCTTGCGCGGAGAAAAGGCGGGGCGCTGCTATCAATATCGCTGGATGAACGATCAATTCCTGATCGTGCATACCGAGGCAGCCCCGTTTGGCGATCTCGGCCCGCTGCTGAACGGAGCGGCGAGTCCGGATACACCGTACAGCCTGCATTACTGTCATGCTTCCGGCTTCGCCGACCGGCTGTTCGGATTGTCCCGGCTGCTCGGCACCCGCTTGTTCCCCCGTTTGCGCCGGTTTCACAATACACGGCTGTATCGAATCGGCCGGATACCGACATCGCCGTTCGTGAAGCCGGGGGATATCGACGTCGCGATCATCCGCGAAGCGGCCGCCGAGCTGCGGCAACTTGTGCAAGCGATACGCTCGGGAACGGTATCGGCAAGCCGCATGTTTGCGAAGGTGCGGTCCCGGGACAGCTTGAACGCAGCACTGCGGGAAATCGGCCGGATCGAAAAAACGCTGTTTTATACCGAGTTCATCCGCAGCCGTTCCCTGCATCAAGCAATGGCCCGGGATGCGCAGCGGTGGAAGGAGTTGTACGCGCTGATCCGCCTCTTGACGCCCGGCGGCGGAGGGAGCCTGCAAGGAAAGCATGCGGAAGACCAGGCCCGTTTCCTGCAGGCGAACAGTCTGCTGGTCAATGCCATTGTCGTATGGAATACGGTTCAGCTGGAGCGGTCGATTCGCATATGGAAGGAAAGCGCGAGCGTTGACGAAGAATGGTTGAAGCACGTATCCCCCTTGTATGGGGGGCATATCGCCCTGTAACCGGACCTCGCCCAAGAGGCCGCCTCCTGAGTCATTTTGCTGGATGATCGGAGGCGGTCTTTTTTGTCTTGGCATGGAATCAAGCAAGCGCGGGCCCCATCTGGCTAAGATCGCGCCGTAGATGCTCATGCTTATTGCAGAGGCGCTTTCATCTAACGTACGATAATTTATAAATGTTGTATTCTATCAGCTTATCATTTTTGTATAATCGAGCATATCTATAAAATGGGACGAGACTTTGTGAAGTCTCACACGCTTAAGTCTGTCGGCGACAATGGATGGCGATGTTCAGCTTTGGCATGATTGGGAAGAACGAGAAAGCTATGCTGCGTCAATGCCTGAGAAGTGCGAAGGATATTTGCGGCGAGGGTGCGATTACCGGTATCGTAACTATTTAATGCATGGTCATGACCATGAATTGCAATGTTCCTTGACCCGGGGTTTCGTGTAAAATCGGAGATATCTACATAACCAAGAGCCGGCCGGCGCGGGAACGGGCGTACGAGCACAACAATCAAACCTGCAAGTGCCGGCCCGATGGCCTGGTGATTCGGCGCAGGCAATGCGTTATGCCAATCGCACTTCGGACAGAACGACGGAAATCAGGACGAAATGATGTTATTGCAAAGAAATCTCAACCAGCATAGAATCGACCACAGGAGGGCCCGGCAACGTGAGGAAGAACAGGCTTCTGATGTGCTACGGAAAAACGTGCTATACGCCAGGACGATACTTGGAGGACGGATTGCGCAGGATCGGCTGGCACATCGATCACGAGCCGGAAGCCGTCGATTTTGAACGGCTGGATATGACTCCGTACGCAGCGGTTCTGTTCGTGGACAATCCCGCAAGACCGCCGGTCAGAGTGAACGGCATCGAGCGCGTGAAGATTCCGAAGCTGCTGTGGATCACTCATGGGGAGCACCGTCTGGAGATCAGTCTGCTGCTCGACCGGGCCTATCGGCCGGATATGGTGCTGATGGCGCATTCGCTTCATTTGGCGCACCGCTTCTCCGCTCCGGTGCACTTCTTTCCGTTCGCGATGGCGGAAGACCTGTTTAACTGTACCGAACCGCTCAGCCGGCGCAGCACGGATATTTCGTTCATCAAAAGCTCGGATACGACCATCGACAGCTGCACTATACCGCTAAGCTTGCTGAAAATCCGCTTCGGCGCCAAGCATCGGCTGGCGCTCCGGCCGAACGCCGAGCTTCATCAGGCGGCTCCGACGTACGGCAACTCGAAGCTCGTGATCAATGTCAGCACCAATGGGGGCAGCAGCATCGGCACGCGCATTTTTGAAGGCATGGGCTGCGGGGCATTGGTTTTGTCGGAGTATGCGCCGGGCATGGAGCATTTATTCGAGGATCGGATGCATCTGGCCATATTCCGAACGCGCGATGAAATGCTGGAGCGGGCCGATTATTATTTGAAGCATCCGGATGAAGCCCAGCGCATCGCGGCTGCCGGTTATCGGCATCTGCTCAGCGCCCATACGTACCGCCATCGAGCCCGCGAAATCGCCAATATTATCGCAGCGATCAGTTAGCGGTATGGGCCGCATACATTCAGCAGCAGTGTCCGATTCTATGCCAATGTGCAGAAAATGTAGAGGCATGATGTTTATCATAAAAAAACATCTATCGAAGTCCATACAAGGATGAGCGACCGCGATTTAGAGGTACTTTTTCTTGGTACAGAAAGTCGCACTTCCTGAATGCTTAGCGAAGTTAAACTTTCTGTAACGTTCAAATAGACGCCGACAACGAGCGATTCCTTTGTCATCGGTAGTTGCTCGCATTTTGGCTTACTCAATCTTGCTTATGTACACGTCAGTTGCGGCGGTTCTATGGAAGATGCGCTCACGGAAAGCAAACCGAATGGACGTTATTTTTTCGGGAAGAAGGAGACCATCAAGTATTGCCGAAGGATCCAAAAGAAAAAGCCATAAAATTGCTTCGGATGATCCAAGCTTTGGGGAAAGCAACCTTCGTAAGAAGGTGGTGGGGTCATCGAATCAACCGTTTTATGGCACATTCATTGTACCACGGCGCACGGGTCGCGAAAACAGATTAACGTTTCCACATACCTTTTTCCTAGCCTCATCGTGCACGGGTCAGTATAATGGAGGCAAAGGTTAGCCGGCTGGCCTTCCGATTCATAAGGAGGCTACTAACCAATGGATGAAGCAATACGGGAGAAGATTGCGTTATTTCGCTAAGGACTCATTGCGCCGCTTTTAAATGATCAGTTGGTAGGAAGCGGTAGCGGAATTACCTTGATTATGTGAAAATGAATGGGGTTCTGCGCGATGCGTCGGCTGTGAGGACTGCCCGCTAAAGCCGCAGTGTACCAAAGCCCAAGGTGATCGCGAGATCAAAGTGAGCATGAAAGTATTGGCGGCTAAAGAAACAGGCCAGGGAAAAGCTCCGCAGTGAAAAAGGGTATGGCCTGGCCGTAAGGCGCATGATCGAGCCGGAGCCTGTGTTTGGCGATATGAAGAACAACCGAAGCTTTAAAAGGTTCCTGCTTCAAGGCTTACCCAAAGTAAGTCTGGAGGTCGGATGGCTTTCGCTTGCCCACAATCTGCTCAAGAAGCGGTGGACGCCAAAAGCCAAGGAACTAAGCGAGAATAGGCCGCTTAGCTCCTTGGTTTATTCCGTATGTCATCCTATTTTGCTGCTGAAGGTGTTCCAGAGTTTACTTTTGGGACAGCCTCGATATCAAACCACCCGTTAAACGGTGACTACGTGATTGGGGAATAACTTAAACCTGAATTTCGAAAGCGCATAAGATCAATGCAAGATGCTAAAGCAATGGCGACTTAAGATGTAAAAATGTAGGAGTTTCCCATGCCTGGTGGAGACGGAAGCTTGCGGCGGATGGTCTTTCCCCCTCCCCAATGAAGAGGCAGTCCTTATTTCCATGTAAAATTTTGCTATCATCATTCTAACTGCGCCACTCG
>NZ_KB905571.1 GCF_000380965.1 Paenibacillus ginsengihumi DSM 21568 | reverse complement strand
CCGCTGAAACCTTGCTGGCTGTAGCGCTTTTTGAACTGAACAAAGAAAAAACGAGTGCTGATGAAGGCTACACCCACGGCGAAATGGTTCGCGGCCTCTTCCACACTCGTTGTCAGGTTCGCGTGAAAAACCACAAAGGCATTCCGCGAATCTCTATTGATTGTGACACACAAGTGCAGCAATTTGCAAGACTTATTGAACTATTTTGGCCGGAACATTATTTGATGCTTCTTTGGGATGTGCCAAAACCGAAAATTTACCAAGTATTACCTCGAAGTGCATAGGTCATGTAACAAGAACGCACTGGCAGAAGCCCGCCGCAGCGGGAAGCTTCACCATCCCCCATATCATCTCACCCTTTGACAACAGCCTTCGACAGTATCTTTCTATCAGCTGGTGTACTATGAAACTATCAGAACGATCAGCGGCAGCCGATCGCTGCACAATGATTACTTAATTTAAAGGAGGACGTACCATGGGACAAGTTCGCATACAGGAAGCCGCGCCCGCGTTAAAGTCGTCCAGCCGCCAGGAACAGAAAAAGCAATCGCCGTCTCAGCCTGAGAAGAAGCCCAGGCTCTCTATGAAATTTTTGCAAGACTTGATCCGCGAGCTGCAGCACGAAAATCTAATGCTGACCATGAGAGTGGAATGCCTGGAGGAACAGCTGAGCGAAGTGCTGGACGACGCGACGCTGGCCAAACGGATCGAGCGGCTGGAGAAGCAAATTGACGAATGGAGCCAAGTGCATAAAGCAACGGCCGCCGCCCTTGAGCAGCCGGATACGGCGGAGACGGCGCAGACGACGGATACCGCCGCCGAAGCCGCCATGCCGGCCGGATTGTCGCCGGCTCCCGCTCCCGAGGCGCCGCAGCAGACGCTGCCTGCCGCCATGCCGGCCGGATTGTCGCCGGCTCCCGCTCCCGAGACGCCGCAGCAGACGCTGCCTGCCGCCATGCCGGCCGGATTGTCGCCGGCTCCCGCTCCCGAGGCGCCGCAGCAGACGCTGCCTGCCGCCATGCCGGCCGGATTGTCGCCGGCCACTGCTCCCGAGACACCGCAGCAGACGCTGCCCGCCGTCGTGGCTCCGCAGCCGATCCGCACGCCCCGTTCCGAGCGCCACCAGACGCCGAAGAAGAAAAAGCCGTTCTGGGCGTCGTGGTTTCGCCTTCATACTTCATCCTGAACAAGAAGAAATGCCGGCTTCGGTCGAAGCCGGCTTCCGTTGTTTAAGCGGATACGGCTGTATCGGGCCTAACGAGCGCTTTCTTCTCCCAAGCCCGGCTGCGCCAGCGAATGAGCATCAAGATCCCCCGCAGCCATTCGTCCACAGCGAATGCTATCCAGATGCCGAGCAGCCCCATTTGCCAATGGATTCCGAGCCAATAGGCAAGCGGCACGCACACTCCCCACATCGACATCACGCCCATAAGCACGGGGAACCGGGCATCGCCGGCGGCGCGCAGCGAGTTGATGACGACGAGGTTGAATGTTCTGCCTGGCTCCAGAACGATCGACAGCAGAAAAATCGCCGAGCCGGCGGCAATAATCTCGCGACTGTCCGTAAACAGGCCGATCAGCCCTTCGCGGAACAAGGCGGCCACGACAACGACGGCGAACGTCAGCAGCAAGCTGATGCGCAAGCTTCGCAGCAGCCGGCGGTAAGCGGCTTGCAGCTCGCCGGCGCCGACCATATGCCCGACGATGATTTCCGTGCCCATCCCGATCGCCATCGCCAAGGCCATAAAATACGCGCTCACATTGTACACATAAATATGCGCGCTCAGCGCTGTCTGTCCTATGATATTGATGAAGCTCATAATCATCATGTACTGGGACTGCCAGGCCAGATGTTCGCCCGCCGCAGGGAGGCCGATGCTCAGCACCTGCTTCACACGGGTTTTGTCGAAATCCGCGTAATCCTTCAGCCGGATCGGCGACGAGACGCGGCGGTACAAGAGAACAAGAAGCACAGCAAGACCGATCATGCGGCAGACGACCGTCGATATGGCCGCGCCCGTCACGCCCAGCTCCGGAAAGCCGAAATGTCCGAAAATCAACAAATAATTCCCCGTCACATGCACGATGTTCACGCCTAGCGTAACATACATGACGTCGCGGGTGTAGCCGTGCGCGCGGATAATGGACGATACGGCATACGACACCGCCTCCACCCACAGAAACGCGCCGATGATCATCAAATACCGGTTAGCCACGCCGATCAGCGCGGAATCCAGATGCATCAGCCTCATTACCTGCTCGCCGAGACCGGCAATCACCGCGCTGACCACTAGCCCGAAGATCAGGTTCATCGTGATGGCCAGCGCCGATACCCGGCTCGCCGTCTCGGGCTTGCCCGCCCCCAAATATTGAGTGACGGCCACGCTTGTGCCGATGCCGACAAAGCCGAACATGAGGATGCAGAAGGCGATGATCTCGTTGGCCAGGCCAATTGCGCCGGCCGCCTGATCGGATATCCGGCTGAGCATGAATACGTCCGCCGTGCCAAGCATCATCCGCAGCACCGAATCGATGAAGATCGGCCAGGTGACGGCGAAGAGGCTCAGCTTTTTCCACATGGGAAGTGGTTGTGTAGTGTCCAAGTATGGATTCTCCTTTATATCTATATCTCTGCTTAACTCCATACCTACTTTAACGGATTCCCATGCGGAATGCATTATCATCTTATGGCATTAAACTATTCGAATGTGCCGTTATTTTTGGCGCAGTACCGCCTGCTTGAAGCCTTCTCGAGCCGCTCCGACCGCCCGGAAGCCGCCTGAAGCGGGCGGACCCGAGGGCGGCGGGCTTAACCGCCGAACTGCGCCTGGTGCAGTCTGCTGTAGATGCCTCCGGCCGCTACCAGCTCCTGATGGCGTCCCTGCTCGGCGACGCCCTGCGCGGTGACGACGACGATGCGATCGGCGTTCTTGATCGTAGCCAGCCGGTGCGCGATGACGAGCGTCGTACGCCCTTCGGACAATTCCTGCAGCGACTGCTGGATCGCCGTTTCCGTCTCCGTATCGAGCGCCGATGTCGCTTCGTCCAGAATGAGAATCGGCGGATTTTTGAGAAACATTCTGGCGATCGACAGCCGCTGCTTTTGCCCGCCCGACAGCTTGACGCCCCGCTCGCCGATAACCGTATCCATCCCTTCCGGCAAGGAGCGGATGAAGTCCTCCATCTGCGCCCGTCTGGCCGCCTCCCAAATTTCCTCCAGCGATGCGTCCAGCTTGCCGTAAGCAATATTTTCCCTGATCGTCCCGGAGAACAGGAACACGTCCTGCTGCACGATGCCGATCTGCCTGCGCAGCGAAGCCAGCGTCATCCGGCGTATATCTGTTCCGTCGATCGTAATGCTGCCTGCATTCACCTCATAGAAGCGCGGCAGCAGGCTGCAGATCGTCGTCTTGCCCGCGCCCGACGGCCCGACGAAGGCGACGGTCTCTCCCGCCCGGATCGACAGGTTGATACCGCGCAATACCGGTTTGCTCTCGTCATATCCGAACGCCACATCGCTGAAGCGGATGTCGCCTTTTAAGCCCTCGACCTCGATCGCATCCGGCGCATCCGCGATATCCGGCTCCGTATCGATGATCTCGACGTACCGTTTGAAGCCGGCGATGCCTTTCGGGTAGCTCTCGATGACGGCGTTGATTTTTTCAATCGGGCGGAAAAAGACGTTCGACAGGAGCAGGAAGCCGACGAATTCCCCGTAGGTCAGCTCGCCGCGAATGACGAACCAGGTGCCGCAGATCATCACGAACATCGAGACGAGGCGCATCATCATATAGGTGACGGACATGCTTTTGGCCATAATCTTGTAGGCGAGCAGCTTGGTCTGGCGATACTGCTCGTTATTGACCGCGAACAGCTGCTTCTCGTATTCTTCGTTGGCGAACGCCTGCACGACGCGAATGCCGCCGACATTGTCCTCCACGCGGGCGTTGAAGTTGGCGACGTCGCCGAACAGGCGGCGGTATGCCGAAGTCATCTTGCGGCTGAAGAAAATCGCGATCCACGCCATGAACGGAATGATCAGGAACGTAAGGAGCGCCAGCTCCCAATTGACATAGAACATCAGCGTAAAGGCGCCTGCCAGCGTCATGACGGCGATGAACACATCTTCCGGCCCGTGGTGAGCCAGCTCCCCGATATCGTTCAAATCGTTAGTAATCCGGGCAAGCAGATGACCTGTCTTATTGTTGTCAAAAAAACGGAACGACAGCTTCTGAATATGCTCGAACAGCTTCTTCCGCATATCGGTCTCGATATTGATGCCCAGCATATGGCCCCAGTAGGTCACGATAAAGTTGAGTGCCGTATTCAAAGCGTACACAGCAAGCAGCGCCGTACAGGCCAGCAGGATGAGCCCCCAGTCCTTGCTCGGCAGCAGCTTGTCGACGAATTGGTTGACGGCAAGCGGGAAGCCGAGCTCCAGCAGTCCGGCGATGACGGCGCAGCCGAAATCGAGCAAAAACAATCCCTTATAAGGCCGGTAATACGAGAAAAAACGGCGAATCATCCAGCATCCCTCACTCTTGAATTCATAGTCGCAGCGATCCGCTTGGCCCTCCTTTCGCCTCTGAATGATATTCATTCTCAATAGGCTCGCTATGCTTCATACTTTACAAAACCGCGGCGACGGGAGTCAAGCATATTTTTACAGCGGCGGGGCGTCGATCAAAAGCGAAAGAGCCGGCTGACGCAGCAGCCCGCTCAAAAATAAGCAAATCTCTTCATTATATATATGGCGTGTCTCGAAAAAATATGGCGCGCTCGCATGAAGCTATGCTACTGCTTGCTGACCTCCAAAATATGATTGTTGCCCTTCTCTTCCGCTTCCCTCAGCACCGTATTGACGTCCTTGCTTTCCGTTACCATCGATTTGACGGCTTCCTTCAGGAAGGAATACATCTTGGTATCGTACTCTGTCGCTGCCGGGAGCGGGGCCGGTTTTACGGAGAAGATGCCTGCCAAATTTTTGCCCTCGTACAGCTTCGTATCGCTGGAAAACTGCTTTTTCAGCTCGGGATCGTTCAGGATGGTCAAACGGATTCCTTTGTTCATGGCTCGCTGCGACTCTTCGGTAATCAGCGTCTGAATCGCGGCGAAGGCAGCCTCTTTATTTTGGCTCGTCGGCGTGATCATTGCCATATGGAAGTCGATTTCCCTGCCGAGCCCCGGCTTGTCGCTGAACGAAGGGAACGAGACGACGTCCCAGTTGAAGTTTTTGCCTGCTTCCTGCAGCTGCGGCAGGCGGGTCGTCAAATTTGCGATCCAGTACGGGTACATGGCGACCTTCTGTTCCTTCAGAAAATCGTCGATGCCGTAATTGTATTTTTTGTTCGCGTCGACAATGCCCGGAATGCCATACAGCCGCTCGTACATGCCGAAAATTTTCTTGTAAGGGTCGCTTGTCAGCACCGCCTTCGTCTGCGTATCGTCCACCACCGGCAGCGAGTACGCGCGGCTCATCACCTGGGGATCGCCGATGCTGAGGCCGACGTACTGCATCCCTTGCTCCGACTTGGTGACCTGGCGCGCCAATTCGATCACTTCGTCCCATGTCATGTTATCCTTCGGATAAGGCACCGCGAAGCGGTCGAACAAATCTTTGTTGTACACCATCACGCCGTAGTTCATCGCATAGGGGATGCCGTAAATTTCGCCGTCTGATCCAAACTTTTTCAGCAGATTGACCGCTTCCGGCTCAAGCTTGCCAAGGTCGACGTTGTGCTGCTTGATCATGCCGCTCAAATCGATGCCGATGTTTTGCTGCAGCAGATCGTGCAAATAGTAGTTGCTGGTCAAAATGACGTCCGGCAGCTGCTCG
Source organism: Paenibacillus ginsengihumi DSM 21568 (assembly GCF_000380965.1). GTDB lineage: Bacteria > Bacillota > Bacilli > Paenibacillales > NBRC-103111 > Paenibacillus_G > Paenibacillus_G ginsengihumi. The sequence goes on along the minus strand of NZ_KB905571.1, from coordinate 69,711 downwards.
GCCGTAATCATCTTGTCCAATGTCGTATCGGCAACGAACTGCGCCGTGATGTTCGGATACTTGGCCTTCACCGGCGCAAGCAGCGCATCCAGATCGGCCTGGCTCAAAATCCCCGCATTGTGGTTATAAAACATTAAAGTAACGGGTTCGTTATTGTATGCGCTTTCGTCAATCCCTTGCTGCAAATTGCCTTCCGTCCCGCTGCTGCCGTTGCCGCCGCATGCCGATAACATGACCAATACGGTCGTACCGATTGCCGCGCGGCTTGCCCATCGACTCATCATGTCATACCTCCGCCATCATGGATATTGGATCTTCTCTGACGTTTGCTTCCCGGGTTTCAACCAAACGTCGACGTTTATTATCGTAAACCAGATTGCTGCGAATAGGAATAATCAATATAATTAAAACATGAACAATCGTGCTATTTCATCGGCGGGTGAGACAATTATGCAACCGTCCGTGCTTTTATGCGGATATTCTTATCATGCGAAGGAAGCGGTCAGAGGCTCCCGGAAAGTTCCGCTGACCAGCTATTTGTTCAGGCTGCAGACGGAAGGCGCCTGCCACGTATACATTAACGGCGAGGTGCTGCGCATCGAATCCGGAGACCTCATCATGCTGAAGCCCGGCAGCTATTACGAGCTGTGCACCGACGGAGCGACGGGCAGCGGAGATTACTACATGTTCAGTGAGGGGCCGTGGATGGACGAATGGTGGAGCCGTTCGGACAAGCCGGTCTGCACGCGCATTCTAATCGGGGAGTCGATCCTTTATCCGTGGAGACATATCATTAAGGAGAAGCGCCGGTTGAACGCCGAGAACCAGGAGCTGACCAGTTATTTGCTGCGCGTCCTGTGCCTGTCACTGGAACGCGCAGTGACGGATTCGCACGCTTCGTACAGCCGGGCTTATACGGCGCTGAGACTGAAGCAGTTTATCGAGGAGAACGCCACTCGGACGTTCCGGGTAGAGGAAGCGGCCCGGCACGTCGCCTTGAGCGTATCCCGCGCCTCCCACTTCTTCAAGGAATGCTACGGCAAGACGATGCTGGAATACGCGCTGGAGGTGCGGCTCGCCGGGGCGATCGACCGCATGAAGCATACGAGCATGACGATGGAGCAGATCGCCGAATCGTGCGGCTTCGGCAGCTATACGTACTTCCACCGGGTGTTCAAAAGGAAAATCGGCCTCTCCCCGACCGCCTACCGCAAGATGGACAATTCGTTCCGGTAAGGGGACTGCTGGGCTTCTTGTCGGATTGTTCCTATCCGCAAACAATGTTCATGTCGCCCCCTCTTCCTGCTTGCTCCCGTAATGGCGGCGGATCGCTTCGATATGATCGATAACGTCGTTTCGCAGTTCAACCGGCGATACGATATCGACTTTCGTCCCGTAGCTGACGATAACCGAGAGCGCATACTCCTTTGTGTAAAATGTCGTATGCACATCGATGCGATCTCCCTGAACCGTGCATTCGCCCGGGAATTGTTCGAGCACGCGCATGCTTGCCGACAGGTCGAAGCGAAGATGGGCTTGTATCCCGGATGCCGCTCCCTGCTCCGGCTCGTCCGGAAAACGCCGCGGGGCGAACGTCGTTTCCGCCACGTCGAGCCGGACGATGCGCGATACGCGGAAATACCGTTTGGCTTGGTGCTGCAGGCAGTAAGCTTCCAGGTACCAGACGCCTTTCTCCCATAGCAAATTGAGCGGTTCCACGCGGCGTTCGGACTGTGTTCCGGACGCGCTCATATAAACGATCTCGGCTACGCGGGACTGCCGGATCGCCTGAAACAGCCGGTGAACGATGTCCCGGTCGCGCTCCGGCGCGGTCATGTCGAGGACGACTTCGCGGCTTCCTTCGTTCGCCAGCGCCGGATGGAGGCTGGCAAGCTTCCGCATCGCGGTCGCCGCGGGGCCACCCATCGCCCCTTCCATCGCCTTCAACAGCGTGTAGATGATCGACAAGTCATCGGCAGAGAAGTGCTGCCGCGTCAGGAAAAATCCGTTCATCAGCTCAAATCCGCCGTCCGCGCCGGTGAATGACGCAACCGGAATGCCGGCCTGGTTGATCAGCTCGACATCGCGGTAGATGGTGCGCACCGAAACCTCGTTGGCGGCCAGCTCTGCGGCAGTTACCCTTTTGCGGGCCATCAGCTCCAGCGTGATCCCGAGCAGGCGGTCTAATCTCATGCCCCGCCCCCTCTACTCTTGACCAAGTACAGGTCATTTGTATATAAGTATAAACCAATAATCCTGACATCAATGCTGTCAGGATTATTGTACGATGTCCGCGCAAGCGACACGGTTTGGCCGCCCTAAATCCCGTTCTTGTAGACGAAGGTCGGCAATCTGCGGGGATGTACGCTCGTCAAAGGCGTCTAATGCTTGCTCAGCTTGCGAACCTCATCCACCGGAATCTCTAGTACATCGGCTATTACCTCCGGGGAATTGCCTTTGTCAAGCAGCTTGCGAATGATCTCTTGCCGCTCCTCTTGCCGGCCTTTTTTCTCACCTTTTTCCATTCCTTCACGCAATCCTTCTCTCATCCCTTCCTGCAACCCTTCCTGCAACCCTTCCTCTTTAGCCCACTTTGTCCATGCCGGCATCATTTCCATGATCGCTTCACCTTCCTCCGGATAGTGTTCGCGCAATTCGCGCAGGATCGCTCATGCTCCCAAAAATAAAGCACCACCGACGCGTTACTTCGCCGGATTGCCTAGTCCGTAAGCTTGATCATACGCGTCGAATATTTGGCGCGCGATCGGCGCGGCTCCCCAGGCGCCGAAACCTCCCTCGGGAACGACAACTGCTACGGCGAGCTTCGGCTTCTCTTTCGGCGCATACGCGATGAACACCGCGTTATCGACCTCCCGGCCTCCGACCGATTGGGTGGAGGTGCCGGTTTTCCGCACGAGCGTATAAGGAAACCCTTCAAAGCCGCGGATACCGCTCTCCATCCCGCTAATAACGGCGTCCCAATGGGCATCAGCATATTCCGCCCGGTTCAGCACCTCTTTCTGATCGAACCGCTGCACAACCTTTCCGTCGTACGTTTCGATCCGGTCGACCAGCAGCGGGCGCAGCCGTTCTCCGCGGTTCGCCAGCGTTGCCGCGTATTGGGCCAGCTGCAGCGCCGTATATTTCCCGTTCTGGCCCCAGGAGGCGAATACCATGCGCGATTGAAACGTCTCCCGCGTATTCGTCTGGAACTCGTTGCCGCCGGCATATTCCCGCGGCAGTCCGCTTCCGGTCGAGACCCCCAGCCCGAATTCCGCCAAATATTCCGCCCACTTGTCCGGCGCCTTGTCTCCATACCTGGCGTGAAACGGAATGCCGATCATCGCGGACATGAACGTATTCGATGAATGGCGCAGCGCCTGCGTCGGCGTGATCCATCCGAAAGGAGTGCCGCCGGAGTTGGATAACGTCGATCCGTCTCTTCCGTAAGTAAATTTACCCGTATCGTTATACCTTGTCGAGGGCGTGATCAGCCCCTCCTTCAAGCCGATCAAGACCGACAGCGGCTTGATCGTCGAGCCCAGAAATACGATCGAATTGGGATGACGGTTCCGTTCCTCAGGAGGATAGTCCGGATAAGCGGTCGTGATAGTCCCGTTATTGACGTACGGCTGAATGCGCAAATATTCCTCGGTCGATCCGATGCCGCCGATCCACACATTCGGATCGTAATCCGGCATGCTGGCCATCGCCACGACTTTGCCTGTCTCCGTCTCGATCGCCACGGCGTAGCCGGCTACCGCATTCCTGCCGATGGCTGGCGTTTTCAGCGCCCGGGCTTCAGCGCTCTTCATATAGGCCAAATGATCGATAATCGCCTGCTCGGCCGCCAGCTGCACGTCTTTATGGATCGTAAGGAACAAATTATGTCCCTTCTCCGGAGGCTGCACCATAACATTCCCGACAATTCTTTGCTGGGCGTTGACCGGATAAGTCTTGTAGCCGTTCTTTCCCCTCAGCGCCTCCTGATAAGCCCGCTCAATGCCGTCGAAGCCGACGTCTTCGGTATCCAGGTAGCCTGTCGTATTCTCCGGGTTTTGGTAAAATGCCAGCCCGTTCTTCGGCTCCCGGGCCGCCGAGAACGTTCTCATATAGCCGACCAGCTGTACGGCAATCGTATGTTTGTCGTCGTACGTCCGGACGCTCTCCTCCATAATCTCGATCCATTTCAGTTCGTCTCTTCTTTCGAGAATAAAAGCGATTTCATCGGGCGTCAGACCGGCCTTGATTCTTCTCGGCACGAACGAATAGCCAGGCTTCTTCGCCGTTTCGTTCTTATCAAGACCGTAGCCGACATCCATCGCTTTCATAATGTCCGCCGCGGCCGGCTGGGGAACGTAAGGCGAGCCATATTTTGCAAAGATGTCCTCCAGCGTATAGGCGAGCGCAATGACATCGTCCTGCTTTTGCCCGTTTTCCACCCGAAAGTACAGCGATTGCGTGGATACCGTGTAGGCGATCGGGTAGCCGGTACGGTCGAAAATGTTGCCGCGGATCGGCGGAATCGGCGTATCCTTGAGCAGATGCTGCGCCTCCTCCTCTTTTAGCTGCGGACTTTCCACAAATTGCAGCATGGCGAGCCGGACAATCAGGACGGAAAACAACGCGAACGTAGCGAAGAAAAACACGTTCACGCGGACGGTGAAGCTCCGCCGTCCATACCCCTTGTCTTTATTCGGATCTTCCGTAAGCAACGGATTTTTCACAGGTTCCTCCCTCCTCCCGCTTCGCTCAACAATCAGACGGCGCAAATGTGCATGTTTATGCAATTCTAAAGATTTCTTTAGAAAAAAGAGTGTCAAATGGCACTGAATCTCTGGTCCCAAGATGGTATTATAGAACTATAAATAGTGGAAGCGATGAATTCGTCATCTGTATTTGGGCACTTGGATGCGAAGGAGCTAGTAGTGCAACCGGCCATCTTGCTTTTCAGGATGGTCTTTTTCTTTTGTCTTTTGTTTTTTTACGATTGAAGGAGGAATCATGATGCAAGCATTGAATTGCGAAGACATTATCGAACAGCTCGGAATATCCGGCGACAAATACATGGAATGGTTAACTGTATCGTCCAACCAACAATTATTGACCGAGCGGCATCCGGAGTTTCCGAATCACGAAGAAAGCCCGCTGGTCGCAGGCGCCTCTGCAGCAGTCCAAAGCATCAAATGAATTGGATGACCCAAATAATCCAATACGTCGCCGGCAGCAAAATCAGCTGGGCCAGCAGCGTCCCGAAAAACCGCGAAATCATCAGCAGAGCGAACACTTTCCCGAGTCTGGCGCGCTGCCTGGGCTCGCCGAGCGACTTGTCCGTCAGCAGTGCGAGCTGGGGGTCGATAAAAATCGTCAAAATGATCGTCGCCATGCCGTTGATCAGTCCCGACGATTGGGACGCTGCCGTGCTCAGCTCGGGAGCCATATAAGCGGCATTCAGCGAAGCGAGCACGCCGACCGTATAGATCGCCGTAACGATGCAGTTGAGCAGCAGGAGCCGCTTGGGAACGCCCATCCAGCGAAGCGATCTCAGCATCTGAAGCCGCGGCCTGCGGAGATGGTTCCGCACATTTCGCAATTGGCTGACGGTGACGCCGGCGATCAGCTTCGGCACCGACCCCTGCACCTCAAAATGAGCGATCATGCGCGAAAACAGGAGAACCAGCGACGGAAAAACGACGATCGCCACCATCGTTCCGATGGAGGCGGCGCCCAAAATATACCTGAGCGCCTGCTCCAAATCGTAGGCGGCATGGCTTTTCGCGTAATCGATGACTTTGCCCATCATGGGCGCTTGCACCAGATTGGAGGTGCGCGAGATGAGCAGCACCATACCGGCAAGCGACAGCGATACGGCGAATTTGCCGGTTCTTACCCCCGCTGCGCGAATCGCATAGGAGCATGTCTCGGCGGCATGAATAATCATTGTCATCAGACAAATGACGATCAGCTTCTCAACCAGGCCTCATCTCCCCCTCCGTTGCTTGCGGCGCCAGCGATATCGGCATATCGGGCGATCCTGTTCGGCCGTCGTTCTGTCAGCTCATGCGCAAGGCCGCGCCTGCGCCCCGAATCGGCCTGCGTCCGCTTGCCGTAAAATTTGTCGAACGCGCGGCTAACCGCTCGACTTCTGCGCTTCCCCGGGAAATAAAGGGAAATGCCCGCCTTCCGGCCCTCCGGCCTGTCCGATGTTCCCCGCCCGCGAGCCGCGATTCCATATATTCACTTTATTCGAACATCGCCCGGCGAATCCCTCTTGGCCGAAAAAAATAAACGCCAAAACGGCGTTTCAACAAATTATTCATTAAAATAGTCGCTCAGCCCCTCAACAATCGCCGCCGCCGCTTTCCGCTGGTAGTCGGCGCCGCGGACGAGCGCCTCGTCCTTCGGATTCGTCAAAAATCCGAGCTCCACCAGAACCGAAGGCCGCGAATTTTCTCTCAGCACATGATAGTTGCCGTACGAGTATCCGTTGCTTTTCAGGCTCAGGTTGCGCTCCAAGGATGACGCGATGCTTCGCGCGAGCGGCAAGTCCTTCGATTCGGAGTAAAAAAACGTCAAGGTGCCCGACACCTGCTTCGGCGACGCATTGTAATGGATGCTTACAAACGCATCGGCCCGGTTCTTCACGCTGACGTTGACCCGATCCTGCAGCTCGATCTTCTTGTCGCTTGTTCTGGTCAGGATCGCCTGCGCTCCGGCCTGCTTCAGCTGTTCGGCCAAATAACGGGCCGTGCTTAAGTTGATCGTCTTCTCGCTCGTCTCGTGCTTCGAGCCGATGACCCCGTGATCGTTGCCGCCATGGCCGGGGTCGATGACGATCGTTTTGCCCTTGAGCCCTTTGCCCCCGCTTTTGGGAACGGCGGAGACGTCCTGCGGGTTCCCGACGTATTTGCCCGACACCCAGCCGGTCTGATCGTCCGCGGTTCGAACCTTCACCCAACCGTTCTTGCGGTCCAGGATGCTGAGCGGAGTCCCGAGACTCAGCACGCTGACGATCGAATGGTCCGTTCCGGGGCCTTCGCGCATAAACAGCGAATCCGCGGTGACGCTCGCTTGGCCGAGCGCCTTGCCGGCGACGCTCTTCGAGGCCCCTGAGGATGCGGACGACTTAGGCTTGTCCGCCGCGCTGCCCGCGCCGATCTGCAAATAATAGCCGGCTACCCAGCCTTTCAAGCGTCCCGAGCTGACCTTAACCCATCCGTAAGCCTCGTCCGAAACGGTGACGACTGTGCCTTGCTTGAGCGAACCGACAATGGTCGATTCGCCGTCCGGCTCGCTGCGCACATTCAGCGAGGTAGCCAGCACCTTGGCGCTGCGCCCGTCCCCCGCCTGGACTTGCTGCGCCGGGAGCATCGCCAGAGCGCCAAGCAGCAGCGCCAGGAACAATAACGCCAGAATAGATGATCGCTTCATATTGACCTCGCCATTTCATTGTTGTCGGATAATGTACAATATAGCAGGAATGCCTCGGCAGGAACAGTGAATATTTTCCTGTTTTTGCCGCCGATGAGCGTCTGGCAGACCATTTGGAAAATACGCCCTGTCCCGTTACAATAGTATACGCCGGGGAATTTGGCAAGCCGCTCCCCTGCGAACCGGAAATCATCGACTATATTTGGAGGGATATCGCCTATGAATATCGGATTTATCGGACTCGGCACGATGGGCAAGCCGATGGCCGGACATCTGCTCCGCGCCGGACACCGGCTCATCGTCTATAACCGCAGCGCAGCCCGGACGGCCGACTGGCAAGGCAACGACTCGGTCACCGTCGTCGCCTCGCCCGCGGAGGCCGCCGCCCAATCGGAGCTGCTGTTCACGATGCTGTCCGACGACGCGGCCGTCGAGCAGGTATACTTCGGCGACAACGGGATTATGGCCGGCTGCCGCCCGGCGAAAGAAGCGGCAGGCTTGCTGCGGCTCGTCATCGACTGCAGCACGATCGACCCGAACGTCAGCATCCGCACGGCGCAGGCGCTCGAGGCGCTCGGCGTCGACAAGCTGGACGCTCCCGTGACAGGCAGCAAGCCGCAGGCTGAAGAAGGCGTGCTCACCTTCATCGTCGGCGGCAAGCGGGACGTGTTCGAGAAGGTGGAGCCGATCCTTCTGCTGATGGGCAAAAAGGCGGTATACATGGGCGGACATGGCGCCGGCTCGATCGCCAAGCTGGCCAACAACATGATGGTCGCTACCCATCTCGTCGCCTTGTCGGAAAGCTTGGCGCTTCTGCAGAAGGCCGGGCTCGATCCCGTCAAGTTCCTCGAGGTCGTGGCCGGAGGCGGCGCCCGCAGCGGCATGGCCGAGATGAAAGGCCCAAAAATCATCCAGGCCGACTACGAGCCGCAGTTTATGGCCGCCCTGATGAACAAGGATCTCGGCCTTGCCGCCCGCCTCTCCGATGCGCTTCGCGTGCCGCTGCCCGCCGCGGCGGCCGTGAAGCAGGTGTTCCAGATGGCCTGCAACGGCGGACACGGCGAAGAAGACATGAGCGCCGTGTACAAATGCTACGAGCAGTGGATCGGGACTGCCGACTGATCGCACAACGGAGCCGGGCGAAGCGGATCGTTGCGCACGGCTCCTTGTATCATCGGCATCTGCGGCAGCTTGCCGGGATTTAAGACCGGCTCCGGCGTCGCGGCACCTCTGGGGGACGACACCTACGACACCTCCGGCAGTTACAGCACCTCTGACGGTTGCGAGCCCGAACGGCGATCAAGAAAAGAATTGAAATTCGCGACGAGCCGAAACTTTTTTATCGGATGATCCGTCTAGTTAATGGATTGTCATGAAGTTAATGGGTTCCTCAAAAGTTAACGATACAATGTCTTTCACGGATTCCCGGCTTCCCGCTCGCGGATCTCTTTGTTGGCGCTTTCCTCCGCTTCTCTCAGCGCCGTATTGACATCCTTGCCTTTCTCGATAATATCGCTCAATGCTGTGTTGATCTTGCCCATCGACAAGCCGTCGTATTTGGTCGGAACGAACGTTTTGGCCGGTTTCGTCTTGTAGATGGCCTGAATGTTTTTGCCCTGCATAAACGCCAGATCGGCGCCGAACGCATCGCGGATGCTCTGGTTGTTCAAGACGCTGAAGCGCCCCTGCCGCGACATATCCATCTGCACCTCGTCCGAGGTGACGGTCGCGATCGTCAGGAAAGCCGCATCCTTGTGCGGACTCGTCGCCGTGATGCCCATCAGGTGAGCGTCGACCCGCATGCCGATCCCCGGCGCTTCCGGCCATGTCGGGTAGGAGGCGATGTCCCAAATATCGGGATTCTGATACAGGTTGCCCTCGAAAATAATATTGACGGATGCCAGCATCGCCAGCGTGCCTTTCAACAGCAGATCGTTCGCCTCGCCGTGGTAAGTGATCTGGCTGTTGCCCGGAATCTGATGCACCTTGGCGGCGAAGGACAGCACCTTCTGCCACTGCTCGGTATTGAGCAGCGATTTGTACGTTTTCGGCTCGACATACGGCAGCGACAGCTGCGAAGCCATGCGCTCCGTCACATTCGGCTCCAGTCCGCGGTATTGAATGCCGCCTTCCAGCCGGGTAAGCTGCTTGGCGAGCTCATACGTCTCCTCCCAGGTCATGCCGTCCTTCGGATAAGCGACGCCGAATTTATCGAAGATGTCCTTGTTGTAATACAGCGCGGAAAAATGCCTCCAGTACGGAATCCCGACCAGATCTTCCCGCTGCGTTGCCGCCCGCACCGCGTCCAGCGATTCCGGCTCAAAGCGGCTAAGGTCCATTTGATGCTTCTCGATCAGATCGGTCAGCGAATACGTCAGTCCCAGGTCCGTCCAGCCCGTCATCCCGTAGATGTTCGTATCGATCACGATGTCCGGCGTCTCGCCCGCCGTTACGAGCTCGTTTAGGCTTTTGCCCGCGACGTAAGGCACCATCTCTACCGTAATCCACGGATGCTTCTTGCTGACGGGTCCTGTAATATACCGCTGCATTTCTTCCTCCGTCATCCAGCCGCTCGGAATGCCGATCTTGATCGTCACCGGCGCTTCATCCGCGATCTGCCCGTCCGCTTGATCCTTGCCTGATGAAGTGCAGCCCGCCACAAGGAAAACAATTACAAACAAAGGTACAACAAGAGGCCGCTTTGTTCTCATCAACGTAATCCTCCATTCCGACCAATTGAGGGGGTGATTGTCGTGCACCGCATAAGCCCATGCCCGGAACCCGGCTGCCGGAACCCTTGCCGAAGCCGCCGCGCGGCGGACCGGTCGACACAGCATCATTGTACAGCAGATCGCGGCCGGTTTCGTTGATCGAAGTTTCGTTCTTGTTAGCCGAAATTGGCAATTTTCCATAGCACCGCAGAAACACAATGCATTGCAGGTGGTGATGCCGAATGGACTTGAACCTCTTGTCCCCGTATATTCGCAGTGCGGCCGATCTAAGGGCGCCGGCGGACTGGCATCTGAAGGAACGGGCGCTGTTCGATTACGAGCTGCTGTATATTATGGACGGCGAGCTGCTCATCATCATCGAGGGAGTGCCGTATGAGGGCAAGCCTGGGGACCTGTTTTTGCTAAAGCCGCGTCAAAGGCATACGATCCGCTCGGTCGGAAGCCAGCCCGTCAGGCAGTCGCAAGTTCATTTCGATCCGTACTACCGGCCGGATAGTCCGGCGATGACCGTTTCCTTCAAGCTGATCGAGGAGATGTCGGAGGCGGAGCTGGAATGGGTTCGCGAGGACGCCCACGATCCGCTGTTCGCGCTGCCCAATTATTTGCCGCTGAGCAATCCGCTGCCGTTCGAGACGATGCTGCTGCGCATCGTGCAGGAGATGCAGGAGGAAGCCCCGTACGCGGAGATGAAGGCCAAAGGCCTATTTATCCAGCTGTGGAGCGATTTGCTTCGCGAATATCGGGAGAAGCTGCATCGTTCAGAGGTTGCCGGCCGCCAGCAGGAGCTGGATACAGTGAGGTCATATCTGGAGAACCATTACGGCGAGGACGTAACGCTGGAGACGCTCGCCCGCCTGGCAAGCCTCAGCAAATATTACTTGATCAGCCTGTTCAAGAAGGCGTTCGGCATGACCCCGATGAAATATCAGCAGCTGTACCGCATCCAAAAGGCCAAGGACATGATCCGCTTCAGCAGCGATCCGCTCAAGCAGATTGCCGCGCGATGCGGCTACCGGGACATTCATTCGTTCAGCCGCACGTTCCGTAAGGTCGAAGGGGTGCCGCCTTCCTTTTACCGGGCTAAAGGCTCGTGATTGGCCAAAAAAATCCCCATGAGACGGTCAGGTCGATGATCGCCTGTCTGCCTTATGGGGAGTCTGCTGCATGAGAGCACATCTTTACAACCATTGCTGCAAGTCTTCTTCTATTTTTTCGGGAACGGTCGTGGGCGCGTATCGTTTGACGACATTGCCGCTGCGGTCGACGAGGAACTTCGTGAAGTTCCATTTGATGGTATTGAAAAGAATCCCTCCTTTTTGCTCCTTTAAAAAGGTAAAGAGCGGATCGGCATGCGCGCCGTTCACGTCAATTTTGGCAAAGATCGGAAAAGTAACCCCGTAGTTTACTTGACAAAATTGCGTCGTTTCCTCGATATTGGCGAACTCCTGACGATTGAATTGGTCGCACGGAAAGCCGAGAATTTCCAGCCCTCGCTCCCGATACTTTTCGTATAAACGCTGCAGTCCTGAGAATTGCGGCGTAAAGCCGCATTTGCTTGCCGTATTGACAATGAGCAGCACCTTGCCCTTGTATTCCTGCAGCGATTTCTCTTTGCCGTTCGGCAGCTTCACGGTAAAATCGTATACGGTCTGCATGTCTTCCATCCTCCCGAAATAAGCGCTGCGCCATGACTTAAGCAACAACCCGCACGCGGCCAAGCTGGAGAAGCCGGGTCATGAATTTCCGATATTCCCCATGATGACATGCGCCCTTCATGATTTATGGTACACTACATATAACCATTGTGCAAAATCGGCTTCGGATTGAACCACACAAGCAGAGTAACGCAAGGAACATATTTTCCGAAAGAGACGAGAAGGAGCGATGCCGTCCAGGCAATGCTCCCTTATTGTTTTTACCTTTCGTTTGTCCTGTGAGTCCTGTTTGCCCCGTTTATCCTATTACCCAATTGCCCAATGGCCATGCCTACCCCGAAACGACGACCCGATACGTCCCGGAACCAAGCTCCAGGATCAATGCTCCATCCTGCTCCCGAACGGCAAGCACGCCTTCCGCCTGCTCTGCGGAGCCGCCGTTGACCGCAGCGGTGGCCTGCGTCCCTCCCGGCAGCCGCGCTTCGGCCGTCGTGTTCGGAGGCAGCTCGAATTCATATACGACAGCGCCTCCATCATCGATGCTCCATTCGCTGCGGATCAACCCGTATGCCGACTCATACGACGCTTTGGCATAGGTCAGCCCGGAATCCGGGTGCGGCCGGAATACGATACGCTTATATCCCGGCTGCGACTCGTCCAGGTCAAGTCCTGCCACCACCCGGTACAGCCAATCTCCGACCGAGCCGTAAGCGTAATGGTTGTACGAGTTCATGTCGTCGCTCCAGAACGTTCCGTCCGGCTTGATTCCGTCCCAATGCTCCCATATGGTCGTCGCCCCCTGGTGAATCGAATACAGCCAGGACGGATAATCCTCCTGCTGCACCAGCTTTACGGCAAGCTCGTGGTAGCCGTTCTCGGACAGCGCGTGGCATAGGTAAGGGGTGCCGACGAAGCCGGTCGTCAGATGGCACTTCTGCTCCGTTACGTAATCGGCCAGCGTCCGCGCCAGCCGCTCGCGCACCGGGCCGTCCACGAGCCCGAACATGAGCGGCAGCACGTGCGCCGTCTGGGTATGGGCGGCAAGCCGGCCGCTGGCGGTCACAAACTCCCGCTTGAATGCCGCCACGATGCGCTCATACAGCTTGCGGTATTGCTCGGCGTCCTCCTTGCGGCCGAGCACCTCCGCCGCTTGCGCGAACAAGCCGGTAGAGTAGGCATAGAAGCAGGTGGCGATCAAGTCCTTCGGCGTCGCTCCGACGTAGCTGCCTTCCTTGGCGTCGAGGCCGAGCCAATCGCCGAAATGGAAGCCGGTATTCCACAGATGCTCATCGTCCCCTTGTGCGCGCATATACTCGACCCATGCCTTCATGCTGTCATACTGCTCCTCGAGCACGCGCTGATCTCCGTAGCACAAGTACAGCGTCCAGGGGCATATGACAGCCGCGTCGCCCCAAGCCGCGGAAGAGTGCGATTTTTCGTCCAGTACGTCCGGAATGACGAACGGCACTCCCCCGTCGCTGCGCTGGTCGGCCTTCAAATCGCGCAGCCACTTGGCGAAGAACGGCGCCACTCCATAGTTGAACGCCGCCGTGCGAATGAACACCTGCGCATCGCCGGTCCAGCCGAGCCGTTCATCCCGCTGCGGGCAGTCGGTCGGAACATCGAGGAAATTGCCGCGCTGTCCCCAGACGATATTTTGCTGCAGCCGGTTTAGTAGCGGATGGGAGCATTCGAACGTTCCGGACGGCGCCATATCCGTATGAATGACATGTCCGGTGATCCGCTCCAGATCCAGCGGCACATCCTCCGGCCAGCCCTCCACCTTGACATAGCGGAAGCCCTGGAACGAGAAATGGGGCTCATACGCTTCGCCGCCGCCCTTGCACACGTACCGGACGGTCTGCCTGGCGCTGCGCAGGTTGCCGGTATAGAAATTGCCTTCCCGATCCAGCACCTCCGCATGCTGCAGCGCGATGGCGGTGCCTGCCGGCAAATCGAGGCGGAGATGAAGGCGGCCGACCATATTTTGCCCCATATCGATCACCGTCTCGCCGGCCGGCGTCCGCAGCAGCGCGATCGGCCTGATCCGCTCCGTGATGCGCGCAGGTTCATTCTCCTGCATCACCAGGATGTCCTTCGAATGGGTCAGTTCGCTGACACCGGCCCAGCTCCGGTCATCGTACGAAGCGGCGGACCAACCGGTCTTCTCCAGGCGGGCATCGTAAATTTCACCGTGATACAGCTCGGACATCAGAATCGGTCCTGTCGATGCGCGCCACGACTTGTCGCTCGCTACGACCTCCGCCGTTCCGTCGTCGTAATCGATGTGCAGCTGCAGCAGCAGCGCGCGCGTATCGCCGAAGATGTTGCGCTTATTGTTCCAGGCCAGGAAGCCCTTGTACCATCCGTTCGCCAGCGAGGCGCCGATCGCATTGCTCTCGCCGGCATGAATCAGCTCCGTCACATCGTAGGCCTGCGCCTGCAGCCGGCTGCGGTAGCTCGTCCAGCCAGGGGTAAACTGCCAATCGCCGACACGCCGGCCGTTCAGCTCCAGCTCGTACAGGCCAAGCGCTGTCGCGTAGATGGTCGCCCGACGGACGCCGCTGCGAACGGCGAAGCTTTTTCGCAGCAGGAACACTTCCTCCGCCTGCGGATCGATCGCCGCGGCATCCGGCGTGATCCAGGCCGCCGACCAATCGGCAGGGCTCAGCAGCCCCATCTCCCAGCAAGCCGGTTCGCTCCAGTCCGATTCCCGACCTGCCTGATCCCAGACCTTCACGCGGTAGAAGTAGCGGCCGCGGGATTGCAGCGGCTGCCCGCCATATTCGACCAATGCCGAGCGGTCCGATTCCACCACGCTGGTATCCCATACGAGCTTGTTCTCATCGAACGCCGTCAAACTGCCGGATACTTGAATGCGGTAAGCGCGCTGGATCACATGCACGGCATCGGACCGCAGCTGCCAGCTGAAGCGGGGCGTCCGGACTCCAAGACCGACCGGATTGTTCCGGTATTCGCATTTGAGATGCGCAACCTGCAGCATTGCCATCTTCGCATGTCTCCTTCCCGAATATGCATCGTATGCCTTCTTGCAAGCGGCACCGTTACGTCTCATTGTACGGGGGGAAGCAAGCTCTGGCAGGGGATATTTCCGACATTTTTATAGGCTGATCTGGACATTTCGCTGCCGATTTCGTACGATGAGAGCGTGACCGTGCCATAGGCGGAAGGAGCGGCAAGCATGAGCGTCAAACGGAGCACTTTTGTCATGTCGGGCGAAAGCTTCTTCGAGCCCGGTGTGCCCATCTTTGTAAACCGAGCTTACGAGTCGTTCGACCTGATCGAGCATTCCCACGAATTTGTCGAGATCACGTACGTCAGCGAAGGAGCGGGCGTCCACTATATCGCAGGCGATACCGTCCCTGTCGAGCACGGAACGCTGTTCTTCATTCCGGTCGGACGCAGCCATGTGTTTCGGCCCAGGACGCCGAAGAAAGACCGCCCGCTTATCGTATATAACTGCTTGTTCCCGCTATCGTATTTAACGGAGCTGCGCGGCGGCTTTCCGCACGCTTCGGACATTTGCGAATGGTTTGCCGACGAGCGGCTGCCATGGTTCTCGATGAAAGACGCATATGGCGATTACCACGCCATGTTCCGCGAGATGCATCGGGAATTTTCGGCCAAGCCGCCGGGCTATTTGGCCGTGCTGGCTTCTCTCGTCGTGCGGATATTGACCGGCTTGTACCGGCACCGGCTAAAGATCGGCACCCCCGGCGGGGGCCGGCCGCAGTGGCTGACCGTCGACGAAGCGATCGCCTACATCGACCGCCATTATGCCGCCGGGCTCAAGCTTGGCGAGCTTGCCGCCAAAGCGAACCTCAGCGAGCGGCAATTCAGCCGTCTGTTCCGGCGCCAGACCGGCATGAGCTTCACCGGCTACGTGCAGAGCATCCGCATGGACGCCGCCTGCCGGCTGCTGGCCGAAAGCCGCAGTAGCGTGGGGGAGATCGCCGCAGCGGTCGGATATGCCGACTTGAAATTTTTTCACCGGCTGTTTAAGCAAAAGATCGGCGTCACCCCGCGGCAATATCGCGATGCGGTATGCAAAGCTTCGCCTTCATAGCCGCTTCGCCATCCGCGCAGCGCAAAAAAAGACTTCCCATAAAAACCGTCAGGCTTGATTCGCCTGGCTGCCTCTTGGGAAGTCTGCCGCCTGCAAGCTGCGTTATTTGAGCGGTGCTGGTTTGGGATCTGCCGTATTGATGACCGGATCTGCATGAAGCTCGGCATTTTTTTCTCGTCTGGCCGTCAATTCAGCTTGAATTTCTATCATTTTTTCTTTAGTCAGCGGATAAAACTTCATGGCAACGATCGTGATCGTCCATGCGATCAGGACGGTGCCTATATACAGAAACATTGTCACCCAAAAAATGGCCTCGGAGTAAGGCGTATTCACGTCGGGAAATGCCGCCTTGAATCCGATGGCAGCCAAAGTCAAACCGACAATGGTTTGTGCCAGCGAAGTAACCATTTTATCGACAAACGAATATGTCGTCGATATGATCCCCGGCACAAAACGCCCTGTTCTATACGTTTCGTAATCGACAATATCGGGGATCAATGGAGAAACGAGGCCTGTCGACAGAAAAATAAACGATCCACTCAACAACATCAGTAAAACGAAAGCAATCGTCATAAAGCCAAGCTTGTCAAACCCGATTTGCGACGGGTCTCCTAACCACAGAAGCAAGAAGAGCAATACGTAGGTGATGATGCATCCCCATGTTGCTGCGACATAGCCCCTCTTCGTTCCGACTTTTCTTGCCCATTTGATTCCGAAGAAGATCATGAGAAGGTTGACGATGATTGCAGGCATCGCCATTTGGCCGGACATGGCAAAGTTGCCGATAATAATGCCATACAGCATGACGATAACAACCTGATTTGAGTGCGTCTGCATCGCCAGCTTATCCGACGTTACCGACAAAACGAATATTTGCAAGGCACGGTTGCCTTTCAGAACTTGCCACATGTCTTTTAAACGAACCTTTTGCGCACTTCCCGTGGCAGCCGTTATGGTCTCCATCCGGTCCTTGGACCAAATCGCCGCAACGCACAGGGCATACAATATGCCTGCCGCCCCCACGACAGTGAGAACAAGCTCATGAAAAAAGTCCGGATTGTTGAAACCGCCGTACTTAGGTACCAAATACAGCGAATTGTACATGGAGAAAAGAGATAGAAAAACCGTCGTATAAGCGGCTTCGATCCCCCCCAAAACGGGGCGCTGCTTCGGATCGTTGGTAATGATGGCGAGACCGGACCATTTCGAAATGGATGCAAACGTATAACCCAGGACATAAAAGGCATAAACAACAATAAAGTAAATCAGTTTCATGCTGCTTGGAACCAGGTGAGTCGTAAAAAACATGACGATGGTCGATAAAATCCAGCTTGCTCGCTCCCCTGTTTGTAACCCCTTTCGTCATTAAGCGCTTTCAAATGGGCGTTCAAGCACTTGCAGCTCGCTTGTCTTTCTCTTCCGTATAATCGGCGGCAGGTCCCCGTTTAATTACGATGATGACGGCGATAATAGGAATCATTCCGTAAAACAGCGCTTGCCACGGGAAAATGTCAAGGACATAACCCACGAGAGCAGGTCCGATTGCGGGAGCGAAAATAACTGCCAATCCGACTGTCCCCATCGCGGTGCCCCGCTTCTCCGGAGGGAACAACGATAACACCACATTCATCAGCAATGGCATCGTAATTCCTGTGGAGGCAGCTTGAATCAGTCTCCCGGCAAGCAGGACAGCAAAGCTTGGAGCGGCCGCTGCGACGATCGTTCCAATGAGAAAGACGGACATGGACCCCAGGAATAGCTCCCGCGTCGTAAAGCGTCTCATCAAATATCCGGTTATTGGGATGAAAATGCCGTTCACAAGCATATAACCGGTGGTAAGCCATTGGCCCGTTGCCGGCAGTACACCGAAAGCATCCATCAATGTGGGCAGGGCTACAGTCATTGTAGTCTGGTTAAATATCGTAAAGAAAGCGCCCAAAATCGTTATCGTAAGTATAGGGAGCTTCTTGACCGAACTGCTGTTGGTTGCTGTGGAAGCTGTCATAAAGCGGTCGTGCCTCCGTCGATAACCAGTTCGCTCCCCGTGACGAACGATGCTTCCTCCGATGCCAAATACAAAACGCCGTAAGCGATATCATCCGCGGTTCCAAAACGGGAAAGCGGCGTTCTCTCCGCGAACTGCTTTCTCAGCGGTTCATGATGAAGAATCCCTTCGGTCATCGGCGTCATGATCAAACCGGGATAAATCGAATTCACCCGGATGTTGTCCTTGGCGTAATCGACGGCAGCCGCTCTGGAGATGGCCCGGATGCCGCCCTTGGATGCGGTATAACCGTTCAATCCGCCGCCGACAAGGCTTGCGAGGGAAGCGATATTCACAATCGAACCTCCGCCGGCGCTTTTCATGACGGGAACCGCGTGCTTCATCCCCATATAGCTTCCCGTTAAATTGATTCGCAATACGCGCTCCCATTCCGCCGTCGTATCCGCTTTGCCCCTGATTCCCGCGCTGTTTACAAGTACGTTTACGGTGCCAAACATTTCCACCGCTTTCGCTATGACGGAGACCCACTCTTCCTCTGCCGTAACATTATGCGGGATGCCGATCGCTTCGCCTTGAAAAGCGGCAATTTCCTCGACCATTCCTACGAAAAGATTGGCCGAGATAAGCTCGCTCCTCCATGATTTCATCAACGGCGAGCTCGTTTCCCCCGAAACGATCACGATTCAGTCTTCCGGACCCGCAATGGAAAATCAATTTCTAAGCGACGTAAATGCAGCGATTTCCGACCATTCGCAAGTCGCAACGCTGCAAGGAGATTATCGCCTGTTCGAACAGAAGCTATTGGATTTGGTAAGAGGAGGAAGGCCGGAAGAATTGAAGAAGCTGTCGTCCATTAAAAAGGAGGAAGAGGCGGCAAGCATTTTATCCAAATCCAGCTATATTCGTTCGCTGAAAAACCATATCATCGCTTTAACGACTCTAGTATCGCGGGCAGCGATTGAAGGAGGACTGCAGGAGGAGCTGGCCTATTCCATGCATGACCGCTACATCCTGCAATTAGAGGAGCTGAATCGATTAGACGATGTCAAGAGGCTGGGAAGAACGGTTGCTTATACCTTCGCCAAAAAAGTAAAGGAAATCAGAGACGGGCGTTATTCTCAAACGATTACCGCCTGCAAGGCTTATATTGACAAGCATATTTATCAGGAATTTAACCACGATGATATTGCCCATCATGTTGAGCTGAGCCCGAAATACTTGTCGGTATTGTTCAAACAAGAGGTGGGCATTTCCGTTAGCGACTATATCCAGCAGGCCAAAATTCATGAGGCAAAGCGATTACTGGCTTACAGCAAAACGCCGCTATCGGAGATCGCTTCATTGCTGCATTTTAATGATCAAAGCTATTTCTCCAGAGTGTTCAAAAAATGGGTCGGCGCAACGCCCAGGAAATATCGGGAGACATACCATCTTCTAGAAGAGAAATAAGTTAAGGCCAGTGCCGCAAAGCTGCCTGGCACTGGCCTTTCCCGCTAAACCCCTTTCTTGGACTGGATTTATGACTTTTTGATTTTTGTTAATTTCTCGTTTAACAGATACATCAATTTATCGTTGTATACATCTTTGGCGATTTTAGATACTTGATCAATCGTCATTCGCTGCTTCATTCCGAACATCGGATGATTGTCATAATCGCCCAAATATTGTCTTAACACAGCGTCGGCTTCTTTATTTTCTTTGAGCTCGCCGAAGCTGCACCTCGTCGAATAAACATCGTCGGTGATGTGGATTTCTTTGATCTCGACATCGCTTAAGTCAGGCATTTGGAACCAATTGGCGGCAGCCGTCCCTATGCCGTCTTCCGGAGATTCGTAACTGGCGTTCGGTTCGGCGACTTTATTGGAAACGGCAGTATCCTCCAGCAGCTCGCCCGCCGAACTGCTTACGGCTTTCACAACATTGGTTCCCTTTTGCAACCGGACGTTTTCAAAAATAAAGATTTTGTCATCGCTCATGACAGTGCCTATCGCTTGGCCGTTCACATAAAGGGTTACATCCTGACAGTTGGAATATACTTTAATGCTGATTGTATCCTCCGGTCTGTCAACAAAACGTTTGCTGGCGATATGCACAAACTTCTCATCGCTCCAATGCGCCTTGTACATATGAAACGCGTCTTTTTTGATCTTTCGGTCGTAAGTGACCAGCCCTTTGTTGTTCCTCCCCTTCACCCCTCCCTCATCGCGAACGTTTGCGGCAAAATCAAACATATTCCAGACATAGGTGCCCATAAGGAACGGCTTCTGCTCGAAAATTTTCCACACCTTCTCATGAAAAAGAGCATGGTACTCTTCCGAGTAATCCCTTACTTGCGGAGTGCTGCTGTGATACTGCACGAGTCCTTCGGCGCCATATTCGGATATGCATAAGCTGACGCCCGGATTCGTCCGGTGAAACTCATCGATCCATTCGGAAAAATATTCCGGCGTGCTTCCGTACCATCCGTAATATTTGTTGTACCCTACGATATCGGATATAAAGTTATAATCATCCGTTATTTCCACGAACGAGGTATGCGCCATCGTCGTCAAGCGGGTCGGGTCTTCTTTTTTGGCCAAATCATTAAGCTCTTTCACCAGCCTTCTCGCTTCGGGTCTTTCACCTCCGATTTGGATTTCATTCTGAACGCCCCAGAACATAATGGAAGGGTGATTATAATTTTGCTTGATTAATTCCAGCAGCTGCTGCTTGGCATTCAGACCTTCCAGCTCGAAATCCGACATTTTGGATATAAAAGGGATTTCGGCCCAAACAACCATGCCTTCCTGGTCGCACAAGTCATAAAAAAATTGATCATGCTGATAATGAGCAAGCCGGATCGAGTTGGCTCCAACTTCTTTGATGAGCTCCATGTCGATGCGCTGTTCTTTTGCCGTAATGGCCCAGCCCAAGTCCTTGTAGTCCTGATGCCTTGCAACGCCCTTTAACATCACGCGCTCGCCATTCAGGAAGAAGCCTTTTTCGGGATCGACGCTAAAATATCTCACTCCAAACGGGATGGTCAGCTCGTCAATCGTATCATTGAAGCTTTGCAGCGAAATTTTGGCTTTATACAAGTAAGGGTTATTTCGTCCATTCCACAAAATCGGACGTTCAATGACGGCGGGCAATTCCGCCTCAATCGTTTCGCCCGCAGGCACGACCGCTTCTTTGGCACGGTAGGCCGCTATACGCTCCGCTGCATCCAGCACTTCGGCCCAGATTCTTACCTTCTTATCCTCTTCGCTCGTATTTGCTATTCTCGTTTTGATCGTCAAGGAAGCCCTTTCATTCGTCACCTCATCCTGCACAATGTAAATTCCTTTCGAACCATAATCCATCAGGTCAAAGTGCACAGGGTTTACGACAACCAGGTTGACATCGCGATAAATGCCGCCGAAGAAGGTAAAGTCCGCTTTTTGAGGATAAACGTCATCAACGACGGTATTATCAACCTTGACGGCCAGCACATTCGTCCGGCCAAATTCGACAGCTCCGGTGATGTCAAACCTGAAGGTGGAATAGCCGCCTTTATGCTGTCCCATATGCCGGCCGTTGACATATACATCCGTAATGCTGTTCGAACCATTCAATTCGAGATAGACTTTGTTTCTTGCCGACAAGCTGTCCACCACAAAGTGTTTTCTGTACCAGCAAGCGCCCGCATAATATTCATTCCCGTTGGCTCCGTCGATGGCATTCCAGGTGTGGGGCAAATGGATCGGCTCCCAGCTGCCGTCATCATAAGCTGGATGGATCGCCTCGGCTTCGTTCTGCTTTGTAAACTTCCATTCGCTGTTCAGATTTATCGTTTTTCTCACTAAGTAACTCCTCCCCGTATATTCTTTTCACTTATTCTCGAAATGAGCTTGCTTAGCTTATTTTAGCACTTTCCTGCAAACCGCTATGGTATTTTGGTAGTTTTTTTGGTATTTTGACCACTACGTCAAACGATTGCGCTCCGCGCTGTTGCGACGTTCCTGCTGCCAAAGTAGCGGGCTTGCATCACCTGGTTATCATCCATGCCGGGCGCACACAGCAAAGCCGAATCCCGGGAAGGAGATTCGGCTTTGGATGATCGGATTTTCAAGAGAGACGCCTATGACGAGCGATTCCTGTCGTCATCGGTCGTCACCTGCGGTATTGAAATTTTGTCGGCGTATACCGCCAAATTTTCAAGATAGACGCCTATGACCAACAACACTTCGCCATCGGCGTCACCTTCGGTGCCCGAAAATTCTCCGACAGATCCGTCGAATTTTCAAGAGAGCCATTCCGCCAAAAAAGCGAGCACATCGCTGCGCATGTCGGCCGTCTCCCGGTGTCCGACCGGGTAACGCAGCAGTTTCCAGGCCTGCGGGGCGCCGAGCTCCTGGTAGATCGCTCGCAGCTCCTCATCGACGCGGTCCAGGCCTCTCACCGGCGTCAGCGGATCGTCCAGGCCGGCCAGGCTGAGGTGGGGTCTGGGAGCGATCAGGGCGTTGATCTGCGCGGTGGTGAAGTGCTTCAAGAGCCCGGGGACGTAATAATAGAAGCCGTGCCGATCCAGACCGCGTTCCTCGACCAACGTGTGAAAGTCCGTCAAGCCACATATGTCGACGCAGACGCGGATCCGTTCGTCCAGAGCTGCCGTCCACCAGGCCATCGTGCTGCCCATCGACATGCCGAGGCTGGCGATGCGGTCGGGAGCCACATCGGGACGGGAGCACACATAATCGATGGCCCGCAAAGCATCGTACACCCTCATTCCCCACAGCACCTGGCCGTTCCACAGCATTTCCTTGATCAGATCGTTCTCCTTGGCTTTCTTCCGTTCGCCGAATCCCCAGGCGTCGATGCATAAAACGGCGTAACCATTCGCCGTCAGCGCTTCCGCGTAAGCGGGCTTTTGCAAATAGTCGTTGCCGTGGATCAGCTCGTTTTTGCCAAGATCGTATTTGCCGCCATGCGAATGGTGAAACAGCACGACCGGGAATGGCGGTTCCGCGAAGGTTGGTCTGGCAAAATAAGCCGGCACCGGCTCGATGCCGTTCAAGTGGAGCACGAGCGTCTCCAGCGTGTACGCTCCCTTGTCCTCGTTTCGGATACACTCCGCAGAAATATCCGTTGCCTGCGGCAAATCCCCCAGCAATTGATAAAGCTGTCTCCTGCGGTTTTCCTTCATCATGAGCGCCCCCCTAGACGGCCCCTATCGATTGCGGCCGCTTTCTCGATGAGTCGAATCGTTCCACACTCATTGTATCAAAGATGGCGCGTATTTCCATATTGAATGAGAACGCCCCTCCACATCTTGCGACCTCCCGTCATCCTTTAACCGCGCCGATCAGAATGCCTTTGACGAAATATTTCTGGAAGAACGGGTACGCGAGCAACATCGGCAGCGCCCCGATGACTTCCATCGCCATCCGCACCGATTCTGCAGGCATATTTCGCTAACACATCGCTGGTCTTGAACAAGTATTCAGCCAACTTTTTGCCAGGCGCTTTGACGACCCTTTGCGGAGAAACGACTCGCCGCGCATTATCCAAAGCAAAAGCACAAGCCCTCTGCCGGCGACCTTGTGCTTTTTGGGGCAAACACGCTCCGGCGAAATGCCGAAGCGTGCTTATCTATCGTTTGGTTTACGCCTTCGCCAAAGCCTTATATTGCTTGCGTCTGCGGTGCAGGATTGGTTCCGTGTAACCGTTCGGCTGACGGTAACCTTCGAACACCAGCTCGCAGGCCGCCTGAAACGCCACCGAACGATCGTAATCTTCGGCCATGGGCCGGTAAGCCGGGTCGCCGGCGTTCTGCTCATCGACCACTTTGGCCATGCGCTTCATCGTTTCCATGACCTGCTCTCTGGTGCAAACTCCGTGATGCAGCCAGTTTGCTATATGTTGGCTCGAGATGCGCAGGGTAGCCCGGTCCTCCATCAATCCCACATGATTGATATCCGGCACTTTCGAGCAGCCGATTCCCTGCTCTACCCAGCGGACGACATAGCCGAGGATGCCCTGGGCGTTATTGTCCAGCTCCTGCGCGATCTCTTCCGGGCTCCAATTGCGGCTCTCATCCACCGGAATGTCCAATATATCGTCCCGGTAATCCCGGCTGCTTTGCTTTAACCGGTTCTGTACCTCCTTGACGTCGATTTGATGATAATGAAGCGCGTGCAGCGTAGCCGCCGTTGGCGAAGGCACCCATGCCGTGTTGCAGCCGGCTTCCAGCTGCGCGATCTTCTGCCTCAGCATGTCCTTCATGAGATCGGGCATCGCCCACATTCCTTTGCCGATCTGGGCCCGGCCCTGCAGACCGCAGGCGAGCCCGATGCTGACGTTGGATTGCTCGTAGCCCTGCAGCCACTTTGCCGACTTCATGCTGTTCTTGCGAATCATCGGCCCCGCTTCCATCGAGGTATGAATCTCGTCCCCTGTCCGATCGAGGAAGCCGGTATTGATAAATACGATGCGATCCTTCACTTCGCGGATGCATGCCTTCAAATTCAGAGAAGTGCGGCGCTCCTCGTCCATGACCCCGATCTTGATCGTATAACGCTCCAGGCCAAGCATGTCTTCCACCCGATCAAACAGCTCGCCGGCAAAAGCGACTTCCTGCGATCCGTGCATTTTCGGCTTTACGATATAGATCGAGCCTTTGGAAGAATTGCGGTATTGGCCGTTGTTCAACAGATCGTGCTTGGCGATCAGGCTGGTCACCGCCGCATCCAATATCCCTTCCGGAATTTCCTGACCGTTCTGATCCAGCACCGCATCGATCGTCATCAAATGCCCGACATTGCGAACAAAGAGCAGCGAGCGCCCCCGCAAGCTGAACGGCTCGCCGGCAGGCGACGTAAACGCACGGTCAGGCCGGAGCTTCCGCGTGATCGTCTGATTGCCTTTCGTGAACGTGGCGGATAACGTTCCTTTCATCAGTCCTAACCAGTTGCGATAGACCAGCACTTTATCCTCGGCATCTACGGCCGCTACCGAATCCTCGCAATCCATGATCGTTGTCAGCGCCGCTTCCATGACAATATCTTTAATGCCGGCCTGATCCGTGCGGCCGATCGGATGATCGCGGTCGATCTGGATGTCGAAATGCAGCCCGTTGTTTTTAAACAGGATAGAGGTTGGCGCTTCCGGCGGTCCCTGATAACCCGCAAACTTGGCGGCCTCCTTCAATCCCGCCTGGATCCCGCTGCTTAGCGCAACGGACAGCTGCCCGTCTTCCACCGCATAATGCACGGCATCCGCATGCGATCCTTCCGTGAGCGGCACCGTTTGATCCAGAAAGCGTTTCGCATACGCGATCACCTTCCCGCCCCGGACCGGGTTGTAGCCCTCCGTTCGCTGAGCGCCGTCCCCGTCATCCGTCGCATCGGTGCCGTACAAGGCGTCATACAAGCTTCCCCAGCGGGCATTGGCGGCATTCAGGGCGTAGCGGGCATTATTGACCGGAACGACCAGCTGCGGCCCGGCTTGATGCGCGATTTCGTCATCGACGTTTTGCGTCGTAATCTGGACGTCTCCCGCCTCCGGCTCCAAATACCCTATTTCCGATAAAAACGACTTGTATGCGTGAAAATCAGCGTTCTCCCTGTTTCTCCGGTGCCACTCGTTGATCCGCCTTTGCAGCTCATCCCTTTTGGCCAACAGCGCCTTATTTTTAGGTGCCAAATCGGCGATCAGCCGTTCCAACCCAGACCAAAACCGCCCTTCATCGACCCCGCTTCCCGGCAGCGCTTCCTCGCCGATAAACCGGTAAAGCTCGGATGCAACCTGCAGCTTGCCTACTTGAATATAATGTTCCATCGATAACTCCTCCTCATATGGTTAAAAACCGGAAATGAATGGATCGATTCGCTAATCCTGTCAGCCTTCCTCGATACCGTCAACTTCGACAATGAGCACGGCGCCCACATCGCCCAGCATTTCGATCAGATCCTGCTCCATATTATCGGTGGTCAGCTTGAGTCTTGGCTGCATTGCCTCACCTCGCGTAAATTCAATTTCGCCGTTCATTATTATGAACGATATTCTGTATATTGTCTGATCACATCTTCCCACACTTTTGCGTTTGTGTCAATGCTGTTTCCGAGCAAGCCGAACAAAACGCAAAAAATCCCGCTCCACCGAAGTGAAGCGGGACTCCGTTCATCCTATGCATCCTTAAAAGTTCGTCGATAACCGTTTGGCCAATGCGCAAATTTCCTCTATAGCCTCGCTCTTCTTGCCTTCCCAATGATGAATCGGCATCGAGCAGCTGACCGCAGCGACGATGGCTCCCCGACGGCGAACCGGTGCGGCGACGCAGCAAAACCCCATAACGCCTTCCTGCACATCCAGGGCGTATCCGTAGCGGCGCACCTTGTCCAATTCCTGCATGAACGCCTCCCGCGAGCCAATCGTATGAACGGTCACTTTGCGCAGCGCATCCTGAGGAAAGATGCGCTCCACTTGTTCTGCGTCCATATCCGTCATGAGCGATTTGCCGAGACCGGTTGCATGGGCCGGAAAACGAACGCCCGGTCCGGATACCATCTGCACCGGCGACGGGGCTTCCACTTTCGCCAGATACAACACATCGCTGCCGTCAAGACGAGCGAGCTGCACGGATTCCTGAAGCTTGCGCATAACCGGCTCCGCGGCGCGTCGGAATTCTTCAATGAGATCATATTGGCGAAAATAAGCGCTCCCGAAGTCTCCTACGGCGCTGCCCAGCGCGTACGTTTCATTGCGGTCGCGATTAACCCATTGCAGCCGTTCCATCGTCTGAAGCAGGGAGTACAGCGTGCTCTTGCTGATACCGAGGCGCTTGGACAGATCGGACAATTTCCACTTGTAGGGCTCCTCGATCAGCAGCGTGAGCACGGCGTGAGCCCGGTCCAGCGCGGGGACGGAATATTTTGGCTCCATAATCACACGTCCTCGATGATAAACATCGGTTTCTATTCAAAACCGTATTTCCATTTGATCCTATCATGGCTCATCCTCTTAGTCAAATCGCTCCGTAAAACAAGCATAAAAACCTTGCCTTTTGGCAAGGTCCTTGATCGTGCAACAGAGGGTCGATTTCAGGACTTTATTGCCCCTTTGGTGCTTTGCTCGCTTTTATTCGTTGGTCAGTCGCGAGGCACGCGCCTGGCTGCTCCCGATTTTATAGCTGCCTCTATCACGGCGTCCCGCACAGAAGATACGACCTTGTCGTTAAAAATACTCGGAATAATATACTGTTCATTCAGCTCCTCATCCGTCACTATCGAGGCGATGGCTCTGGCTGCGGCAAGCTTCATGTCTTCATTGATGCATGCAGCCCGGCAATCCAATGCTCCGCGGAAGATGCCCGGAAAGCATAGCACATTATTGATTTGGTTAGGAAAGTCGCTGCGTCCGGTAGCAAGCACACGCACCAGCGGCTCGGCTACCTCCGGGTCGATTTCCGGTTCAGGGTTAGCCATAGCGAAGACGATCGGGTCCGCAGACATCTTCGCGATATCTTCGACTTTCAGCGCCCCTGGTCCGGATACGCCTATAAAGACATCCGCTCCGCGAATCACATCGCTCAGCGTACCTGCTTCGGATTTAGGATTTGTCTTGGAGGCGATGCGGTCCAGCGTCGGGTGATGATAAGTCTCGCCCGGGATGAGCGCCCCGCAGCGGTCAACCGCAATCAGATCGCGCACGCCCGCCGCCAAGAGCATTTCGGCGCACGCCGCCCCGGCCGCACCGACTCCGCAGACGACGGCCTTGATATCGCGAATCGATTTCCCCACCACTCGAAGCGCGTTGAGCAGTCCGGCAAGCATCACGACGGCCGTACCGTGCTGATCGTCATGAAACACGGGGATATCCAGCTCCTCCTGCAATCTTCGTTCGATCTCAAAACAGCGGGGGGAGCTTATATCCTCCAGATTGATTCCGCCGAACGTAGGCGAAATCCCCTTGACGATCTGGATGATTTCCTCCGTGTCTCTCGTCTGCAGACAAATGGGGAAAGCATCGACATCGGCCAGCTGCTTAAGCAGCATGACCTTCCCTTCCATCACCGGCATCGCCGCTTCAGGCCCGATATCGCCCAGCCCCAATACGGCGGTTCCATCCGTGACGACAGCCACCGTGTTGCGCTTGGAGGTTAAGGTGTATGCTTTTGCCGGATCCTCCCGGATAGCTGCGCATACCCTGGCTACGCCTGGCGTATATACGCGCGATAAATCCTCGCGGTTCTTGATAGGCGCTTTGGGCACGACTTGAATTTTTCCGCCCAAGTGGGCGAGGAAGGTGCTGTCCGAAACATGGATAACCGTTATGCCTTCCAGCGATTGAATGACATGAATCAGCTGTTGATGCATTTCCACATTCAATTGCACGGTAATGTCCCTGACCGTCTTATGCTTGCCTGCTTGGATGACGTCAACGGCAATCACATCTCCGCCAGCAGCGTTAATGGCTGTTGCAAATTCGCCGAAAGTAATTTTGGCTTTATCCATTTCCACTCGACAAATGATACTGGTATGAATAGACACCGGGGCCCCTCCAATTCCAATATTGTTCATTATTATGAACAATATTCACTAATTAGAATTTTAATGATATTAAGACACAGAATTTGGCTTCTGTCAATGGAAAGTTGCGATCGTATAAGCCGTCTCTCCCCCGCGCCAGCAGGTTGATTGGCGAGTCTGCCGTTTATGATAACGTTCTTCGCGAACTGCAACGTCAAAAGAAAAACCCGGCCAGTCTGGCCGGGTACATCGATGCTCTTTTGTCTATGCAGAGCTTTTTATTTATATTTTTTCCAGTCCATGCTGCTGTTGTTGAGCAAATACTCGAAATCGTTCTCCAGCCTCTTCCGTTCCGCGCGGCGGGCTTCCTCCACTCGCTTTTTCTCTTCTTCTCTACGCTTTGCTTCTTCGGCCTTCAAGTCATCCGCCTGCGCCTTCAGCTTGCTCAGCACCTCCGGACTCAGCAAATCCTTCAGCGTCGCTGCTTTGTCCTGAGCGGCCGGCTTCGGCGCGGCTGGTCTTCTTTTGGCTGCCATTCGCGTTCACCTCGATTTCCGTCTCTATTATACCATGACAGAAGCGGGTCGCGGTACCACTTGAGGGGTTAGCCATGACTAAGACAGACGTCCATCGAAGTCACTTAATGAGTGAGACACTGCGATTCAGCGGCAGCCGAACAAAGCTTTATTCACTTTAATAACCGCTTTTTTGATCCGCGTGCCTCCGGTTGCACTGCAGCCCGGTCGATGCACATCGGAAGGAAAAAATATGGCGAACATGCCCGGATAGAGCACCAGATCGAATTCGCCCTCCACTTGCCCGTAAAGCGCGTAGTCGCTCGTTTCCAACTGGTTCTCGATGACGACGTTACGAGCGGAAGCTCTCCCGACCCCGATCATCTCCTCCGGCCCGCTGATAAGATACTGCACGTCGATGTACTTGGCATGGCATTCGGCCTGCCTGTTCGCCTTGGGCGCCGTTTCGATTTCTTGAACGACGGCGAACATATTTTCTCCGTCGAGCTCATACTTGCCTGGCGCTGCATGCTCCCAATCCGTCTCTCGAATATAATCCACCGCTTTTTGCAACACGGGAGAGAACGCTTGCCGTTCCTTCTCCCAATTCGCAATGTCTCCGACGATCACGGGATTCCCTCCTAATGATAAAGCGATTTATAAAGCGAGCACTTTTTGCCATATCGATTCGTCGACGGGAATTCCCCGCTCCAAGTTTTGCTTCCTCGTCTCCACGGTCCGCTCCCCCGGATAAGTAACCTTCCCGTTCTCCTCCGCCGGCTCCGCTTGATGCAAATACTCGACCGCTTCATTGACCAAATGTTCAGCAAATCCTTCTCCTGAAATAATGGCAGGATCGAGAGCAATGAAGACCTGGGAACCGCGGTAGCCGGAGACGCCCGGCGCCGGCTTCGCCTCATCCATCCCGCGGGTCGATAACCCGCCGGACAGCAACGCCGCGATCATATCGAGCAAAATAGCGAGCCCGGAGCCCTTCCAATAGCCTGTCGGCAAAATGCGCATCGACTTCTCGATCGCCGCCGGGTCCCGCGTCAAGTTGCCGTCGATATCGAATCCGCCGTCGACCGGCAGCATTTCATTGTTCAACCGGGTCACTTCCAGCTTCCCATAGGAGAATTGAGACATCGCCATATCCAGCACGATGCTGCCCGCTTTCCTCGGCACCGCCAGGATGAACGGATTGTTGCCGATCTTCGTCTCCTTCGCGCCCCATGGCGGCATGCACGATTCCGTATTGGTCCAGCAAATCCCGATGCACCCCGCATTCGCAGCCTGCCAGCCGTAGCTTCCCCCGCGCATCCAATGGTTCGTATTGCGAATCGTCACGATGCCGACGCCATCCGTGCGCGCCAGCTCGATCGCGCGCCCCATACAAAACTGCGCGTTCAAATTGCCGGGCCCGAGATTGCCGTCGTACCGCTCGATGATCCCTATTTTGTCTACGAGGGTGGGCTCGGCATGAATATTGACCCAGCCTTTATCGATATACTCGACAAAACGCGGCACCCGGTTTAACCCGTGCGAATAGACGCCTTCCAGGCTTGCTTCGGCAAACAACAGCGCGCATTGCCCGGCGCGTTCCTCGGTAAAGCCTCGCTTCATAAGCACGCGCGTAATCTCGGCTTTCATCGTATCAAAGAAAATTCGCTTCATGGTTCCTCTCTCCTCGTCACGAATAAAATCTCGCATATCTATGTTTGGCAACATTACTTTTTATAGTATCCTCTCGATTCCAACAAGTCGTAGATGCTCTTGTTCGTCTCGTCCAGCGCCTCTTTCGGCGACTTCTCGCCGGCCAGCGCCTTGGAAATTCCGTCGGTAATCATCTCCTGAATGCGCGGCCATTCCGGCAAATTCGGCTCTAATTTGGCGCGGTTGATGGAGGCCTCGATCGCCGGAAACTCAGGGCGCGCCTTGATCACCTCGGGGTCCTGCAGCACCGCCTTCACAGGGGGCACCCCGCCGGCGAGCGCGTACTTTTTGGCCCCTTGATTGGTGACCCAGGAGATGAACTTGTAGGCGGCATCCTTCTTTTGGGACGCCGAGTTGACGGCAATGGACCACGAATGGATGAACGAGACGCCGCCGGGCACATCGGCGATCGCGAACTTATCGAATACTTTCGGAGACTGCTTCTCGTCTGCCAAGCGGGAATAGGCGGCATTCCATTCGATCGCCATCGCTACCTTTTCGTGTTGGAAGGCGGACAGCACCTCCGGGAACTCATACGTCGTCGCATCCGGCGGAACGACTTTATCCTTGCGGTAATTGTCGACGACAAACGTCAGCGCCTTCACCCCGGCTTCGCTGTTGAGCGTCGGCGTCCAATTGCTTTCGTCGAACAGCTCTCCGCCCATCGACCAGAAATATTGGTACCATTCCTTCGGCTGGGTATACCCTCTTTTGCCTTGGAAAGTCGTCCCGAACTCCGTCGGCGAGTCCGGGTTTTTGCTCTGCGTGAATTGCTCGGCGAGCCGGTCGTACTCCTCCCACGTTGTCGGCGGCTCCGGAATCAAATCTTTGCGGTAAATTAGAAACATCGTGCTTAATTCCAGCGGCAAAGCATACGGCTTGCCGTTGTATTTGACCGATTCGGCGGAAGTCGGCAAAAACCGCTCCAGCCCCGAGCCGTCCTTCGCAAAATACGGCTCCAGATTCTCGAACTGTCCGCCTGCCGCGAACTGCCCGACGTAGTTATTGAGCACCAACGCCACATCGAGACCCTGCTCTTGCGCAAGCAGCTGGGTGGACAGCTTTTGCATATAGGCGTCTCTTCCAAGCTCCTGGACATTCACTTTAATGCCCGTTTCCCGTTCAAAATCGGGCGCTACCGCGCTCAAGGCCGTATACAGGATGCCTGCCTGAGCTACGACGTTAATCGCCTCCTTGCTTTGCTGCCCCGTACCGGAAGCCGGATCAGTCGAAGGCGCAGGCGCGCAGCCGGTGGCGATGAGCGCAGGAAGCGCAGCGGCGGCAATCATTTTTTTCCACATAGAAGAGTCCCCCTTATTAGGTTTCATGTATGGTTATTTTACAGCGCCCATCGTCAGCCCCTGGACCAGGTGCTTCTGGATCAGCAGTGTAAAAATAAACATCGGAATCATCAGCATCGTGCCGGCGGCCGTAACAGGCCCCCAAAGAATCGCTTCCTGCGTCACAAAATTGGCCGCCATGACCGGCAGCGTCTTGGCATGCGTGCCCGTTAAATTGAGCGCAAACAAAAATTCATTCCAGGAGTTCATACAGCAAAAAATAGCTGCTACCGCCACACCCGGCTTCGCTAACGGCAGCATGATGCGCCACATCGCCCCGAAGCGCGACGTCCCGTCAATCGAAGCCGCCTCCTCCAGACTTTCGGGCAGCTCCTTCAGGAAGCCCCACATGAGCCAGATGACGAACGGCAAATTAAACGACGTATAGGCTAAGGTGAGCGTCCACAGATTGTCCGTTCCTCCGACCTGACGAAACATAATAAAGAACGGAACGACCAGGACGATCGGCGGAAACATTTTGGTAAAAAACACGGTGAAGGTGACCCACTTCTGGCCCTTGATGCGAAAACGGGCAAGGCTGTAGCCGGCTAACGTTCCGCTCACGATTGAAAGCGCTGTCGAAAGCGCGGTTACAATGAACGAATTGAAGAAATAGTATACAAACGGCTGCCTGCTGAACACGATCGCATAATTTTCGAGCGTCGGCTTGAAAATCCATACCGGCGGGATTTGAAATGCCTGTACGGGCGTTTTGATCGAAGTAAACATGACCCAGAAAATCGGAAACAAGAACACGACCAATGCAATGCCAACATAACCGTACGCGAGGACGTTTTTGCGCTGCACGGCTATCCCCCCTTTATTTTTCGGAATACAGCGACCGAATAGCCATCCAGCATAAGATGCCGACAAAGACCGTGAGCACGATCGCAAACGCGGCCGCGTAGCCAAAATCGAAATCGACGAACGCTTTGCGGTGCAGCAGAATCGAGGTCGTTTCGGTTGCCGTGCCGGGACCGCCTCCGGTCAGTACGAATATTTGATCGAACACCTTGATCGCCCCCGCCGTTCGCAGCACTAACGAAACGATGATCACCCTTTTCATCAAAGGCAAGGTCACATGCCGGAGCGTCTGCCAGGCGGTAGCACCATCCATTCTGGCCGCTTCGAACGGCTCTCCCGGCAAAGATTTCAAACCGGCGAGCAGCGTAATGAACATAAACGACGTCCACTGCCACGTATCCACCATAATTAATGAAGGAAGCGCGAGCTCATTGGAGTTCAATACCGCGATCTTGCCGAAACCGAGCAAGGTCAGCGCATAATTGAAAATGCCGAAGTTATAATCCAGTATAAACTTCCAGATCAGGCCGACGACGACCGGCGTCACCATCATCGGCAGGACAAGCAGCGTCGTGGCGATCCCATGCCCGAGCTTGATGCGGTTGACGGCCAACGCTAAAGTAAAACCGAGCAGAAACTGCAGGAAGACGCCGACGCCGACATAGATCGCCGTGCGGCCCAGCGACATATAGAAGCCCGTGTCCTGAAGGACATGCATAATATGCCGAAGGCCGACAAACGGAGGATCGTCTAACGTGAAGAAGGTCCAGTCATGGAAGCTCAAATAAAACGTATAGACGACCGGATACAAGAAGACGAGTGTCATAATGAGAAATGCAGGAATTAACAGGATGAACCGGATTCTTTCGTCCAGCCATGATAACATGCTGCGCTTTCTGGGTGCTGCGTAATGCGACGACACAACTTGATCGTGGTGCATACCATCCCTCCGAACCTAAAAAATAATAACGCTTTCATTTCTTGCTGCCCAAGTCATGTCTTGTTCATTGCTTGGCTGATTTCATTGTATTGAAAATTGCTCCCCGGCGGAATATATAATATACTTGGATTTGTAATATATCACTGTCCCAGAGAGGTCATCCGATGAATATTTCCGTCCTGGAAAACATGTTTCCGCAATTTACGTACGTCGCCGACCGCAAATGCACCGCCAATTGGAAGTTCCAGGGAAATACCGTTTACGATAAGCATAACCTGATCCTTGTTTATGACGGCGAGGCGGAGCTGAGGTGCAACGATCGCGTTTTCACGGTTTCCAGAGGGGATTTGGTGTACTATAAACCGTCCGATTTCCGGCTCGGACACACGTTCCCGGATCGCCTGATGCAGTGCTTTACGGTCGATTTTCTGTATACTTGTCCCGTACTGTCCGGCAACGATTGGGAGTTTCTGGACATGCCCCTCCCCTTCTCCACGGTGGAAAAAATCAATGACGAATTTCTGTTCTCCCGTTTGCTGGATCTATTTGCGAATTTCACGAGAACGTGGTTATCCGGAAACTACAATAAAGTGCCGCGGGGAAGAGCCATATTTATGGAAATGCTGACCCTTCTGCTGCAATGGAAAAGCGGTGCGACCTTCAGCTATGATAAAGTGCGCAAAGTGGAGAAAGCGATCAATTACATGACGGATTGCTTCGATACGCAGCTCACGCTCCAGGACATCGCAGGCAAGGTCGGCATCAGCCCGTCTTATTTTGGCGGGATTTTCAAGGAAGTGACCGGCGTGTCGCCCATTCATTATTTGCTGGGCATCCGCATCCGGAAAGCGAAGGAATTGTTAAAAGACGGGTATTCTGTCACCGAAACGGCGCAGAAGGTCGGCTTTAACGATATATTTTACTTCAGCAAAAGCTTCAAGAAGTTTGAAGGGATGACGCCTTCGCAATATATTTCGTTAACATTGAACGACTTCTGAATGGCCGGCCTCTTGACGGTTATTCCCAGCGTCCCTCTCCCGCCGCGTTGGATCGGGCACCAGATGATGCTGCCATATTTGTACTATATCACTGTAAAAATCACCTCTCGTCGGCATCATCCGCTCGCCTGCGAATGCCTTCAGCCGAGACGTTCGCCGCGGGTTGAGTTATTGCTCGCCATGCCTTATAATAAGGCCAATTGCATATTACAGGTTTCTAGGGTTCCGCGGCTCTTATTGGCATTAAGCGGCCGGACTGGTCCGAGGGAAACTGCGCGGCGCGGCCGTGTAACACGGAGGGATAGAAGCCCGGGAGGTATCGTCTAACGATGCTTCCCGGGCTTTATTTTTTTCGATCGCAAGCGGTCTCGCGTCCTGTAATTACGGTTGCTTAAAGAAAGGAGAATGAAACGATGAACCAATGGCATTGGGGCAAAGTATTCGTCGCGGCCGTCTTCGAGGTGCTCTGGGTGATCGGGCTCAAGCACGCGGACAGCATGTGGGCATGGCTCGGCACCGCTGCGGCCATCGTCATCAGCTTCTACCTGATGGTCACCGCGACTAGATCGCTGCCCGTCGGTACGGTATATGCCGTCTTCGTCGGCCTGGGAACGGCCGGAACGGTGGTCGCCGGCATCGTATGGTTCGGCGAGCCCGCTAATCCGCTCAAAATCACCCTCATCCTGGTGCTGCTGGCCGGCGTGATCGGCCTCAAGCTCGTGACCCCGAAATCCGCAGAGAAAGGAGCTGAATCGTAGGTGGCGTGGCTGTATCTTGTGCTTGCCGGCATGTGCGAAATGTTCGGCGTAGCGATGATCAACAAGCTGAATCAAACCCGCAACATTCAGACTTTTGTGCTGCTGCTGGCCGGATTCGGCGCCAGCTTCCTGCTGCTGGCCGCGGCGATGAAAACATTGCCGATGGGGATCTCGTATGCCATCTGGACAGGCATCGGCGCCTCCGGCGGCACGATCCTCGGCATGGTTCTGTACGGCGAGCCGAAAAATGCGCTGCGGATTCTGTTCATCGTCATGGTGCTCGGCGCCGCCGTCGGCCTCAAGCTCGTATCTTGACGGCTCCAACGGATGGAGGCCCCCATCCCGGGCCTTATTGATGGATGCCCGGATAGGAGCCCCATCCGTACTGCCGCTCCAGCTTCTCGATTTGGGCGCATATCTCATGCTGCCATTCGCTATCGTGCGTCATGGAAGCGGCCAGCGACATATTGTGGAGGCTGGCAAGCCTTCTTGCGAACATCGCGTTGTACTGCAGGCAGATGGATAGCTCGGACTCCTCTTCCTGCGTCAGCTTCCGGCTCTGCTGCAGCGTCCACAGCTCGGCCATTCTCCAATGGACAGAAAGCATGGGGCTTCCCCCTCCCTGTGATCGTACTGGTGCTACTTTCCAGTATGGTCAAGGGCGGGGCGGAATAGACGTGGCAGAAGCTTTTTCCTCAGCCAACTCCTTTAACCGAAGATTGCGATGCTCCAGAAACTTCTTCATGTACCACCGCAGCACAAGCGCTTCGGCAATTCGGCCCAATAGGCCGAGCGGAGCTTCGAAGACGAGAACATCCCGCATCAGCGTGCCTTCTCCCCGGCGTGCGAAATGATGCTCATGCCGCAGGCTGCGAAAAGCGCCCTGCACCATTTCATCGACAAAATATACCGGACGCTTGTACGCGCTGATTCTCGAAGTCAAATGCTGCCGCACGCCCAAATGCGTCGCCCGAAATGTCACCGTCTCGCCTTCGCCGATGGGACCCGAAGTCACTCCTGCCACCGCCTCTTCTCGCGTATGCTTCCATACCGTGCGGGTATGCACTCCGATATCCCGGGCCAGATCGAAACAAAGCTCAATCGGAGCGTGAATGTAGATTTCGATAGTGATTGTAACCAAGTGCTCGCCTCCCGCCAGCATCCTTCAAGCCGCGGCAAGACCCGCCTGACCGACTGTACCCGAGCGAGTCATGCGGATCGTGCCCGAATGGTTGCTTCTATTATATAAGTTATATCAGCTGCTGCCGTCTTTTTAAGTACACAAACAAAATGATGCCGCTGATGGCGCTGAATGCCGCACACAGGCCGATAACGCCATAGCCTGCTTGCAATCCCCGCAGCAATCCGATGGCGGAATCTGCGCCAAAGGAGCGCTTGACCAGCTCAATGACACCGCCGATCGCATAATTGCCAATGACGCTGCCCAGCCCCATCAGCGTAACGGTGAACGTAATGGCGGTATCGCTTCCCTTGGGGTAGCGTTTGGCAATAAAGGCCATCACGGTGGGATAAATCATGGCGATGCCGATGCCGGATGCCGCGAATAAAAAGGCCAAAGCTTCTCCTCCCGCAATGGCGGCGAATGTGCACAGCGCCGATGAACCGGAGAAAATGCCCCGCCAATCCAGCGTATAGACAAAAATCATAAATCCGATAAATATAACTGCCAGTTGAAAAGCATAAACCATGCTCATTCCGTGTTTGTTCATGGCCAATGGATTCCTTTCGGGTAATCTAAAGCCTTTATGTATCCGCGGGACGCCTCATTTAGTATAGTTCAATAAACGCAAAGAGAGAAGCCCCTCCGTCAAAGCGGCTTCTCCCTTCCAGGCTCACTCCGATTGCGCCGATACGGCGAACTGCGTCTGCGAATACTCGTTCGTGCGGGCGACGACGAAATCTTTGGAATCCTTGACGACCACCTCGATATTCCATGGCGTCCGCTGTGCGCTATCCGGATCGATCTTGCAGCTCAGCTCCCGCGTATTGTTCCAGACCGTCTCGACCGGATTGCCGTTGATCGTCACGATGCTGTTATGCGGGAACTCGCGGCCGATCACCTTCAGCCGCCGCTCCGCCCCTTCCGCTTCCAGCTTGACGTCCTCGATGACCATCTTGCCCAGACCCAGCACAAAATGCTCATCCCTGATCGTCTGCTTCCAATCGCCATAGGCGTACTGCTTGCCGAAAATAATGTCGTACTGCAGCTTCTCGTACACCTTCAGCGCTTCTTCGCTGATCCCCATCTCGGCGTAATAATTTTTCGGGGGGATGACGGGCGTCTTTTGCGCCAGCTGGTACAAATAATCCGTGTAATAGGAGCCCTGCCTTTGCGCCAGCTTCAGCACGTACGGCCCGAGAAACGACGGGCTCATGTTCAGCTCGTCTTTATGCTCCGGCAAGTAATTGTTCCAGACGAGCACGGGAACGCGGTACATTTTCTCCAGAAAATCCGGATCGTTTTCTTTCAAATAGCCGCTGTCGATATACGCCTTATAATTGTCGCCGAGGCTGGGCATATGATCGCCGAAGAAGACGATGATCGTCGGCTCTCCCTTGCGTTCGTAATGGCTGACCAGCTGCTTCAGCATTTCGTCCGCGCCGGTCAACCCCTGCGCATAAGTCTCGAACAGCCCCTTCGACTCGCCGGTCACGCCGGTGACTTCGATCGTATTTTCCTTGAATTTTCCGGGATAATAATGGTAGTGGTTCTCCATCGTATTGGCAAAAATAAAGTCCGGCCCCGGCGTCCGTTCGGTGCTCTCGATCACATATTTGGCGACGAGGCGGTCGGCAAGGTAAGGCCCTTCATAATCGGGCTCCATAAATTCCTGCGAAATATATTTCGAAAATCCGAAATGACGATATACGTGCTTGCTGTTGTAAAACCAGCTGTGGAACGGGTTGATGGCCGTCGTGGCGTACCCTTCGCGCCTCAGTATGCTGGCCAGGGAGTCGATCGGATGCGAAACGTGCTGGTTGTACGGCACCGAGCCTTGCGGCAGGAAGCGCATCGAGTTGCCTGTCAGCACCTCGAACTCGACATTGGCGGTTCCTCCTCCGTACTGCGGAGACAGCAGCTCGCCGCTCGTATATTTGCTGACCAGGGAATGATAGAACGGCAGCGGGTCGCGACTGAACTTCAGCCCTTCGATCTGGGTCGCGTCCCAGAACGATTCGCTCAGGATCACAATGATGTTCGGCTTGATCTGTCCCGGTTCCGGCACCGCTTTCGGCACGGAGGAGACGATCGCCTGGATCGAATCGGCATTGTAGCCTTCCGGCTCCTCCTGGAACAAATATTCCATATTCATGAGCGTTGACAGCAAAAACCCGTTCGTCTTGATGTTCTCCGTCTGATCCCAGGCCAGATTGTGGACATGGGCCAGCCGCTTGAGCGACAGGCCTTCATTGCTGCAGACCGATGCGAACAGCCCGATTGAAAGCGCAACCACGACAATCCGCCTTTTCCAGTTCAATCGCCAGTCTATGCGGGGAAGCTTGTAGAGCAGCACGAGGCTGACAGCGATGAACGTGATGATGCATGTTACGACCGTCATGTTCAGCAAGCCGCGAAGATACGACGCCATATCCTTCGTCTCGCTCGTCAGCAGCAAGTCCCAGGGAAGGAACGGAACGCCCAAAATGTCCAGCTTGATGCCGCTAATGAGCGCAAACAGCAAGCAGACCGATGCAACGAGCCAGAACGACCATCTCACGCTGCCGGTCGCTCCTGCAAGCAGCAGCAGCATGGACAGAACGATCAGGCTGTTGAGCACAAGCTCGGGCCAGGCATGAAAGCTCCAGCTGAGCGTATCGCTCAGGCGGCCCCGGCTGAGCAGCTCGACGGGCAGCACAATCCATAATGACCAAAGCAAGAGCGGCATGCGCCGGGTCGCTTTCAGACCGATGCGGCGGATGCGCTGAAGTTGCAGCTCCCCCATAATTTCACCCATATTAATTTTTTGTAAACGACAAGCAAAGTATATCATATTCGGGGCGGTTGTCGTAACATTTTTTTAACAATTTCCGGACAAAAACAAAAAAGCGCGGGCCCCGTATCGGAACCCGCATCTCATGCCATGAATTAAAAGTCTTTTTTCTGATAAATGACCGTCGACAGCTTCCACGACAGAAGGGTGACGATGCACGTGAAAGCCGCGAGATACAACATCATGACCGGAAGCGAAGTCGACTGAAGCAGCTGCAGCACGCCGCCGATCGTCCCTGCAAAACGCTGGGTCACCAGCCATTGAATGATGTTAGCCGAAATCATGCCCAGAAAGAGCAGGCCGAGCATCGCAATCCGGACATATTGGCCGCCGAATTTGTAATACAGCGGATAAAAGACGGCGCCGGCCAGCATCACGCTTGAGATGACGATGACGAAGTCCTGCCACTGCACAATCTGGAAGTCATCCGGCGCAACGAACCACAGCATCGCCCACGAGACGATGGCGGATGCGCCGACCGACAGCAGACCGAACGCGAAGAACGAAGCATATTTGGCGCTGACGATTTGCTTGCGGGAAACCGGCAGGCTGTTCAGGAACATGTCGCTCCTGTTTTTCTCATCGAAATGGTTGGCGTTCAAGATGAGCAGCCAGCCTACGATGGATGCGGTCGCCGCCGGAGGCAGCGGCTGCATGATCGTCATCGCTACCGTGTAGATAACCACGAACAGGAGCGTTTTTTTGAGCAGGCGAAAATCTTTCATCACCAGGCTATACACGGTCATTCCCCCTTGCCGTATAGTACATGATATCTTCCAGCGTCGCTTTTTCCACCAGCGCTTCCCCTCCGAACAGCCGGGAGGCCGTCGCCAAATCGCCGGTCAGTCCCTCAAAGCCGTTGTCCGTTACCCGCAGGCCGACGAAATATTTTTTGGTATCGCCGTCCAGCAGCTCCTTGGGGCCTTTGATCAGGCCATACGATTCCGCCAGCGATTCCTTATCCGTTTGAAAAACCATTCGTCCTTTATAAATGAATGCGATATAATCGGCAATCTGCTCCAGATCCGTCGTAATGTGCGTGGAGAAAAAAACGGTCTTCTCTTCGTCCTGAAGAAAATCGCGCAGGATGTTCAATATTTCTCTGCGAAACACCGGATCCAGGCCGGAAGTCGGCTCATCCATAATGATCAGATCGGCATGATGGGACAAAGCGACGGCGAGCGAAAACTTCATCTTCATCCCTTTGGACAGCTCCTTGATCTTTTTCCGCTTGGGAACCTCGAACTGCTCCAAATAGGTTCGGAACTGCCCGTCGTCCCAGCGCTCATAGAACGGTGCGATCAGTTTTTTCATCTCCGCGACGGTCAAATCTTCGTAAAAATAGTTTTCGTCGTACACGAAGCCGATGCGCTGCTTGATTTCCCGCTCATGGCGGGCGATATCGCGGCCGAAAATATGCACGCTGCCGGCGTCCTTGCGGACAAGGTTCATGATGCAGCGAATCGTCGTGCTCTTGCCTGAGCCGTTCGGTCCGATAAACCCGGTAATAAACCCTTTCTTGACCGACAAAGAAATATCTTGAAGGGCAAAGCCCGGGTAACGCTTGCTGACACGATCCAGTTGAACCGCATGTTCCATTCGTTATCGCTCCTCCTTGTACAATAGCTCGATGATTTCCTTGAGCTGATCCAGGCTGACATCCAATTCCTTGCACTCGTCAACGATCTCCGTAAGCCGCTCCTCGATGAGCTGAATCCGCTTCTCGCGAATCAGCTCCATATTTTGCCCGGCGATGAACGAGCCCTTCCCTACAACCGAGGTAATATAGCCTTCCCGCTCCAAATCCTCGTAAGCGCGCTTCGTCGTAATAACGCTGATCTGGAGGTCTTTGGCCAATTGACGAATCGACGGCAGCAAATCGCCCTCCTGCACCTCGCCGCGGTAGATGCTCTGCTTGATCTGCTTCTTGATCTGCTCGTATATCGGTTCCTTTGAGGAATTGGAAATAAAAATGTTCATTTGCACCTCAATAAATTTAGTGTACCTTGTGTATATATATAATATATACAATATTAACGGTTGTCAATGGCCAAAAAATATTTTCAGCGCCTCGGGAGCGATCAAAACGTTGGCCGTCTTATCAGGCTCGGCGGCTGTCATCGTTGCCTCGGCGTATGGGTGAATTTTGTCCTGTTCGGGAACGCTAAGGGCGAGGTGATTGCCGTGTTCTATGTGTGCGCCGTATGCAACGGCATGGAACGATGGGCGCCGCTCTGCCCGGCATGCGGCGAGGCAGCGGAAGACAGGGGCAGGCTAAGCGATTACTACGATCCTTATGCTCCGTACCGCCCCATCGACGATTTGAAAATGACGAACGGCTATAACGATCTCGATCGGCATCAATGCATCCACTCGATCTTTTGCGAACAATGCGGCCAGTCGTTTGTCCAGGCGGTGCAGGAGCTTGCTCTGGAATAACGCGGCGAAGCGCCGGATTATGCTTCCCCACGCCTCTCCACATTATGTATAGTTGGTGACTTTTGACTAGTCGCTTCTATTTTGTTACATTCAATGGAGAGGTGAACCGACTATGATTCGCTTAAGCATATTGGATCAATCCCAAATCGGCGAAGGGCGGACCGCATCGGATGCGCTGAGCGAAACGACGGGGCTGGCCATGGAAGCCGACCGGCTCGGCTACCATCGCTACTGGGTTTCCGAGCACCATGTGTCGAGATCGCTGGCCCATTCCAGCCCGGGGATTTGTATCGCCCATCTTGCTGCGGCGGCAGGCGCCGCGTGCGAAAGCCCCTGACAGCGCAAAAAGCCCTTCTCCCGCTGGGAAAAAGGGCTTAACGCATTTTCCTATGTTATTCCGACTCGGGCAGCCGGTTCGCCGCGGCGAAATAGGGCGGCTCGCTCCCGTCGCAGAAGCGGACTGCGGCCTTGGCGCGGGCCAAATCGTTGCCGACGACGAACATTCCGTCCGGGTCGACGCGCTCCAGCGACAGGAACGCCTCCGTGCCGGCTTCGGCCTTGCAGCCTTCCACGGAAAGACCGCGCACGCCGCTAAGCTCGACCGCGTTCATTCCTTCCCGCGCCGGAGCTCCGCGGAAGCCTTTCAGCGTGAGCCGTTCCAACTCTTCGCCGTACAGCGCGTTGCTCCAGTGCTCGTTCCTCTCGCTGTCCCACGCGATCTCCGCGTCGATCAGCGCAACGTCCCGCGCATACCGGCAGAAGATAGCGGGCACATGGTGCGGGAACACCCCGCGAACGGAAGGCTGCGTATCGAAGAGCCCGCCGGGATAGCCGCTCTTGCGGCGCATGTTCAGCCGGATGCCGCGCAGCGCGATATCCTCGATGACGCTTTCCTCCGAGCCTTCGAGATAAATGCCGCCTTCGCTCTCCATGACGATCTGCTCGAACCGGATATTGCGGATATAGCCCGGATGATACTGCCCGTTGCGCCGCTCGGCCGTGATAAAGATCGGCTCGCTCTTGCCCCACCAGCGCAAAGGCCGCTCAATCTCCCGCTCGTCGCTGAACAGCCTCGTCTCGATGACGATGTTCGAGAACAGAAGGTTCTCCACCGTCGCTCCGTCGCGCACCCAGATGCCGATTCCACGATTGGAATTGCGCACGACGCAATTTTGCACGACGATATTGCGGATATCGGCATGCGTCTCCGTTCCGATCTTCACCGCGGAATCGTGGGTCGTCATCGTGCAGTTCGTGACGGTAATGTTCTCGCTGGGGCCATATCGTTCCGCGCCGTACTTGGTCGTCTTGATGACGATGCAGTCGTCCCCGGTCTCGATGTGGCAATCGGAAATATGCACGTCCTGACAGCAGTCCGGATCGATGCCGTCGTTGTTCGGCCCGCGCAGCTGTCCCAAAATTTTAATGCCGTGCACATTCACCCTCCGGCAGCCGGTCAGATGCAGCCCCCAGGACGAGGCCCGGTACAAGGTCACGTCCCGGAACAAGAC
Organism: Paenibacillus ginsengihumi DSM 21568; assembly: GCF_000380965.1. Classification (GTDB taxonomy): domain Bacteria; phylum Bacillota; class Bacilli; order Paenibacillales; family NBRC-103111; genus Paenibacillus_G; species Paenibacillus_G ginsengihumi. The sequence goes on along the minus strand of NZ_KB905571.1, from coordinate 26,283 downwards.
GTCGGTGCAGCCTTCGAAATCGATCAGCTTGGGGCGAAACGGCCCGAGCGGCAGCAGCACGTGATCGCTGTCTTCGTCCTCCGGTTCCAGAAACTGCTCGCCGCGGCCGTCGATCCTGCCAAGCCCCGTCACCGAGACGCGCTCGGCGTGACGGGCGCAGAGCAGCGCGCTGCTGCCCTGCCCTTCGCTGTACGTCTGGCCGTCCCCGGCCGGAACGGCGAAGTCCTCCTCGTCCATGCTGCTTACGATGACCGCCGCCGCTTCAAGATGAAGATTGACATTCGACTTCAGCATAATCGTCCCCGACAAATAGCGGCCGTGCGGCACAACGACCGTTCCGCCGCCGCCTTCCGCGCAGGCGTCGATCGCCGCCTGGATGCTTGCCGTATCCTTGGTCAGCCCGTCCCCGACCGCTCCGTAATCCTTGATGTTGACTTGCATCGCTCCTTCATCTCCTTCGAACGTTACTTGAATTCGTCGTCTCCGCAATACAGCACAAAGAGCGGATCGATCGGCTTGAAATACAGATGCCCGTCCTCCCACGGCTGAAAATGAAGATCCATGCGCGAATCGTTCCAATCGGCCGGTGTCCCGGACGTGTTCAATTTTTGGGGAAGCACCGGCTCCTCGATTACCTGGGGAAATTCCTGATAGCCGAACAGCAGGTTCTCATGCATGGCGATGATCTCATATTTGTCCCCGAGGAACGCCCTTTCTTCCTGCAGCTGATAATGGTAGTAAATATAGCTGGCCATCATCTCCGGCTTCAGATGCGCCACCCGGCCCACCCGCCGCTCGACCGGCTGCTTCCTCAGCCAATGCTCATATCCCGCCGGTTCGTTAAAATGAAACACGTCGATCATCGGCACCCATTTGCGCTTATGCGGCTTGCCAGGCCAATCCTCCAGATGCGCCTCGATCGGGGCGAACACCGCTTCCGGCTCGATCTCCCGCCGGATGCACTCGTAATAGAGAAAGAGCTGGCCCCTCCATTCGTAAGCGGCAAAGGTCATCACCTCGCCGTCCGTCACAAGCTGCCGCGCCCGCTCCCGCACTTCGGCAAGCTTCTGCTTCCCCGCTTCCTCTCCGCCGGCCGCCCATTGCCCGCGGTACATCATTCGTTTCATTGTCAACGCTCCTATCCCTCCGGTATCAACGATCCTATCCCACGGCGAGTTGATCGGATCATCATTCGATTGGCAAGACGAGTACGCTTTACGGGCTGCGATCTTTCATGCCCTTTCTCTCAATATTTCTCCCAAAATTCGCCACTAGCCTCTTCCATTGTGACCGCTTCACGGCTTAACTTCAATCGTACTTTTTTGCAATGGTGATCGCTTCGCCACTTAGCTTCGCTCAGACTTATTGCAATGGTCATCGCTCCACCACTTAGCTTCGCTCAGACTTATTGCAATGGTCATCGCTCCACCACTTAACTTCGATCAGGCTTTTTAAACGGATTGAATTCATATAGCTACCCGATCTCCGCGAAATTTTTCTATTGAAAGAATTGCCCCTTCTCATGGTATAATCACAAGAGACGAAGAACGTCCTCAAGATACCGTTTGGGTACCTGAGGGCGTTCTTTTTCTATTTTTTCGCTGGGAGGCGGTATTCATGGACTTCGAACAGGCGCACAACGCTTGGATCGAGCGTCACCTGTCGTTAAGATCGGGGGAACGCAAAGGCCGGCTGGCGAGGGGACATCGCTACGCCGAGAAGCTGCTGCTCCAAAACGTCTGGTGGCCGCTCTTCGGCAACTTCGAGCATTTGCATCCGGAGTACGAGGTATACGATTGGAACCGCAAGTCGCAGTTTCTCGATTTTGCCTTCCTTCCGCCGTTCGGCCGGTTCGGCCTGGAAGTCGACGGATTTCAAAGCCATGTAAAGGAGATGGATCGAGAAAAATTCAGCTATGCTCTCAATCGCGACACCTTTTTGACGGGGATGGGCTGGAAAATGATTCATTTTTCCTTCGACGATGTACAGCAGCGGCCGGAAGTGTGCATCATGCTGCTGCAGATGCTCATCGGCCCTTACCTGATTCGCAGCCGTTCGGCAGGGCCGATCACCGCCGCGGAGAAAGATGTGCTGCAGCTTGCCTGGAGCCTGGGCAGACCGATCCGCGCCAAAGATGTGGCCGATGCCTGCCAGGTCAATTACCGCACGGCGCGCAAGCGGCTGCAAGCCTTGGTCCATCTCGGGGCACTGCGCCCGATCGTCCGCAGCAAATACGCGAGCTCTTATGAGCTGAACGAAGGAATGCTGGAGCTTCTGCTGTAAAGGGCGGCGCGGCGCTCGCGGGTGGGGACCGCCGTTGACTCGCGGGTGGGGACCCGCGTTAGCTCGCGGCTGCGCGGCGCGGCGCTCGCGGCGGACGGCGGGGCTTCACGCTGACGGGTAGCGGTGTTTCGATACAGCCCCCTCCAGCTTTCGCATTTTGTGACGGTTCCACCAATCGGTAGTCTTAGGAGGCGGAACAGCAATGTTCCCCCTCCTTCGCTATTGGTATAAACGGAGCGTATGCCTGCCCAATTCATGAGCCGCGTACCTCGCGCACTCGCTATCGGCAGAATGGCTAATCAAATTCTGCACTTTGTACAACTTTTTCAGCGTTCTAATAGAATCTCTACCCAAATCTTGCATTTTGTACAATAATCCCACCCTTAAAAGCCCATTTGAACGAAATTCGTCCATTTTTGTTGTACTTTTTACAACATTTGCACGAATATTCGCTGATTACAGCCACAATTGTTGTAGAAAATGCAACATTTGCCGCAGCCTGCTCCATTTCGCCCGCCCCTGCCCCTCTGCTACACGATGCACACAGCTTCCTCTCGCAACATGGCCTAACCTTCGACACCGACACGCACTATCGAGGCATCGCCGCACTAACATTTACCTTGCAAAATCCGCCTAACTACGCCCACTTAGCCGCTATTTCTCGCGGAAAACGAAGCTTTATTATCATACGATCGCTTCATACAATCCAGTGTAAATGTCCATTTAAAGACGCCCCCCCGCATCCAAGTCAACAACCGCCGCCTAATAAATCGCTTCCGCCGCAAAAAGGCGCATAACGGCGTTCAAACTTAATCACGCCGCATGCGCCCTTCGCCAAAACTTATGAACTTTACTCGCCGCTGCCAGACCCGGATGTCCCCGATGTCCCCGATCCTCCTGATGTCCCGGATGACCCGGACGTTCCGGATGTACCGGATCCTCCTGATGTTCCGTTAGTTCCGGATGTACCTGCAGATCCCGAAGTTCCGGATGTCCCAGTAGACCCGGAAGTCCCGGATGTTCCCCCGGACGTATCGGATGTTCCCCCGGAAGTCCCGGACGTCCCTGTCTGCTCTGTCTCGTACCGGACCGTTTTGACGACCGGCTCGCCGCGTTCGCCGTCCTTGTTCTCGGCGGCAAACTCGATGCGGTTGTCTCCCTTGCTCAGCGTAATCGTCGTCGTCACACTGCCTTTGCCGACTTGTTTTCCGTTCACGAACAGCTTCGGAGACGGATCGGACGGATCGGCTGCGCTAAAAGTTACCTTCAGAGAAGAGCTTTGGGTCGTCTCCGGCACCTCGCCGATCTCCAGCTTCGGGCCTTTCGGCGTGTATGTCACCTGCTTGACGACCGGCTCCGATTCCTTGCCCTTCTGGTCGACCGCCTTGAACTCGAAACGATTGACCCCGGTTTGCAAAGTGACCGGCTTGTCCATCGTGCCGTTCGACACATACTCGCCGTTGACGTACAGCCTTACGCTCAAGTCGCCTTCGGGCACGCTGGCCTTCAGCCGCAGCACCGGGCTATCGACCGTCTCGGGCAGCGTGTCGACCGTCAGCACCGGCGGCTTCGAGCTCTCGATCCAGTACGACACGGGGATTCTAACCAGCATCACCAAAATAACAGCCATAACGAGCAGCAGCGCCAGCCGGACGATGCGGCGCCGACGAGCGGGCCATCCCGCAGCAGGGCTGACGCGGTCAGGCCGGGCGGCGGCTTGGCCGCTGCTCACCCTTGCGCTGGCCTTGCCGCTGCTCACCCTTGCGCTGGCCTTGCCGCCGCTCACCCTTGCGCTGGCCTTGCCGCCGCCAGCATTCCCGCTTGCCTTTGCCGCCGTCTTTCCCCTGGCCTTGCCGCCAGACTTCCCGCCCGCCTGGCCGCGGCTCGCAGCACCCGCAGCAGCGCTCGAAACGCTTGCCAACAGCCGGACGACCGAAATAAAACGGCTGAGTCCGGTCTGCTTGCGCTTGATCGACCCGAACAGGGCAGCGAACGCCTCGTTGCCGACGGAGAGCAGCTGCTCACGCACCGCTTTCTGCCTGAACGCTTTGGCGTCGAGCAGATCGAAATATTTGCCGATCGCCGCGCGATAGTTCGGGTCGATGCCCTGATTCCGCGCAAACCGGGCATCGCCGGCGGACCATACGAGAAAATCGTACACCGTCTCCGCACCGGCAGCCATACGGATAAACTGCAGCAGCGCAAAATAATCGTAATCGGACGCATAACCGGCCGAGCCCGGCTGCGGGTCGTAGAAGGCGTAAGGCAGCTTGCCGAACTGCGATCGGTCGATCCGGTCCTGCAGCATCCGCTTTATATGATCGCGCACGCGCTGAAGGTCGAGAGGACCGAGCCGGTCGAGCGTCTCCTTGACCGCCGACGGCTCCTTCTCGCCGGACAGCACGTTGTACACGATCTCCAGCAGTTCCAGCTTTTGCGCCGTCATCCGGTCCGCGCTTCGCCACAGCTCTTCACCGTTCGCGGTTAACAGAGCGCCGACCCGCAGCAGCTCGTCGAGACCTAGCTCGCCGATGTCGACGAGCGACAGCAGCCGCTGGCACAGCTCAAGCTTCAGCTGCCCGCAAATATCTTCATAGTCGCGGTTTTGCTCCCGCTCAGGCAGACGGTCAAAATATTCGATCAGCGCCTGCGCGCCCGTCCATCGCTTGGAGCGGTCCGATTTCAACAGCGCATCGCATTTCTTAAGCACTTCATTGGCGAAAGCAGGCTGAAACAGCTCCGCTCCCCCGTAGGCGAGCCATGCGTCGATCTCTTTAAGCAGCGCGGCGGCCGACGAAGACCTGCCGATGCAGTGAGCGATATAGGCTTCCGCCGTATCCTTATCCCGGCCGGAAGCGCGCAGCTCGCCGAATACAGAGGCAAACAGGGCGGGGCGTTCCCTGATCGCGTCGATCAGCTCTGCGGCGCGCCAAATGCCGCCGGTCACTGCGGCCGCGGCCCGCTTGATGAACATGAGGAAGCACTGCAAGGCCAGCGCCTTCGGGCCGTCCTCCGCCGCCTCGTAACAGCGCGCAAGGCTGCGGACGAAATCCGCATCCGGCACGAGGTCCGGCTTGGCAGCGTCCTCGCGGAGCAGCCGGATCAGCAGCCCGTTCAGCCGCTTGGCGCCTTGCGCCGAATGCGCCGCAAGGCAATCCGCCAGCACATGCATCGTCCGGTTCCGGTTGTCCGCATAAGCGCCGAGGTCTCCCTGCTCCATCCGGTACAGCTGAACCAGCGTATCGTACTCCGCCAGCATCGGCATGCCTTCGCCTCCACGTCCACCGCTTCCGGTTCCGCCGATGCCATCTCTGCCCCTTCCGGTTCCGCCGACACCACCTACGCCGCTTCCGGTTCCGCCGACACCACCTACGCCGCTTCCGGTTCCGCCGATGCCATCTCCGCCGCTTCCGCCGCCCCCGGCTCCTGCCTGATTCGCCCCCGGCCAGGCCTCCTCGCAAAAATCGAACAGATCGGCAAGCCGCTCCGGCTTCGTTCTAAGCTCCCACATCTCCGTAAGGAAGGCGGATTCCGGCTCGGGCAGCTCCGTATTGGCGTACCGATCCGACGCGAAATCGAAGACGAAATCTTTGTCGATGCTGCGATCCGATGAGCGAATGCCTCCCCGCTCCACGAACACGAGATGCAAATGCTGCTTGCTCTCCGCCTCGATGCTGAACGTCGTGAACCCGAGCCGGCGCCGCACCGGGTACGGCAGGCAGCGGTAGACGATTTCCAGCAGACGCTGCGCATCCTCGGCCGCCTCGCGGGCGGCGGAACCGAGCGAGATGTAGACCTTCCGCTTGCCGGATACCGCGACCCAGATCGCGTGAATCAGCTCGCGAAAGCGAACGTCGCCGATCCCGAGCTTCTGCAGCAGCCGGTCCGCTTCCGCGGCGTCGAACGCTTGGTCATACGCGATCGCGTCCAGCTCGGGCAGCTCCTTGCTGCCGCTCTCGTCGTAGCGCTCCTGAAAGCCCTGCACGCGGAACAGCCGGTTCGGCTCGCGAATGAACGCTTCCTTGCGCTCCGCCGGAACGACGAACTGGTGCGTGAACGACGCGCTGCGCTGGCCGGTAAAATCGACCGCGACGTAGACGCTGCGGCCGATGACAAGGTCGCCGCCTTTGGCGTGAAAGACCGTCAGCGGCGCCGGATAGTGCGAAGCGTCCTCCTCGCTCCGCTCGGCCAGCTCCTTCGGCGCTTTATAGACGCAGTACGGTTGCAGCGTCGATTTGATAAAAGTCAGATCAAGGCCCGGCGACACGGCCACCGTATCGAACCCTTCGCTGGAGCGAAAGACGCCTTCCCTCCCGCGCGTGTAATACTGTTGTTGAATGCGGCGATCACCGCTCACGGCGCTCTCCTCCCGTCCACATAGTCAAGCCGGTGCAGCAGCCAGATGAACGGCTCGTCCACGCGCATCGGATGAATGACGCCGTCGATCTGACGGTTCACCGGATTCGTTCCGAGCGCCGATACGGCGAAGAAGGCGACATCGGAGAAATAGACGTCGAGCGCGTCCTTGAAGGGCCGGTCGACCGTCTCGATGAAGCGGCGGATTTCGCCGTCGATATTCTCGAACTCCGTCAAATTCAGATAGCCTTCATGCACGACAGGCTTGAACACGTTGCTGTTCGGCCGAATGTAGGCGCCGTCCTCCTCCTGCAGATGCCGCAGCATGTCGCTCTTGGTCAGCACGACCGCGGTCGGGATGTCCGTCTTGCCGCTGTCCTGGTGAGCGATGAAATTTTCGAACAGGCTGATCACGACATCGCGCGGCTCGTCGTAGCGGCTGGCGAATTCCTGCTCCTCGCCCGCCCTGAGCCGAATCCGGTCGCGGATCGTGCGGATTTGCAGCGGGTCGACCAGAAACAGAATGCCGGACGAATTTTGAATATGCGCGGCATAAATATCGAGGTAGTCCCGCTCCACCATGCCCTCGCCGGCCACGTCAAAGAAGACGAGCGTAATCGGCGCTTCCCGGTCGTCCTTGAACACGAACTGAAAAATAATCGGCTCCTGCTGCTCGTTCGGATTCGTCGACGGCAGCATGCTGCCCCGCTCAAAGATCGGCTCGTAATAATTTTGCCTGAATTTCCGGCTGTTCTCCGCCGTAAGCGGCAGGCAAGCCGCCTCGAAATGCGCCGCCGTCGACGTCTGCAGCGTATGTATGAGCGACGTCATATACACCGACTTGCCGACCTGGGACGCGCCGACGATCGAAATGATGTTGCTCGGCCCTTTGCCGGCAGAGATCGGCAGCTCGTTGTGGCAATACGGACACAGCCGCCGGCGGGTAGCGATCCCGTAGCGGTCGACGAGGCCGACCAGCACATTTTGCGAAAAAATCCAGTTTTCCTCCGGCACCGTATACGGCTTGATGACCGCTTCCATGTCCACCTCGGACAGCTTGAACTTGCGCCGCCAGGCGTTCAGCTTGCGGTCCTCCTGCAGCATGAAATCGTCGTCGTCCTCCCGCACATGGGCGGCCCGGAACACCACCTCGTCCGGCTCGAAGCGGCTGAAGCAGAACGGACATACAATGCTGTAATATGGCGGCCGTTCCTTGGGCGCCGGCTTTTTCTCAAACCATTGTTTAAGCTTCTGCAGCATACGGACTCCCCCCTTATTTGCACACCAGCTCGTAGAGCCCCCCATATTTCGCTCCGTCGGACAAAAACAGCCGGATATGCTCGTCCTTGCCTATGTCCACGCCGGGAAGCGTCGTCGTTCCCGCCGCAAAATCGCTGACGAACGGATAGACGATACCGTCGTCCCGGCTGCGCGGCGGCGAGCCCTGCTTTTTCACATAGCAGAGCGCTTCCCGGGGCACCGGAATTTCGCAGAACACGCGGATGCGCGCCGTGCGGTAAGGGCTGAACCAACGGCTCGCGTACTGCACCGAGTAATGAATCTGCGCTCTGCCGCCGCTGAAGCGGACGACGTTGTCCTCGTCCAGCTGGCGAACCGGCGTAATCCGGCCGTCCCGATATACACACGGAAAAATCCGAAAGCCATACGGCCCGATCCGCTCCATTCGCACGGTATAGCCCTGCAGCGCCTTGTATTCCTCCCGCGTCACCAGCTTCAGCTCGACATGCGACAGCTGCTCGGGCGGAAGCTCCCCGCTCTCCCCGAACAAGTACACATACACAAATTCCATGTCCCTGGACCACTGCCAGGTGACCGTGCATATCCCGTCCTGCAGCCGGCAGGATGCATTCGTAATGCGCCTGCTTTCGTCAGGCTCCTCCCATATCAAAACGTCTCGCCCCCTCTGAATCCGCCTGATCGCCGGGAGCCAGCGCCTCGGCTGCGCCCTATCGCCGGCTCCCGGCGGTTATCGGAACTGCCGGCCGGGGCCGATGTCGCTGCGGCCCCTCGTTCCGAAGCGGCCGCGCGGCAGTCCCCCGCCTTCGCCTCTGCCGCGCAGGCGGACAAGCTCTGCGGCGGCGTCGCGGTACGGGAAGATGAGCGTGGACAGCGACAGCACGAGCGCCAGCGTCACGTCGGCGGCAAGCCGCCACAGCTTTGGATGGGCTGCGCCCGCCAGCCCGAGCTCGAGCAGCAGGCCGGCCAGCAGACCGGCGACGGCGCCGCCGGCCATGAAACTTGCGGCCAAGTAGCGGTTGTCGAAGACGATGCCGAGCGCCAAGCCAAACAGCAGGCCGATCAGCAGCACGAGGCCTGTCCGCAGCGCGCCGTGCAGTCCGCCGCCGTCCGCGCGCGGGGCGACCAGCAGCCGATGGTGCTCGTCGGCGTAAATGCGGACGAACGCCTCCGCGATGCGCTCAGCCCGGCCGGCATCCTGGTACGTGCCTCCCGTCTCGGCGGCGAGCCGCTGCAGCAGCCGGACGCCCTGCTCCTCCGATTCGATCCCTACCGTATGTACCGCGACGCCCTCCTGCACATAAGAGGCCAGCACCTGCGCGTCCGTTTCGCTGTAGCCGTCGGACACGAGAATGACCGCGACCCCGCGCCCGGCGATCCGCTGCTCGCGGATATGCTCCATCGCCGCGCTCAGCGCGCCGCCGATATCGGTTTTGCCTATAGGCCGGTAAGCTTCCTCCAGGGCCGCGCCGATGCGCTCGCGGATGCCGGCGTTCTGCAGCTCGGTCAGCGGATAGATCATGCTGGCGTCCTCGTTGAACGCGAATACCGCCGCCCGGTGATCCGGCTCCAGCTTGTCCAGCAGCGTCCGGACCGCCTGCACGCTGCGCTTCTCCGGATCGGTCGAAGCCATGCTTTCGGACTGATCGATCAGCAGCACGTAATCTTTGGGCGGCGAAGATGTGCGGATGCCGATCTCCAGGCCGTAGACAGCCTGCGCCAGCGCTCCGGCGGCCAGCAGCATCAGCAGCGTGGCGGGGACAAGCAGCTTCCAGCTGTCCCGCGCGTAGCGCTGGCGCCAATGCCTGCCATTCAGCTTCGGCGAGATCGTCTCGGCGAGCAGGCAACAGAGGCCGACGATCAGGGCCAGCTGGCCGAAATAGACCCCGATCGTCAAGATCGGATGCCACCGTCCGTCCGCGTACTGCAGCACAAGCTCGCCCAGCGCGAACCCGGCGGCTCCGCCTGCGGCGCTCATGACGGTCATAAGCGCACTTCCATTACGCCGTTTCACCGGCATCCCCCTCTTGGCCGGAACGATCGTGGAATTCATACCCGTTCCGGCAGTACATCTCGTAATATTTGAGCCCGTTGCGGTAATACATCGTGTCCGAGATGCGGAAGCCGCCCGTGACGTTCAGCTTCTCGATGCCGCTCTTCATCCGCTCATGCACGCAGCCGAGCTTGTACGTGCGGCTGCCGTGATCGACGGCGAACGCGTAGCGGATGAATTCGCTCCGCTCGTCGCCGATAAAATATTTCTCGTCATACCGGTGGCGGTGCGTCATGCCGTACACGTCGATGCGAACGGCGGCTTCCTGCTCCAGCGTCTCATACAGATCCCGAAACAGCTGTTCCTTCGACAAGAGGTCGCGGCTCTCGTAACCGGCCGATACGTTGGCCCGCTCCAGCAGCTCGTCCTCGAAGCTGCGGCGAAATAGCGGGTGGCCGAACAGCTCCCGGCGGACGAGCTCCGCCAGCTTGGCCAGCAGCGCCGCCTCGCCTTGGGCGATCAGCATGGAGACGTTGCCGAGCCCCTGCTCCGTGAAGAGAAACCGCTCCCCGCGGCGGCTCTCCAGCTGCTCCATCAGCGCGCTGACCACCTGGCCGTAATATTCGTCGATATTGCGCCCGGCCTCTTCCTGCAGCGAGGATATGCCCGCCCGGCTCGCTTCCTTGAGCGTCTGCTCCAGCCGAATAAGCCGCTCGGCGAACGGCTTTACCCGCTCGTGCAGCTCCTCCAGCTTGCGCAGGCAGCCGGCGAGCAGGCGCTGCTTCAGCTCCAGCTCCAGCAGCTCGTACCGCAGCCCGTAGATCTCGCCGAGCAGCTCGCGGGCCAGCTGCCTGACCGGCGCCGCCGGCTTCAGCCACGACAGCAGCGAGCCCCTGGCATACGGCCGGGCCGCGACCGGCTCGTCCAGCAGCCGCTCCAGCTCTTCGCGGCCCTGCTCCAAGAGCCCGGTCGTCTGCCTCAGCTGCGCCTGCAGCCCTTGGCGCAGCGCGCCGGCGTCGCCGCCGGCCGTCCAGACATACGCGCTGTAGAAGCCGTGCAGCGGATCGCCCACGACGCGGCCCTCCAGCAGCCGCTCCAGCTTGCCGGGCGCGTCCCGCTTCTCCAGCGCGGCGGCCGCCGGACGCGCGATCTGCGCGGCGAAGAAATCGGCCGCATGCCCGCCGTACAGCGCGGCCTCAGCCTGCCGCAAAGACATCGTCCGCAGCTCCGCGAGCGGCGCCGGTCCGTGCATCAGGCCGCGCATGGCATCCAGAGCCTGCTCCCGCTCCGGCAGCACCGCCCGAAGCTGGCGGTCCCATTGGCCGGGGTCCAGCTCCAGCAGCTCCGCCGCCTCCCGCGCGCCCTCCTCGCTGCGCTCCTGCATGCGTTCCAGCACATGCTTGTAGGTGCGGTACAGCACGTTGAGCGCGATCGCCGCGTTCGGCCGGCTCACCTTGGCGTGCCCGGCCGACGCGTACGTAGGCGTCTCCCCGTCGGGAGAGGCGATGCCCTGCTTGAACAGCTGATGATGATAGCTGCCGGCCTCCGGATCGGCCTCCTCCGGGCGCTTGCGGTTCTTCAGCAGGCTGAGGCCGCTGACGATCTCGCAAAACACCTGCTCCGGATCGCCTGCGAACAGGCCGCGCTCGTCCTTGTCGCTGAGCAGATAGACGGTATCAAACAGCGGAGACGGCGTGTGCTCGACCGGCAGCCGAATGCCGTCTCCCGTCCGCTGCAGCTCCGCTTGGAAGCGGTAGTTCTTGGCCTGGCAGCGGTCCAGCTCCTTGAGCAGGGCGACGCCCAGCGATGCGCGGTAGGCGTAATCCGCTTCCGTCTGCCGTTCCGACAGCACCACGTACGCGTCCGTCAGCACCGAGCGGAAGCTCTCGCCGAAGACGGCCTTCATCAGCACCGTCAGCTCCGGCAGCAGCACGCTGTACGGATCGTCCGCGCGGACGACGACCGAGACATGCAGCCGCTGCAGATTGGCGTACATCCGGCCGAACTCGCTGATCCGGGCGTTCATCCGCCGCAGCGTCACGTTCAGCTCGAGCAGCTTGTCGTCGTCGCGGTACATGCGCCGCTTAAGCTCCGGCCGGACGGTCCGCTTGTCCCCGCTCTCGCCCGCCGCGGCAGGCTGCCAGCGGTACAGCTGGTCCCCTTCCGGCAGCTCGCCGTTGTCCGCGCCGACGTAAAGGTAACCGACGCCGCCGCTGTTTCGCCAGCGGCGGCGGTTCGCCTCCGCCACCCGCTTCAGCAGCCCGGCCGACGAATCGCCGAGAAACAGATAGACGAGCGGATTGTTCAGGCTGCGCAGATCGTCCTCTTCCTCGCCCGCCTCCGCCAGCTCGATCTCGCTAAGGTCCGCAAAATGGCGAAGCATCTCGCGCACGGCGCGGGCGGCGTCCTCCTCCTTCCGCAAGCGTTCCATCATATGTGTTCGTCCCCTTTTCGTCCCCTTTATGCTCTGTTAACCCCTTGCGGCCCGCCGCCTTTATTTCAGACTGCGCAGCATGTCGCTAACCTGCGTGGAAATCTGCTTGTAGAAGCGGTACAGCTCTTCGCCATTCGCCAGCTCCGCGCGGTCGTAGTCGAGCGTCGAACGGGCTTCCTGATAGGAGGCCGCCATCTCCGACAGCGCCGCGATCAGCTCGCCGATCTCCTCGGAAGAGGTCATCTGCTGCACGCGCCTGGCGATCTTGCGCTCCAGCTGATGCCGCTGCTTCTCGGGAAGCGCGCGGATTTTGGCGTAAATTTCGTACTCGACGAATTTGCCGATCTGCATCACGTTGACGAAAGGCTCCCACGGATCTTCTTCCGGATCGTGGTCGTATACGTACAGCGCGCCCCGCTTGCGGATCGTCGACGTATACATCGCCTCGATGAATTGGCGAATCGCCCTGTCCTCGTCCTGACGCTGGCGGATGCGCTCCTCAAGCTCGGCGATCGCGCGGGCGATGGCGTCGCACTTGCGCACCTCTTCCTTCACGCGCTGCGCCAGCTCCGGCGAGCGGATCAAGTTCTCCTTCGCCATCTCCTCATTTACGCTGCCGAAAATATCTTTGACGCCCTCCGGCTCCAGCCCGTCCTGCAGCAGCTTGCCGAGCTCCCCGGCGCAGCGCTTGAGCTCGCCGAGATTCGGCTGCGGCGAAGCCAGCTGCAGATCGAACGACTGCATGAACGCGTCCAGCTCGAACGGCTTCGTCAGCACGCACTCGTAGCGGTTGATCGTGCCGCTGTCTGTCGTTTTTTCGCGAATGCAGCGGTACGCGACCGCCCGGTCGAACAGCTCGCGCACTTCCCGGTTGTGCCGCCGCACCCTTTCGTTGACGTACGTATCGCCCCACGATTTTTCCGGGATCGGCGACGGCAAATACGTCCAGTTCATCTTGTCCGTCTGAACCAGGTGCCGCCCGATGCCTTCCGGCTCGAGAATCGTCCGTTCGTAGCTCTCCTCGTACACCTTGAGCGGCGTATAAAGGAACAGCGGAATGCCGTTCTGCGTGTTCAGCCAGAAAATCCGGTTCCTCACTTCGCTCTCCTTGATCGTAAAGCGGCTGTTCGCGATCGCGTTATCCTGGAAATTGCGTATCCCCTTGAAAATGCCCGGTGCTTTGACCGGCACCGAGACGAAGCCCCACGACGGGAAATTGAAATGGCCGGAGCTGTTGGTCAGATGGAAGACCGGCTTCGCTTCCTCGTACAGGCGGCTGGCGATTTTCTGCTCCACCAGCTTCTCGACGGAATCGTCCTGCCCGTACTTGATCGTCAAGTAATCCTCCATCGACTTCGTAATCAGCTCTCCGAAATGCTCTGTCAAAAAGTCGGAGACCGAGCTGATCACGTCGACCTCCTGCTCCTTGATCCAGCGGTGCGACTGCTCGAGCAGCTTGCCCGTAAAATCGCGGATCAGCTCCTCGGCGTTGCGCTCGTCCGTCGCCTCGCCGATCAGCTTGGCCATGTCCGGCACGCTGACCACGTTCCAATAGTACGTCCGGTTGCCGCGATGATCCACCTCTTCCTGGCCGTTCAGCAGAATGTTGCCATTTTTCTCGAAGATGCGGTTCAGCTCGTTCAATATTTCCGTAAATACCTGATAAATGCGGGTATTGTCCTGATGAATCAGCGAATAGAGTTCCTCGTAAAACTCGATCATCTGCTCCATTCGCTCGCGGTCGGCGTGCAGCAGGTACTCCTGTATTTTCGCTTCGATATAGGCGTCCTTCTTCTTGTCCTTGGAGATGAACGCGCTGCGCGCTTCCCCCAGCTTCTGCTGCGATATTTCCTCCGCCGCCTCGATGTCGCGCGGAATGCGGTACAAGCTTTCCTTGAGCGATTCGATGTACGAGGAGATCAGCTTCAGAAGGCAGAAGCCCTTGTCCTGCAGGATGAGCCGCGAGACGTAAAACGGCCCGTGCTCGGGATGCAGGAACAGCTTCGTCGCCTGCTCCGTGAACTTCTCCTTGATCTGGCCGGGCAGCTGCTTGCGGATTTTGATATATTCCTCGCGGGCTCGCGACAGGAACGTCTGCTCCAGCTCCGTATCCAGATGCACGATCTGCTGCTTGATGACGTTATGGTAGCTGAGCCGCTCGCTGTTCTGGTAGCCTGCCAGCGGCTCCGGGACATGCTTGTGAAATTCGCGGTGAATGGAATCCGGGTCGATCCCGAGCTTGCGGGCCAGCTTCTCCACGTCCTCCTGCTGCGGCCCGGCGGCGAACATCTGCTCCATCCGCTTGAACACCTTGAAGGCCAGGTACGTCGTCATTTCCTCGATCGGCAGCACCGCCGAGGAAGCTCCCAGTATATTGTATTGATAGTTCGCCGCGTACGCCTTCGGCATCTGGTTGATGTTCGTCCGGATGTTGCTGATGTAATCGTGGATGGCGAACTCTTCGCCGGACTGCTTGTCCTCGCTGGCCATGAAGTTCGTAATGTTCTCCGCCGTCACGTTCATGCAGTAATCGTAGGCGTTCTCCAGCAGCTTCCCTTCCAGATTGGTCGCCGAGATCAGATGGGCCAGGTTAAACGGCGGCATCGGCGAGTTGACGTTCAGAATGTTCGCGTACTGCTGCTTGAACCGCTCGCCGCGCTCGTCGACGTTCATCCAGTAGTCGAGCTCCTTCAGCGCGGCATAGCCGTTCTTCTTGATGTATTCGCGCGAATGCTCGGTCAGGCTCTTGTTCGCGAGGTTGACGTCAGGCGCGAACAAATAGCCGAGCAGACTCACCTTGTCGACGCCGGCCGGGCCGAAATCGCGCTCCATAATTCCCCGCACAATATAGGCGATGTCGAGGAAGCAGCCGCTGCCGGTGCCCCCTGACAAGCCGGTGAGCAGAAACACCATCAGCTTCTTGTTGGTGCCGACGGACAGCGTCTTGATCTTGCGCTCGATCGTCTGCACGACGTGCACGATCTTCGTGAACAGCAGCAGCCGGCCGGCCTGGCGCACGCCGGAAGCGCCGTTGATGCCGTCGGTGATCGTCAGCTCCGGCGACAGCCACTCTTTAATATACGGCTCGAGCACGCTGCGGTTTTGCAATACGCTGCCGATCTCGGCGTTGGACAGCAGCACGAATTCGGTCATCGGATCGAGGCCGACGCCCTTGTATTTCTTGTTCCGGTCGTGCTCGTTCGTCTCGAAGGCGATGAACTCGACGTTGTCGGGCTTGTCCTTCTTTTTCTTCGTAAAAGGGTCCTCCGGCAGCTTGAACCTGCGGTTGATCTGGTACTTCAGCCGCAGCAGCGCATCGATGCCGGTGCCGCCCAGGCCGATGACGAGCATCGGATTGTCGATCGTATCGACGCGGATTTTCTCGCTGATGATGCCTCCTCCCAGCGAGATGTCCAGCTGCTGTATATGCTCTCTGACGACTGCCTTCATGCTTCAGGTATCCTCCTTGGGTAACGCGCGCCGCGATGACGGGCCCCGCCTGGCGCGGCGTGCCGATCGGCGCTGCGAATTCGGCTTCGATTCGGCATAAGCGTTACTTCAAATATTCGAGCGTAATCGTTTTGTTGACGTTTTGCAGCGTAATTTTGATGCGGTCGTTCGCCCGCAGCTGATGGGGCTTTGCGGCGTCCAAGAGCCGCCCGCCCTTCTCGATGGCGCAGCCCGCCTCGTTGATGACGGTCAGCATGTCGCCCGGCGCGGGACGAAATACGATCTTCTTCGTCTCGGCGAATTCCGGGGCGAGCTGCAGCAGCTGGTGCAGCTGGAGCTTGCCTTTGAAGGCGCTCAGCTTGCGGTATTGCGGGCTCGTCCGTTCGCCGGTATCCTCATCGGTAATTTCGACGACCAATTGGCCGACGAAGCCGCGGTTGGCCTTCCGGTAATAGGACAGCGCCATGACCAGCGCGGCGATCACCGCCAGCGCGGCCGCGGCGGCAGCGACCCAGCCGGCCGGCGACAAGAGCCGCTTCCCTTCGTCCGCAGCGGGCGAGACTCCGGCTCCGCCCGACTTGGCCGCGATCGTTACCGGCAGCGACTCCCGGACGAAATTGGCGTCCTCCACCTTCACCTTCAGCTCGTAATGGTGCGGCTCCGGTATCTTGAAGCTTCCCTTAATGCCGGCAGCCGAGAGGGCGAGCGGCTCTTCTCTCACGGTTCCCGCATCCTGGTCCGCGACGACGAGCGTCGCCTTTGCCTGCTTGTAGAGCTCTGCGTCCGTCACCGGCTGTCCGTTCGATTCGAGCCTGGCCTCCACCGGGACGACGTCGCCGGGCTTATAAGCGGAGGACGGCAGCGCAGCGAATACGACCTGAATGTCATAATTGTATACCAGGTTGATTTCGACCTTTTCCTTCGGCACCCCTTTGATCTTCAGCGTCCAGTCCCCTTGATCGGGACGAAGCAGCTTGAGCAGCGAATAAGCGCTCGATGCACTGTAGACGATCGAATCAGACGGAAAGTTTTGGCTTTGGCCCGACGGATCGGTCAGCTGCAGCTCGACCGGCTTGCCCGACATGACGGAAATGTTCGCTTCGAGCACGCTGTCGTTCGGAATGCGCACCTTGACCTCCTGGAAGCCGCCGTTTGCCGTAAATCCTTGCAGCGGGACGACCTTCAGCTTCAGGTGGGCGGCGTAAATCTCGCTCAAGATGCCCGGCAGCGCATCGGCGGTGCTCGTCACGAACAGCTTGCCGCCGGTTTCGCCGGAGATCCGCTCCAGCACTTGCTTGTTCAACTGGCCGTCGGCGTTCAGCCCGATCGTGTAGATCGGAATCCCCTTCTCCTTGGCCCGCTGTATGGCGTCGTCCAGCACCTGGTCGGACTGCTGCTGCGAGCTCCCTTTGCCAAGCGAATTGTTGCCGTCCGTCAGCAGCACGATGAGCGGGACATGCCCTGCCTCGGCTCCCGATTCCAGCACCTTGACCGCCTCGCTGACGCCGACCGCAATATCTGTATACGGGCCTCTCGTCAACTGGTCGATGAACGTTTTCAGGCTCTGCTTGTCCTGCGGACCGCCGATCTTCAGCAGCGCCTTCTCCCGCAAAATTTTGTCCGTATAAGCGATGACCCCGATTTTATCCCCCTGGACGGAAGCCATATCGATGAACATTTTCATCGCTTCGAAGCTGACCTTGTTGACGTCGCTTTGGTCCATCGAGGTGCTGACGTCCACGGCCAGCACGGCATCGAGCTTCGTATCGCTGGCCGCCAAACCGGCGGCGCCTTGCGCCTGGCTCTGCGCCGCAGCCGCTGCGAGCGGCAGCCCCGGCACGGCGGCCCATGCTTGTCCCGAACCGTAACTGCTCCCCAGGCTCCCTCCTGCGCCGATCCCGATCGCCAGCAGCGCGGCGGCGGAAATGGTGCGCAACCTTCTCATCCTCATCAATCTCGTAACCCCCTGCATGTTTCACAACCGCTCTTTCGACAGCGCGCGATAGCTTTTACGCGAATTTTTATTTGTCGCAAAACGTAAAAGATGGTATGAATATAGGTACTCGTGTCAACTAAGCACTAATAATAGACGCTGTATATTTATAATAATACTTCACAAACCTTATTTTTTTCTTAATTTTTTTGAAAATAAAGGGAAATTCCACGACCATTGGGGTGAAAGCATGAATATTGTCGTCGTTCTTGTCATGCTGATGCTGTTTGCGGTCGTACGTTGGAGGCACGCCGTGCTGCACCGAAAGCAAGCGGGAACGCTGGAGCAGATCGACGATCGCCTGCGCAGACGATTGAACCGGGAGGAGATCCGATGACAGAGAGGCTGCCTGTCCGCTTTCGCCCGAGTGCGCGAACCCGATACCGCTTCGAGCGCCTGAGGCAGTGCGGCCGCTGCGGCGCTTACACCGTGCTGCACGATCTGCCGTGCGCGTCCTGCGGAGCCGGGGACAACTACGTTCCGCTGCGCGCGATCGCCCGCCGCCGCGCCCGCCGCGCCGAGCTTAGAGACATGCTCGTCTTCGCCGCCGTCGCGCTGGCCGGATGCTTCCTGGCGCGCAGCGGGATCGAGCTGGCGGCCGCCGTCGCCTTGAGCGGAGGCGCCGCCGTGCTGTACGCCTGCCTGCTGCGGTGCGGCCGCTTTCGCGAGGCGCTGGAGACGTCCATGCTGAAGCGGCTACTGGAGGATGAGCTTCCGGGCATCCGGGAAGGCCTGCTGCGGGACATCGAATCGGCGGCGGACGATCTGAAGTCGGGGGATTACAAGACTGCCTATGAAAAGCTGAGGGAAATCGGGTATTTGATCGAAGGGGATCAGGTCAAGGTGCTGAAGCTGCTCTGCCTGAACCGGATGCTGCTGCGCGCAGACCTGGATCTGGAGCTGAGCAGCCTTGTGCCGAGCGGGTTCGAGCCGGATTTCATCCGGTACTTCGGGGAAATTTGCAAAATCGCCCCTCAGCTCGTGAAGCGCGACGCCCTCGACTATATCATGAAGCACCGCTGGCGCATTCAGGAAATGCCCGACGGGCGGAAACTATTGGCGGCCGCGGCGGGAGCGGCCTTGCGAGTGCGGAGCTACGCCGTCCGGTACGAGGCGCTGATCGCGGACGCGATTCCGGACCTGCCGCAGGAGAGGCTGCTTCGCCTGAAGCAGCTCCTGGACGGCGGGCTGGCCGATTGTCCGGAGCTGGCGCGCGCCGCCGAGGCCGTCTGGCGCAGCGGCTAACGGCCGGCAGCGGCCGCTCTCCCGGCTTGCTGCGCGGCAATGGCCCCGCTTGGCGGCCGCCATGCAATGCGCCTTCATTCTTCTTCCTGGTCCACGACATACCTGCACTGAAACCGCTCGACGCCCGGCGTCTTCTCCCCCAGGCTAACGACTTCAAAGCCGATGCCGCGGAAAAATCCGGCCCCTGCCTCATCCGTCTCCGCCACAATTTCGCTCGGGCCGAACTGCTCGATCAGCTCCAGAAGCTGGCCTCTTCCGTATCCGAGCCCCTGCGATTCCGGGTGCACGCACAAATGCTTCAGCTCCAGCCTTCCGTCCTGCAGGGAAAAGCCTACAAGCCCGATCCATTCTCCTTCTTCCTCGAATCCGTACAGCTTCCATTCCGCGCGGCTCCGATAGGCGTCCAGCGTGCTTTCCAAAGGCTCCGCGTCCCCGGCCGAGGCGTAGTCCAGCAGCTCCAAAATCGCCGGATCGTTCAAATTCGTTTTCACATCGGTCAGCAATCGTCTCACTCCTTAAAAAGCGGATGGGAGGAAGGGAACGCTCTCCCTCTCCATTTTTATCTGGTGAAGCTATTATTTTATCGCAAAGACGTTATGCAGGGAACAAAAAGTTTCTGTGACGCTCTTGCCGGGGAGGCGCGCCCGCAGGTCCCGCCGGAAACAGGCTAGCCCCGAAGGTTTCCCTTCGGGGCACATCACGCTCCTGCTGCTAGGCTTCAGCGGTTCGGACCATCAAGCAGCGCCATCGCGGTTCCCATCGCTATTGCTGCCCATGCGCTCGCTATTTTCATTGCACTCCGTAATGTTCGGCGATCAAAAACGTCTGCGCCTGCCGGCCGTCCCGGTCATCCCGAAGCGCCGCCGCATGCAGCAGCCCGTCATGCTCCCGGTTCAGCGTCAGCGCGAGTCCGCCTGCGCGGCTGCGGATCGTATGCCGCGCTCCGTCTCCGGCCGGGACGAGAAGCCACTGCTGCCGCTCGCCATCCCGCCGCATGGCAAGCGCGACCGGCGAAATCGCCGCCTCCCCCGCCTCCAGCAGCGTCAAATAGCCGCCGCTATCCGCGTGCCGGATGAAGACGTAATCGCCTTCCGCCGGCTCCAGCGTCCACAGCTGCCCGGAAGCGGCGTATGAGAGCGCCGCGGCGACAACCGCGGCACCCTGCGGAGGCGAGGCCGCGCCTGCCGCGACCGCTTGTGGCGACGGGCTGCGCTGCGGTTCCGGACCGGCTGCGGCCGCTTGCGGCGACCGGCTGCGCTGCGGTTCCGGCCCGGCTGCGGCCGCTTGCGATGTCCGGCTGCGCTGCGGTTCCGGCCCGGCTGCGGCCACTTGCGGCGACCGGCTGCGCTGCGGTTCCGGACCGGCTGCGGCCGCTTGCGGCGACCGGCTGCGCTGCGGTTCCGGCTCGGCCAGGGCCGCCTCCGGCGACGGGCTGCGCTGCGGTTCCGGCTCGGCCAGGGCCGCCTCCGGCGACCGGCTGCGCTGCGGTTCCGGCCCGGCTGCGGCCGCTTGCGGCGACCGGCTGCGCTGCGGTTCCGGCCCGGCTGCGGCCGCTTGCGGCGACGGGCTGCGCTGCGGTTCCGGCCCGGCTGCGGCCGCTTGCGGCGACCGGCTGCGCTGCGGTTCCGGTCCGGCTGCGGCCGCTTGCGAAGCCAGGTAGCGGTGCGAGGCCGTGCGAATGCGGCAGCGCCCGCTGCCTTCCCCCGCCGCTGCCGCCATGATGCCTGCCGCTTCGTGAGGCGCGACGGAATCGGCCCATGCGAGCCGCATCGTCCTCTCGTCCGGGAACGTGAGAGGCAGCGCCGCATAAGAAGAGCGGTGGTAATCGGTCGGGTCCCAGCGGTCGCCGATATAAAGCCAGCTTGTCGCTTCCTTGCCGTGAACCGGCAAGATGTATGTCGGCTGTGTATCGAAGGTGGTCGGCCCGCCCAAATCGTACAGCGGCGACCAGCGGCCGGTGATGCTGTCCGCGAAGGCGTATTTGCCTTGATTGGGCAGCCAGCCCGTGCAGCCCGACGTCACCAGGAAATAGATGCCGCCGCGCTTCATCATCGCCGGCGCTTCGCGGTATTGGCCGGGCCACAGCGTCTTCACATGCTCGTCGATCGCGAGGTAATCCTCGCTCAGCCGATAGATGTGCAAATCCGCATTATCCCTCGCGGCGGAGATGAAGTACGCCGTGCCGTCGTCGTCGACAAACAGCGTGCAGTCGCGGGACATATGGCCGACCGGATTGAAGCTGCCGCGGTATACGTATTCCCCGTCCACCGTATCGCAGGTAGCGACCGCGCAGCGGGCATCGGCATAATCCTTCCCGTTCTCCCAATGCATCCACATCACATACTGGCCGGTGCGCGGGTTGCGAACGACTTTTGGCCGCTCGATATTGGCGCCCCTTCCCGTATCCGGGTCGGTAATCAGCCGCGGATCGGTGCGCGTCTCGAGCGGCCGGAACGGCGAATGCAACGTCAGCGCGTCGCCGCGAAATTCCCAGTCGATCAGATTGGCCGACCGGTAGCAGGACACGCGGCGGTGGCCCCTGCGGTCCTCGCCGAACCAATACGTATACCCGCCGTCCTGAAGCATGCCGCCGCCGTGTGCGTGAATCGGCTGCCCGGACGTGTCTGTCCATAAAGCTCCGTTCACAAGCGCCGTCCGCCGATCCGCTGCGCCTTCCTTCAGCTGCGTCATTGGCCTCCGCCTCCCGCATCGATCTGTCGAATATGATTTTGCAGACGCTCCTCGGCAATGCGCAGCGCCGTATTCAAATCCTGCTCATCCTGCAAAAACTTCGCCACTTCCTCGTTCAATATTTTGCCGGCATCCGGATATTTTCTTACGGACGTATAAGCGGGAATATATTCGCCCTTGAAGATCGCCTCCAGGTTCTTGCCCTGCAAAATCGGCATATCGGCGCCCAGCTCCTTGCGGATGGACGTATCCTTCAGCGCCGACAATTTGCCGGAGGAGCGCGTCATTTTCCGCTGAATCTCATCCGAGGTCAGCAGTTCCACAACCTTGAATGCGGCGTCCTTGTTCGGACTCGTCTTGGTGACGAATATGACGTGCACGTCGACCATCCCGGCGACATTCGGCTGATCCGCGAGACTCGGGGCCTGCGCCAAATCCCAATT
The DNA here is from genome assembly GCF_000380965.1 of Paenibacillus ginsengihumi DSM 21568. Lineage (GTDB taxonomy): Bacteria > Bacillota > Bacilli > Paenibacillales > NBRC-103111 > Paenibacillus_G > Paenibacillus_G ginsengihumi. The sequence goes on along the minus strand of NZ_KB905571.1, from coordinate 4,138 downwards.
GAGTCCTCGAGCCGCTTCCCCGTTCAGAAGGTTAAAATTGTACCCGGTCACGAACATCGCCAAATTGCGGTCCTTGATGAACTGGTTGCGCGGATGGACGTCCGGCACCGGCTCGTTGTTCGGGATTTTCTCGATCGTCTTGGCAAGCTGGAGCACGCTTCTCCAACGTTCGTCGCCGAGATTCGAGCCCGCCTCCGTGATAGAGGGGAGCGCCCGCTGTAGCGCCAGGTTGCCGTAGCCTCCCGTTTCCAGACCGCGGTAACGGATGCCTCCTTCCGTCCGGCTGACGCTCCTGGCCAGCTCGATCGTCTCCTCCCACGTCATCCCGTCCCTCGGGTAAGCGACGCCGAATTTATCGAAAATATCCTTGTTGTAATGAATGACGTTAAAATTGCTGTCATATGGCAGGGCGACAAGACCGCCATCCTTGTCATACTTGCGGATCGTCTCCACGTACACGTCGCCCAGGCGGGTCACGTCAAAGTTATGCTTTTTGATCAGCGGCGTCATATCCTCCACGAGATCGAGGTCCTGGTAATCCGGCAGCAGGTTCACCCAGGTGGCGACCAGGTCGGGGACCTGACCTGCGGCGATCATCTCGGGAATGTTTTCTCCCTTCAGCAGCTCAATCTCGATATGCGGATACTTCTGCTTCAACGGCTCGACAATAAACGTTTGAAAATCGGCTTCGTTGATTTCCGACCATTTTTGGGCCATCAGCAGCTTGACCGGCTCTTCCTGCTGCGGCGCATTGTGCGGCCCAGAGGCGTCCGGATTGGCCGGCGCACTCGCGCCCCCATCCCCGCCGCATCCGGCGGCCGCCAATAGCAACCAGGCCGATGCCGCCAGTGTGCAAAAATGTCTTTTCACCCGCGTCCCCTCCATCGCATTGCGAATCGCTGCGCCGTCTTTTTGTGTAAGCGCTTCAAACCAATCATATCACGGCCCGGAAAGGTGAAACAATTTACAAAAGAATCGAAAAATATCATTTTTGCACACATTGCAGGCTCATTCGGAAATTATGAAAACCGCTCAATGACTTATTCCGAGTCACCAGCGGTTTCGCATTTGGGGGCTGCGATCAGAGCTGAAGGCCGCAGGGCATAGTCTCAGGCAGCATAAACCCAGCAGCTAAAAGCGGACCAGGCGGGTCTTCCGGAAGCTTCCGGACTGCAAGTCATCTCTAACGCTTGTAACAAATGCTATTTTGCTGAAACGCCCATCGTTAACAATGTAACGAAACTGAGCAGCGCTATTTGGTCAGAAATGTTGAATCTGATAGCCAAAAATGCGGACTAAGGCCGCTCGCTAGCGTTAGAATGTCAAGCCCGAATGAAATAAGCCCTGTGGCAAGCGTTAGCGAAAGACAATCAGCAAGAGAAGGCTTGCGGATCGGGGACGCTCAGCCGAAGGCTCTCGAACTGCACGTTTAGCGGTCGAACTGTGCGTCGCGGTCGAACTCCGAAAGTGGCGTTTGAACTCCGCTTGAGCGTTTGATTCCGCGTGGCGTTTGAACTCCGCTTGAGCGCTCAAACTTCGCGTTAGCGCTGCCCCTCACCGTGCCCCGGGCACATGAGGAGACAAATCCTGCAAAAAATGCAACAATTTGGGCGTGATTGGCTTCAAAACCGGAAATATTGCCAAAAATGTTGTACAAAGTACAACATTGAGTCGCAAATAGGGGTTATCCCTCCGTTTTTGTTGTACAAAATACAACATTTGCGCCTATCTTGAAAATAGCCCGGGACTCGCTGCTCCTTCCTGCGCTCCTGCCGAAGCTTCAAATCTCTAACGCTCGTGACAAACGCTATTTTGCTGAATCGCACCGTTTTTAAAATGTAACGAAACGTAGTAACGCTATTTGGCCAGAAACGCTGAATCTGGTCGCTCAAAATGCCGAAGTAAGGCTGCTTACTTGCGTTAGAATGTCAAAACGATCGTTTCGAGGGAAATAAGCTCTCTGGCTAGCGTTAGCCCGGCGAAACAGCACCCTGGGCTAACGAGCATGAAAAGACGTTCCATGTCAGCATTCGAAATCCGCGTTAGCGTGTCCCCTCCCTGGGCACACTCGGGCACATGAGGCGACAAATCCTGCAAAAAATGCAACTTTTTCTGCCCCCTTCGCACAAAAGGAAGGAGAATGTTGCATTTTGTGCAACAATTTGGGCGTGATTGGCTTCAAAACCGGAAATATTGCCAAAAATGTTGTACAAAGTACAACATTGAGTCGCAAACAGGGGTTATCCCCCCGTTTTTGTTGTACAAAATACAACTTTTGCGCCTATCTTGAAAATAGCGCTTGGGGCGCGGCCCGTTTTCATCATCTGATGGTGATGCGCCAGCAGCATGGGGGTCTATCTTGAAAATAACCCCCAGGGCGGGCGGCCCGTTTTCATCATCTGATGGTGATGCGCCAGCAGCATGGGGGTCTATCTTGAAAATAGCCCAGGGCGGGCGGCCCGTTTTCATCATCTGATGGTGATGCGCCAGCGGCACGGGGGGCTATCTTGATAATTCGGCGAAGTCCATCGGCGAATTTTCGGGCACCGCAGGTGACGACCGATAACGATAGGAATCGCTCGTGATAGACGGCTCTTCTCAAAAATTCGGCGGTATCCACACGCTGAATTTTCAGGCACCGCAGGTGGCGACCGATGGCGGAAGGAACCGCCCGTCATAAGCGACTCTCCTCGCGGGTCGGATTCCGTCTCGGACTCGGCAGGATGCTTTTGGCGCCTGTTCGAGCCGCTGATGGGAGCTTCGTGGCGTCGCCTCGAAAAGCGCACAGCTGGTCGGGTCCTGTGCCCCAGCCTGAGGCACGGGAGCCAGCCTGGAGCGAGGAGCGCGGATCGGCCCCACCTAAGGCAAGGCCCCCAGCTCTATTTCGCGCTGGAGCCTATAGCGAACGAATAGCGCCTCGTCGGTCGGCCCTGGTTCAGCCGACACCGGATGCGCTTACGCTTTGACGCCGGTGCGGTATTGCAGCGGGGTGCTGCCGACATGGGCGCGAAAAAACTTGCAAAAATAAGCGGCCGACGAAAAATGAAGCGTCTCGGCGATCGCCTCGATCGACAGCGTCGATTCCTGCAGCAGCTTTTTCGCCTTCTCGATCTTGACCTTGTTCAAATAATGCTTGGGCGAGATGCCGTACACCTGCTTGAAGCACTTCGTCACGTAGTTGCGGTGCACATTCAGCCGGTCGGCCAGCGCCGAAATTTGCACGGATTCCGAGCCGCCGCACGTCTCTAGCAAATAAGCGGTCTCGCTGGCGATGTGCCGCTGCGACGTGGTGGCGCCCTCCCCCTTCTCGATATCGGGGATGACAATTTTCTCCAGCATGAACGCCAAAAATTGCAGCATAGCCGACTGCAGCATCAATTTCTGCGTGAAGGCAGGCCCTTCCGCCGACGGAAACAGGCCGATCAGACGGTCCATCCAGGCGCGCAGCTCCTGGCGAATGTCCGGCGGCTGCGCAGCGCTCACGATCGGCCTCGGCAGCCTGTGGAACAAGGAATGCACCTCGCGCGGCTCAATGTCGAAATGGAAATTGAAGTAGCGGCTGTCCTCGTGCGCCTCGGGATAGTGCAGCACCCCCGAATTGACGACGATCAGATCGCCGGCCTGCAGCCGGTATTCCACGCCGTTCACCCACTCGCTCATCTCGCCGCTCTCGCAATACAAAATTTCGAACAGCGGGTGCTTATGGTTCGGATACACCCAGCCTTTGTCCGCATTTCGATACAGGACGCTCCACACATGGAACGAAGTGAAAAAGCCGGGGAAGAAAAAAGGGTCCTTCACGTCTGCTCCTCCTTCGCATCCCATCAATTGGCCGAGCCGCGGGCGGCTGCCTTTGGCCGCACGCGAGCCGAAGCCGGCTGTTGTCCTTAACGTTGCGCCGACCGGAACCTGACCGCTTTTACTGTACACAAGCCGTACCTTTTCGCCTCGCTTTTACTGTACACAAGCCGTACCTGGCCGCCTCGCTTTTACTGTACACAAGCCGTACCTGGCCGCCTCGCTTTACTGTACACAAGCCGTACCTGGCCGCCTCGCTTTTACTGTACACAAGCCGTACCTGGCCGCCTCGCTTTTACTGTACACAAGCCGTACCTGGCCGCCTCGCTTTTACTGTACA
>NZ_KB905570.1 GCF_000380965.1 Paenibacillus ginsengihumi DSM 21568 | reverse complement strand
ACTTGTTCTTTCACATCGTGAGCGCGCGTTACGAACGCGGAAGCCTTGTGATCACGAGCAACAAAAGCTTCGGCGAATGGGGCGAGTTGCTAGGGGATCGCGTGCTGGCAACGGCCGTGCTGGACCGGCTGTTACACCATGCGCACATCCTGAACATTCGCGGCAACAGCTACCGCCTGAAAGATCGTCTGCAACTTGCCAACAAGGACACGTGAGACTGTGGGTGGGTCAATTTTAAGTCGGCGCTAGTGGGTCAAATTAATTCCGGCGTTGACACTAATCAACGCATAAGACTCTGCATGTGTTAGGGATTGTGCGTGCCCTAAATGTTGTGGAACCTTTTTCTTTGGAGGTACCCATTGAATCTCTTTAAGATATTTCTCTCGAAGTTCCTTAGTAGCAATTCTAGATTGCTCTGTAATTGAAGAGTTAACACCAAAAAATGCCCTGCCATTAACCTCTACCCTTGCAACTGTATCACCCGAAGTCGGTGAGTAAGGCGGTAACCCAGCTTTTTCTCTAAAGAAGTCGGGAGCAACGTACTGAAGCAAAGTGCAAAATATCAGAAATTATCGAAAGAACTTCAAGCCTTGTTCCAAGAGCTTTTCCAACATATCCCCCAAGAGCAGCACTCCATTCTATTTGCTTACGAAGAAAAAGAACAAGCTCAATTGGCATTCGTCGTTGAAATGATGTACAAGCAGGGGCTGATCGATGGCGTATACTTGAATCGGAGATGGGAAGGAATGGTCTATGAGGATGAATGCTAAACCATTTGCGAATCATGCGACCTGCAGAGGAGTGCAGTTTTTTGGTTGGATGAAGGAGAAATCATCAGTGCCAAATGAATCCATAAGTGGCTCTTCTTCGGCACGGAATACTAAGAGACAGGCGACCGTTGGCGCCGCTCCCAGGATATCATCGAAGCCGTAAAAAATCCCCCTCAGCAAGCGGTAATGCCCCAGGTTACACTGAAAAAGCGTGTTATTCCTAACCTAAATAGATTATGCGTATTCATTCCCTTCCTTGATAGCGAGAACCTCCCTTGTTGCTTCTATGAAAGATAAAATGATTGGTGAAAGCCACTTGTCTTTATGCCATAACATCTGCGTGTACACATGCAATTCCGGAATTTCCCATGGTAGGGCAACCAATTCGCCTCGTTCAACTTCGGCTTGCACTGTGATTTCAGGTAGAAAGGCAATGCCGATTCCCACCATTGCGCATTGTTTAATAGCTTCAGCACTTTGAAATTCTAAATATGTGATACTGTCAATGCCCTCCTTCTCAAATGCCCGGTCAAACATCGTTCGGTAAGGACAACCCTTTTCATTTGTCAAGAACACTTCTCCTTGAAAATCTTCCAACTGTAGTACAGTTTGTTTTGTAAGTGGGTGGTCTGGAGCGGCGAAAAAGCGAAAAGTTTCTTCCAGTAGCGGTTCCACTGCAAGTCCGCTCGAGCGAATGGGTTCGTCCAACATAAAGACGACATCCGCCGTTCCCTCGAAAAGCGCTTCCTTCAGCTGTTGATTGGAAAAGGAGCGGAAGATGAGGCGTACTCCCGGATGGCGCGAACGAAAAAGTTGAAAGACGGCTGGAAGCCGATAGGCGCAAATAACCTCGTTAGCACTTATCGTTAGGGTACCGCTTAAAATCCCATTCTCATGAACGACGCTGCGAGCTTCGTCCAATCGGTTAAGAACGACTTGGATATGGGTTAAAAAACGTTTCCCCTCATTTGTTAGAACGAGCTGCTTGCCCAAACGGTCAAAGAGACGAACACCAAGCTCATCTTCCAATGCTTTTATTTGCATAGTGACATTAGAGGGGACGTAGTTCAGCACTTCCGCAGCCCGGCTGAAATTTAATGTTGATGCAACCGTGCGGAACGTATTCAGTTGGCGCAATTCCATCATGAAACCCCCTTTATATTCAAAAATATTGAACATTATTATCAAATTCATTCACTTTTAATGAGAGTAACATGGATCTATACTAAATCACAAGAAATAAATGATAGATGCTTGAGTTTCCTTTTGAAGGGAGAGACAATACGATGGATTATGAAATTTTTGATTTGGGTGACGTAACCTTGCAATCGGGAGTGACGTTACCGGGCGCATTCCTTGCTTATAAGACTTATGGAAGATTGAATGAAAAGAAAGACAATGTCATCGTCTATCCAACCGCTTTTGGCGACCAGCATGTACAGAATGAATGGTTGATTGGAAAGGGCATGGCACTAGATCCGGAGAAATATTTCATTATCGTTCCGAATCTGCTGGGCAACGGCTTATCCTCGTCTCCCAGTAACACTCCTCCCCCGTTCGACCGGGCAAATTTTCCGAAAGTGAGCATCTATGACAACGTTAAAATCCAGCATCGGCTAGTGACCGAGCAATTCGGCATTCAAAAGATCGCTCTCGTCGTCGGGTGGTCCATGGGAGGCATCCAAGCCTACCAGTGGGGAGCAAGTTACCCGGACATGGTAGAACGAATAGCGCCTTTTGCCGGTGTGGCGAAGACTTGGCCCCAAACGTATGTGGTTCTAGAGGGAATGAAAGCTCCGCTTATGGCTGCAGTCGGCTTCGACTTAAGTAAACTAAACCAGTTGACTTCTGCAGACATGCGCGCCGTTGGCCGCGTCTATGCGGGATGGGGCTTATCGCAGGCATTTTACAGAGAGGAGCTTTATCGCGAGCTAGGATTTGACTCATTGGAACAATTTATGGTTGGCGTCTGGGAAAAAACCTTTATGCAGATGGACCCGCACAATGCTCTCGCCATGTTATGGACAGGCCAATTTGCGGATATTAGCGCGAATCCCACCTATAACGGAGATTTTGATAAGGCGCTCAAAAGTATTAGAGCTCTTGCCTGCATCATGCCAGGGAGCACGGATCTCTTCTGCACGGCAGACGATAACGAATACGAGGCTAAGCTTATACCTAATGCTGTGTTTAACCCGATCAAGTCGAACTGGGGCCATTTGGCCGGCCGCGGAATCAACAGCGCCGATAATCAATTTATTGATGATAACCTAAAAGACTTGTTGGCAAATAGTACAAAACGATAGATCTATCATTAGCATCATCTCGAACTCAAAAAGGGAAAAGCCCCGATTGAACTAAAGTAGTACACCCCTTATAGTGGATAAGATTGAAGTCGAATGGATTCAGGGCAAATCGTACTTTACGAGATTTTCCGGCAATCTTCATATCGAGATCTATCCGATCGGCGAAGGGAGATTCGCCCGCAAACATTCCGACCAGCTCCAGCCGTACCGTATTGCGGAGAACGAACAGGGCCGCATGACATTTTTCGGGTATGCGAAGGAACGACAGGCCTAGCCTGCAGCGCACCGGCATCCCAGGTGTGATGGGTTTCTTGCGGCACTGTTCTTGCTACGTATATTTCCGTCTTGGCATATAATCAAGGATTCCATGCTAGATCATATTGTTTCATCCCTTGATGTTCCTTGCCGCGACTTATGATCGATTTGGCCTGCTAAGGGGATTAATCCGCTGCCGCCGTAGGCACAGCGAAGAGCCGCGGTGAAGCGGCTCTTGAACAGCCATAGGAGTCTTGCGCTTAGGAGGCTTTCAACGGAAGGATCAGCTGATGCTGGGGGGATCCGTCTTTGGCGCTATGAATGTACAGAATAAGCATCAGATTCGGCTGCGAGGCTTTCTCGTAGCTGACGTCAAATTTGAAGTGCCCCCACGCCGGGGCCCCCGCATCTGCCATCTCGTGCCCTTCGGCCAAAATATTATGCCCGTCCTCCAGTGTCCAGCTAAAGGCCCCCTCGAATGCGCGGGCTTCCCCTTCCACTGTGAAGGTGTTGGGAACGTGCGCCTTCGTCTTCGGCGAAAAGATTCGGAATGCCTCGTTCTCCACAATGGGGTCCAAAGTCACCTGGCCGGAGCGGGCGTCGACGTGCACCGTTTGCGGCGCATCGGGTGCTTCATGATTAACGAGATCTACGACCCAGTAGCTGTTGTCCGAATCGAGCGAGACGTCTTTAATCGCCGTGGCGGCCGTCGTTTCGGTGAGCGAATGCAGGGCGGATTGAATCGCCTCCTGCTGGCTGATCATCTCCTCAGGCGCCTTCAGCGAATCGCCCAGCAGGATGATTTTGGCTGCTGTAGCTTGAGCCGGGTACGACTCTTGGACTACTCCCGTATGCCACACCTCCACTTGAGCGCCGACCGCCACCTGATCCGGCGATATGTTCTGGTCTTCGCCGGTCCGCAGCACCGTCTGTTCGTTCAGCGTGAACGAGTAGGCATCGATGTAAGGGCTGCCGTCTTTATCGACGTAGGCGGTGACGAGCCAATGTTTTCCGTCTTTTTGCACGATGGTGCCTGCGTCCAAGGCTTTGAAGATGTCGAAGAAAAAGTTTATATTGGGGAAATTTCCAAACTGCTGACAGAACTTGGGGACTATGGATTCAAGGCGATAGCTTCATGTGACTTTGAAGACGAGCTTCCCAAAAAAGGCGGTTATCATTTTGAAGATAGGTAGTAATCGAACACTAACTGATTCAAACACTTTCCAACGTCACATGAGGTGATTCAAGCTGGCGAAACATCGATTGTGGCGACTTGGAAGAAGAACGGCGTACAGCGGGCTGTAGGTGCCAAGAGAGCCGCTCAGCTGTATCGTGCAGGGTAGCGAAGAATCCTGAGTTCCAAGCCTTGAGGGGCTATTATGGTTTTTTATTTTATGGGTATATTCCATGCTACTTCATCTCTGAATTTTCCGGCTTTAAAATATCAGATAACTATCATATAATAGTAAATATATTAATCGATTTTGAAGTAGCGATATGTGATTCAGAGAAGGGTGTGACGAGGTCACACCCTGGCTTGCTGTGTAGACCAGGCAAGCGCGTGCAGCTTTTTCTTCAAATATTAGCAGGTTAGGACGGTAAAAATGAGCAACAGACAAACCGAAACAGACGTTATCTTAATTGGTGCCGGGATTATGAGTGCGACTTTAGGATCACTGTTGAAAGAATTAGTACCGGACTGGAAAATCACCGTGTTCGAGAAGCTGGCCGGCGCGGGAGAGGAAAGCTCGAACGAATGGAACAATGCAGGAACGGGGCATGCCGCACTGTGCGAGCTGAACTATACCTCCGAGAAATCGGATGGTTCCATAGATATTAGCAAGGCCGTCAAAGTGAACGAGCAATTCCAGGTGTCCATGCAGTTTTGGTCTTATCTGGTCAACAGCAATCTGATTCGCAACCCGCAGGATTTCATCATGCCGCTGCCTCACATGAGCCTCGTTCAAGGGCAGCAGAACGTCGCTTTTCTAAAAAAACGCTTCGAGACGATGGCCAGCAATCCGCTGTTCCAAGGGATGGAATACTCCGAAGACCCGGCGCAATTGGCCCAATGGGTACCGCTGATCATGAAAGACCGGACGATCAAGGAACCGATTGCGGCGACCAGAATTGAATCGGGGACGGATGTCAACTTTGGCGCTTTAACGCGGATGCTCTTCAATCACTTAAAGACCAAAAATGTCGATATTCATTACAAGCACCAAGTAGACGATCTGAAACGCACCAGCGGCGGCTCGTGGGAGCTGAAAGTCCGAAACCTCTCTACCGGCGCTGTCGAACGCCATACGGCCAAATTCGTCTTTATCGGCGGCGGGGGAGGAAGTCTTCCGTTGCTTCAGAAATCCGGCATCCCGGAAGGCAAACATATCGGCGGCTTCCCGATCAGCGGCCTGTTCATGGTCTGTACCAATCCGGACATTGTCGCGCAGCACCACGCCAAAGTATACGGCAAAGCTAAGGTCGGCGCGCCTCCTATGTCCGTGCCGCATCTGGACACCCGATTTATCGATAACAAAAAATCGCTGCTTTTCGGACCGTTTGCCGGCTTCTCGCCGAAGTTCCTGAAAACCGGCTCCATGTTCGACCTGCTCGGCTCGGTCAAACCGGATAATGTGTTCACGATGCTCGCGGCAGGCGCCAAAAACCTTTCGCTGACCAAATATCTCATCCAGCAAGTGATGCTGTCCAAAGAACAGCGCATGGAGGAGCTGCGGGAATTCATCCCGAACGCCAAGAGCGAAGATTGGGACCTGTTGGTCGCAGGCCAGCGCGTGCAAGTGATCAAGGATACGCCGACCAGCAAAGGTACGCTTCAATTCGGCACCGAAGTGGTCAGCGCCGCCGACGGCTCGATCGCCGCGCTGCTCGGCGCTTCTCCCGGAGCTTCGACCGCGGTCTCCGTCATGCTTGAGGTCATCGAAAAATGCTTCCCGCAGCACCTCAAAGCATGGGAACCGAAAATCAAAGAAATGATTCCTTCTTATGGGATATCTTTGGAGAAAAATCCGGGGCTTATTCAAGAGATTCATTCGTTCACCGCGCAAGCGCTGAAGTTGAATAGCGAACTGCAGACGGTGAAGTAGTTGGTAAAAGCGGCCTTTGTCCAGTATTTTGTACGAAGGGTACTTCGTTTTTAACGGATCGATTGCACTTATTGCGTTAATCATTAGTACCTTAGAAAAACTAAATGTAGATATCCGTTGTTGTATCGTCGGGGAATATACACAGGATTCGAATGGGACTCAGGCCTTTCTTTAAGAATGTGGGTGGATGCTTCGCGGCGCATTGCAAGTGATTAATCTGTACCGCTCGTTATAGTATTGGGAAATTGTTCCGTTTGGAGGACTCTAATTACTCCAATCCCATTGACATATCGGAAATCTTCGATATAATCAAACATATGGAACCGATCGAAGTATTCAAAGCGTTGGCCAACGAGTCGAGGCTGCAAATTTTGCAGTGGTTGAAGGAGCCGGAGAAGCATTTTGTGCCCCACGAAGGGATTGATATGCGAACGATCGGGGTGTGCGTCAGTCAGGTGACGGAGAAGCTGAATATGACGCAGTCCACGGCTTCTCAATATTTGTCCATCCTTCAACGGGCTGGTTTGATCAAGACGGAGCGGATCGGCAAATTTACGTATTACAAGAGAGACGAGGACAAAATCAAGGAAGTCGCCGCGTTCCTGAATAGCGAGCTTTAGCCTGAGCGGAATACGTCATGCGTATTTCGGTTTTGTTTAGCTCATAAATCGACATATCGCGATATGTTTACAAATAAATCAGCACTCCGCGGACCATCTCCACCGCGACCCCGCGGTATGTGTTGTTTGTGTATTGGTCATAAACGTACACCCATTACATCGATATTTCCTAATATATCGATTCATTATGGAGCAAAGGAGCAGTGACTTCATTGTCCAGTACATGGAAGGTTTACTTGTTGGCGTTGGTCAGTTTCTTGGTCGGCACATCGGAGTATGTGATCTCAGGCATTTTGGATAAAATCTCGGATACGCTGGAGATTTCCGTGACTTCGGCGGGGCAGCTGGTGACGATCTTTTCGTTCATCTACGCGGTTTGCACCCCGGTGATGATGGCGCTCACGGCGAAGGTGCCGAGACAGCGGTTGCTCGTGATCGCCTTAGGCGTCTTCGTGGCGGCGAATGCGTTGTCGTTTGTGGTGCCGGGATACGGGCTGTTCGTGCTGGCTCGGGCCATCATGGCTTTGGGCGCAGGCATGGTTGTCGTAACGGCGCTCGATATTGCAGCCAAAATCGCTGCCCCCGGCAAGCAGGCGAGCGCGATTGCTACGGTCGTGATGGGATTTACCGCTTCCTTGATCATCGGCGTCCCACTGGGGCGCATGGCTACGGCGGAGTTCGGCTGGAGGTCGGTGTTCGGCTTCCTGGCACTGGCCGGGCTGGCGGCGATGGTTATTCTGGCCGCAGCGATGCCTCGGGTCAAGGGCGATGCCCCCGTACCGCTGTCGAAGCAGCTGGCTTTTCTGAAAAACGGGAACGTCGCGCTGGGGCTCGCCATTACGTTCTTTTGGCTGGGTGGATACTCGATTGCCTATACGTACATTTCGCCTTATTTGCTCGATGTCGCCGGCTTGAACGAGCAGATGCTGAGCGTCGCACTGCTGGTGTTCGGAATCGCCAGCTTGATCGGGTCCAAGGCGGGCGGGTACAGCACGGATCGCTGGGGCGTGTTCCCGACGCTGGCCAGAGGCATGGTGCTTCACGTCGCCGCGCTGATCGTCCTGTCCTTGGCCGTAGCCTTCACCCATTCGTGGCCGCTGGTGGTCGGCTTGCTGGCGCTGTGGTCGTTTGCCGCCTGGTCTACCGGACCGACGCAGCAGATGAATCTGGTGCAGCTCGAACCGAATTATTCGGGCATCATGCTGAGCTTGAACCAATCCACGATGCAGCTCTCCATGGCGGCCGGAGCGGGGATCGGCGGCGTGATCGTCGATCAGGTGTCGTTGTCGTCGGTGACGTGGTTCGGCATGGTCGGCGTCGCCATTGCCATCACCGCGGCGCTGGTATTAAGGGGGAGAAGGAGTGCCGGACAGCAAAAGACCGAGGCGGTCGCTTGAGCAGACAAAGCAGCCGGAATCAGATGAAAGAATCTGATTCCGGTTTTTTGAGCTTCGGCGGGCAGCCCGTTTACAATTTCGGCGGCGCGGTGGACGAGCGTTCGACGAAGTGGGTATCGACCTTGATCTTCACCTTGTCCTGATCCTCGGCTTCCAGCTCCTGCATCAGCAGATCGACGGCGTGATACGCGATCTGCTTCTTGGCGACATGAACGGTCGTCAGCTCCGGAGACACGATCCGGGATTCGGAAATGTTGTCGAAGCCAATCACGGAAATATCTTCGGGAATGCGCCAGCCCAGCTCGCTTAACGTCTTCATGGCGCTGATGGCGATATAATCGCATTCGCAGAAGAAAGCGGTCGGCAGCGGTTCCCCTGCGGCGATCAGGCTCTGCAGCTGCTGTTTCAGCTCCTCCTGCGAAGACAGAATCGTCGGCGCCACCGACAGCGTATGCTTGTCGGCAACCGCCAGACCGCGCTCCTGCAGCGCTTCGGCGAATCCGCGCTGTCGCTCTGCAAAATTATGAATGCGCACATTCGACTGGATATAGCCGATCCGCGTATGCCCCAGCTCGCACAAGTGTACGCCCGCCTGATAGGCCCCCATTCGATTATTGATTTCGATAAAATGAACCGGCAGCGTATCGAAGCACGTATCCAGCACGACCAGCGGGCAGCCGAGGCGGCCGGCGATGTCCGCGACTTGCGATTTGGACAGATTGGTGCCGAGCAGGATCACGCCGTCGCTGCCGGTCCCTTCGATCGAAGCGGCCAGTCCTTCAACCGGCGCGTCCCCATCGAGCGAGCTGAACAGCAGGGAAAATCCTCTGGCCCGGCACCGTTCCTCGATGAATGGAATCAGCTCGCGGAAGAACGGCTGATCGTAATACTGCTCCAGCACGATGCCGGAGTTGGCGAAGACGAGCAAGGTCAGCGCGCCGGACTTGGCGGCCGCTGCCGACCTTGCCTTGATCGGATAGCCGTGCTCCTTGGCAATGCGCACAATCTTCTCCCGCGTCTCGGCGCCGATGCCCGGCTTGCCGCTGAGCGCCAGCGATACGGCCGATTTGGACACGCCGGCGAGGCGGGCGATATCCTCCATTTTCACAGTCATGTTCCCCATTTCCTATAGCCAAACGACATGTTTAGTAAATTTAGTGTACTTCTTTTCAGCAAAAGTGACAAGAGAACTAAATTTGGTTAGTTGAATTTTAATAAAAAAGGCCATGAAAATCAATAAAATTTAGTAAAAATAGATTGACAACGCTTAGAAACAAGGTTAAATTTAGGGTGAACAGAGCTCTGTATATGTGTTGTTTAGTTTGTATTTAGTGAATTTGCGGAAGTTATTGTCGGTTTCTGTTTAGCGATGGTTTAAGAAAAAAGTTAATTGTACACAGGGAGGGAATACGCTTGAAAAAAACGTTTAAGCTGGGCTACGCGCCTACCCGTCGCTTCGTGTTCAGCGCGGAGGACGCCTTCAAGTACAAGACGCTGATCAGGGAGAAAATCGCCAGCTTCGGTCTGGACATGGACATCGTCGATCTGGAAGGCATCAACGAGGAAGGGCTGCTGTACAACGACAACATCGGCGCGGACCAGATTATCGAGCGGTTTCGCCGGGAGAATGTCGATGCGGTGTTTTTTCCGCACTGCAATTTCGGCACGGAGGACACGGTCGCCCGGGTAGGCAAGGCGCTCGGCAAGCCGGTGCTGCTGTGGGGGCCGCGGGACGAGGCGCCGCTGGCCGACGGCATGCGGCTGCGCGACACGCAGTGCGGAATTTTCGCGACAGGCAAGGTGCTGCGCCGCTTCGGGGTGCCGTTCACGTACGTGACGAACAGCCGCGTGGACGATCCGGTCTTCGAGCGCGGGTTTACGAATTTTATCGCCGCGGCGAACGTCGTGAAGCATTTCCGCAGCCTGCGCATATTGCAGATCGGGCCGCGGCCGGCCTCGTTCTGGACGATGATCTGCAACGAGGGAGAACTGCTGGAGCGCTTCGGCATCGAGATCCACCCGATCACGCTCGTCGATATCCAGCGCGCGGCGCAGCGGATCGAGCGGGGCAACAGCTCCGGGCTGGCCGAGGCTGTGGACTCGATCAAGGCGCAGCTCGACTGGTCCGAGGTGACGGAGGCCGACGTGAAGCGCATTGCCGCTCTGAAGGTGGCGATGCGGCAGTACGCGCGGGATACCGGCAGCACGGCCATCGCCATCCAATGCTGGTCGTCCCTGCAGGACGCGATGGGCATTATGCCCTGTCTGGCGAATGCGATATTGACCGACGAGCAAATTCCCGTCACCTGTGAGACAGATATCCACGGGGCGATCACTTCGGTGATGGTGCAGGCGGCGACAATGAACGAGGCGCCGACCTTTTTTGCCGATCTGACGATCCGCCATCCGGACAACCCGAACGGGGAGCTGCTGTTCCACTGCGGCAACTTCCCGGTCTCCTTAAGCGTGGAGAACAAGCCGAAGCTGCGCAAGCACTTCCTGTTTGATTCGCATGCGCCAGGCACCCACGAGGGCGAAATTCGCGGCGGCGAGATGACGCTGGCCCGTTTTGACGGCGATCATGGGGAATACCAGCTGTTCCTGGGCAAAGCGCGCGGCATCGACGGGCCGTACACCCGCGGCTCTTATGTATGGGTCGAGGTGAACGACTGGCCGCTGTGGGAGGAGAAATTGGTCAAGGGGCCGTACGTGCATCACTCTGTGGGCATTCATGCGAACGCGATTCCTGCGCTGTACGAAGCATGCACCTATCTGCCCGGGGTGACGCCGGACCCGGTCGATCCGACCGAGCAAGAAATCCAGGCTTGGCTGCGCGGCGCCGGTCTGTAATGAAGGAGGTTGAACCGGCATGCCGGTAACAAATTTGGAGCTTAAGCTGAAGGCTGTCCAAATTCGCAAAAGCCTGCTGACCATGATTCACCGGGCCAAGGCGGGGCATACGGGCGGTTCGCTGAGCAACACGGATATATTGACGGCGTTATATTATCGGATCATGAAGCTCGATGTCCGCAATCCGCAATGGACGGATCGGGACCGGTTCATCGCCAGCAAGGGGCATTCCGTGGAATCGCTGTGGTGTATTTTGGCCGATAAGGGCTTTTTCCCGAAAGAGGAGCTGGAGACGTTCAGTCAGTTCGGCACGCGGCTCATCGGTCACCCGAACAACAAGGTGCCGGGGGTGGAGATGAACACCGGGGCGCTTGGCCACGGCCTGTCCATCTCCGTCGGGATGGCGCTGGCCGCGAAGCGGGACGGCAGGGCATACCGCGTCTTCTGCCTCATGGGCGACGGCGAGCAGGCGGAAGGCTCGGTCTGGGAAGCGGCCATGGCCGGAGCGCATTACCGGCTTGACAACCTGGTCGGCATCGTGGACCGGAACCGGCTGCAGATCAGCGGCTCGACCGAGGACGTGATGGGCCTGGAGCCGCTGGAGCAGAAGTGGGCTGCGTTTGGATGGGAAGTCGTCTCCATCGACGGCAACGATATGGACCAGCTGGTGAAGACGCTGGAGGCGGTTCCGGCCGCCCCGGGCAAGCCTACGCTGGTGATGGCGAACACGGTGAAGGGCAAGGGCGTGTCGTTCGCCGAAAATTCCGCCAAGTGGCATCATCATGTTCCGAGCGATGAAGATTTGCGCAAGGCGCTGGCCGAGCTGGACGCGCTGGCCGAGCGGCTGCAGCAGGAAGGGCAGGTGCGGCAACGATGAACAATACGATTCCGAACCGGAAGGTGATCTGCGATACGCTGCTGGAGCTGGCCCGCGAGGACCGCGACATTATGGTGCTGGCCAGCGATTCGCGGGGCTCGGCGGCGATGGCCCCGTTCGCGGCGGCTTATCCGGAGCAGTTCGTGGAGGTGGGCATCGCCGAGCAGAACATCGTCGGCATCGCCGCAGGGCTGGCGCACAGCGGCAAGAAGCCGTTCGTCACTTCGCCCGCCTGCTTCCTGAGCATGCGCAGCATCGAGCAGATCAAGGTGGACGTCGCCTATTCGGACACGAATGTCAAGCTGGTCGGCATCAGCGGCGGAGTCAGCTACGGCGCGCTCGGCATGTCGCACCATTCGGTGCAGGATATCGCGGTGGCGCGGGCGATCCCGGGGCTCGACGTGATGCTGCCGGCCGACCGCCACGAGACGAAGCGGATGATCGAGGCGCTGGTGCAGCGAGAAGGAGGCGTATACCTGCGCATCGGCCGCAACCCGGTCGAGGACGTGTACGAGAGCGACGACTATGAATTCGAGATCGGCAAGGCGGTCACGATGCGCCGCGGCAACGACATTACGATCATCGCCGCCGGCGAAACCGTGCGGGTCGCCCTCGACGCCGAGGCGCTGCTGCGGGAGGCGGGCGTCTCCTGCCGGGTGCTGAACATGCATACGATCAAGCCGCTGGACGAAGCCGCCGTGATCGCTGCGGCCAAGGAAACGGGGCGGATTATCACGGTGGAGGAGCACAGCATTTTCGGCGGCCTTGGCGCAGCCGTGGCCGAGGTCGTCGTGCAGCATGCGCCCGTCCCGATGAAGCTGCTCGGCATTCCTGACGAGCCCGCGATTGCCGGCACGACGGCGGAGGTGTTCCGCCATTACGGAATCACGGCGGCCAACATCAGGCAAGTCGCTCTGGACTTGCTGAACAAGTAGGGGACGAAGCGTATGAGACACGATCAACCGTACCTGTTGGCGATCGATCAGAGCACCTCCGGCACGAAGGCGCTGCTTGTCCACCGCTCGGGGGACATCGTCGCCCGCAGCTCGCTGGAGCATCGGCAGCACTACCCGCAGCCGGGCTGGGTGGAGCACGACCCGCTGGAAATCTACGACAATGTCAAGAAAGCCGCCGGGGACGTGCTGCGCAAGGCCGGCATTGCCCCGGCCTCCGTGGCGGGGCTCACCATTACGAACCAGCGCGAGACGGCCCTTGTCTGGGACCGGACGACCGGGCGGCCCGTGTATAACGCCATCGTCTGGCAGTGCCAGCGAACGGCGGATCAATGCGAGCGCTACAAGCAGGAGGGGCACGAGGGGACTGTCCGCGCCAAGACGGGCCTCATGCTCGATCCTTACTTCTCCGCTGCCAAATTCAAATGGATACTCGACCATGCGAACGGCGCGCAGCGCCTATTGGCGGAAGGCAAGCTGCTCGCCGGAACGATAGACAGCTGGCTGGTCTGGAAGCTGACAGGGGGCAAGGTTCACGCCACCGATTACACCAATGCCAGCCGCACCTCGCTGTTCAATATCCATACGCAGGCCTGGGACGAGGAGCTTGCGCGGCTGTTCGGAGTGCCCTTGTCCCTGCTGCCGGAGGTCCGGGCGTCCGACGCCTTGTACGGCTGCACGGAGGATGCCGATTTTCCCGCCGCGGGCGTCCCCATCTCCGGCGTCATCGGCGACTCGCAGGGAGCGCTGTACGGGCAGCAGTGCCTGGAGCGGGGGATGGCCAAAGCGACCTACGGCACCGGCACGTCCGTGCTGATGAATGTCGGAGACCGGCCGATTGACGGCGGGGACGGGCTCGTAACCGCGATCGCCTGGGGAGCCGGCGGCAAGGTCACCTATGCGCTGGAAGCCGTCATTCGCACCAGTGGCGACAGCATCAAGTGGACGCGCGACAATCTCGGCCTGTTCGGCGACTTCGAGGAGCTGAACCGCCTGGTGGCGTCGACGCAAGGCAATGACGGCGTCTACCTCGTCCCCGCCTTTGTCGGGCTCGGCGCTCCCTATTGGGACCCGTACGCCCGCGCCGCCCTGGTCGGCATGAGCCGGGGGACGGGCAAAGCGCACATTTTGCGGGCCGCCCTGGAAAGCATCGCCTACCAGGTCCGCGACGCCGTGGAATTGATCGAGAGCCGCTCGGGCATTCGCCTGCGGGGGCTGCGCGCGGACGGCGGCGCCTCGGCCAACGCCTGGCTCATGCAGTTCCAGGCGGACATGCTCGGCAGCGCCGTGATGCGCTCGGCCTGCGCCGAATTGTCGGCGCTCGGTTCGGTCTATCTCGGCGGGCTCGGCCTCGGAATGTGGAACGACCTATCCGAATGTTCCTCCGGGCCGGCGCAGCACGATATCTACGAGCCGTCCATGGACGAAGACACGCGGAGCCGCAACTACAGAGGCTGGCAGGAAGCGGTCCGCTCCGCGATGAGCTTTTCCGTCATCCGGCAATGAGGCGATCGCGGTACGCTGAAACTTTTTTCCTGTTGCCAAACGGCTTAAATCCTTTACGATAAAAGGACATACAGGCTATATCTGATCATGGGATGACGCCCTGACGGCCGGTGGCGCAGGGGGCGTGCGTCATCGGCGTCCATCCTAAGGCTATTTCGTAAAGAGGTGCGCATCATGCCGTCCTGGAGAAAATTCAGCTACCGTACCAAGCTGTTCATTATGTTTATAGCGCTCTCCAGCATTCCTGCGTTCTTGATCGGGATCACGGCTTATCAGAAGTCGTCGGCCATGTATTTGCAGCAGAGCGAGCAAGACCTGGGCGTCATCCTGGCCCAATTGACCGAATCGTTCGAGCGGCAGATCAGCGATTTCGATCGGTTTTCGATGCTCCCGTACTATATGCCGGACATTTTCGAATTTCTGAACAAGCCGGCCGTGTCGGCCGATCAGTGGGGGCGGGAGGAGCTGGAAGCGCAGCGGACGATGGCCAGGCTGATGAGCGCCTATCCTTCGATCAACTCCTCCATTCAAGGGCTGATGATTTGCGGGATGAACGGAAGCGTGAACGGCTACCGCACCTTCGGACAAATGGCGATCAATCCCCAAGCGGAACCCCGAAGCGAAGACTGGTATGCGGAGGCGCTGGAGCGGGAAGGCGGCTTCGTGACGACCGGCGTCAGGCAGATCGGGCAATTCCGCGACGAGCCGTTCCGGGCCATCGTCGGCGCGCGCTTGCTGTACGACGATTACCGGCGTCCGCTGGCCGTCATCGCGATGTTCATCTCGACTGACTTCATCCCGAAAATCGTCCGTTCGCTGGCGCTTCCGAACGTGCATGTCACCGTGCTCGACAAGGACAGGGAGCTCGTATATACTTCCGATGAAGCATTGGCCGACCGGCTGGCAAATAGCGGCGATTCGCGCAGGCAGGGGACGTGGGAGATCGGTCTGCCCGGCGGGGACAACGTCGTCTATCGGGGCGTGTTCGAACAGAGCTCGTTTCTCGGCTGGCATATTTATATGGGGGTCGATAAGCGGGAGCTGCTCAAGGGCAGCCACGCCATCCGCGACCTGGCGTTATGGACGGTGGCTCTGCTCATTGTGATCGCCGGAGCCGCTTCGTGGTTTCTGGCCAGAGGGCTGGCGAAGCCGATCTACCGATTGATCCGTTCGATGCGGGAAGTGGAGAAAGGGAAGTTTTCGGTGCCGTCCGCCGATGACCGGGAAGACGAGATCGGCAGGCTGGAGAGCAGCTACCGCAGAATGGTGCTGAAGCTGGATGAGCTGGTGCAATCGATCGAGGAGCAGGAGCGGCACAAGCGCCATGCCGAGCTGTACGCGCTGCGGGCGCGCATCCAGCCTCATTTTTTGTTCAACACGCTCAACTCCATTCGCATGCTGGCCATTCTGCAGCAATCGCCGCACATCGCCAAGCTGATTCAGGCGCTAAGCCGCCTGCTGCGGGCCAACATGCGGCTTGACCAGGACATGGTGCCGCTGCGGGAGGAAATTCACATCCTTCAGGAGTACGCCACACTGATGGACCTCAGGTACACCAACGTGTTCGCTATCCATTGGGAGATCGACGAGCGCCTGCTGTCCGCCGCAGTTCCGCCCATGATAGTGCAGCCGCTGCTTGAGAATGCCATTTTTCATGGAGCCAAAGGGTTGAAGCGGACGCTTGCCATTACGGTGGCGGCCCGATTCGAAGCGGACGGGCGCAGCTTTCTCGTCGAAGTGGCGGACGACGGCGTCGGTTTTGCGGCCGATCCAAGTCCCGATGCCGCTGCTGCTGCCGATCCGGCGTCGCATATCGGGCTGAAGAACGTCAGGGACCGCATCCGGCTTCGTTTTGGCGAGGAGTACGGACTGACGCTCGAGCGAGCGGGGGCGCTCACGCGCGCGACGCTCAGGATGCCTTATCAACCCGCCCAGAATGAGGTGAATGATGATGTGGAACATGCTGGTCGTCGATGACGAGCCTATCGTGCGGATGGGGCTTCGCTGGATGGCCGACTGGGAACGGCTTGGGGTTCGCTGGAAGGGCGAAGCGTCCAATGCCGAGGAGGCCCTGCAGTTGATCGAAGCGGAGGAGATCCATATCGTCCTGACCGATATCCGCATGCCGGGCCTCAGCGGGTTGGAGCTGGCGAAGCGGCTGCTCGGCGCAAAGCCCGGTCTGCAGGTCGTCATTCTCAGCAGCTACGACGACTTCGCTTACGCCAAGGAAGCGCTGCGGATCGGGGTCGCCGATTACTTGCACAAGCCGACGATGGATGAGAACGAACTGCAGGAAGCGCTGCAAAAAGTGATTTCCCGCCTCGAACACAGGCAGGCGTCCGAGCAGCCGGCGAGCTTGACGGATGAGGAGAGGAACGAATATTTGCTGTCGCTGCTCGATAAGTATACTTACCCGGACAAGCTGAAGTCCGCCGAATTCGGCCTCGACCGGCTTGCGGGCGGCTTCCGGATCGTTCTGTTCCGAAGGCGCGAGGACGCCGTCCCGGCGGGCGGCGACGACCGGTTGCGGTTTCAGTCGCTGCGGTACCTGATTCAGGAATATGTGACCAAGGAATGGGGGGGAATCGTGTTTTCCCGCGATTGCAGGGAAGTGATTTGGCTTGCCAATGAGAGCGCTTCGCGCCAAGACATGGGCACGCTGCTGGACGCGCTGCGGCAAAATGTCCTGTCGCTGTTGAACATGGCTCTCGTCTCTGCGGCCAGCGGTCCGTACCGCGATCTGCGCGATGTGCCCGACGCTTATCTGGACGCGCTGCTGCAGCTGCCTGTCAATGTGCAGAGCGATAATTATTTGGTGCGCAAAGCCAAGGAGTACGTCGACCGCCATTTGTTGGAGGAAGAGATCACGCTCGGCAGGGTGGCCGGGGAACTGGGCGTCAGCTCCGGTTATTTGAGCCGCGTGTTCATCATGGAGCTGGGCGAAAACTTCAGCGACTACGTCATTCGCAACAAGCTGGAATACGCGCAGCGGCTGCTGAGGCAGACGAATCTGAAGGTGTACGAGATCTCGGACCGTCTGGGATATACGAATCCGCAATACTTCAGCAAGCTGTTCAAGGAGCGGGTGGGCGTCACGCCTCTGGAATACCGGAATCAATAGGGGGCAATAAAGAAAAACATCTATCGACGTCCATTCAAGGACGAGCGACCGCGGCTTAGCGGTTGTTTTTCTTGGTACAGAAAGTCGCACTTCGTTTTATGCCTTTAGCGAAATTAAACTTTCCGTAACGTTCAAGTTCAAAAAAACATTGGAAAAGTAAAAAAACATCAGGAAAGGATCGGGCGCCTGCCGCTATCGTCCGATGATTCATTCATGAAAACATACAAAAGAGCCGTTTGCTGATCTAACAAACGGCTTTTGCGTTTTTTACAATAGATGTACACCAACCAGCAAGGGGGAATCGGAAATGAAAAAGTGGGCATCGACGCTGCTCGCGGTCATATGTGCCGGAGTGATCGCCACAGGCTGCGGAGGCGGCGGTCAAACGGAAGGCAGCGATAACGCCAATAACTCGAAAGCAGAGAAGGTTACGGTCACCCTCTGGGGACTGGATTCCCATTATTGGGTGGAGCCGGCGATCGAAGCGTTCGAGCAGGCGAATCCGCAGATCCATGTGGAATATACCAAATATGCGGTCGATCCGATGAAGGAAGCGCTTAAAATCGCAGCGAACTCCCGCACGCTGCCGGATATGTGGTTCACGTGGGGAGGCTCGTTGGGAGGCTTTTATCCGGAAAACGGGCTGACCATGGATTTGACGCAGGCCGCGGCCGATCATAAATGGTCGGAGAAATACAACCAGGCCGCGATCGAGATGGCGACGTATGACGGGAAGGTGTCCGGCGTGCCGCTCAGCCTGAACGTGCTGGGGCTCTGGTATCCGAAGAGCGCGGCCGACAAGTTCGGCCTGGCTCCGGCCGCCAGCCTGGCCGAATTTGAAAGCCAGCTGCAGACGCTGAAGGATGGCGGACTCACGCCTTTCTCGATGGCGGGCAAAGGGGGATGGCACATCATGCGTTTGACGGAGCAACTGCTCGAGCACTACGCCGGTCCCGAATTGCATGACAAGCTCAACCGCATGGAGGCCTCGTGGAACGACCCGGCTGTCGTGAGAACGTTCGCCAAGCTGAAGGAGTATGCGGACAAAGGCTATTTTGCCAAAGGGCATATTTCGCTCGATCCGAACGAAGCAGCCGCCACCTTCTATCAGGAGCAGGCGGGCTTTACCATCGAAGGCACCTGGTTCGACCGGAACATCGTGCAGAACGGCTTCTCCCCGGAAAGCTTTGCCGTAACGGCCTTCCCGAACGGGCATAACCCGCCGAGACCTTCCGTGTTTACGGAGATGTACCAGATCAACGGCGACATTGAAGCGGCCAAGCAGGAAGCAGCCCTGCAGTTTGCCGAGTTTATGACCGGATCGGACTTTGTCTCGCAGCATATCGAACAGTACGCTTCGCCCGCCGCGCTCGGCGTGAAGTACGCGGACAGCACGCCGCATATCAAGCCGCTGGTGGACAGCGCGGCAAGCGGCAGCTTCCTGATCACCGACCAGGCTTTGCCGCAGATTGTCGTACAGAAGCTGTTCGAGTCGCAGGACCGGGTTACGCTCGGCGAATGGACGCCGGAGCAGGCCGCAGCGGCCATGCAGAAGGCGGTAGAGGAGTACAAGCAACAGCATCAATAAGCACGGACGATCCATCATATATTCCATTTTGCGGAAATTTCGCGGAGCGGATGAGCGGATTCGCTCCGCTATCCGTCGAATCCGTGCCGTCATCGGAAGGGAGGCCGCATCGCTCATGTTTATGCGCGCATGGAAACCGTGGCTTTATTTGCTCCCTGCGCTCGTCATTTATCTCATCGTTATCTTTGTTCCTACGCTGAATACGCTCTATCTCAGCTTTTTCAAGTGGAACGGGGTTGCGCCGGACAAAACGTTCGTCGGATTACACAATTACACGAATTTGTTCCTTCACGATACCGTCTTCGGCACCGCGCTAAAAAATAATTTGCTGTGGGTGGCCGGCTCGCTCCTCTTTGTGATCGGCTTCGGGCTGTTGCTTGCGCTTTTGCTGAATGCGAAGCTGAAGGGCCGAATCGTGTTCCGCGGCGTCTTCTATTTTCCGTATGTGCTGTCAGGCGTCATTGTCGCCACGATGTGGGCGTGGATGTACAATCCGACGCAAGGCTTCGTCAACAAGGTGCTGGAGTCGGTCGGTCTGGAAAGCTGGGCGCAGGCGTGGCTGGCCGATCCCCGCACCGCGCTCGGGGCCGTCTTCATCGCCGCGTTGTGGCACGGCATCGGCCAGCCGATGGTGCTGTTCCTCGCCGGGCTGCAGACGATACCGGCCGATCCGTACGAGGCGGCCATCATCGACGGGGCCAAGCGATACCAGACCTTCTGGCATATTACGCTGCCGCTGCTGCGGGAGACGTTCATTATCGTGTTTGCGACGACGTTTATCGCGGCCATGAAAGTATACGACATCATTTACGCCATGACGGCGGGCGGCCCGGCGGAAAGCACGCAGGTGCTCTCGTCGTGGATGTACTACCAGACGTTCAAGTTTGCCAATATCGGCTCAGGGTCGGCCATCTCGATGATTCTGGTGCTCGTCTCGATGGTCATTATTATTCCGTATGTCATCTTCACAACGAGAAGATCGCATGTGTGAGGGAGGCGGGTTGATGTGGGAGAACAACATGCGAGTCCGGTGCTCGTCTCGATTCGGTACGCCGTATTGATTGTGCTGGCCCTGCTGTTTCTCGTGCCGATTGTGTTCATCGTATTCACGGCGCTGAAGTCCAATGCCGAGCTGGCAAGCAGGCCGTTCTACGCGCTGCCGTCCGAGCCGCAGTGGGGGAACTTTGCGAAGGCCTGGAATCAGGGCAGGCTCAGCATGTATATCAAGAACACCCTGATCATCTGCCTCGTCAAGGTGCCGCTCGGCATATTGATCGAAGCTTTTGCGGCCTATGCCCTGACGCGCATGAAATTTCGCTGGAGCAACGCGATGTTCGCCTTTTTCCTCGTCGGGATGATGATCCCGATGCAGGCGACGCTGGTGCCGCTGAACGTATTCCTGAACAAGACGGGACTTGTCAGCACGTACCCTGGCATAATGCTCGTGTATCTCGGCTTCGGCATTCCTTTCGGCATCTTCGTGCTGCGCGGCTTCTTCCGCGCCATTCCGATGGAGCTCGACGAAGCGGCGTATATCGACGGCTGCGGCGACTTTCAGAAATTTGTCAAGGTCATCCTGCCGCTGTCCATGCCGGCGATCGCCACGCTGGTCATCTTCGATTTCATGGCGACGTGGAACGAGTTTTTGCTCGCGCAAATTTTTATTACCAAGGATGAGATGAAAACGATCACCACCGGGCTCCTCTCATTCAAAGGCGAGCATACGGCCAACTACACCTTGATGAGCGCGGGCGTGCTGATTTCGATCGTTCCGGTGCTGGCTGTGTATTTGGCATTCCAAAGATACTTCGTATCCGGCCTCGCCGGCGCGGTAAAAGGGTGACGGCGATCAGGGGCGGCGATCGTGGTGACGTCAACACCGAGAAGGGAAGCATAGAGGCGGTAAAAAATCACGAAGACGAGGAGGAAATTAGCGTATGAGCGCATTCGATGCCTTTCCGGCTGAGGTCGAGCAATGGGGCTGTTTTGAATTTCGCGCGGCCGGCCCGGCCGCAGGCAACCCGTTCACGGAGGTTCGGTTCGCGGCGCGGTTCCAGTTCAAGCACCGCGTGATCGAAGTGGACGGATTCTACGACGGCAACGGCGAGTATTGCGTCCGGTTTATGCCGGATTTGCCTGGCCGGTGGTCGTTCGAGACGGTTAGCAACGCGGGCGAATTAAACGGATTGACCGGCGAGTTCCAATGTGTGGAGCCTGGTCCGGGCAATCATGGCCCGGTCAAGGTTAGCCGGACATATCATTTTGCTTACGCAGACGGGACTCCGTTCGTGCCGGTCGGCACGACGTGCTACGTGTGGAATCATCAGGGCGAGGCGCTGGAGGAGCAGACGCTGGCCAGCCTGCAGCAAGCCCCGTTCAACAAAATCCGGATGTGCGTGTTTCCGAAGCATTACGATTACAACCATCGGGAGCCGGAGCGCTACCCGTATGCCGGGTCGCTGAGCGAGGGCTTCGATTTCAGCCGATTCGATCCGGCCTATTGGCGGCATCTGGAACGCCGCATCCGGGATTTGCAGGCGCTCGGCATCGAAGCGGATCTTATTCTGTTCCATCCGTATGACCGGTGGGGGTTCGCCTCCATGGAACCGGACGCCGACGATCTGTATTTGCGTTACGCTGTGGCGCGCCTGGCCGCCTATCGGAACATCTGGTGGTCGCTTGCCAACGAGTACGATTTAATGGGATCGAAGTCGATGGCGGATTGGGACCGGTTCTTCCAGATTATTCAGACGAGCGATCCGTATCAGCATTTGCGCTCGATTCATAACTGGCACAACCCGGAAATCCATTACCGCAGCAATCTGCATTGGTACGATCACGGCAAGCCGTGGGTGACCCATGCCAGCATTCAGCATCACGACCTGTACTTCGTCACCGAGTGGCGGGAGCAGTACAAGAAGCCGATTGTGGTGGATGAATGCCGCTATGAAGGCAATCTCAACCACGGATGGGGCAATATTACCGCCGAGAAAATGATGGACTGCTTCTGGGAAGGAATGCTGCGAGGCGGATACGTTACGCATGGGGAAACCTTCGTGCATCCGGACGACATTATTTGGTGGTCGCACGGAGGCCGGCTGCACGGCGAAAGCGCCGCGCGCATCCGGTTTCTGCGGGAGATCGTGGAAGCGGGACCGGCGCTGGACACGCCGGCGATCCATTTCAAGTGGGATGCTGCCGCCGGCGGGGTGGACGGCGAATATTATTTGCTTTACTTCGGAGCCAGCAGGCCGGCGTTCCGGGTGCTTGAGCTGCCGGAAGGCATCTCATTCGAGATCGAGCTGATCGATGCCTGGGAGATGACCATCACCCGCCTGGACGGGTTGTTTACGAACGGCTCCCGCGTCGACTTACCCGGCAAGCCGTATCAAGCCTTGCGGATTCGGCGGGTCGGGTGATGGAGCGTGATGGGGCGGACGACAGCCTGACGGATTGGCTTTGGGAGAAACTTTTCTTGACATGATCGCATTTATAACGTTTCGGGGCGGGGAAAGCTACCGCCTCGTTTTTGTTATTGCGGTTGAGCGCGCTGCTCCTCCAAATACATCTCTCCCCACTCAACAAGCGTCATCAGAATGGGCTGCAGCGATTCTCCGAGCGCAGTTAAAGAGTACTCCACTTTTGGAGGTACTTGCTTGTAGATTTTTCTTAGAACCAGGCCGCTGTTTTCCAATTCTCGCAACGTCTGTATCAACATTTTTTGCGTACAGTCGGTCATCAGCTTTTGCAGCTCGCTCGTACGCCTGGGACCTTCGGATAAATGATATAAGATCAGACATTTCCATTTGCCGCCGATGATCTTCAATGTTGTTTCAAGCTTACGGTAACAGGTGTCCATCTTCAAAAACCCCTTATTCGCTCAATATTTACTTTTTAGTATGTATATAACATAAAAGTAGGTACTTCTGAAGCTGAAAATTTTAAACTATACTACGATTATTCCGGAGCCGACGCAACTGCTCCAATGATTCGGAAGGCTCCTATGTATGCGATGAAGGCTGCCGGAGAAAATCGATAATTGCGGGCAGGTGATACATTTGCAGGTGGATGTATTTTCCGATATGGTGTGTCCTTGGTGCCGGATCGGGAAAAAAAACTTATCCGATGCATTGGACGAAATCAAGAACCGACTTGGCGTGGACATCGCGGTGAATTTCAGGGCTTTTCAGCTAGATCCGTCTGTTCCGCCCGAAGGGGTGCCGTTCATGCATCATATGAAAAGGATGGGCAGTCCCGAGCGGGTGCGCTCCTTGCTTCAGCGGGTTACGGAAATAGGCGAATCTATTGGACTTAAGTTTCGATACGACCTTGTGACCGTCATGCCGAACACGTTGCTGGCCCATCGCGTAGGTGCGTTGTTGTCTCCGTGCCGGAGGGCAGAGTGGGTTGATGCAGTGATGACCGCATATTTTGAAGAAGGACACGATATCGGGCATCTGCAGGTGCTTTTGCAGCTGGCGGAGCGACTGGGGTTGGATGGCGGCAATATAGCCCAAAGGCTTGCGGCCGGGGACGGTTTGATCGACATCGAGCATGACTATGATGAAGCGGTTCGCATGGGGATCACAGGCGCCCCGTTCTTCGTGATCAATAACGAAACGATCATATCAGGCGCGTATCCGGCCTCCGGTTTCGTTGAAGTTTTCGAAAAGATCATAATGGCCGGCACTTAATCCCGGAATCAGATGATGGCCATGGTCCACGAAGGACAGGGATGAATGAGAAATCGATGCTTCATCACGATTTCAGGAGTAATGAATCGAAATCCCTCCCTAAGAAAAAGTAAAGCCCCCTCGTCAGAAGGGGCTGTTGTCCATCTTAAGCGCGCTATGCTGCATAGACGCCTGGCGAGGGCGATCTTCCATCATCGGCTGTCGCCTGCAGCCCGCTGAAATTCGTCGGCGGATCGCTGCCAAATTGTCAATACCGGGCATCGTCAAAACGGCATGCGCTGCTGCGCATGAATGGTGTAGCCATGCTCGGCGGCCCAATCCTCCAGGCCGCTCCAAAATGCCTCGCAGGCGGCAGCGACGGCGGGCGGGTCCGCCAGATCGCCCGACATCACCAGCCGAGCGACAGAGTCGAAGCCGCGCGGACGATCCGGCAGCGCCAATGCCTCGGGAAGCACCTGCGCGCCGGTGGTGTACAGGTGCCGGTTGTGCAGTCCGACCAGCATGGCGCCGTAATGGGCAAACTGAACGGCCAAGTAAGGCAAGTAGGTGAGCGAACCGTTCCGCTTCGCATTGCGCAGCTTGCCGACATACTCGTACATTTCGCCGACAAGAACTTCGTTGACGGCCGCCCGGAAATCTTCCTTCGTCGGCGATTCGGCCGCCTGCCTTAAGCGCGGAAAGAAGCCTTCCGGGTCGTACAAGCTCAGCGGGGCAAAGTACGGTCCGTGCGTCAGCGGCCAGCTTCCTTCCACCTCAGCGGCGCTTTGGAGCAGCACGCTCGCGCTGCATACGTCCACCTCCGCTTTCCAGGGCCCAGCCGACCATTCATAGCAATAATCCACCGGTTCATTCGTATCGCGCAGCACACAAAACATCTCAATATCCGAGTAAGGGCCGTCCGTCCCTCGGGACACCGAACCGTAGACGCCAATCGCCAAGAGGCGATCTTCGTAAACCTCGCGCAGCCGATCGGCGATTTCGCGGCATAATTCCAGTCTGTCGCTTTGAGACATTTTCATAGGTCCATTCATGTGCATGATGTGCATCTCCCTTTATTTTTTTGGACTAAAGGTTAGGTAAGCCGGCACATGAATGGAGGGCCTCGGGATTAACGGGGCACTTTTTTGGGATGCATAGGAAGACTCCTTTCCGGAGAAGTGTTTTGTGGAAATTGTAACCAAACCCGGTTGTTTTCACAAGAAGCAATACCTGAAATGGCAGAAAAGGACAGCGAGAAAAGTCCGTATCCCCAAAGTGGATCTAGAGGTATTTGATGCATGAGTGTCGAATGAAGAAATATATGTTTGGAAGTCATGTCTGTGGATGAAGCCGCGGCCGTGTTCAGATAGCAGGGGAGGCTGGATTTGGCCGATCTGTACAGGCTGGCCGAGCGGCTGCGCAGCCGGAGCGGTTTCGCTTTAAAGTGAAAGACGGAAGGTTATTCATCTTGAACGCGAACTTTTGTTCGATATATAATGTGGGAGGAGAACATGCCGGATATACGCGATCCCATTCACGGGTTTATATACATAAGCGAGGATGAGCAGCGAATCATTGATACACCTTCTTTCCAACGGTTAAGGAGAATTCGCCAGCTGGCGACGACCTATTTGTTGTACCCTTCCGCCGAGCATACGCGGTTTCCGCATTCTCTGGGGGTTATGCACGTGTCCAGCCTGATCTTTGACAAAGTCTTTGACAAAAGGAAGGACGTATTGGGATGGTCTCATGAAGAAGCCCGGAAATATCGGCAAATGCTGAGGCTAGCCTCCTTACTGCATGATGTCGGTCATGCTCCTTTTTCGCATGTATCCGACGACCTGTTTGACCAGTCCGTCAAAGGGCACGAAGGCATGGCGGGTAAAATCATCACGGAATCCGAGATTGCCCCTATCATTGACAAGATCGGTGAGGAGTACGGGTTTAATTGCCACGGAATCGCCGCACTCATCACAGGCAATGCGTTTAATAACGAAGAACGATTGCTTGCCGATATTTTCGCTTCCGAGTTAGACTCGGATAAAATGGATTACTTGCTGCGCGACTCGCTGTATACCGGTGTGAAGTACGGGCATTTTGACTTGGATCGGATTCTGAATGTCATCTCTTTATATTTTCAAGAAGACCGCTGGAAAATCGGCATCGAGCATGATGGGGTGGAAGCCGTAGAGGGATTAATCCTTGCCAGATACTTTATGTTTACGCAAGTATATTTGCATCGGACTCGCCGGATTTACGATCAGATTATGATCCAGCTCCTGAAGGATATATTGAGGGCGGAGACGGGGACAGGTAGATTGCCGAAGGACGTCAGGGCCTTTATTCAATGGGACGATTACTCCGTTATCGAGAAAGCGAAAACCATTCAAAGTCCATGGGCCGAACGTTTTCTCAATCGGGTGCATTTGAAGTGCATTTGGGAATCGGAACCCGCGCTAACGCTGGAAGAAAGAATCGTTCAAAGGGAATCGGAGCTGCAAATCAAAGAAGAACTCGAGAGCAGGTACCCGCCATATCAAGTGCTCGTTGACCGGTATCAAAAACCGCCTCTAAAGTTTACCCTTTCCGACGGTTCTCCGACGATTAGTATCATCAGCAAGGAAGATCCTGCGATAACCTATTCGATGAAAGATCGGGCTCCCGTTATCGCCAAATTAGAGGAACCGATATACGTTTGTAGAATATATGCTGATACGGATATTGCGAAGGAAGTCAGAGATTATGTGCGCCAGCGTTCAGCCGTTCTTAGGAGGGGATCGAAGTGAGTCTTCAACCGCTAGTCGCCTATTTGGTGGAGCGAAAAGGGGTTATTCCGGGCAAGAAGGCCTTTCAAAAATATATGTATTTTCTTGACGCCAAGGGAGTTCCCACTCCTTTGTCATTCCGCATTCACCATTTCGGACCATATTCCTCGGAATTGGATTACGAAACCGATAATTTACAAATCGAGGGCGTTCTCGAAGTATCGCCGAATGCTCATGGCAACGGATTTACGATAAAATCGGGCAATCGAACAAAATCGATTATCGAGCATCATTCCGAATGGATCAGAGAACACGAAGCCAAAATCAACTTTGTTCTGAACGCGCTCCCGAGTGAATCCAAAAGTCTTGAGCTTTGGTCAACGACCCACTTCGTGGCCAATTCCATGAACAAGTTCTACGGCGGTGCGGTCAAAGTGGATGTCGTCAGGGGGGTCAGGAGCATTAAAAAGGATAAATTTACGGCAACCGAGATCGAAGCGGCATACGATCGATTAATCGAATTAAAGCTTTTGCCGTAATCGCCAAGGCACCCCCTTGTTAAAAATCTTATGTAGCCCGTTTACAGCCCCAACAACAAGATCGTACAATACAACCAACAAACCAAACACTAAACAATTCAAACACTTGATAAACTTCAAAAGCTCTTTCCAACTTGTTTTATGAGTAGGAATGAGCTTTTTTTGCGTGCCCAAAATTAAAGGAGGATGAAACGAATGGCAAAACGTGAACAGCTAGGGGCAGAAGGATTGAAGGAACAGCAGCCAGGCAAAGCGCACCCGCCGGTGCGGGTTCAGGCTGCCATATAGCCAAATATACCTTTCGGTTTTCCTTATTCGTCGCTTCACGGCCATTGACGGAAACGGCATTCCCTTATACAATGAATTTGAACCGGTTCAAAAATCGAAATGACTTTGAAATTGAATATTTTGAATAAATAATTTGAACCGTTACAAGTTGTTGGGAGGTTGCCGAGTGAGCGATATCTCGATTGCGGATCTGGCCCGGCTAACGGGCCTGGCCAAGAGCACCGTGTCCGGCGTGCTCAACAACAAGCCGGGCTTCTCGGAAAAAACGAGGCGCAAGGTGCTTGCCGCAGCCGCGCAATACGGATACGTCCCAAATGAGATTGCCCGGGGGCTGACCTCCAAATGGACCAAGACGATCGGCCTTGTGATCAAGGACATCACGAATCCGTTCTACAGCCGCATTACCAAAGGTGTGCAGGAAATCGCCGGCGAGCACGGCTACACCGTATTTCTGTGCAGCAGCGGGGAGCAGCACGAAGCGGAGATTGCGCAGATTCAGGCGATGATCGCCAGACGGGTGGACGGGCTGATCATCGCGCCCTTGCTGGAGGACGTGCCGCTCGGGCATCTTCATGATCTCAAGCGCAAGGGCTTGCCGTTTGCGCTGCTTGGTAGCGTTCCCGGGCTGGCATGCGATTGCGTGACGTTCGACGATTACGGCGGCGGAAGAGCCGTCACGGCTTATGTGATCGGCCAGGGGCATACGCGCATCGGCTTTGTCGCAGGCCTCAAGACGTCGCGCGCCTCCAAGCTGCGCCTTGCGGCGTTTAAGGATCAGCTGCTGGAGCATGGTTTAACGCTCGATTCCCGCTATATGTTCAGCGAGGCGGCCAGCTTTCAGGACGGTGTGCGGATCGGCGAGCACTTGGCGCAGCAGCCTGCATCGGAGCGGCCGACGGCGCTCATCTGTTTCGACGATGTGATCGCCATGGGCGTCATCCGGGGGGCGCAAAACTGCGGGTTGAACGTGCCCGACGATTTGTCGGTCACTGGTTTCGACGATATCGATTTGATGGCCGTGCCGCTCACGACGGTATCGGTGCCGACTTATGAGGCGGGCAAGACGTTGGCGCGGCTGCTGTTCGAGCGGATTTTTGACGAGGAAGCCGGCAGCGAATACCGCCAGGTCAATTTCGAGGAGCGTCTGGTGATCCGTGAGACGGTGGCGGCAAGGAAAGATTGACAGGAAACGGGAGGATGGGGAATCGATGGAACAACAATATGGAAGCAACCTGAATGGAAGCAATCTGACCGTCAAGCGTTACGAAAGCCGCGAGCCGATGGGGCAGGCGGTTGCAGGCGATGTCGCGGCGGAGATTCAGAGGCAGCTGGAGCGCAAGCCGCTCGTCTCGGTCGTCTTTGCCTCGGCCCCTTCGCAGCTGGACTTTCTCCGAGCTTTGCGGGCGAAGGAAGGGATTCCGTGGGAGCGGGTCGTCGCTTTTCACCTGGACGAATATATCGGGCTGCCGGCTGAAGCCGAGCAGAGCTTTTCGGCCTTTTTGAGAAAGGAGCTGTTCCAATACCGTCAGCCGCGGCATTTTCACCAGATCGACGGGTTGAACGATCCGGCGGACGAATGCCGGCGGTATGCGCAGCTGCTGGCGGATACGCCGCTTGATATCGCCTGCATCGGCATCGGCGAGAACGGCCATATCGCCTTCAACGATCCGCATGTGGCCGATTTCCAAGATCCTGCGATGATCAAGCCGGTCGAGCTTGACGAGGCAAGCAGAATCCAGCAGGTGAACGACGGCTGCTTCCCGCGGCTGGAGGACGTGCCGACCCGGGCGCTGACGCTGACGATTCCCGCGATTCTTAGCGCCTCGTCCATCTACTGCACCGTGCCGGGCATCCGCAAGAGCGAAGCGGTGCGGCGCACGCTGACCGGTGAGATCGATGCCGCGTGCCCGGCCTCCATCC
Organism: Paenibacillus ginsengihumi DSM 21568; assembly: GCF_000380965.1. GTDB lineage: Bacteria > Bacillota > Bacilli > Paenibacillales > NBRC-103111 > Paenibacillus_G > Paenibacillus_G ginsengihumi. The sequence goes on along the minus strand of NZ_KB905570.1, from coordinate 46,724 downwards.
TGCGGACTGCGAGCCGCTGCACGCTGTATCTGGATCGGGAGAGCGCTTCGCTGCTGGCCGAATAAGGCGCGATATGCGGTAGGCCGAGCAGATCGCATTCAGCTCCTCCATCGCATCGCCCCGGAATACCCGCGGCGTGCCGCAGTCAAGGCGATAGGAATCATGAATGCGTTATCGGCGCGAAAAGGAGGCGTTCTGCAATGAGTGCATATGACGGTTATGGCGGAGGAACGTCGGCGATGGCGGAACCCGTGCGAATCCATGCAAGGGACGCATTCAGCGGTTTGCGGCTGACGATTACGATCGACGGTCCGGCCATCAGGGATGTCCGGTCTGCGGAAGATGCGGCAGGCCGCGCAGAGGAGGGAAGCGGCGAGCTGTGGGTCGCTCCCGGCCTGATCGACCTGCAGATCAACGGTTTTCAAGGCCATGATCTCAATGCATCCGGCGTGAAGCTGGAGGAGCGGGTTGTTACGGTGCATCGGCTGGCCAGAGCGATTGCCGGGAGCGGAACGACGCGCTGCTATCCGACCGTCATCACCGCTTCGTCCCGGCAGATCATGGACATTGTAACGGCTGTCCGCATCGCTTGCGAACAGGACCGTTTTACCGACTCGGTGATTGCGGGCATTCATCTGGAGGGGCCTTACCTCTCCGAACAGGACGGACCGCGCGGGGCCCATCCGAAGCGGTGGATTCGCGACCCGGATTGGGCAGAGTTCGCCCGCTGGCGCGAGGCGTCAGGCGACCGCATCCGGCTGGTGACGCTCGCTCCGGAGCGGGACGGCGCGCTCCTGTTCATTCGCAGGCTGTGCGGCGAAGGCATTATCGCCAGCATCGGCCATACGGCGGCCGGGCCCGAGGAGATCGAGGCGGCGGTGAAGGCTGGCGCGCGAATGTCCACCCATCTCGGCAACGGCGCGCATCCGCTGCTGCCCAGGCACCCGAACTGCATCTGGAGCCAGCTCGGCGAAGATCGTCTGTGGGCGAGCGCGATCGCCGACGGCCACCATCTTCATCCTTCCGTGCTGAAGGTGTTCAGAGCCGCCAAGCGGGAGAAGCTGGTTCTGGTCAGCGACGCGGTGCATCTGGCCGGCCTTGCGCCAGGCACCTACACCACGCATGTCGGCGGCAAGGTGGAGCTGCTGCCATCGCGCAGGCTGCAAATGGCCGATCAGCCCGCTCTATTGGCCGGCGCGGCGCTGTCGCTGCTGGAATGCGTGCATGAGATGGCCCGGCTGACCGATTGCCCTCTGGCCGAAGCGCTCGATATGGCGTCGGCGCGGCCGGCGAAGCTCGCGGGTCTTGCTTTTGACGGCTTGAAGCCGGGGGCTGAAGCCGATCTCATTCTGTTTCGCCGCGGCAGCGCCGGATTCAGCCTGCAGCAGGTATACAAGCGCGGGGTGCCGCTGCTTGCCAAGACGTAAAGGGGCAGCTGGGCCATCCGAGGAACGTTGAACAAGCCGGAGGGAGGAGACGGATTTGAAAAAGTACAGCATAGCGATTATCGGCGGAGGCATCATTGCCGAGGCGCATCTGCAGGCGATGGACAGCGTGGAACAAGCGCAGGCGGTCGCCATTGCCGAGACGAGCGAGCGCCGTCTGGCAGAGTTGCACAAGAAATATGCGGGGCTGAAGCTGTACACCGATTACGGCGAGCTGCTCGCGCGGGAACGTCCCGATATTGCCATTATTACGCTGCCGCATTTTTTGCACCGGGAAGCGGCGATTCGGGCTGCTCAGGCAGGCTGCCACATCCTGCTGGAGAAGCCGATGGCTCTGAATACGCGGGAATGCGACGAGATCATCGCGGCGGTCGAGGCGAGCGGCGTGCGGATGCTCGTCGGCCACACCCAGCATTATTTCCCCGAGAACCGCGCTGTCAAAGCGGCGACCCGCTCCGGCGAGCTGGGCCGGCTCGTCATGATCAGCGATACGCGGCATCTGAACTATTTCCGGGCCAATCGTCCGGACTGGTTTCTGCACAAGGCGCTCTCCGGCGGCGGCATCATGATGAACCTCGGCTCGCATTCCATCGACAAGCTGCTCTGGTTTACGGACTCTCCCATTGTCTCCGTCAAGGCGGGCTTAACGTTCTTCGGCGATCGGGGCGATGTGGAAGGGAGCGGCGTCGTTATGCTCCAGCACGAAAGCGGCGTCTGCTCGTCCATCGTCCAGTCCGGCTACCGGGGAAGCCCGAGCAACGTCACGGAACTGTCGTTCACGGAAGGCCGCATCCGGCTGCAGACGGGAGTCGGCGCCTGGATCAGCCGCGGCGATGCGGATTACGAACCGCTCGTGCCGTCCGATCAGGCGAACCCTATGGCCTTGCAAATCCGCGATCTCATCGCAAGCATCGAAACCGGCCGCGAGCCGCTGTGCACCATGGCGTACTCGCGCGCCATCATCGAGGTCGTCGAGGCGCTGTACCGTTCTCACGAGACCGGCCGCGAAGTCGTGCTGGCCGGAGCTGGCCAGCCGTTGCGGCAGGCGAAATAAGGCGGCTGGCAAGCGTTGCAATCCGAAACCATTCATTTCGAGCGGATTAAGCTTTGCGGAGAGCGATAGCGCGGGATGTCTTCCCCGAAATCGTTTACTCCAGCACCAATTCCCCAAAATCGGCGCTGCGATGAAAGTCCGGCGTGTCCGACGTGACCTTGCTCCAGCTGCGGTAATGCGGCATCGGCGTCTCGTCTCCGCATTTGAAGAAATTGCCGCGCATCCGGCAGCCGGGCTCCGGCTGAAAGCCGGGATATAGCGATTGCAGCCAGGCGAACGGGATCGCGAATTGCAGCGTCCAGAACGCGCCGCGTTCATCCTGCAGGCCCGTGGCCGCGCGCCAGCGGAACAGCTCCGCCGACACGCCGGGCACGTCGCTCCGATCATGCCGAGCGGAGCCGATGGCCAGCCGCAGCGCGCCGGCAGCATTCCACTCGAAATTCACATAGCGGCTATCGTCCTCCGGCCGTGGCTGCAAAAACCACTCGACACAGCTATCCTTGCAGACAGGCACCTGCACGCCGAGATGGCGGACCGTCGGAGACGCTTCGTCGACGCGGAACCGGGCATGCAGCGCCTCGTCCGTATAAGCGAGCTGCACCTCCGTATCCGGCGCAGGAACGTCCAGCCATAATACATGGCTCAGCCTGAGCGGTGCGATGCGCCTCCAGTCGATCTCCCCGCCGCCGTCCGGCGTCGCCACACGCTTGATTCGATGCACTCGCGTCAAGGCAAATCCCAGCCTTTCTTCCGATATTCCCCGGGCGTCATGCCCGCAAACTTCTTGAACGTGCGAATGAATGAATTGACATTGCGGTAACCGACCTCGGCCGCGACATCCTGAATGCGCCGCTCCGGCTCCCGCAGCAGACGCTTGGCCCGGGACATCCGCGTTTCATTCAAATAATCGCTGAAGTTGCGGCCGGTTTTGTCCTTGAAATACGTGGACAGATAACCTGGGGTCAAGTTCAGCTTGTCGGCCAGCAGGTCGAGCGAGATGTCCTCGCTCAGATGGCTGTCCACGTAGCTGAGCACAAAGTCAGTGATCGGGTCCCGCGTCTGCGAACGGCTGGCGATCAGCTGCAGCGCCGGCGCGAACAGCTGGCGAAACCACTGCTCATACTGCTCGCGGCTGTGGAAGCTATGCACCGGCGCAGCCGAATCATGCCGGCTCTGCTCGTATGCCTCGTGCAGCTGAAGCCGGATGACCGATTTCTCGACCAGCTTGGCGACATCGGAGGCCAGCGCGGCGTATTCCCGTTCCAAAGCGCCGCTCCGATCGGCTTTGTCCAGGCGGCGCACGACCCAATCCATAACGGCGGACTCGCTTCCGGACATCAGCTTGGTGTGCAGCTCCTCCTCGTCCGCCGCGGTCAGCACGATCCGCTTCCGCTCCGGCTCCAGCTTGCGGATGATCTGCGTCCCGTCGCGCAGGCGGCGCTGGCCGAGCATCGCTGACGCCTGCTCGAACGCTTGCCGGAAAGCGGCCGAATCCCGGTACACGTCGCTGACCGCGATCGTCAGCACGATCCTCTCCAGATCGACGTCCAGCACCTGTCTCAGCTGCTCCAGCCTGCCCATGAGCGCCTCTTCCGAAGGCTCCCCTTCGGCATATACGAGCGACAGCACGAGATCGTGCTCGATCTGGAACGTGAACGACTCTGGAAAGGCCAGGACGAGCGTGCTGTCGATCAGCTCGCGGATATAATACATCGCGCGCTCCTGGTCCACCAGCAAGGGCGAATCGGTTTTAAAGGTAACCCGGTGCAGCACGAAGCGGAACGGCTTGGCGATGTCGACAAGCTCCTGCAGCTCGGCGAAGTTCATATGAATGTTCTTCAGCTTGTTGGTGTAAGCGTAATACCGCAGCAGCGACGTTTTGCGCACCAGGTCATCCCGGATGTCCCGATTCGTCCGCCACATATCGCTGACCCATTGGCCCAGCAGATTGAACTCGCGGATCGGCTCGCGGGGCAGCACGCCCGGCTCCTGCTTCTGAAACGAATCGAGAAGGCGGCGAACCGGATTGTTGAAGCGCACCGCGAACAGCACGGAGGTGCTGACGCCGATTGCGACGGCGACGACTAGCAGCGCAATCAGCACCAGATTCAGCTTGATTAGCTGCGAGGTGACGCTGGCCACAGGCACCTTGCTGACATAAGTGAAGCCGGTAACGTCGCCTTGTTTATAGAAATAATAATGTCCGCCCGCATGAACATAACCGCTGCCGCCGCCAAAGGCGGGCCATGCACCGGCGACGGCGGGTGCGTCCGTGTCCGCGTCGGTGTCCGGGCCGCCCGAATGCGAGGCAAATACGGTCCGGCCTTCATCGTCAAGGATGAAGAAGGAGTGCAGCGATGACGAGTGATACGTTTCCTGCAATTTGCGCGCATCGAACAGCACGATGTAGTACAGATCGGAATACGCGAACGGCTTGACGAGCACGGGCAGAAGCAGGCCGCGCGACTTTTGCAAATGCATGTAATTTTCTTTGAATTCCGAAGCAGGCAAAATGCGGAAGGCCGCCGGATCGTCGAACTGCCGCTCCCAGAACGCCGGAGGGTAATCGCTGCTCGCGTAAAATTTGCCGAACATATCCGCCGCCGAACTCGTGCCTTCCTTCTCCAGGACATAGGCATCGTTGCGGAAATATAAAATGAAATTCTCAATATGCAGGAACGGATTGGCATACAGCAGCTTGATTTCGGATTGGATATCCAGGGCGCGCTCATAGCTGTTGTTGGCCTTCACATGCCGCAGCGCGTTCAGGTCGGAGATCCATTTGTCGCTCTGGTTGAGGCTGGCGATCGTGCTTTGCGCTAACCGGAAGTGATGCTCGTAGCCTTGGACGGTATGATCGATGTCCTGATTGTTGTAGACGATGATTTCATCAAGGATGCGATTTTTCAAGTAAATAAAGGTGAACACGTTAAATAGCGTGAATATGAAAATGACAGCCAGGAAGCTGCTCAGCAGCCTGAAAAACAAGGAACCGCCCATCCATTTCATCTTGTCCAGCCGATGCACGCCCGGTCCCCCCCTTTTGTGTCTGCAGCAACGCTCGTCTTCTCCCGCGCCCATCGCTTTTTACTTCTTCTTCATATTCATATTAGCTCCTTCCGATTTCATTGAACAATATACATCTTTATGGATTCGTATTCAGAATCTCCGATTTCCGATATTGGCATCATTTTGTGAAAAAGGTGGAGATATCTTTGGCCGGGAAATGCGGGTATACTCGGTCTTGCATCGGCGGATCACGACCCGGCCGCAGCCGGAGACGCGCAGGGTGAGCGCCGGAACGACAACTTTGGAGAATAGTGGTGAATCGCACATGATGGCACAGTCGCGAAACTGGAGGTTGGCATGGCGGAAGAGCAAATATTTATGGATATTGTTCCTGCCCTGCCTCTTATATTACCTGATTTTCAAATACGCCCCGATGTTCGGGCTCGTGATCACGTTCCAGAACTACAACTTGTTCAAAGGCATATCGGCAAGCGAATGGGTCGGCTTCAAGTATTACCGAATGTTTTTTGAAAATCCGGATTTCTTTCAATTAATGCGCAACACGTTCCTGCTTGGCTTATACAAGCTGGTGTTCGGCTTTCCGGCCCCGATTATACTCGCCTTGCTGCTGAACGAGCTGAAGAACGCGGTGTTCAAGCGGTTTGTTCAGACGGTCAGCTACCTGCCGCACTTCATCTCGAACGTTGTTGTCGCCAGCATGGTGATCATGTTTTTGTCGCCGACGAGCGGTCTTGTCAACAAGATCATCCAATCGCTCGGATTCGATCCGATCAACTTCATGATGGAGCCGGGCATGTTCCGGACGATCTATGTGCTCTCGGAAATATGGCAGCACATCGGCTGGGAGACGATCATTTATTTGGCGGCGCTGACGGCGGTCGACCCGATGCTCTATGAAGCCGCCAGCATCGACGGCGCCGGACGGTGGCGCAAATTGTGGAACGTCACGCTGCCGGGCATCGCTCCGACCATCGTGATTCTGCTCATTATGAACGTCGGCAAAGTGCTGGAGATCGGGTTCGAAAAAGTATTTTTGATGCAAAATGCGGCCATTTACGAGACCGCCGACATTATCAGCACCTATGTATACCGCGTCGGCCTGGAGCAGGGCAATTTCAGCTATGGCGCGGCGATCGATCTGTTCATGGGCATCATCAGCCTGATCTTTATCATCGGGGCCAATGCCATTAGTCGCAGAATCAGCGAAACCAGCTTGTGGTAAAGGGGGGGATATCCGATGAGAACGACATTGCGGTTCAGCTGGTTTACCGTCGTCAACACACTGATTTTGCTGGCGATCGTCGTCGCGACGCTGTATCCGTTCTTGTATATGCTGGCCGTCTCGCTTAGCTCCGACATCCACGTCATCAAAGGCGAAGTCACCTTATGGCCCAAGGGGCTTAATTTTAAAATGTATGAGCTCGTGCTGGGAGACCCGAAAATCTGGTTAGCCTACAAGAATACGATTGTCTATACCGTAGTCGGCACAGCCATTGCGCTGATGGTCACGGCGATGGGGGCCTATGCGCTGTCCCGCCAGGAGATGATGTTTCACAAGACGTTTACGCTAATGATCGTCTTCACGATGTTTTTCAGCGGCGGCATGATCCCGACGTTCCTTGTCGTCCGTTCGCTGGGCATAACGGACACGATCTGGGGAATGGTGCTGCCGGGAGCGGTCAGCACGTGGAACCTGATCATCATGCGCACGTTCTTCTACGGGCTGCCCAAGGAGCTGGAGGAATCGGCGCGGATTGACGGGCTGCACGATATCGGCATCTTCTTCCGCATCGTCATCCCGCTGTCGAAGGCTGTATTTTCGACGATCGCGCTGTTTTATGCCGTAGGCCTCTGGAACAACTTCATGCTGCCGCTGCTCTATCTGCGCGATCCCGATCTGTTCCCGCTGCAGGTGCTGCTGCGCAATCTGGTGCTGGCGGGCAACGTCAGCTCGGGCGATGTTACCCGAATCGGAGGTGATGATCAGATCGTCGAAGACTCGCTCAAGTTTGCTACGATTATGGTATCCACGCTTCCTATACTGCTTATTTATCCGTTTATCCAAAAATACTTTGTGAAAGGCGTCATGATCGGCGCAGTCAAAGGATAGGATGGCGGGACCTGAAGCAGTATGCTGAATGTATGATCCAGAAGGGGGAAATGGACGATGAACAAAGCAATGGGACTGGCCGCGGTCTTCGGGACGGCCCTGCTCACGCTCGCAGCATGCTCCGGCTCGGGCAACCCGGAGGAGAAGCCGGAGGCTTCGCATAACGAGCCATCGCCGGGGGGGAAGGCGAAGCACACGTTCACGGCGCTGCTGGACAGCAATGCTACCTTCCCGTACACCAAGGATTGGCCGGTGTGGAAGTGGATTGAGGAGAAGACGGGCGTTACCCTGGAGGTGCAGACGCCGTCGGGCAAGCTGTCCGATTCGCTGAACCTGGCTATCGTGTCGCGCAATCTTCCCGATCTGCTCTTCATGCCGAGCCGCCGGGAATCGAACAAATTCGGCCAGCAGGGCGCGCTGGTCAACCTGCTCGACTATCTGGACGATGCGCCGAATCTGAAAAAGTGGATCGAGCAGTACCCGGATGAAGCGAAGGCCGCCTTGTCTTCCGACGGCAAAATGTACATGTTCCCGAACCAGGGCTTCGGCGAGACGAACCGGATGGTCTGGATGTACCGCGAGGACGTGTTCAAGAAGCATAACTTGAGCGTGCCGACAACCTACGACGAATTGTACGAGACGTTGAAAAAGCTGAAGGAGCTGTATCCGGACAGCTACCCGCTGACGTTCCGCTACGGCCAAATTCCCGGCGAGATGAATGCGAACCTGACCGCCAATTTCGGGACGGGCGAGGATGTCTATTACGACTTCGACAAGCAGGAATGGCGCTACGGCCCGATCGAGGAATCGTACAAGGCGCTGCTGACGTCGCTGAACCGGCTGTATAAGGACGGCCTGATTCCGCCGGACTTTCTGTCGCTGCAGACGAAGCAGTGGCAGGATGCCGTATCGACGGGCAAAGCGTTCATCACGATTGACTATATCAGCCGGATCGACTTCTTCAACAATGCGATGCGCAAGGAAAATCCGGAATTTAACATGCAGTTTATGGCTCCGCCTGCCGGATTGCCCGGCGGCAAGCAGCAAAATCCGTACTTCCACTACCTGGAAAATGGCTTGACGGTGGCCTCGACCTCCAAGAAGATCAAAGAAATCATGCAGTACATGGATTTCTTCTACACCGAGGAAGGCCGGACGCTGGCAAGCTGGGGCAAGGAGGGCGAGACGTATACGATGGAGAACGGCAAGAAGAAATTCAAGCCCGAATTTACCGATGTGACCGAAATGCGCAAGAAAACCGGGCTGCAAACGAGCGGCACGTATACGTGGATCGATTTCGATGCGCATCTGTCCCTGTTCTCGCCAGACCTGCAAAAAGCGTACACGGAAGCAGCCAAATATGATCCGCCGGCGATGCAGCCTCGCCCGGCCTTTACGGAGGCGGAGAACGAAGTGTTGTCCGTGACCGGCCAGGCGGTGAAGAAGCACCGCGACGAATCGTTCGCCAAGTTTGTCACGGGCACGCGCAGCCTGGACGAATGGGAGAAATATGTCGAAGAGATCAAAGCGCTCGGCGTGCAAAAGCTGATCGACACGAACAAGACGGCTTACGAGCGGATGGACAGCGTACAGCTGAAGACGAAATAACCGATGGATTATCGGCGCTCTTGAATGACCTGCATTCAAGAGCGCCCTCTTTCCGGCCATTGTTCGCTAGGCCGCAGCGGACGACCGGTGACGAAATGCTCGGCTTGTCCTAGGCGTCTGAAACCATCTGTAAGGAGAGGGAGGACTCATGATGGGTGTACGGTTGAGCAGGGGAATCAGAAGCGGAAGGCTGGCGCTGCTGATGGCGCTGATTCTGTTGGTGGCATGGCCCTCTGCGCCGGCTCCGGCGCTGGGAGCAAGCGCAGTCACGATTGACTCGCCGGAGCCGAATTTGACGTTCGGCCCTACTGTTGTAAGGATCAGCGGCACGTATACGAATGCGTATGATCTCAGATTGTACATCGCCGGGACGACCCAAGTGGCAGCGCTTACGGAGGACGAGGACGGCGACGGGTCGGGAACGTGGCATTACGATCTCGATTTGTCGGCGTATGTCGGCGAAATCGAGGTTCGTGCCCGCGCTCTGGATGCGGACACGCGCTACGGGGTGTGGAGCGAGCCGCTGATCCTGCAGGTGAATAACCCGGCGGCTGCGGCGCCGATCGTGCATATCGTCAGTCCGGCCGAAGGCGTATCGCTCAGCGGCACGGTGGACATCCAGGTGGCGGTGCAGTCCCAGACGGCTGTCCAGTCGGTCGAGGTGCGGATCAACAGCGGCGCATGGCAGCAAGCCTCCTTCGACGGCACCTACTATACGCTGGCGTGGGACACCGCTTCGCTGGGCAACCGGACGTTGAGCCTTGAGGCGCGGGTGACGTGTGCAGGAGGCAAACAGGCTCTCAGCCCTACCACGTATGCCAAGGTAGGGACCGGCACGAGCGAGCCTTTCCATATGGCGAGTCATGACCGGGCCATGTGGATTTGGGAGCCGGAAGCGTATAAGCTGCTGCTCAATCCCGGATCGCGCGACGTGCTGGATGCGTTCGCCCAGGATACGGCGACGTTCGCCTCCGATCCGATCACAACGCTGTATATGTCGGTGGGTGCGTTCGCGGGAATGGATATGCTGGAGGACGATCCGGACGCCGTGCGAGCCTTCCTCGAATGGGCGCATCAGCGCGGTTATCAGGTGTACGCGCTGGTGGCCGGAGGCACTTCGCCGCCCTATATGGGCGCTTACGAGAAGTACCACCATTATGCGGTCCGCGAGATCGAGCGCGTGATCAATTTTAATCTCGCCTCGGGCTCGGGCGGCAAATTCGACGGCATCAATGTCGACATCGAGCCGTATATATCGCCTGATTTCAAGGACGCCGACCGCTGGCTGCAAAGGCAGTATTTGGACCTTCTGCAAAAAATGATCGGCCGTCGCGACGCCGCCGGCATCAATCTGCCGTTCGGCCCGGCTATTCCGAAATGGTACGATACCTCGGAAACGGCGCAATCCATCGTCTGGAACGGACAGTCGAAATGGCTCTCCGAACATATTCAGGACATCAGCGATTATATTTCGATCATGGATTACCGCGATACGGCTGACGGATCGGCCGGCATCATCGCCGGGGCGCAGGGCGAGATCGCGTATGCGACTACGATCGGCAAGCCGGGCTCGGTCGTCATCGGCGTGGAAACCCTCGATATCGCAAACAGCGGCGATCCCGAGACGATTACGTTCTGGGAGGAAGGCCGCGTCCATATGGAGGCGGAGCTTGCCAAGGTGTACGCGGCCTACGGCGGCAGCAGCGCGTTCGGCGGCATCGCCGTGCACCATTATGATTCCGTGCGGATGCTGCCGTCCCATTGGGGCGTCGGCAGCTACGCCTGGCAGCCGCCGGCCGATACGCAGCCGCCGACCGCCGTCGGCTCGGGTCCTGTCGCTCAGGCCGATGGCTACCAGGCGGTGAAGCTGTCCTACGGCATGGCTTTCGACAATACGGAGATCGACCGGTATATCATCTACCGCAGCACCGTGGACGGGTTTACGCCGGACGCCTCCCATATCGCCGGACTCGCCAGGGGACTGTCATTCAACGACGTCGGGCTGCTGCCGAATACGACCTATTATTACCGGGTCGCTGCCCGGGATTTGCAGGGCAATATCGGACCGCTGTCGCCGCAGGCTTCGGTGACGACAGGCGCCGCCGCGCTGCAGCCGGCCATTCTGGACGGACTGCGCGTCGATGCCGTCGGCAACCGGGCTGTGGCCGCGCTGCGGGCGATCGATATGCAGACGGGACTGCCGCTGGCCGGCGCGAAGGTGGAGGGCCGGTTTACGCACGCCGGCGGCAAGTATGTCTCGGCGCTGACCGATGCGCAGGGCTGGGCCACGTTTACGTCGGAGGCGATTCCGGCAGGCGCGCAGGCCGGGTTTGAGCCGCGGGTGCTGCGAGCGGCCGGCTACTACTGGGCGCAGGCTTACGACCGCCCGCATCAGACGGCGCTTACGCCGTGGTCCGGGCTGCAGTCGCTGTCGCTGGCGGGGCCAGGCGGCGCGATTCCTCTGCCGTTTGCCGCGGGCACGACGCGCTATGCGCTGAGCGTGCCGGGTACGACGGCGTACGTCTGGGCGACGCTGGAGACCGCCGCCGCAAGCAGCGTGGCGACCGTCAACGGCGCGGCGGTTCAGAGCGGCCAGCCGTCCGTGCCCATCGCCCTGCAGGCGGGCGCGAATACGCTGCGCGTGCTCGTGTATAACCGGGAAGGCACCGTCGATACGTATACGATCGAGATCGAGAGGGAACCGGCCTTCGTCGTTACGGCGGCGGAGGATACTTACGTGTACCAGAACGATCCTGCGGCGAACTATGGCTCCGCACCGGTGCTGGAACTGGCCGACATTCCGAATGCCGCGGGCGGCGGCGACCGGATCGCTTATATGAAATTCGATTTCAGCGCCCATAACGGGCCGCTCGGGCAAGCGGTCTTGTCCTTCTATGTGGCCGAACAGCCCATGTCAGCGGTTCCGGTCAAGGTCTACGGCTATGATGCCGACAGCTGGAGCGAAGGGACGATGAACTGGAACAACCGTCTGACGTCCGGGGCGATACCGCTCGGCACGGTCCATGTGAGCGAGGCGGGATGGTACCAGCTGGATGTCACCTCCTTCGTATCCGCCCAGACAGACAACATGGCGACGTTCAGGCTGATGGACGAATCGACCAAAGGAGTCGTTATCCGGATAAACAGCAAGGAGAACGCGAGTAATCCGCCATATTTGGCGATAAGCCAGCCATAGCATCCGCGCGCAGCGCGAATTTGGGCTGCCCGATCAGGCGGGCGCAAGGAAATGGTTGTGGAGCTGACGGATGCCCCATTGATACTGGCGCAAGGAAAATGGGCGAGATTCCGGCAGACTCCCATTGATACTGGCGCAAGGAAAATGGGCGGGATTCTGGCAGACTCCCATTGATACTGGCGCAAGGAAAATGGGCGGGATTCTGGCAGACTCCCATTGATACTGACACAAGGAAAATGGGCGTGGAACTGGACGTTCCCCCCTATTCCTGACACAAACAGGAATGGAAAGGAAGAAACGATACTGTGAGCAAGTTCAACCCACCGTTCGTTACGATTCCCGAGGTTAGGCATATTCGCTATAGCGGTGAAGGTGCGTTTCGCCGGACGAAGGACTGCGTTTTTCATGTGAGGCTGGAGCAGCCCGACTCCCGCATTCTCCGCTTGCTGCAGCGCGAATTTCCCGGTATTCCGGTGGTCGGAGGAGAGGCGCCCGAGGGAGCCGGATATGCCGTGAGCCTGGGAGCGAGCCGTTGCGGGCAGCCAGCCGACGTGACGGGTATCGCCGTCCCTTCCTCCGGCATCGAGGAGGGCTATGAATTAGCGGTCCGGCCGGAACGAATCGAGGTTCGCGCAGTTCGCGCGGCGGGCCTCTTTTATGGGCTGCAGACGCTGCGCCAGCTGCTGGATACAGCTGCCGGCGATTCGCTGCCGTGCGCCGACATCCACGATTGGCCCGATACGGCGCGCAGAGGCATGCACTTCGATTTCCGGCAGACGCATTCCCGGCTGGAGAAGCTGGAGGAAGCGATCGCCCAGTTCGCACGATTCAAGATCAATACGCTGCTGATTGAGTACGAAGACAAATTCCCGTTTCGCTGCGATCCGGTGCTGCGCCATCCGAAGCATGCTTTTACGGAGGAGCAGCTGGCGCGATTGCTGGAGGCGGCGCGAGAGCATTACATTGAGGTGATGCCGCTGCAGCAGACGTTCGGCCATCTGGAGTATGTGCTGCGGCACGAGGCTTACGCGCCTCTGCGCGAGACGCCGGAATCGACCGGCGAGCTGTGCCCCTGCAAGCCCGGCTCTTACGAGCTGCTGACGAAAATGCTGGACGAAATCATCGCGGCGCATCCCGATTCGCCGTATGTGCATTTGGGCTGCGACGAGGTGTACAGCTTATGCGAATGCGAGACGTGCCGGGAACGGTTCGGCGGTTCGCGGGAGGCTGCGTTTATCCACTTTGTCAACCGGATGATCGAGTATACCGCCGCGCGCGGCAAACAACCGGTCATTTGGCACGACATGCTGGACAAATGCCCGGAGGACTTGCTGCAAACGCTGGACCCGCGGGTGGCAGTGATGATCTGGATCTATAACTACCGCAACATTGAAGCGGAAGTTTCCGCGCTGACGGCCAAGTTCCGCCGGCTGGGCATCGACGTGATGGGAGCGCCGGCCGTTCGCTGCTTCGACTGGGCGGAGCATCAGAATTATCCGGTGGCGGTCAACCGGCTCGACAACCTGAAGCAGTGGCGGGATACCGCTGCCAAGCTGGATATAGACTGCGTGATCGGCACCAACTGGACCGCCGCCTTCAGCCTCGGCACCCCTTACGGCATCTTCGAGACGACCTGGTATGTGAACGGCTATCATGCCGACGTTACCTGGAACCGATCCGGCGGCGGCGAAGATTATATTGACCGGTTTATGGCGGTCTTTCACGGGCTGCGCCCCGCTGCGGTTGCCGCCAAGGTCGGCCGTTACACGAATGAAGACTACTATTTCATTATCCGCCATTTTACGGAGGAGGCGGTCCGGCATCGCGACATCGCCGAGCTCATCGCGGTCATGCACGATTTCGAGGTCGCGACCGACCGCTCGCGGGCCATTCATAAATACGCCTACCGCTGGCGGCTGTATCCCGGCGACGGGGCGGAGCGCCGCTCGCTGCTGAACAATTATGTCCGGAACCGCTCGGGGCTGCAGCGCGTCAGGCCGCGGATGACCGCCGTGTTGCGCCGTTTTCAGCCGGATGATATGGCCGATCATTACGTGCTGTCGCGCTTTTATTTGCACGATTATTTGAACGAGACGCTGTACAAGGAACTCGGGCTGGACGAAACGCTGCTGCCGCAGAGCCATGACAGCTGAGCGGCCGCGGGCAGCCTGAGAGTATGCCGGCAAAGCGCAGGGAATCGGTGATGAAAGGAATCGCTCGCCATAGGCATCTATCACGAAGCGGGAAGCAGGGAGGGTTGCACAGATGCAGATTCGCTTGATCGGCGAAACCGAAGGTCTGCTGGAAGGCGCGGCATTATTATGCGGAGATCTAGGCATCGAGCTGTCGGATGACGGGCTGACGATCGAGGTTCGGCATACCGAAGGCCAATTGTCCGCGCATTATTCGGAAGGACGGGGCGTGATCGGGTACGATCAGCCGATTCATTTCTACCGGGCGCTTGGGCTGTGGGTGGAGCATTACCGCCGCGGGGCGGAATTTTCCGTCGCGGAGACGCCGCAGTTCGAGCGCAACGGAGCGATGATCGACGTCTCGCGCAACGCAGTATTGACGGTCGAGTCCGTCCGGCTGCTGCTGCGCAAGATGGCGCTGATGGGGCTGAACTGGCTGATGCTGTACACGGAAGATACGTTCGCGATCGAGGAATATCCGTATTTTGGCTACATGCGCGGGCGATATTCTCCGCAAGAGCTGCGGGCCTGCGACGACTACGCGGCGAAGCTGGGCATCGAGATGACTCCGTGCATTCAGACGCTCGCCCATCTGACCGAGGCGCTCAAGTGGAACTACGCGGCGGGGGTGCGGGATACGCCGGATATTTTGCTGGTCGGGGAGGAGGAGACGTACCGGCTGATCGAGCGCATGCTGCGCGCTGCCTCCGCCCCTTTTCGCAGCAGGCGCATTCATATCGGCATGGACGAAGCGCATCAGCTCGGTCTTGGCCGCTATCTGGACCGGCACGGGTACCGCAAGCGGTTCGACATCATGAACGAGCATTTGCAGCGCGTCGCCAGGATGGCCGGCGAGCTCGGCCTGCAGCCGATGATCTGGAGCGATATGTATTTTCGCCTCGGTTCGGCGACAGGCAGCTATTACGATCTGGATGCGGATATCCCGGCGGAAGTGATCGAAGGCATGCCCGGCAATGTCCAGTTTGTGTATTGGGACTATTATCACGCGGATGCGTCGTTCTATCGGGAGTATATTCGCAGGCATCGCGCTTTCGGCTCCATGCCGGTGTTCGCAGGCGGCGTCTGGACGTGGAACGGGATTGCCCCGAACTACGGCAAAACGGTGCGGACGACCGAAGCGGCGCTGGCCGCTTGCAAGGAAGAGGGCGTGCGCGAGGTGTTCGCCACGATGTGGGGCGACGACGGCGCGGAGACGAGCGTCTTTGCCGGTCTGGCCGGCCTGCAGCTGTTCGCCGAGCACGGTTATGCGGATGCGGTCGATGAGCGCTGCTTGGCGGAGCGGTTCGCCTTCTGTACGGGCGGCCGGTACGGCGATTTTCTCGCCCTGAACCGCTTTGACGAAACCCCCGGCGTCGCCGAGGGCAATCTGGACGAGTCGAATCCGGCGAAATGCCTGCTCTGGCAGGACGCGCTGATCGGGCTGTTCGACGGCAATATCGCCGGTCTGCCGCTTGCCGGCCATTATGCCAGGCTGAAGGGCGAAATGGCGGAAGCCGCGCGGCGAAACGGCGAATGGAACGCGCTGTTCGGCTTCTACGCCCAATTGGCCGCGGTGCTCGCCGGGAAAAGCGAGCTCGGCCTTCGCTTGAAAGCGGCATACGACCGGCGGGATCGGGCCGGCTTGCAGCGTCTGCGCGGCGAGATGGGAGAGCTCATCGCCATGGCCGACGAGCTGCGCAAGCGGCATCGCGCGCTCTGGCTGTCCCGCTGCAAGGCGTTCGGCTGGGAGGTGCTCGACATCCGTTACGGCGGCGTGCTGTCGCGGCTGGAGACGGCGTGCCAGCGGATCGACGATTATACGTCCGGCCGGCTCGAACGCATCGAGGAGCTGGAGGAAGAGCGCTTGTACTACGACGCCCCGTACCCTATGCCGGAGGGCGCGCTCGGCCGCGGCACTTATCAGCGCATAGCAACTGCCAGCCCGCTGTCTCGTTGATGGCGGGCCGAAGAGGGAAGCGGGGAAGGCGGTCAGGGGCGCGTTTGCCGCGAACAGCAGCAAGGTCGCCGGGCAGCAAGCTCTCCGCCTCCGCCTTCGCCTTCGCGGGGGCGGGGCTCCAGGCATCAGGGCACTATGCGTTCGGGCGGGGCCCAGGCATCGGGGCACTATGGGAGCGTGTGAGCTCCAGGCATCGGAGTAAAATGGGAGTGCGCGAGCTGCCTGCGTCAGCGCTCCGCCGCGACGCTCGATTCGCGCACGATGAGCCGCGGCTGGAACTTCACGCGCTCGTAAGCGCCGACCGTCTGGTTCTTGATTCGCTTCAGCAGCAGCTCGGTGGCCGCCCGGGCGACCTCGATCCCCATGATGCTGACTGAGCTGATCTTCGGCTCGGTGATCGTGCACCACAAGATGTCGTCGATCCCGACGACGGCGACGTCCTCGGGGATACGCACCCCGAGCGCCTTGAGCTGGGCGACGACCCCGATCGCGATCATGTCGTTGCCCGCATAGATGGCGTCAGGCATCGGCTTCAGGCTATAGAAGTAATTCGCCGCCTGCTTGCCTGTCTGAATGGAGAAATCGTCTCCGAAAAAGACGAGCGCAGGATCGACGCGGTCCAGGGAGCGTTCATAGGCGAAGTATCGCTCTTCGATCACGTCCTTGGGCGCTCCGGCGTAGGCGATGCGCGTTCTCCCGATGCGGATCAGGTGCTCCATGACCAGCAGGCCTTCCTGCGTTGCGAGGCTGACGACATCGGCCTTGATGCCCTCGTGCAACCGTTTGCCGTAGTTGATGATGGAGATCGGGAAGGTCGATCTCGCAACCGCATCCTTGAGCGTCTTCGGATAGGCGAGGGGCAGGATGATCAGGCCGTCGACGTGGAGCGTCTTGACGTTCCGGATAATGTCCAGCTCGATCCGCGCATTGGCGGACGTATTGATCTGCACGACCCGGTAGCCGTGCTCCCGGGCGACCTGCTCGACCGACCATGCAATCTCCGGGATGAAGGCATTGCGAATATCCGGGACAGCCAGCGCGATTTGCCGCGTTTGGCGCACCTTCAGGCTTTGGGCGGAGCTGTTCGGGACGAAGCCCAGTTCGTCGATCACCTGCATAATTTTCGCCTTCGTTCGGGCGCTGATGCCGGGGGAGTCGTTGATGGCCCGGGAGACGGTGGCGATGCCGACGCCCGCCTTTTTCGCTACATCCTCGATCGTGATTTTTTTAGGCTCGGCCAACGCTAGTAACATCCTTTCTCTTTCGGAAAGGTTTCCGATAAAAATGGACTATTATTTAGAATTGACAAATATGTGGCGATTATGTCATAGTTATTTTCGGAAACGTTTCCTGTTTGTCGATTCAGTTTTTGGCGGATTTTCTAAGGCATTTTAGCATAGTAGGCTTTGTTGACACAATTAGGGAGATGAGACTTGTGAAAGCGTTGAGATGGCATGGGGTTAAAGATTTGCGTCTGGATGAGATCGAGGAACCTGCCGTGCGCCCAGGCGCAGTCAAGCTGAAGGTCAAATGGTGCGGCATCTGCGGAAGCGATCTGCATGAATATACAGCGGGGCCTATTTTCATCCCGGGTGAAGCGCCGCATCCGATTACCGGCGAGCAGGCGCCGATCGTGATGGGCCACGAATTTTCCGGACAGGTGGTCGAGGTTGGCGAAGGCGTCACGCGCCTGAAGGTCGGCGATAAAGTTGTCGTGGAGCCGATCTTTAACTGCGGCGAATGCGCGGCGTGCCGCGCAGGCAACTACAATCTGTGCAGCACGTTGGGCTTCTACGGCTTGGCCGGCGGTGGAGGAGGCTTCTCTGAATATACGGTCGTCGACGAGCATATGGTGCACAAAATTCCCGACACGATGTCTTACGAGCAGGGGGCGCTGGTCGAGCCGGCGGCGGTTGCGCTGTATGCGGTCCGGCAAAGCGCCCTGAACGTCGGCGACAAGGCGGTCGTCTTCGGCGCAGGGCCGATCGGCCTGCTCGTCATCGAGGCGCTGAAGGCGGCCGGCGCGGCGGAGATTTATGCCGTCGAGCTGTCTGCGGAGCGCAAGCAGAAGGCGGCCGAGCTTGGCGCCATCGTCATCGATCCTTCGCAGACGAACGTCGTGGAGGAGATTGTCGCCAGAACCGGCGGGGGCGCCGATGTGACGTACGAAGTGACCGGCGTTCCTCCGGTGCTGCAGCAGGCGATCGACGCGGCCAAGATCGGCGGGGAAGTGATGATCGTCAGCATTTTCGAGAAGGAAGCGGCGATTAAGCCGAACCAGATCGTGACGAAGGAGAGGACGATCAAGGGAATCATCGGCTACCGCAACGTGTTCCCGTCCGTCATCCGCTTGATGGAGAAGGGCTTCTTCTCGGCAGACAAGCTGGTTACCAAGCGGATTCGCCTCGACGACGTCGTCGAGCAAGGCTTCGAGGCGCTGCTCAAGGAGAAAAATCAAGTCAAAATTTTGGTCGAAGCTTGATCGGCAATTGAGGCACCGGGGAGACCCGGTGTTTTTTCTTTTTCCGAAAAAACGAACCCAATATCCGCCTTGATTGTCTTATTGACAGAACAAGGCGGAAGGGGGGCAGACATGACCGACCGGGAAATCTTCGAAAGCTACAGAAACGACGTGTATTATTTGTGCTATTACATGCTCAAAAACGCCGCCGACGCGGAGGACATGTGCCAGGAGACATTCATCAAGGCATTCCGGACGGACCGCAGCGGCATTGAACGCATCAAGCCATGGCTGATCCGCATTGCGGCCAATTTATGCAAAAACCATCTGGAGCGCCGGCAGCGCGGCGTGCTGAAAGAGCTGAAGCACGCTCTACTTCATGGCCTGCAGCGGTCCGAGGCAGCCGACCAGAGCTTGATGCGCAGGGAAGGGGAGCTGGAACTGGCGGGCTTGTTCCAGGCTTTGCCGATCAAGATCAGGCAGGTCGTCGTGCTCAAGTATGTTCATGAGCTGACGCTGGGGGAAATCGCCGAATCGCTCGACATTCCGCTCGGGACGGCCAAGTCCAGGCTGAACAAAGGGCTGAACCTCATCAAGAAGCGCATGGACCAACAACCTCAATTGGACATCAAAGGAGTGGATTACCTTGAATAATCGGGTTGAACAACAATTGCTGGAACGAGCGCGCAGGGAACGTCCGGCGCTGCCTGATTTTGAGGCGATGTGGGAACGAATCCAAGCGGATCAGACGGCGGCAAGATCGCGGCCCTTCCGCGCCCCTCGCACACGGCTCCTGCCTGCAGCTATCGCCTTGTCCTCTGTGCTTGTGGCGGCGCCCGTGGTGGCAGGGACGACGCTCGGGTGGGACGAAATGTTCGACCGTCTGGGCATATCGACCGCGCTGAAAAGCGGCTTCGGCAATCCCCTCGACATTACGGTCCGTTCCGAGGGCGCTTCGGTCTCTCTCAAAGGCGTGGTAACCGATGAACAGCAGCTGTATGTGCCGTTTACGTTGGATGTGCCGCATCTGCCGGAGTACGATGTGGTGGCGTTTGAACAGAAGACCTTGACGAATTCCCGCGGGCGCACGATTCCGCTTACGGACCGTTTTCGCCCGAATGCGAGTGCGGCCCCTGGCCAACTGGCCGGCGTGCTGGGAGCGGAGTACGGGCTGGGGAAGAAGCGGGAGCAGCTTCAGCTTTCCCTGCAAAACGTACGGTTTTACAAATATAAAGAAACGGCGCTTGATGTCAGTCTCGCCTCGCTGCGGGAAGGCCAGTCGATCGATACGAAGACAGCATTCGGCAAGCTGAATATCGTGTCGGTGATCCAGGATAAGGGTGTCTTGACGCTTCGCTACGAAATGACGGGTGACCAGCCTAGCTTGCAGCAGTTGGACCCCAGGCTGACGTTGAAGATCGGAGACCGAGCCGTTGCCGCGAGCTACGCCGCAGTTCTGCCCCCGAACCGAGAAGGGACGACGCTCCGTCAGGACGTATTCCCCCTGGCCGATGCCGATTGGGAGCGTGCGGAGCTTGGCTTTAAGCAGCTAGAGGCGGTTCACACGATAGCCGGCCGGTGGGAGGCCGAATTTGAAGCGGACGGAAGGAGAACAGGCGAGGCGACGTATGTGAAAAAGCTGGAGCCGGTCCTCGTCGATCAAGATGCGGACATTCAGTTGAAGCAGCTCGTCGTTACACCGCTGAAGATTCGTATCCTGACAGACGATATACGGAAGACGAAATCGTCGTACGACCCTTCCGTGTCCTTCGATAAAATGGAGCTGGTGATCGACGGACAGAGCATTCCAGGCGGCATGTGGGAAACGGAAAAAGGCGGTCCTTACTTAAACTTCGAGTCGCCCGAGTGGTACAGGGATTGGTCCGCGGTGCCCATGAAGCTGCAGCTATCCGAAGCGAGAGTGTCCAAACGGTCCAAGGACCGGCTGCCGTTAAACGGTGTATCCGAAGCGCGGCAATCGATCGAAACAAGCCTGGACGGCTTCCCGGTGACGTTTACGTATTACCGGCAAGGTCAGGATCTTCTCATCGAATCGGAGTCCAGCGATCCGAGGTTCCTGGGCATCTCGCAGACATCGGTCATCGTCGACAGGAAGCCGGTTTACCCCGAGATGAACCCGATGCCTCCGGGGCCCCCGGGGGGCGGAACCGGTTCGAATAAACGGGTGGAGCGATATCCGGGGCTGCTGGCCGACTCCGGCAAGGATCTTCAGCTCAATCCGGGCTTCTACAGCTACTTCGATCCCGAACGCAAGGCGGAGATCGATATCAATTAGACGCCTATGGCGAGGAAATCTTTCATCTTCGGTCGTCACCTTCGGTTACTGAAAATTTGTTGACGATCATCATCACATTATCAGGATAGGTTCATTTCAAAATGCCAACAGGCGGGAGTCTCTCGGGACCCCGCCTTGCTTGATTGGCGCTATGGATTGACGATCCGCTAGCTAAACGGCTACTGCTTTTTCATCTCTTTCAACAACTCCTTAATCTCCTGAAGCTCCTTCAATTGCTGTTTAAGCAATGAGGTATTCTGCGACAAATCGATCGCCCAGCGGATAATGCCGAAAAGGATTACAATCGATAAAATGATGAGGATAATCTCCATATACTCCCCTTCTCTCAAAAATCAAGGTTAAAGGATTCGGCGCTAGGGCCGTTGGCTTGCTATGATGTTGCGGCCAGAGGATGTCTTTGATGTTAATCAGCTATAACGGAATAAATGAGTTCAGACACTTGTTGATCGTTTAGCTGCATTTGAGCGATGATATCTCTAATATTTATTTTCTTATCGCTCAGTTGTGATATCTGATGATCGTTGACATTCCTGGACTTCAAATCCTTGATTGCGTAGTTTTCTTCTTCTTCCTGCGTTGTCACTCGCCTGATGAGCGTTCCGTTCACTTTGCCGAAATTTAGAGTTACGTATTTGTAGTTCGAGATATCACCTTCAACGATGGTTTCGTAATTGGAGATACCTGCATGATCGAATGTATGATTAACGACAACTTCAGCCAATGGATTCGCTTCACCGTCGAACAACCTTAAGACTCCCCCTACTTCATTTTGCGGCGCGTCATTATATACCTGCAGAGAAATCTTGGATCCTGAACCCTCTTTGGTAATTCGCAGGTTACCGAAAGGCATAAGGGTATTGGTTCGGTAAGGCAATCCATTCTCCGGAGTCGGTTGAACTTGATCTCCTGGAGGGACAGGTGCCGGCGGTTCACCTTGAACGCTGTAGTTAACGACCACTTTCTGTTCCACTTCATTATATCCAATGTTCATGTTCGTATTTTCAGCAATGAATCGAATGGGAACATATGCATGACCATTATAATTTAAGCTGACATACTCTTCCGGCACCTCCTTTTCAACATTATTAAATACATACTTAACAGGGAAAAGGTATACCTGAATGAGCTCAGAAGCAAAAATAGACGTGCTCAAAGACAACACACTGCCTACAACCACGCCTAAAACAAATTTTTTCACAGTACCCATCCTTTCGAATGTATGTTTTGATCCAACCATGATAATACACGGCAGTTAACCTGAAAGAGTTCCGCATTCCAAAGCAAACATTAATAAGTTTTCCCTCCCTGACCATCAACCGCAGCTCGACGCACAAGAGCCGCGTTTTTTCCTATTGATTATCGCCCAATACTTTGTTATATTTTTCATGATAATGATTCTCATTATCGATTTTTCGAATTGAGACAAGGCGGGCTTGGTCGGCTCGGGTCGGCTAAGCGGTGCAAGTGCTGCATACCTGCAGCTCTAGCGATCGGAATCATGTGGAGGGAGTCTAAGGTTGAAAACAAAAGGCAATGCGTTCCTTATTTTATTATTCATATCGCTAGTTATTACCGCGGCGGCAGGATGCGGGAGCGGACAGCCGGCGGCTGGCGGCAGCGCCCCTGCGGATGCGAATGCGGCCACGCGGGTCTATACCGATGCGACAGGCAGGGAAGTGGAAATTCCCGTCAATCCGCAGCGGGTCGTGACGACGCAATATTTGGATGCGATGCTGGCGTTAGGCATCAAGCCGCTGGGCGCGCCTACCCATGTGCTGGATAACAACTATTTGGGCGAGCTGCAGGAAGGGGTCGTCGATCTCGGCAGCCCGTTCCAAATTGAAAAAGTGCTGGAGCTCGAGCCCGATTTGATTCTGTCGGCCAATCCGGAGGAAGTGGAGCAGCTGAGCAAGATCGCTCCGACGGTGGTCGTTCCATGGATGTACGGCGACGTGTTCGCCCAGTTTAAAGAGATTGCCAAGGTGCTGAACCGCGAGCAGGAAGCCGAGCAATGGATGGCCAGGCTGGAGGCGAAAGCGGCGGAAGGGCGGACCCAATTGGCGGGCGCGATCGGCCAAGACGAAGTCGTCACGATCTTCATGGCATACGGCAAAGACGTGCTCCGAATTTACGGCGGCCGGAATGTCGGCCATACGATCTATCGCTCGCTGCAGCTGACGCCGCCTCCGTTCATTCAGGAGAAGCTGAAGCAGGACCCGGATTTTAAGGAATTCGTGTTCGAACAAATATCGATGGAGAAGCTTCCCGAATATGCGGGCGATCGAATTATCATGCTGATCTACGACCAGGCGGCCAAGGATGCAGGAGGCATGTTCCATCAAATCGAACAAAGCCCCATCTGGAAGAACCTGGACGCCGTAAAAAACAATCGGGTATATTACGTCGATGTCGACCCGTGGTTCGCTTATTCTCCGATAGCCATTGAACAGTCGCTCGAGCAGGCCATTGACCTGCTGTCCAAATAAATTGCAGGGGAGAGAGATTTCAACATGAATCAGGAGTCTATCTTTGACGTTACGATCATTGGCGGCGGACCGGCGGGGCTGTTCTCCGCCTTCTACAGCGGGCTGCGGGAGATGAAGACGAAGCTGATTGAATTTCAGCCTTTTCTTGGCGGGAAGGTGAACATCTATCCGGAAAAGATGATCTGGGACGTCGGCGGATTGACGCCGATTCCCGGGGCGAAGCTCATCGAGCAGCTGGTCGCTCAAGGGCTGACCTTCCAGCCGGAAGTTGTGCTCGGGGAGAAGGTCACTTCCATTGCCAAGGACGAGCGGGGCGTGTTTGTCCTGCATACGGCCTCCGGGCAGAAGCACTATTCCAAAACGGTCATTCTGGCCATCGGCGCCGGCATTCTGAAGCCGACCAAATTGGACCTCGAAGGAGCGGAGAAGTTCGAGGTGACGAACCTGCATTATACCGTCAAGTCGCTGGCCCGCTTCCAAGGCAAAACGGTCCTGATCTCCGGCGGCGGCAATGCGGCGATCGACTGGGCCAACGAGCTGGAACCGATCGCGGACAAAGTATACCTGACCTATCGCAATGACATTCTGAAGGGACACGAATCGCAAGTAACCCGGCTGTTCAACAGCACGGCCGAATGCTTGCTGAATACGACGATCGACAAGCTGATCGCTTCCTCCGATCATGAACGCATCGAGCGCGTCGTGCTGCGGAATACCGATGATGGCACCATCCGCGAGCTGGCGGTCGATGAAGTGATCATTAACCATGGGTTTGAACGTGATCGGGATTTGCTCGAGAACAGCGAGCTTCATTTCCAATGGGAGAACGAATACTCACTGGCCGGCACGCCGATGAGCGAGACGTCGGTCGAGGGAATCTACGCGGCGGGAGATATTTTGCATCACGAAGGCAAGCTGCGCCTGATCGCCGGGGCGTTCCAGGACGCCGCGAATGCCGTCAATAGGGCGAAGCAGTACATCGAGCCGGAGGCCGCGGCTTACGGCATGGTTTCCTCGCATAACGAACGGTTTGCCCAGAAAAACCGCGAGCTGATGAAGCATCTGTATACGAAGCGGTAACGCATGACGAACGTCCCCCGGCCGATGACAGAGCCGACTCGGGGACGTTCGTATGCTATGGTGTCGATTAACGCTGCGGCGCGATCAGATCCTCGGCAATGCGGATCAGATCCTCTTTGGACAGCGGGCTATCCTGGTTATCCGACAAGGTGAAATTCAGACCGCGCTGTTCGTCCAGCCAGCCAAGACGATTTTTGCCCGCCTCCAGAGGCTGGCTTCCTTCGCCGGCCTGGATATAATAGGCTTCGACCCCGTTCACGGTCAGTTGTTCAGCCTTGTCCTGGCCGTTCTGCATCACCGTGAAGGAGGAGGACTTCGGATCGTACTTGGAGGCTGTAATCGTGACATAGTCCGTTCCTTTGGCATACCGGGCGAAGGTAAGTTTAAACTCAAGATCGGACGGATTCGGATTCAGCTTATGCGTAACCAGCTTGTCGCCTTCCGGAGCGGCCTCCGCCTTGCGGATCAGTTCATCGGTCAGCGCTTGATATTCCGCGCTGTTCGCGGCGGGGATGGCGAAGACCGGATAAACGTATCCGAGGTCGAATCGGTAGCCGTCCGGCAGATGAACGGGAGCATGAAAGAGCGGCGCCCCGGTCCGTTTCGCTTCTTCTTGCAGGCGGTCAAAGCTTGACACTTCGTTCTCTTTGTAGACAAAATCGATCTGACGGCTCGATGCGTCCCCGTCCTTTACATAATAAGCGGCGTATTCGCCGGGCTGCAGCCGGCTTTTCGCTTCTTCGCGGTAAGCCTCTTCGGCCCGCACACGCTGCTTGACATCGTCAGTGCTTGGGCTGGTGACGGCCGTGTTTAGGACGACATCGCCCTTGTTGTTGCGCAGCTCGAGATATTGGGAAGCGGCGTACCCGGACACGGCCGTGCCCAAAACCGCAATCGCGACGAGCGCGGGAGCCGCAATGCGGGGGCGAAGGCGCCTGGCGGCAGTCGGCCCGCTGCTCTCTTGCGAGCTCTGCCGAATCCGCGCCATCACCCGATCGGTGACATCGAAGGTCTGTACATTCAGAACATTTTGCGGCAGACGGTCCATGTTTCTCAGACTTTGTTCTTCAGAGCTGAAGGGTAATTTTGGCATTGAAGCTCCTCCTCCATGTGCAGCATCGTTTTTTTGAGCTTGGCTTTGGTTCGGGCGTATTGTTTTTTGACGGCATCCGGGCTTTTGTTGACGATGTCCCCGATTTCCTGGAACGACTTTTCTTCAAAAATGCGCAGCACCAGCAAATTGCGCTCTTCCACAGTCAGCTGATCAAGCGCCCGGCTGAGCGGTTCGCTGAAGAGCTGGCGGGTCATCACCTGCTCGGCGCTGTCCGCGGTCGTCGCGAACGGAAACAGGCACTGCTTGAATTTGCGCTGCAGATTTTGCCGCCGAATGAGATTCAGACAGTGACGGTAAGCCATTTTGTACAGCCAGGAGGAAAAGCTCACCCTCGGGGTGTACATGCCGATCTTTTGGTACGCATGAACCAAAATGTCCTGCACGGCGTCCTCGGCCTCCGCCTGGTTGCCCAGCAGCCGCCAGCAGTACACGTAAATAGGCCGCTGGAACATCTGCACGATCTGGGCGTATTCCTCGGTATGGCCCGCCTGCACCTGCTTGACCCGGTATTCGATGGTTTCGTCCAAAGCTTCGTTCACCCCCTCGCTTAGGCCGCAGTATACTTCTATAACACATGAAGGATGTCAAAAGGGACATCTGACGATATTCGTTTTTGGAATCAGGTTTAGTATAGATGATTTTGCAACGGAAGCGGGGTGGGATTTGTGGCCATTTGTATTGAGTTCGAGCTTGTCGAAGTGACCGGCACCTTGGCGAGATACCGGTACGGCTCGTGCCGGAGGGAGCTGGACGGCGTCTTCGAGGTCGATGTGCCCAAGCTCTTGTCAGGGGAGACGTCCAAAGACGCGCCGATGGATGAGGTCGTCCGGCTGCTGCCGTCCAAGCTGATGAGCCAGCCGATGGCGAACCGGGCGTTCGGCAAGATTTACAAATATTATTCGGCCAATGGCGAATATCCCGTCAAAGGCGGGTACTATGCATAATGGGTAGAAAAGAACCGCTCCCGATAGACAGGAGCGATTGAGGCTTGAACGTTTGCGTCATAGACGACGGAGAAGCCGTCAGATACAAGCAGCAGAGAGGAAGGGTATGGGGCGGAAAGTTGACGGGCCGCTTTTGAAGTCGTATTCCTACCGCATAATCGAAAAAAGAAATACGACTTGGGCAGCGGCTGGAGCCCCATACCCTTTCCCCTCCCGAGGCAGGCAGTATGGATTGGTGCTACATCTTTACAAGCGCGTCCGACATCACATTACTCGCTCTTCGGAGCATTCAATATCTTAATGCGCCCTTCCAGTTCCGGCGACAAGGTCGGATGCTTTTGCAAGTATTCGTAGAAAGCGTCCCGCAGATAGCTTTTTGTCTTCGAAAGCAGCTTCGTCTCGTCCTTCAGCATCGTGAATTTGTCGCCGCTGCCGGTCAGGAAGTCGTTGGCTGCGACCTTGTACATCTTCGTCTTGTCGATCGGCTTGCCGTCGATCATGACTTCGACAAGACGCGAGCCGGCCTCCTTGGAGGCGTCGAACGTGTAGGTCAAGCCGGATACCTGCAAAAATCCGCCGGCCGCGTCCGGATACCAGGAGAGGCTGTGCTCCAGCGCATCCCACACGGTCTGGCCGCTCGCTTCCACGACGACGACCGTGTTGTCGAAGGGCAGCGCCGCATACACCTGCTCCAGCGTAATGTCGCCTGCGGCGATGCTGGCCCGGATGCCGCCGCCATTCTGCAGCGCGATATCCGCGTCCGTCATCTCGCGCAGGCTGTCCGCCACCGCGTTACCGAGGTTCGATTCCTTGAACCGCACCGTCTGCCGCTCGCCGTCGAGCGCCACGCTTGTCTGGCCGACGACTTCCTTCATCTTGCCGTCCAGCTGGCTGCGGTAATCATCGATCACGGCAGTCACCGCCGGATCCTCCGGTAAATTTTCCGTCAAGAAAATATGGGCGAAGTTCAAGCCGAGCATTTGGCCGTCCATCATGTTCAGGTTGATCTGGTTGAGCACCTCGGCGTGCTTGCCGGGAGAGATCAGCCACGTATCGCCGATGATTTGCGGAAAAGCAACGACGTCTTGTCCGCCGCCGATTTCCACGTCGATGCCGCTGACCTTGGTCGGCAGCACCGGGTTGTCTCCGTGCAGATGAGCCAGCGCGATCACGACGTCCGCCTGGTCCTTCACGGCATCCACCGCTTGTCCCGCCGCTTCGAATTCATTGTTGAAGCTGATCCCCTCGACGTTCTTCGGATGCGTATAGTAGTGGCTTTCGTCATCGGTAACGCCGATAATCCCGATCTTGACGCCGTTCAATTCCTTAATGACATAGGGCCCAAAAATTCCGGCTGCGCGCCCTCGTAAAGCGTATTAGCCGACAGGAACGGGAACGAGGCTCGCTCCGCATTGCTCTCCAGAACGGGATAAGGAAAGTCGAAATCATGGTTGCCGAGCACCATCGCATCGTATTTCATCGCGTTCATGACATCGATCGTGGACTTGCCCTCGAACAGATTGCCGATATTGGTATTGTACGGAGCGTCGCCGGCGTCGACGAGCAGCGTATTCGGCTGGACCGCGCGCATGTCGTTCACGATTTGGCTCATGCGGGCCAGGCCGCCGATTTCACGCTTGCCTTCCCCCGGCTTGTAAGGCTCGAGATGAGAATGAATATCCGAGGTGGCGAACACAGTAATCACTTGAAAAAGTTTCTTCTTCATGTCTGGATGAGCAGCTCCTTCTAGTTGAAAGTAAGTATATGATCGATCGTCCCATAGCAGTGTTAGGGGAGCGTTAACTCGATATGAAGATTTGGCAAAGGGGCGCGCATCCTTCCGCAGGCGGGTATTATGCGTAAGCCAAAAAACCGCTCCCGTAACTAACAGGAGCGGCATCTTTTACGCCGTTTATGTCCCCCGAACGCCGTTCGGAGGCTTGGGCATTTTCGCGCCATAGGCGACGGAGAAGCCGTCTCCCGTTCGATTAGGCAGCGAAGGAGTGGAGACGATGCGGCCATTTTGCACCATAACCCCCCGTTGATTCGGTTGGCACCGTTCAAGAGGCGGCAATGCTGCGGAACGAGCCGCTTTTCGCTTTGTTGATCGCATAGCCCGACCAATTGGCCGATCTCCATCCCGGAGAAACGGTAGGATTGTTTCTTGCCTTAGAAGAACCCGGCTTGAGCAGAGAGAGTCCAGACCTGTTCCGTAAGCGTCGCATCAATCGTTCTACCGCCTTTCCTTCTTTTAGTTATATGAATATGCGACGAAAAGAGGAAAGGTTATAGACTCATAACATAGAGTCGCAATAAATAGGGACTAGCCTGACCATTTGGCGGCGATCCGCCAACTAAAATTTCAATGGGCCTTCGGCGCATCATTTGGTCATTTGATGTAAATACTCCATGACTTGATCACGCAGTTTCTTATCCGGCACGCCGACCCCGAAGATCTCGGCAAACCACAGGCCATCTACGGCTAATCTGACGACAGCGGAGCGTACGGGATCGATTCCGTCGGTTTCTATTTTCTTCTGCCAAAGGAAATAATCGTTACGATATAATCCGAGAAGCTCGGGATCGGTGAACAGCGAGGCGGTTAGCGCCGCATGCAGGTCCTCTTCTTTTTTATCGTCGTTGAAAGTGACATCAACATACGCGCGGCTCCACTTGCCGACTTCATGAGGGTCTTTGGCCGCTTTGGCCTCGAGCTCGGCATAAAACCGGTCGGATGATTCTTTAATCAACGCGATGATTAACGCCTGCTTGTTGGGGAAGTGATGAAGCAGGCCCCCTTTGCTGATGCCGGCTTCCTTGGCGACCGCCTCAAGCGTAAGCTTTTCGACCCCTTGACTCAAAATAATGGCCGAAGCTGCAGATAATATGATGCTGCGTTTTGATTTACGGCTCATGATATCACCACCTAATTCTCCGGTCGTTTTTGCGTTGAGCGCTTTGCCGAACCGCGAGCGCTGCAGGCTGGGCTTTCCCTGTTTGTCGCAGCCTTCGTTAAATAACTATACCGTCTGGACGGTTTATGTGTCAAATGTTATACTTTAGCCAAAACAGGGTAGCTTGCATCGACAGCGGCTGGAGGTTGTATGATAAAGGCACAGCATAACGCCGTTTGTCATGAACCTATTCATGTTATCGATTTCGCAGGGGCTACCTACAAGTAAAGGGGATGTTCGTATGGGCACAAAGCGGGAACGCTTGGAGACTTTTATTGAGCAGATTCGCGAGCAGGGGGTTATGAACGGCGTATTTTTGGCGGCGGAGCATGGGGAAGTGCTGCTGGAGCAGGCGATCGGGCTCGCCGACTTCCGTACCGGCCGGCCGCTGACCGTGGACTCGGTGTTTGAACTGGCTTCGCTGTCCAAGCCGATCACGGCTTTGGGCGTCGCGCTGCTGAGGCAGTCCGGCAAGATCGATTTCGACGAGCCGGTGGCGAAGTGGATTCCGGAGCTCCCTTATCCGGGGATAACGATCCGGCATTTGCTCGGGCATACGTCCGGGCTGCCGGATTATATGGAGCTGATGTTCGAGCATTGGGACCGCTCGGTCATTGCCACGAATCGGGATGTGCTCGATATGCTGATTCGGCATCGGCCGGAGCCGCTGTTCCCGCCCAATGAGGGATGGATGTACAGCAATACGGGATATGTCATCCTCGCTCTGCTGATCGAACGGGTATCCGGCCAGACGTTCGCCGACTGCTTGAAGGACCGCATCTTCGCGCCCCTCGGCATGAACCGGACGAGAGTGTACAACCGCCGCTGGAAAGAAGAGACGATCCCTGACTACGCCTACGGTTTTGTGTATTCGCTGGACGAGGGCGCTTATGTCTTGCCCGATACGGTCAAGGAGCTCGATTATGTACGGTATTTGGACGGCATTCAGGGCGACGGCACGGTGAACAGCAATCTGCACGATCTGCTGCGTCTGGATCGGGCCTTGTATTCGAACGATTTCCTGGATGCTTCTCTTCGCGAGGAGCTGTTCACTCCGGTGCGCAGGAACAGCGAACAACCCTTTGAGTACGGATTGGGATGGATCATTGAGCAAAAAGCCGGCATCGGCCGCATCGTCAGCCACAACGGAGGATGGCCGGGCTACGCTACCGTCATGAGACGTTATATGGATCAAGAGATGACGCTGATTGTGCTGCAAAATACGGAGAAAGATTTGCCATACAGCCAAAAGGTGATTGAAGCGTTGGAGCATATTTTGTGCGATGAGGATTACGAGCTGCCGCAGCCCCCGGCAGAGCGGATCATCGTCCAAGTCGATCCTTCCGTGTACGAGCGTTATGTCGGCGGATACACGTTGGGGAGCGACACGGAGGACGGGCAGAGCATGCGCGTGGAGGTGGCCGTGGAGGACGGACGGCTTTATTTGCTCCTCGATAACGGGATGTCGCTCGCCATGTATCCGCTGAACGAGAGCCGTTTTTTCATCCGGGAGGTAACGGCGGAGGTCGAATTTGTCCGGGGAGAGAACGGGGAAGCCCAGTATTTCATGTGGTACAGCGAGGAGGAGACGACACGGGCCGAACGGGAAGCCTGAGGCGGCGCAGCGGCGGCTCCGTCCATGTAATGTGAGCTCGACGATACAACGGGCAGGAGCTGCTGTCCGAATACGCCAGCCGGGCCCGGTCGGTGTGAATCGCCTCGGAATCGCCTCGACCGGCGCAGAGCGGCTTATAACGCATTCTATCACGGCAGCCGCTCTGCGATATCCCGCCAGTCTTCTATCTTCTGACCGCTTTTAGAAACGATGCCGCGGCCCATGCGAACCGCCTGCGCCGCGGCTTCGGTACTCGTCCAGCTTGCGGCGATCGTCGTACTGCTGCTGACAGGCGGCATTTCGGTCCACGCACATCATTTTCTCGGGGCCAGGCCACCGCTACACTTATCTCCCCCCCTGCGGCAGCGGCTGGATGCGGCAATTGTGAAACGCCGTGATTTTCCACTCTTCGTGCTGCTTCTCCACCACATTCGTATTGATGGATCCCCGGTCGCCTGTGTCCTTGGCAGGATCTGCAAGCTGCACCTCGCCAATGCGATGTACGATCGCCACTTCTGCGGTAAGAAAGCGCGGCTGAATATCGGAATCGGTACTCGCCGTCATGACAGAACCCTTCAGCAGTCCGCCCGTGCCGGAAGGCTTGGCCCTTATTTCGCCGCTGTTTCAGCCTATCTTGCAATCGACGCTCGATATCCTTTCACAGTACAACGAGCAGGAAATGCTTCTGATTCTTAATTTTATCCGGCAGTGCAACGAAATGATCTTGGCCCAGATGAATAAAATGAAGGGGCAAAACGATGCTTGAGGAAGGGGCCGAAAGCCCCGAAGCGGGGAATGGAACGGTTCCCTCTGTGTGGCGACAGACCCGAGCGCAGAGAGGTTAACGGACACGGGCGCTCTAATTTGCCTGAAAAGTAGCCATTTTAATTGGTAACGGACAGGATGGCCGCTACTAGCTCGAAAAAGAACGGATACGTGCCCATCCATGCTAAATAAGGTCTGTGGTGTCCGTAACATTTTGAAAACAGCCGATTTCACCAAAATAACGGCACCGGAGTCCGTCCCTCGCTTTACGGTTGTCCGGATTGTACTGCTGGCATCTTATCAGCTTATATCGAAAAGAACTTCCACGCTGTATCGTCAGGCGCCCGCTGATAAAGAGAACGCATGCATACGATCCCCCCGCTTACCGTATGGACAAGCTTAATGAACGGCCTGATCCGGCATAACCGAACAATGTGAATACAAAGTCATCATATCATAGTTTAAGGCGAACGGGGGGCTATTCCAAGCGAAAAAGTAAACGTCGTATACTCTCCCTCAACGCTGTGGGCATGAATCTCGCCGCCGAGCTGTTCGGTAATCGTCCTCGCGATGGACAGCCCCAGGCCGAAGCCGCCGGCGTCATGCGTTCTGGAGCGGTCCGCCCGGAAGAACCGGTCGAATACTTTCGGCAAATCGTCCGCGGCAATGCCCGGCCCGCTGTTCGTGATGGAAAACGCGGCTCGCCGCTTGGACTTGGTCAGCGACAGGTCAATGCGTCCGTTCGCATCCGCATACTTGATGGCGTTGTCCAGCAAAATCGCCACGACCTGCTTCGCCTTATCGGCGTCCCCGAGCGCGATAAGGCCGGGTTCGACGTGTTGGCGGAGCCGGATGTTTTTGTCCATGGCGAGCTTCTCCATCGATGCGACTGTCTCTTGCACGGCGGCGCTGAGATCAAACGGCTGTTTGCGAACCTCCAGCTGCGCGTCCTCGAGCTTGGCCAAGGTCAGAAGATCGTTCGCAAGCCGGGTCATGCGGTCTGTGCCGATTTTCAAATAACCGAGCCACTTGAGCTGGCTGCCTATCGTCTCTTCCTGATGGGCCATCAGGACATCGTAATTGGCGTTCATTATGGAAATCGGGGTTTTCAGCTCGTGGGAAGCGTCGGCGACGAACTGCTTTTGCTTCTCCCACGCCGCGGCGATCGGCTGAATAGCCCGGTTGGCAAAGAACAGGCTGGTGGCCAGCAAGATCAGAAGCATTCCCAGACCGACGGCCAGCAAAGTCATCAGCAGCTGGAACAAGGTGCGATAGGCGTCCGTCACATCGAGGAACATCAAGGAATATTTGTCCTCGAGCACGGTATATTGCTGTCCATCCCCGCGAATGACTTGATGGCTCATTGGCTTGACGGCATATCGCCACTTTCTTCCTTCCAAGGTAACTGCCTCATGGCTGTTCGGCTGGCTCCAGGCCAGCGCTGCCGCTTGGGCATAGACTTCATCCGGCATGTCGATGAATGAATTCACCGCGAGAATTCGGCCGCTGGCGTCTACCTCAATATCGAAGGAAACCGGCCCCTCCGACGACACATGGCGGACGAAGGCCGGCGGCTTTTCTGGATCCATTTCCGGAGGAATGTCGCCATCTTCGAGCGTGACCTGCTTGCTGCTTTGCGCGTTCAAGCGGTTTTGAATTTCTCCGTGAATGTTGCTGTAGGTCACGAAATAAACGACAGCGAACGCCGCAATCATCACCAGGGAAGTCATCGACATATTCAGGATGAGAAATTTGTTGCGCAGCTTCGTAAACATCGTCATTCCTCTTTCGCCGCCGAATGTAAAATATACCCCGCGCCCCGTATCGTCCGAATGGATACCCGGGATTCGACCTGAAGTAATTTTTTGCGCAGCAGGGAAACGTGGATCTCGACGTGGTTGTCTTCGGCGTCGGAATCGTACCCCCACAGCTTCTGGATAATCAACTCTTTGGATGTAATCATGCTTCTTCGCTTGATGAGCAGCTCCAGCAGCTGGGACTCCTTGGGCGACAACGACGTTTCTTTGCTGCCGCGGCGCAGCGTCTGGTCCAGCGGATGAAGCTCGACGTCGCCGTATTGGAGGATGCCGTCGGGCTGCAGCGGCGCTTGTCTTCGCCCCAATGCGCGCAGACGGGCCAGCAGCTCGTCGGTATGGAACGGCTTGGCCAAGTAATCGTCCGCACCGCTATCCAGGCCGTGCACTTTGTCGGCCGTCTCGC
Source organism: Paenibacillus ginsengihumi DSM 21568 (assembly GCF_000380965.1). Classification (GTDB taxonomy): domain Bacteria; phylum Bacillota; class Bacilli; order Paenibacillales; family NBRC-103111; genus Paenibacillus_G; species Paenibacillus_G ginsengihumi. The sequence goes on along the minus strand of NZ_KB905570.1, from coordinate 12,176 downwards.
CTCTGGCCGTCAGCAGCAGAACCGGCGTCTCCATGCCGCTGCGGCGCAGCTCCTTGAGCACGCTGATGCCGTCCCGCTTGGGGAGCATCAGATCGAGCACAATAATGTCGTGGATGCCGGACAGCGCGGAATCGAGCCCGTCTTCGCCGTTGAATGCCAGATCGACGCAGTAGTTATGCTTTTTCAACACTTGAGCCACGGCCTCGGCCATATACTTCTCGTCTTCCACCAGTAAAATTCGCATGATGAGTCACCTTGTCCCCAGGTTTAACGCCTTGCAAGCAAGAGGCATCCGCGAACAAGGAGCGGGAATCGCCCCCTGTTCGCGGATGCTGTACGAAGCGTACCTGTCAATTATTGCGCGGTTCTGCTCGGAGCGGTTGCGCTCCATGTTTTGCCGCCGTCTGTGGAGTACGTTCTTACGCCGTTTTCCACTTTACTTAAAATGCCCTTTTCTGCCTCGTCGCCGGAGGGGACGCCTTGCCGGAAGGTCACCTTGCCGTCCTCGCCGACGGTCACCCCGTCAGGGGCCGTTTGGCTCCAGGTTTTGCCGTCGTCTGTGGAGTAGAGCGTCACGCCATTCTCCACTTTCACCCGCAAGCTTGACGCCGTCTGCTCCCCTGCTCCGGGAAGGCCGGCGTCGCCGCTGCCGTCGCCGCTGAGCGTCCAGGACGGTTCAGAGCCGTCCGGAGCCTGTTCGCTCCAGGTTTTGCCGTTGTCGGCGGAGTACAGGATCACGCCGTCCTCGACCTTGGTCAGCAAGCCGTAGGCCTGGCTGCCCTGGGGAGGTGTGCCGTTCGTGACGGTGAACATGCCGTTTTCCGACTTCACCGATACGCCGTCCGGCGCTTGGGCGCTCCACGTTTTTCCTCCGTCCGTGGAATAGCTGCTGACGCCGCCCTCCACCTTCACCAGCAGGGAAGAGCTCGTCGTTGCCGCATAAGCGGAACCGACGCCGACGGCGGCGATCAGCGCCCCGGCCGCCAGAAGAGCCGTCCATCTTTTGTTCGTCATGTCGAGTCCGGGAAGAAGCTTGCCTTTCATACTCATCATACCTCCAAAAATATCGTTTTTGTAAGCAGCTGCCTTACAATGGTCAGTATAATCCGCTTACCTTTAGAGAACCTTTAGAAGCGAATGGTATGATGCGGTTCCTTGTTGTTGTATACTAAAAAGAGCCTTCGCCGCTGCAACGGCAAAGACTCTTAGTGCATGAAAGGCTGATTATGGCATTTGATTTGCCAACGTTCTGCTAAATCTATGAGGAAAACCCAGTTTCACAGTTGACTTTCAATCTTCCTCAATCCAAAAGGAACAATTGGCTCGCATAAACCGTTCCCCCTCGATTTTAACCGAAACCTCCGTAATTTCGCTCATGATGCCGCGGCCGATTCGCTCTTTCCCAATAAACACACCGACGATTCTTTTTTCAATAGCAGCGGTATACAGCTCAATATCAGTGGTAAGCGGCTTGTAAAGCTTCGTCATAACATCAATCACCTCATTATTCATTGTAATTAACCTGAGCTACTCTTGCCAGAAAAGAAATTAGCCCTCCATCCTAATCGAAACAGTGGGCTCCCGGCCCCGGCATTTGAAAGTTTAAGAGAATTAATTCGCAGATTTGGGCTTCCGGAAGATTGTCTGCTGCTTTGGAAATGCACGTATAACTTGAGCCGATTTTTTCTGCCAGCTGATCCTGTGTCGGCCCTTGGCTAAGACGGCAGCGGCGGACGGCCGTGCCGACCACGGGATGTGAATCATATTTTCTACGGCAGGTATCCCCTGGGCCTGCTGTTCGTGATGCCGGGGTGCTTGAGGTATCGGCTATTGTCGCCCGGTTTTTTACGGTTTTTCTCCAAATTTTGTGACGTTCGCTCATCCACTGCCGTAGAAAAATGGTACAATATGCATAATGATGGATGGTCCTGTCGTAGGGGGGAGAACAGGAGTATGGAGATGAAGCGGAAAACCTTGGCGAAAGTCCTGAAATTCCTTTTTCCCGAGGTGCAGCTCATTCAGCTAGTTCGAGAGCAAGGTTTTTTTACCCGTGAAGAGAAAGCGGCTAGGCCGCAGACCTATACATACGATGAGCAAAGCTACAGTTATGGGAACAAAGGCGCAGGCCCGTATATGGAAGTCACCCGGAAGACGTCGCCTACGTCAACCTATACATACACTTATTACGAAGAGGTCTTGGACGATCCGCAGAAAATGAGTTCGTTTATGCGGGATTTTGCGAATATGCGGGACTTTATGAATATGCCGGGCTTTGCGAATTTGCAGGGCTTTACGGATAGGATGTCAAAAGACAGCCCGATCAGGGATCTGGATCACCTGTTCGGCGAAATAGAGATGAGAGTCAATCGCAAGGTGCTTGGCCAGCAGCCGTTCGTCAAAGACTTGGTCGCCAGCTTCAAGCAAGGCTTTATGGAGGGCCGCAAAGACAAGGCCCGCAACGTGATTTTGCTGGCTGGAGCCGCCGGCACCGGGAAGAAAACGGCGCTTCAATGCTTGCTTGATGAGATGAGCAGACTCCATCTGCTTCACATGCCGAAGTTGACGGAGATCGACCTCAGCCGATACAGCGAGGAGGAGGTGCGGAGCAATTTTATTAAAGATATGCACGACGCTTTTCAGGGCTGGGAGGGGGCAGTCGTATTCAGCGGGATGGAGAAGGCGGAATCGACGATTGTCGGGCTCGTCGGGCAACTGGCGGCGGAAGGCTCTTTCCGGACGAGCGAAGGCGTGAGCATTAGCGCGGACGATTTCTTTCTCGTCTTCTATATCGACGAACCGGCCGAAAGGGAGAGCGAATACGGCCGCATTCCCGCCTCGCTGACTAAGCGCATTCCGATGCCGATTCTGAAGGGCATCCGCGCCGCGGCGATCTCTTCGGCGCTGGATAAGGAGACGATGGAGCAGGTTGTCGAGAACTTGCTGGCAGGCGAGATGGAGAAGCTGTCGGCGAACATGCAGACGCCGATCACGGTTCGCGCCTCGGTCTATGAGGCACTGGCCCGCATTGCCACCGCGAACAAGACGTTCGGGGAAGCTGTCGAGCAGTGGGTCGAGCAGGAGCTGACTCCTCACCTGATGAACCTGCGCGCCCGCAACGAGATTCAACGCGGGGAGAGGGTCGTTATTAAGCACGAAGTCGATACATTCTACGCAGAGACGAGGCGGATCGAGGTGCCGATCAAGGCGCTGTCCTTCTCCCGCAAGGAATCGATCGAAGATGTGCTGAGAGAGCTGGATGCGCTGACGGGGCTGGAGCCTGTCAAAAAATTCGTTCGCGAGTTGCTGGAGACGGTGCGGGTGAACAGGATGCGGAGCCAAGAAGGCGGCCAATCGGTCGCGATGGCGCTGCATATGGTGTTCACGGGCAATCCCGGCACCGGCAAAACGACGGTCGCCCGCCTGATCGCCCGCATTCTGCATGCGCTCGGACTGCTCTCGCAAGGGCAGCTCGTCGAGGTGGCCAGGCAGGACCTTGTAGGCCAGTATATCGGTTCGACCGCGCCGAAGACGATGGCGAAGGTGAACGAAGCGCTGGGCGGGGTGCTGTTCATCGACGAAGCGTACACGCTGGCGCGCCAGGATCACGATACGTTCGGCCTGGAAGCGATCGACACGATCGTCAAGGCGATGGAGGATCACCGCGACAACTTGGTTGTCGTGCTGGCCGGATATACCCAGGAGATGGAGGTCTTCCTGCGGGCCAACCCGGGCCTTCGCTCGCGCTTCCCGTTCATCGTGGAATTCCCGGACTATACGCCGCAGGATATGCTGAATATTATGATGCAGATGGCAAGCAAGAACGGATTCCGCATCGAAGAGGAGGCCCATGAAGGGCTAACCGAGCTGTTCGGGCAGCGGCAAATTCCCGGACGCAACGATAGCGGCAATGGCCGGCTCGTCCGCAATTTGTTCGAGGAAGCCATCCGCAAGCAATCGATCCGTATCGCGCAGGCCGGGGAGACCAAGCCGGACTTGCAGCTGCTGGTCAAAGCCGATTTCGGCGTCGGCGAGAAGGAAGCCTTTAATCTGGAGAACGAGCTGGCAGCCATTGTCGGCCTCGATCAGGTGAAGACCTTCCTGCGGACGCTGGAGAAGCAGCTGATCGTGGATCGGAGGAGGAAGGAAGCCGGCATTCAGGTAAACACTGTCCAGACGCTCAACATGATCTTTACGGGCAACCCCGGCACAGGCAAAACGACGATGGCCCGCCTGCTCGCGGGCATGCTGCGGTCGATGGGGTATTTGAAGAAAGGCCAGCTGATCGAGGTCGACCGGTCGGATCTCGTCGGAGAATACATGGGCCATACGGCTACCAAGACGAAGCAGGTCGTCGAGTCGGCGCTGGGCGGCGTGCTGTTCATCGACGAGGCTTATGCGCTTGCGCAGGACGGGGGCCAAGGCGGAGGCTACGGCAAGGAAGCGATCGATACATTGGTTCGCCTGATCGAGCTGCACAAAGACAACCTGGTCGTCATCCTTGCCGGGTATACCGACGATATGCAGCGGTTTGTGCAGCTGAATCCGGGGATGTCTTCCCGGTTCCCGCTGCAGATCGAATTCCCGGATTACACCGCCGAGGAGATGCAGCAGATTGCCACGGTGATGGTCAAGGCGCGCGGCTTCACGCTGGCTCCTGACGTTCCGCCGCAGCTTGTCGCATACTTCAACGACAAGCAGATCCCGGGCAAAAAAGACGGCGGGAACGGCCGGCTTGTCCGCAATGTGCTGGAAGAGGCGATTCGCCGGCAGGCCGAGCGGCTGGCCGACCAGCCTTACGCGCCGGTCGACAAGCTGAACGAGCTGACTGCGGCGGATTTTGGCCTGGCCTCGCCGGATGCGGGCTTTGGCAGCGTATATTCGCGGGATTGGGCGCAAGCGCCGACGAGAGGGAGAGCGCTCGACGAGCTCGATACGATCATCGGCCTGACCTCGGTCAAGGAGTTCGTCCGCAGCATCTCCACCCAAATCGAGGTGGCAAAGCAGCGGGAGGAGCAGGGGCTGCCGCGGGCATCCGCCCAGACGCTGCATATGATCTTTAAAGGCAATCCAGGTACAGGCAAGACGACGATCGCCCGTATCTTGGCCAGGCGCTTCAAGGAATTGGGTGTCGTGAAGACCGACACCTTGATCGAGACGGACCGCTCCGGTCTGGTCGCCGGTTATGTCGGACAGACTGCGCTCAAGACGCGGGAGGTGATCGAGCGGGCGCTGGGCGGCATTTTATTCGTGGACGAGGCCTATGCGCTGGCCGAGGGGGATCAGTTCGGGCAGGAAGCGATCGATACGCTGGTCAAGGCGATGGACGATTACCGCGACCGGCTGATCGTCATTCTGGCCGGTTACGATGAGGATATGGAGCGGTTCCTTGACCGAAATGCGGGGCTCCGTTCCCGGTTCCCGAATATTATTACGTTCCCCGATTATACGGAATCGGAATTGCTGCAGATTGCGAAGCTGCAGCTAGGACAGCAAGGCTACAAGCTGGGGCTGGGAGCGGAAGGCAAGCTGCTCTCCATCTTCGGCCGCTATCGGGGAGACAAGACTGCAGGCAACGGGCGGCTCGTGCGCAATCTGGTCGAAAAGGCGATCCGCAACCATGCCGTACGCATTAGCGGGAAATCGTTTCCGACGACCGACGATTTGTCCAATTTGTTGCCTGAGGATTTTGAAGGGTAGGAGGGAGACATCTTGCAGGGCTTCAAGTGGATCTTCGCCATCTTTTATCATCCAATCATGATCTTATTCATTCTATTGACATTTCTACTTCCCTTGCTCATATTTGGGCAGTGGAATATGGCGCTTGACAGCGGGATTCCGTCAGACATCAATTGGCTCGCCTTCCTTAGCATTATCGCTTTCTGGGTTTATCTGGCCATGAGAAGCCGATTTCTGGGCAAGCTGTATCGTAAAATAACGATTTTGCTTCCCTTCATGCAGATGCTGCTGTACACCGGGATCGGTCTGGCCATCGGGCAAATATTCATTGACCAATGGGCTGAGCGCGAGGCGTATTCGAAGGACGGGGCGGCTTTGCTTGCCTTGTTGTCCTTCGCGGCGGTTCGCCTGCTGATGTCGCTGTTTTACTGGAAGTTTCCGTTAGCCCATCCAAAAGCGGAACATCAGCCTGTCGAAAAGGGGTGAGGACGAATTGTCAGACGATCGGCACCAAGGGGACCGGCATTTTGGCCCGATGGAGGGAGAAGGGCCAGGCAGCTCGAAGGGCCGCCGGAGCAGGGCTTTGGGCGAGCGGAATGAGACGCTCCAGCGGCGGTTTGCGATCAGCGCCAAAAACATTCATCGCAAGGCGATGGGGTTTACGGTTTTAGTCATTTTCGGTTCAATGTCTGGTTACGCTATATTCACACCAAGCCCAAACGATTCGGACGTCGGCGCAACCGGCATAGGCAAAGGCATGAAGATCGGCACCACATTTACTCAAAGCGAATCGCTTCAATGGCAGCCGAGAAATTTTGAGATTCCGATGAGAAAAGGCGTTTCCTCCAGCCGTATGCTCTTCTGGGCTAATGGAGTGATGAGTGGGAGTATCGTAACGGTGAAGGTGAATGGCCAGGCCATTGCGGAGAATCTGAACCTTTTCGCGACCAAGCCCAAGGTGCTGGAGGTTCCCGTGCCAGGCGTCGTCGAAGTCGTCGGCGTCAAGGACGGCGGAAGAGGGATTACCTACGCGGTCAAGCTGCCCGGAGCCGCCGAAGATAACGTCTACTTCAACACGACGTCGGAGGGCTCGTCGAACAGCTATACGCTCATTGCGCCGTAAGCGGACGGCGGGTTATCGATGCGGGCCGCGCCACGCACTCACGTATGATTGAACGAGGGGTTCAGACCGCGTAATCGCCCGGCTGAGCCGATTCATCCATAAGCAGGCGGCCCTGCCCGCATACGATGCGAAAAGAGCCGCTTGTTTGTTCTAGTGTGCAGCAAAACGAATGATAAAAAAATCGTTGACTTGTATGCAAGTATTCTAGTACAATGATAACTACGATGAAGCGTTTGCACAGGAGGGGGTGGACTTATGGATTTGCCGATCATTACCGGAAAGCGAGAGACGTTATCCGATCATGCCTACCGAGTGATTCGGGAAGCGATTGTGACTTTGCGCCTGCAGCCGGGACAACAGGTGTTCGAGGCCGAGCTTGGCCAATCGCTGGGCGTGAGCCGCACCCCGATACGCGAAGCTTTCCGGCGGTTGGTCGCCGAGGAACTGATCGAGGTGAAGCCGCAGCGCGGGGCGCAGATCACTTATATTTCCAGGAAGAAGATCGCCGAGGCCCGTTTCGTCCGGGTATGCCTGGAGGTGAGCGCCTTCAAGGAGGCGGCGAAACAGTGGGACCGGAACGCCCCGCGGTTTCAGAAGCTGGCGGAGCAGGTGCGGAGGATACTGGCCGATCAGAGGCGGGTGATTGCCGAAGAGAACGTCGATATGTTTTTTCAGCTCGACGAGCAATTCCATTACACCATTCTGGAGACGATCGGCAATGCCACATTAACCTCGATCATTAATCAAATGCGGGGCCATTTGAATCGCATGCGGTATTTGGAGCTGCGAGTTGAGAAGCATATGAAGAAGCTGGCGGCCGAGCACGAAGCGATCTTTGACGCCGTCGTATCGAACGATCCGGAACGGGCAGAGCAATTGCTGAGCGAGCATATCCGGTGGATCGAGTCGGGAATGGACGATATCGTCAAGCAGTATGCTCATTATTTTAAAGAATAGCAAGTGGTTAACTTTGGTGGGTCGCACAGGCGCCGAAAGCACGAGCAAATCCCCTTGTCATCAGTCGTCTCCCCGCGGTGTTGAAAATTTAGTCGGAGGGCACCGCCGAATTTTCAAGAGAGTCGGCAAATGTTGCATTTTTTGCAGGATTTGTCGCCTTATGCGCCCGGGGAGGGGCAGCGCTAACACGACTGTTCGAATGCTAACGCAGAGTTTGAACGCTGAGGTGGAGTTCGAACGCGAATGCGGGGTTCGGGGGCTGCCGGATCCCGATCCATGCCGTAGGCAAGGTTTTCTAAATTTTTTGATTGCGCTTACAAATACACTGTGATAGGGTAAATTTCGCTTAGGAGGACTGATGCTGCCGGATCTTGCATACTAGTGTATTTTAATGATGAGAGCAATTCCTTTCGTCATCGGTCGCCACCTTTGGTGTTGAAAAATTTGCCGAAGGACTTCGCCAAACTTTCAAGATAGATACGGAGTGAGGGACTGTGAAGGCCATACAAGTTTTTAAACCAGGACATCTTGAAATCATTGAGAAGGAAAAGCCGCGCATTACCCGGGGAGACGAGGTGCTGATCCGCGTCCGGATGGTCGGCATTTGCGGCTCGGATATGCATATTTATCACGGCACGTCGCCGGTGGCGACTTATCCGCGGGTTATCGGTCACGAAATGGTCGGGGAAGTGGCAGAGCTCGGCCCGGACGTCACCCGGCTGGCCGTCGGCGACAAGGTCGTCATGGAGCCGATCGAGTGGTGCGGCACATGCTACGCCTGCCGGTCCGGACGCAGAAACGTGTGCACGCAGCTTCAGGTATACGGGGTTCACAAGGACGGAGCGTATCAGGAATACATCGTCCTTCCCGAGCGGATTGTGCATAAAGTCGACGCCCGGCTCGATTGGCACGAGGCGGTGCTGGTCGAACCGTTCACGATCGGCGCGCAGGCGAACTGGCGGGGCGACGTAAGAGCCGGCGATGTCGTGTTCATCATGGGGGCGGGACCGATCGGCATCTGCGCTTTGCAGGTGGCGAAGATCCAAGGAGCGACCTGCATCATTTCGGATTTAAGCGACGACAAGCTGGCTTATGCCCGGTCGCTGGGCGCAGATTATACCCTGAATCCGCTAAAGGATGATGTCGTCAAGGAAATCGGGCGCATTACGGAAGGGATCGGCCCGAACGTCACGATCGATGCGGTATGCACGACCCGGACGTTCGAGCAGGCCGTCGAAATCACTTCCGTCGCCGGCAGAGTTGTCGTCCTCGGCTTCAGCGACGCCCCTTCGTCCATCGCTCAGCTGCATATCACCAAGAAAGAGCTGACCGTCGCCGGATCGCGGCTGCAGTCGAATCAGTTTGGCCAAGTCGTCGAATGGTTCAATAACGGAACGATTCAACCGGCTTCGTTCGTCTCGCACCGCTATGCGCTGGAGGATATTCATGAGGCGATCAAGCTGATCGAGACGTCTCCGAACGAGGTCCGCAAGGTCGTTCTGGAAGTGGGAGGGACATCGTCATGAGAATGGTATTCCGCTGGTACGGGGAAGGGAACGATCCGGTTCCCCTCCGCCATATCAAGCAAATTCCCGGCGTGGAAGGCATCGTATGGGCGCTGCACGATGTGCCGGCCGGGGAGGTATGGCCGCTCGATCGAATCCGGGAAGTGAAGAAACAGGCGGACGAGCACGGCTTTCATATCGAGGTCGTAGAGAGCGTGAACGTTCACGAGGACATCAAGCAGGGGCTGCCGACGAGAAATCGCTACATCGACAATTACAAACAGACGATCCGCAACTTGTCCCAGGTCGGCGTCAAGGTGATCTGCTACAATTTCATGCCTGTCTTCGACTGGGTAAGAACCGATCTGTTCAAAGAGCTGGAGGACGGCTCGACGGCGCTCTTTTACGAGAAAGCGAAGGTTGCGGACATGGACCCGAAGGAGCTCGTCGCCAAAATCGCGGGCAACCCCGACATGACGATGCCGGGCTGGGAGCCGGAGCGGCTGAAGCATTTGTCCGCGCTGTTCGACGCCTACAAGGACATAACGGAGGAGAAGCTGTGGGATAACCTGCGCTATTTCCTGGAGCAGATCGTCCCCGTGGCGGAGGAGCACGATATTCGCATGGCGATTCATCCGGACGACCCGCCGTGGCCGATCTTCGGACTGCCGCGCATCGTTACCGGCGCCGACAACCTGCGTCGGCTGCTGAAGCTGGTGGACAGCCCGTACAACGGCCTGACGCTGTGCAGCGGCTCTCTGGGGGCGAACCCGGCGAACGACATTCCGGCGATGGTCCGGGAGTTCGGGGATCGCATCGCCTTTGCTCATATCCGCAACATCCGGGTATACGACAACGGCGATTTTATCGAGACATCGCATCGCGAGCAGGACGGCACGGTGAACATGACCGATATCGTGAAAGCGTACCATGACATCGGCTTCAGCGGCTATGTGCGGCCGGATCACGGCAGGCATATTTTTGACGAGCAGTGCCGGCCGGGCTATGGGCTGTACGACAGGGCGCTCGGCATCATGTATCTGTGGGGGATTTGGGACTCGTTAGCGAAGCCGAGGAAGGGGGATCGGCATGCTGCCCATTAACGAAAACCTGAAAGGAAAGATCGCTGTCGTCACCGGCGGCGGAGGCGTGCTGTGCAGCGCGATGGCTGTGGAGCTGGGCCGCCAAGGCGTCAAGGTGGCGATATTGAACCGTACGGCCGAGAAGGGCGAGGCGGTCGCCGAAGCGATACGCAGCCGCGGCGGAGAAGCGATCGCGATCGGCTGCAATGTGCTGGACGCGGACAGTGTGAAGCAGGCGGAGCGCATCGTGTCGGAGACGTTCGGGCCCTGCGATATTCTCATTAACGGCGCGGGCGGAAACCATCCGAAGGGCATCACGACGAACGAAACGCTCAAGCTGGACGATCTCGCCAACAAGGAAATGACGACGTTCTTCGATTTGACCGACGAAGGCTTCAGCTACGTGTTTAACTTGAACATATTGGGTACCTTGATTCCGACCCAAGTTTTCACCAGGGGCATGATCGGCAGGCAGGGCGCGGTCGTGATCAACATGTCCTCGATGAGCGCGCCGTCCCCGATGACGAAGGTTCCCGCTTACAGCGCGGCCAAGGCGGGGATCGAAAATTTCACCCAATGGCTGGCTGTGCATATGGCAGAAGTGGGCATTCGCGTCAACGCCATCGCCCCGGGCTTCTTCCTGACTGAGCAGAACCGGCGTCTGCTCACCCATGAGGACGGTTCGTTAACGGAACGGTCGCATAAAATCATCACTCATACGCCGATGCGCCGTTTCGGCAAGCCCGAGGATCTGCTCGGCACGCTGCTGTGGCTGGCCGACGAGCAGATGTCTGGCTTCGTAACCGGCATCACGATCCCGGTGGACGGCGGCTTTATGGCCTATTCCGGCGTATAATATCCGTGAATATGGCATGGGCAAAAGACAAGGCATACCCGCGAGGTATGCCTTATTCCTTGCAAGCCCAACATTGGGGCGAGATGTATAAGATGCAAGCCGACTACTGCCTATGTACTATGAGCACCAGCGGCTTCTTTACCTTCAAAAATCGGACGTTTGCGAAGCGGCTTTGCCCCAGTATTCGCCATAGGCATCATGCTGCCCTCCGGACCAGGTAAGGATATAATTTCCGGCTCTCATGCCGTCAGGGTATCCTTCTTCCCAACTGCGCCAGTCCAGATTTCCGCCGCCTTCAATCGTTTTCGAGAAATACACCTTATCTGTATGTTCCAATGTAACATTGACCGAATGAGAGCTATAGTTTACCATATACAGCTTAAGGTGACCATAGCCCGGATTCATTGTAAAACTTCTTGTAGATGTGGACCTCTCATCGTTTATCTTGGATCCCCATTCCTTATCAACCTTTAAAGGAGTTATAATACCTTCTTGTCCCACTCTGCTAGGATTTACATTAACGCTACCACTCTCTTGTGCAAAAAAAACGGAAATTGATAAAGAACACACCACTGCGGTCGATAAAACGGCGGATACAAGTTTCTTTTTCATTTTTCAAAATAATCCTCCAAAAAGTGTAATATACTAATTGCAAGGATATAATACAACATTTGGAATTATATTTAAAGTACCTGAATCCGTGAAACTTCTCGCTTAAAAAACGAGAAAATTGAAGGAAATACGTATACGATGGAGAAAAAGTAGGATTATAGCCCAATTCTACTTTTCACCGTCGAGGTACATCTATGAAAATCCAATTTGTGCGATCCAAAGAGCTCATTCTAAGCACTCATGCGGGGCTGGCTACGGTCGGTGCCCTGCTTGCCCATACCAAGTTAACCAAACGATTGAACCATTCGGTGATCAAAGAGGTTGAACATCCGTTCCACTCTCACGCGGATGTGATGAAAAGCTAC
>NZ_KB905569.1 GCF_000380965.1 Paenibacillus ginsengihumi DSM 21568 | reverse complement strand
GACTGCCTCTTCATTGGGGAGGGGGAAAGACCATCCGCCGCAAGCTTCCGTCTCCACTAGGCATGGGAAACTCCTACATTTTTACATCTTAAGTCGCCATTGCTTTAGCATCTTGCATTGATCTTATGCGCTTTCGAAATTCAGGATTATTTCTTTTGGCGTTCATGTCAAAATATTGGGGCCGCCGGAGCTCGTTCAAGCGTTCCGCGACCATGTTCTTCGTATTTCACAATTGTACGGGCCGTGAGGATGCTAGCGGCGTCGACCAACAGAACAGGGGGACATAGGGTAACATGGATTCAACCAAGCAGCACTGGAAAAGAAACGTCGCGCTGTTTTTAACCAGCCAAACGGTGTCCCTCTTCGGGTCGTCATTGGTTCAGTATGCGATTATGTGGTATATCGTGCTCCAGACGCAATCGGGCATCATGATGACGATTTATATTCTTTGCGGCTTTCTGCCGACCTTCCTGCTGTCGCCGTTCGCCGGGGTGTGGGCGGACCGCTATAACCGCAAGCGGCTGATCGCGCTGTCCGATTCGGCGATCGCCCTGTCTACGCTCATACTCGCGATCTTGTTTCTTGCCGGGTACGATTCGATCTGGATGCTTATCACGATGTCGGCCATCCGCGCATTGGGAACCGGGATTCAGACGCCCACGGTCGGCGCGTTCATCCCGCAATTGACCCCCGAGGACAAGCTGACCAAGGTGAACTCGATCCACAGCAGCATTCAGTCCGCCGTTACGCTGCTATCCCCGATGGTGAGCGGCGCCTTGATGTCGGTCGCTTCGATCGAGTCGATCTTTTTCATCGATGTCGTCACGGCAGCCGTCGGCGTGTCGATCCTTCTACTGTTTTTGCGGACGCCTGCTCACGACAAAGCTTCCCAGCCGCAGGTGATCAGTTACTTTGACGATATGCGCGCCGGCTTCGCTTATATTCGGGAACATACGTATGTGAAAACCTTTTTCATGTTCACCGCCTTGTTCATGATCTTCGCCGCGCCCGTCGCTTTTCTCACTCCCTTGCAGGTGGCCCGCAGCTTCGGCGACGAATATTGGCGCCTTACAGCCATTGAGATGACGTTCTCCGTCGGGATGACGGCAGGGGGCATACTGATGGCGTTCTGGGGCGGGTTCAAAAACAAAATTCATACGATGGTGCTGTCCAATCTGACGATCGGAATCTGTACCTTCGCGCTTGGCGTCATCCCCGTCTTCTGGCTGTATCTTATCGTCATGGGGATGATCGGCATAGCGATGCCTGTCTTTCATACCCCTTCCAACGTGCTGCTGCAGCAGAAGGTTGACGGCAATTACATCGGCCGGGTATACGGCGTATACGGCATGCTGGCCAGCAGCATGATGCCCTTGGGCATGCTGGTCTTCGGTCCGATTGCCGACATTGTGCCGATCGAATGGCTGCTGCTCGGGACCGGGGCGCTGCTCTTCATCCAAGGCTTCGCCATGCTGGGAAGCAAAGTGCTGATCGAAGCGGGAAAGCCCGCAGCCGCGGCCGAATAGACGAATTGCGCCTCCGCCATGGGGCAGGTGAGCCCTATCCCCGACAATTCCGCGTACCGGACGAACCGCAATCCACGTTTCGTAAGGTTCCTTGTCCGGATCGTCCAGCAGGATTCAGCTAACGGGAGGCGCTCGCCAGCCCCCGTCCGGGACTTTCACCCTGGAGATGACGCCCATGCTGGGTGTACCAAAAATAGAACCGTCCGTTTCCGGACGGTTCTGGCTCACGCTTCAAACAACTTGTTGTTTAACGGACTTTTCCTGAAATTAAGCAATCTTCTTATGCGCTCCGCACCATCCTTGACGTAATCGGAGTTTTCCGGATCGGCATTAATGAATTGCAGCCCTACCGCAAAACTAAAGCAGTAATCATGCCAGTTCGAGAAATGCTCCCGGGTCAAGCTTACGCCCTGCTTTGCGTACATCTGTGCTTCTTCAGCGGTTAGCCAGCCTAATTTCTCGCCAGCCAGGCAACAAAATACAATAGAGGAGTAGTCGTACGCTCCCACTCCGTCAGGCGGCATACGCCGCAAGTAATAATTAACAACGCTCAGTTCATGCCGAACATTAGGGTCTTCCTCGGCTTCAATTCTCCGGACACGTTGGTCTGCGGACAACAGGCACAGTTCCTGATACATTTGTGCAAAAACACTGCGTATCCCTTTTGAAATCTGCCACTCCAATCTCATTCTCAATTGCTCCGCGTTTTCCACTCCCTGGTTGGCCAGCGCTTTCTTCATATAGCGTTTGCCTGAGCCTATATTTTCAGGATTGTAGATAAAAAAATCCGCACTGCTTCCGGAAGGAAATAAGGTTAGCATTGCATACACGTTATACTTCCATCTATCCTTTTGTTTGCTGCGAGCAGTAAACACGGAACCTCCCCCGTTCATTCCTTTATTTATACATCAAATAATATCTGCTCCGATAAAGTTTCCAGAGAAGGCGTACATACAAGACCAATAACAAAACCAAAAATTTTATAAATATCTTTCTGATTACCCACGGAAAATCATCGTATCTTCCATATAAGCCATCCCTGGCATTCACATAAAGGTCAACAGAGAAATCCGCCCCCCATTTTGTTCCCTTCCGATAACCAAGCAGTGTCTGTACGGCCGGACTGGAAAGATCCTGAACAATCCCCTCGAGCTCAATCTCATAGTTTTCATAGATATGCATGATATCATCATAGTCGGTCAGAGCAACAACACTGATATCTCCTACTTTCCCTGTGCTGACATACCCTGTTAATTTGTCCATGACTCCTCTTTCCTCTGCTTCGTTTTGCAGCATGTAAGAAATGTTTTCATTCCCATCGTCATCTTTCAATTCAAGTTCCAATAAACCGGTATATGCTGCATTCGTCAGCTTCAGGTGAACCACACTGCCCACGGGAACATTCTTCAGATCTTCTTTCGACGTTACCCAGGTTATCTCAGGCGGCGTAATCCGCTGCTTAATCAGATTCCATAAAGAAATGTCCATATAGGATTGCCAAATAACCACGAGAGCAATATGCAGCAAGACGAGTAGGAAAGTAAACTTTGCATCCAGGAGGAAAAAACCAAAAAACCTCTTGATTGATCCTCCTGGCGATAGCCTGCCCCATTCTTGTTTCAACTGTCGTATTTGCTTGCGGCGTCCCTTACTAAACCGCGGCAATTTTCTTCGGGATGCATCGATTTTTGCCAAACCAACAACCGCTTCAATATCTTGCGGATTCACCCGCCGCAACTGGTCGTACACCTCATGTGCAGCCTCCATACGGTCAAGCTGCAGATAGCATTTCCCCAACAATGACAGAACTAACGCATCATCAGGTCTTGCTGATCTCAGACGTTCAAGCGCCTCCTGCGCTTCATGCAATCGCCCCATGTTGAGCAGTATAGAAGCGCGCAAGGTCTGCGCCTCGTCATCGTCTTCAGATTGGCTAATCCAGTAGTTGCAGGCGGACAAGGCCTGCTCCCATTCCCCGGTCTGGAAATAAAACTTGGTCTGCAGATGAAGGAGCTCCACATCGCGGTCATAAATTCGCAGTGCCTCCAGCAGCATCTTGCGAGCCTCTTCCATTTCACCTGCCAACATCGCTACCAAAAACTCTTCACGGCAGTACAAATAGTCTTCGATGTTGCTTCCTTCCACTTCGGTCAGACCAGAGTATCCCAAATCCACTACGGGGGAAGTTCTGAGAGTATATTCGCATACTTTCGGGTACTTCTCGCTAAACCCATCGGGATCTTGAGTATATCTCTCTTTAATTCCAAAGGTGCTGTCCAGCAGTTCCCATACATTTCCAGGTAAAAAGTAATGTTCATTCAAATAGTCAAACACCCGGTATAACAATATCCCCTGATGCCCCAGATCCCAAATAACATCGTTATTCAACAAATTCTGCCACTGTGAAATATCACAACGGGCAGTTAAATTGGAATACAGGCTGTCCAGCTCTTCCAGAAATTCCTCCGCCTTGTCCTTTGGCGACTTCCTTAATGGCGGTGCTTCACTATGGCTGTACTGAAAATTCCAAACCTCTCCAACTGCTTCATCTGATTCATCGCTTTGATCCGATTCCAGGGACCAGATTTCCTCTTCATCATCTACCGTTTCATCTTCGTTTTCTTCCAGTTCTTTATCTTCATCATAGTCATCGTCGTCATCGTCAAAGAAAACCAGGCCCTGCTTTGCCAATCTCATCGCCTCGTCAAACGCTTCCCGCAGCCGTTGGTAACCCTCCGGGTCATCCTCGGGATGGTATTTCTTTAACATCCGGGCGTACGCCTTGCGGATTTGCGATTGATCTTCAGTTGGATCGATTCCTAATATTTTCCATATCATTCGTTTAATATTGCACCGCCTTAAGTATCTTACTTTCAACCGTATTCACAGATATACCAACAACTTATATCGTCATTTTTCCTTCTGGCATTAACAATTTTTCGCATTCTTAAATGTTTAATTATCAAAAATCAACCACCTTTTTCCGAAATAGAATAATATATCAATCTTTATTGCGAGGTATGTTTATTGTGGCAAAAATTGGTATAGACCTGGGAACTTCCAATTCCCTTGCAGCTTATTGGACCGAACAGGGACCCGTCATCATTCCCAACTCGCTCGGCAAGCATTTAACCCCTTCGGTTGTTAGCGTGGATGAGAACAGCAACGAAATCTTGGTAGGCCAAATTGCTAAAGAACGGATGATCACGCATCCTCATTTGACGGCCGCCACTTTTAAACGCTTTATGGGAACGGATAAAGTGTATCAGCTTGGTGAGCATACCTTTACTCCTGAAGATTTATCCTCTTTCATATTGCGCGCCTTGAGAGAGGATGCCGAAGCTTATCTGAATGAGCCAATTGAAGAGGCGGTAATTAGCGTGCCTGCTTATTTTAACGACACCCAGCGGAAAGCCACCTTGCGTGCGGCAGCATTGGCTGGATTGCACGTGGAACGGCTGATCAGCGAACCTACGGCAGCGGCGATCTCCTACGGCTTGCACCAGCAGGAATCGGATACGCGGTTCCTCGTTTTTGACCTGGGCGGCGGTACGTTCGACGTATCTGTGCTGGAATTGTTTGAAGGCGTGATGCAGGTGCAGTCCATCGCCGGGGACAATTATCTCGGCGGCGAGGATTTTACAGGTGTGCTAATCACCCACTTCGCGGAAACCCACGGAATTGATTATGCGAACCTGCCCTCCAAAGAAAAAACAGCGCTGATTAAGCAGGCGGAGCTATGCAAGCTCGTTTTGGGCAGTGAAAATACGGGGACCATGGTATTCACCCGCGAAGGAGAGTCTTTAGAACTGACGGTAAACCGCAGCCAATACGAACAGCTTGTGTCACAATTGCTGCTCCGGTTGCGCAATCCGATTGAACGGGCGTTGCGGGATGCATCGCTGTCCCCGCGCGATCTGGATGCCGTAATCCTGATCGGAGGAGCCACCCGGATGCCGATCATCAAAACCATTGTCAGCAAAATGTTCGGAAGGCTGCCTCATTCGCAGATTAACCCGGATGAAGCCGTCGCTTTGGGCGCAGCCATTCAGGTGGCACTGAAGGACCGGGACGCCAGTCTGCAAGAAATGATCCTGACTGATGTGTGCCCATTTTCGTTGGGGATCTCGATCTCCAAGGAAATCAAAAAAGACGTGTTTGAAGGCGGCCATTATCTGCCCATTATCGAACGCAATACGCCGATTCCTGTCAGTAGAGTGGACCGCGTTTATACGATTCATGATAATCAGACTGAGCTTCGCGTCAAAATCTATCAAGGAGAAAGCCGCAGGGTTGAAAATAACGTCTACCTGGGCAGTATCGATGTGAACTTGCCCGCCGCTCCCCGAGGCGAAGAAAGTGTTGACGTCCGGTACACCTACGATATCAGCGGCGTGCTGGAGGTAGAAGTTACGGTTGTAAGCACCGGTGAGAAGAAGACGATGATCATCGAGAAAAATCCGGGCCAAACTTCCCCTGAACAGATCAAGGCCCGGCTTGAAGAGCTGAAGCATCTGAAGATTCACCCACGCGACCAAAACGAAAATCGTCTGCTTCTGGCCCGTGGAGAACGGCTTTACGAGGAGTCCTTGCGGGATAAGCGCGAGTACATCGCCAGTCTGATCCTGGAGTTCGAGAAGGCTTTGGACACGCAAAATAACCTGGAAATCAAAAAGCAAGCCGCCATCTTCAAGCAAAAGCTCGATGCGCTTGAAAGATGGACAGATTTCTAAGACCAGGCTCAAATCCAGTTCGTGTACATTGACCCGTGCGTTTGCCTCCGGCTTCCTTCAGAATCCGCCTCGCGGCGGACACCCTTGCCCTCAGCTAACGCTGGGCGCTCGCCAGCCCCCGTTCGGGACTTTCACCCTGGAGATGACGCCCATGCTGGGCGTACCGCCAAAAGCGCCTTATCGTCCTGAGACGACGAAGGCGCTTTGGCAGCAGGTGCCTGCCCCTGACCGGAGCGGCGATCCTAATTACACAATACTTAATAATTGATCTATCGATTCCAGACGATAGTCCGCATCCTTGCAGCTGCGTGCTTCGCCGACGGCCGCCGCCGCCATGCCGCCGCGCTTGGCTGCGACGACTCCCGCCTCCGCATCCTCGACGACAAGGCAGGCCTCGGGCGGAAGGGCGAGCTTGCTAGCCGCCAGCAGAAATACTTCCGGGTCCGGCTTGCTGCTAACAATCCCGTTCCCGTCCGCCACCGCATCGAAACGTTCGGCCAGGCCGATCCGTTCCAGGATGACCGGCGCGTTTTTGCTGGATGAGCCGATGGCGATCTTGATGCCCCGCTCCCGCAGCGCGGCGAGCGTCTGCGCCACCCCTGGCAGCAGATCGCTCTCGGTCAGCTGCGCGAGCAGGCTGCGGTACATCTCGTTTTTCCGCTCTGCCAATTCCCGCTTCTCCGCCTCGGTATATCTTCGGCTCGCCTTTTCCAAAATTATCTCCAGGCTCTCCATCCGGCTGACGCCGCGCAGCCGATGATTGATCTGCTCGTTGAATTCAATTCCCTCTTGCTCGGCCAGCTCGGACCATGCCTGAAAGTGATAGCGATCCGTCGAGACGATGACGCCGTCCAGATCGAAAATGACCGCTTGATACCGCCGCTTCATGCCGCTGCCGCCTCCTTGTCCGCTGTTGTCTGCCGCCTGATCACAGTCTGGCGTCCCACAGGCCGCAGAACGGATCGACAGGGCTCGTTCCCTTGAACGACGACCGCCCCATCAGCTTGTCGATCAGCGCCTGCAGGACGTTGTCGTTCGAATTGTAGGCGTTGATGTACGTTCTCACCCGCGGCGCGTCCAGCAGATGGTACGGATTTTCGATCGAGATGAAGATCGTCGGAATGGAGGTCATGAACGTCGGCACGTTCGCGCCCATCGGCTGCTTCCATTCAATGCGGACGACCGTTTGATTGCTTTTGGTGACCAGATTGGCCAAATAAATGATCAGATCGTACTTGCCGAGCACCGAGCTTTGGGCCGTCATCATCCCTTCGAAGCCGGGGTTCACCTCGAAGGTCGTTACCTCGAAGCCTTCGTCCTTCAGCTTCTCCTTGAATATATCGACAGCTCCGACACGCGCGCTGTAGGCGACGCCCTGCTGGGATTCGATATCGTAGAACAGAATCCGCTTGTGCTTGTCGGGGTGAATCGGCAGAACCCCTTCCTCTTCCTTCACAAGGGTGATCGCCTTGTCCGCGCATTCGATCGACCACTGCTGATGCTCTTCTGCGCCGACCACCTTGAGCGCCTCCTCCAGCGACGGCACGAGCGTGCCTTCCGCCTGCTTGCGGTGCAGCTTCAGCGCCGCTTTCAAGCCCAGGATGCGGGTCAGTGCTTCATGCAGACGCTCCTGTGTAATTACTCCGTCCTCGATCCCTTTCTTCATGTAGCCGAAATCCTCTTCCAGGCTGCGGCAGAACAGGAACATGTCGCAGCCTGCGGCGATCGCCTGCGGCACCGCCTGCGACCGCGGCATCGAGATCATCATCCCGGCCATCGTCGAGGCGTCCGTGACTACGAGGCCGTTGAAGCCGAGCTGCTCCTTCAGCAGCTTGGTCACCAATTCGTAGGACAAGGATGCGGGCAAAATGTCCCGGTCCGCCAGCGCCGGATTGAGCTTGCGGCTGTAGGCCGGCTGCAAAATATGGCCGACCATGACCGTCATCGCCCCTTCCTCGATGCAGGCCTTGTACACAGCGCCGTAAGTCGCGTCCCATTCCTCGCAGGACAAGGAATTGACGCTTTCCACCAGATGCTGGTCCCGCTCATCGACGCCGTCGCCCGGGAAATGCTTGATGGAAGCGGCGACGCCGTGCTGCTGCACGCCTTTCACATACTGGACGCCCATGCGGCGAACCCGCTCCGGGTCGGAGCCGAACGTGCGCGTGTTCGTAATCGGATTGCGGAAGTTATAGTCGATATCGATAATCGGCGCGAACGACCAGTTGCAGCCGAGTGCCGCCCCTTCCCGTCCGCATACGACCCCGAGCTTGTAAGCCATTTCGTCGTCGTCCGTAGCGGCAACCTGCATCACCGATCCGACCGTCGTGCCTTCCGTAGCGATGCCCGAGCCGCCCTTCTCCAGATTGGCCGCGATCAGCATCGGAATTTTGGCGTTTTGCTGCAGCGTCCGGACGGTTTTCACGACTTTGTCGGCCGTCATCGGCCGGCACATCAGTCCGCCGGCCTTATAGTCTTTGGCCAGCCGCTGCAAATATTCCTCTTCGTCGGAATACCCGACGAGACAGAACAGCTGACCGACCTTCTCGTCCAACGTCATGTCCGCGAGCGTCTGCTCCACCCAGGCGACGTCTTCATCGGACAAATAAAACGGCTTGGCTTTCAAATCTACCACGTTGTCAGCTCCTCCGCCAGTTTTATGTTTTTTCCCCAGCTTATGACCGGTTAACGTCCGGCCATTCGCTCTCCGATTCTCGCCTGTACCAGCTGCTCGATCTCGGCAGGCGGCTGCGGGAACTCCCGAGCGTGCTTGCGCCGCAGCTCCTCCGCTTGCCTGCTGCGGCCGGTTTCCTCCAGCCGCTTCAGATATCCCGGCAAGTATCCTTTGGCATGGAACGGACCGCCTTCCTTCATAACCGTCCACAGCGGATCGCGATCGTCGCCCGAGCGCGCCATCATCTCGTCATGCCATTCGTTAAGCAGGTAGACGCCTTCCATGCAGATATCGCGGTGCTCGGCCGCGACGCTGCGCTGCTCGAACGGATCCTCGTTCAAGTTAAACAGCATCTCCCGGTCGAACAGGTGGTAACCGTCATGGTAGGTGCGGATATACATCCATTCGCGGAAGCGGACGCTGCGCTGAACGACGTGGGCGCACTGCGAGACGACGAGATAGTCGCGGCCGCAATCCGTTCCCTCGCGAAGGACTGGCGCGTAGCTGATGCCGTCCCACTGCGGCATCGGCGGCTGTCCCAGCAGATCGGCGACGGTCGGCAGCAGGTCGAGATGGTAATGCAAGCCGTCGTCGACGATACCCTGCTTCATGCCCGGCCAGCGGATGATCATCGGAATCCGGCACGTGCCTTGATCCGCCGTCGCATGCTCGCCGTAGATGCCGAGCTGCCCCATGTTCTCGCCATGGTCCGCGGTAATGATCACGATCAGGTCTTCCATCACCCCCTGCTTCTCCAGCGCCTGGAAGATCCGGCCCAAATGCTCGTCCATATAACGGATGCCGCAATCGTAGCCGTCGATCATCCTTCTCATATCGTCCATGTTCTGGATTTCTCCGGGATGGCGCGGAAAATCGGGCGACGTGCTGTTGTCGTATGTTTTTTTGCGGTAATCGATGTTGAGTTCGTGCACGCTGTGGGAGCCCACATGCTGCTTATGCCGCTCCAGCGTCTCCTCGTTCAGCCATTCCGGCAGCGGCTCGTTCTCGAACGGGTTGCCGAATTCGGCCGGCGCGCGGTACGGCGTGTGCGGGTCCCAATAGTTGATATACAGGAACCAGTCGTCCTTCTTGGCATTGCGCTCGATCCAATCGAGGGCAACGGGCGTGACATGTTCGGCCGATTCGTTGCCGAGCCGGCCCGTGTTCATAATTTCATTAAACCCGGCATAAAACGCGAACGTCGAATGCCGCTGCGGAAAAGGGCTGATCAGCGCCGTGTGCAGCCCGCCGACCAGCTGCAAATATGACGGAAAAGCGCCCCCTCGGGTCAGCCGGCCCATCAGTTCCCGCTTCTCGCCTTCCAGCTTCATATCGCCGGCCGTTCCTCCGTGGCCGACGAGGCCGTTGCGAATCCCGAACTGCCCGCTCATCAGCGCGGTGCGGGAAGGCGCGCACGGCGCGTCCGACGTATAGTAATTCGTGAAGCGAACGCCTTCGGCCGCGATCTTATCGATATTGGGCGAAGTATTGCGATGGTATCCATAACAGCTCAGATGATCGGGACTGGTGGAATCCAGATCCAGGAACAAGATTCTCATCGATAGTCTCCTCCGTTTTTGTTGACATGGTTGCGATTTTGAAGCTTTAGAAAAAACGGTCTACATCCCCACATATACTAATGTACATGCAATCCGCCGCAAAAGCCTTATCCGATCTTATTATTTATTGACCGATTTGGGCGCAGGTTGAAGAAAATTTTATCCTCATCCCTGTGCGAACGCGAATCCTTCCTCTTCGCCCCCGCTTTAAGCCGTAACGGTCCGGTCCTGCTGCAATTCGGCCTTCATCGTCTCCTCCTCTTTATCGAGGCGATAGAACATCGTCAGAACGATGGACAAGACGAAGCAAATAAGCGGCACCCAGACGAAGTTGAATTCAATCGCCGCCAAAGCGGAAGCCGTCTGCGGCTGGTTCGGAACGTATCCGCCGGCCGACATTACCCATGCGGCGATCGCTCCGCCGAGCCCCATGCCGAATTTGACGCCGAACGTGGATGCGGCCATCAGCAAGCCTTGAGCGCGCACGCCCGTCTTCCATTCGCCGTAATCGACCGTATCGGCAATCATCGCGAACTTCAGGCCGGCCACGACGCCCAGTCCGATCATCGCCGCCGATCTTCCGGTCACCATCAGCGGCACGGACATGAATTCCGCTCCGGCATAAATAATGATTTGCCCGGCTGCGGCTAACAGGAAGCCGATCAGCAGCGTGTTGCGCTTGCCGATTTTGCCTGCCAATAACGGCACGGCGATAATTCCTGCCAGCATCACGCTCGACAAGCCGTTCAATATCGGCACGAGATCTGCCCGACCCAGGTTATAGCTCAGGTAATAGATCGTCGATTGGTTCATAACAATGGTGGAAATAAACAGGAGCACGTTGACAACGAGCAAAATCCACCAGGGCCAATTCCCTTTGAGCGCCTTGATCCCTTCCTTGAACGGAATCGGCCTGTTGCCGCTTTTCGGCTGGACGCGCTCCCGCGTATTGGCGAACGTAATCATGAACAAAACTACGCCGACGACAGCGAACAAAGTCATTGTGTAAAGGAAGCCCTGCTGCTGGTTGCCTCCGCCGAAAAAAGCGACCAAAGGCAGCACCGCGGCGTTCACGATGAACGCGCCGGCTTGGCCCCCGACCATTCGGTACGTGTTGACGACCGTTCTCTCCTTCGAATTGCTCGTGAGGCTCGGCAGCAGCGACGATAGCGGGATATTGACGCCCGCATACAAAATGCCCAGCGCAATGTATGTCGCATAAGCGTAAACGAGCTTGCCGGTCGGGCTCAAGTCCGGAGTCACAAAGGTCAAAATCGCGACGATACCGAACGGCACGGAGAGCCAGAGGAAGTATGGCCTTGACTTGCCCCATTTGGTGCTCGTACGGTCGATGAGCACCCCGAACAGCGGACCGTCGAGCGCGTCGATCAGCCGGGCAACCAGGAACAAGGTGCCGACCGCGGCGACATCCAGGCCGAACACGTCCGTATAGAAAAACATCAGGTACGTTGTTACCACGGCAAAAATCAGATTGGAAGCGGTATCCCCCAACCCATAGCTAATTCTTTCCTTTAAAGGAACCTGTTTCTCATTCATGCGTCTTGCGCCTCCTGTTGTCACAGCTTTGATGGGCTTCCGGCTGCGCCGGAGCGTCTTTCTCCGATCCGTTAACCGCTTTCGCAAACGCGGCGGATCTTGCTGTCATATCCATCGACTTCCCCCTCCTGACGCCTCGCCTATGACGAACGCTCCTTCATCGGTCGTTCATCGGTCGTCGCCTTCGGTTGCCGAACCTTTGCCGGCGATCAGCAGCAAAAGCTCAGGATAGGTGCTCACCCTCTTCTACTCTACATCTGCCCGGAAGCAAAGTCGTTGACCGATCTTTTCGTTTATTGCCTGATCTTTGCGGGAGCGAAAAAGCACGGTGCTGTTGGACAGGAACCAGGAACCCGGACAAAACGAAAAACCCCGCCTTCGGCGAGGTCTGTATAACCTGCAAAAATTTCGGGCAATTTTCCTCGATGAGCAGCGGATCGAGCCCAACTGTCTGCACAAGCTGCAACAGCTCGGCCTGCTATTGACTTGCGTTCCGGTACTCCTCGTTGATTTCCTGAATAATCCGATCTCCGCCTCCAAGTCTCCAAGCCGCCGCCGCATCATCCACGGCGCTTAAGGGAAGCTGCCCGGTGACCACCTTCATGATCGTCCGCATCCATTCGGCTTGAAGCGTTCTGCCTTTGAGATCCTGCGTTTCGCTGAACAGGCCCGCGGCCGGGTTTTTCCAACGATACCGGGCATTCGTCTCGTAAAATGACATCACATTCTCCTTATACATCGGATCGTCCCATTTGCGGATCTGCACGTTCGGGTCGGATCGGCGGAAGAACCAGATCGAGAGCAGCTGCGGGCGATCCCGATCGAACGCCTCCAGCTTCTCGTATTTCCCGCCCGCAGTCTTGCGGTAATGCTCGCCTTCAATGCCGTTTTTGATCAGATCGTAGCCTTCGTCGGACAGAAGGTAGTCAAGCAGTTCCAGCGCCTTCTGCTGCTTGATGGGCGAGATGCCGGCGTTGACAACGATTTTGCTCGTACTCGCCATGGTATGCGTCGCCTGCAGCCCGCCAGGGCCCTTCGGCGGAAGGAGCTGGATAAGCTCCGCCTCAGGATCGCGCTTTTTCAAGGCCGGAAGCGTCAAGGTGTAGAATTCATTGGGCACGACAGTGGCGATGCCTGTTTTTCCCTGCTCCAGCTTGGCCAGCGGGTCCTTGAACTTGTTCGTGGCGAAATCCCGGTCGAGCGCGCCCGAGGCGTAAGCTTCCCGGAGGAACGCTAGTAGCGCCTTCAGCTCTTCCGTCTGCACCTGCTGCGGCAGCAGCTGTCCGTCTCGCTTGGTCCACTCGTTCCCGAGCCCGAACGCGCCGACAATCGCATCCAGATGCGTGAACTTGTCGTCCACGATGCTGAAGGAGAAGCCGGACGTATCGGCTTCTCCGTTCCTGTCCGGATCCTGCGCCGCGAACGCTTTGGCGACCTGCAAAAACTCGTCGGTTGTCGAAGGCGCCTCGAGCCCGAGCTTGTCCAGCCAGTCTTTGCGGATAATCAAGGAATCGCGCGTTTCCGTAATATAGAACGGCAGGCCGTAAATATGTCCTTTCGGGTTCATCAGCGCCAAATTTTCGGAGCTCAAATGCTTGGCGAAATGCGGGTTGTTGCCGAGCTCCGGTTTCATGTCTAAAAACACGCCCTGGTTCTTCCATTTATTGAATTCCGCTTCTTCGATCAGGAAGATGTCGGGCAGCTCATTGGATGCCGCCAGCACATTCAGCTTCTCCCCGTAAATTTCTATTGGCGTCCAGTCGATGCTCAGGTTGATGTTCAATCTTCGGTTCAATTCTTTGACCATAATATGGTCGTCCGGCCAGCCGCCCCCCGCGAAGCTTACCGTCATCAGGTTCAGCTCGACGGGAGGTCCCTCCTTCCCGGCGTCCGAAGCCGCGGCGTCTTGCCCGGCGCTGCCGCCTATGCCACTGCAGCCGGCAAGACCGAGCAGCAGACATCCGGCGATGAGCATTGCGCGCCGCGTTGTCATTGTTTGCCTTCCGATCCTATTCATTTACGCGCCTCGCCCTCCATGAGGAATTCGTACGCTGACCACCGTGCCGCGTCCCGGAAAAGAGTCGATCGCAATGCCGTAAGGCTCGCCGTATTTCAAACGCAATCTTGCGTGCACATTCGCAAGGCCAATAGACTCTCCTTTGAACGTCTCTTCGCTCGACGGGCTGGCCTGGAAATGATTTCTCAGTTCACCCAGCTTCGGCTCCGGTATTCCCGGACCGTTGTCTGCGATCTCGACGACCAGATCGCCTCCCTCGTCGTAAGCGTTGACCAGAATTGCGGCATTTCCGCCCTTGGCCTCCACGACATACTTGACGGCATTTTCCACAATCGGCTGAATGGTCAGCTTGATGATTGGACAGTCCATAAACTTCTCGTTGACCCGCACGCCGCTCTCGAACTTCCTCGGATAACGGATGTGAACGATCTCCAGGTACTTGATGAGGATGTTCAGCTCCTCGCGAAGCGTCACCTCCTGGTCGGCCCCCTTGGTAGCGTAGCGATAGACGTCGGCGAGGTTGTGGGCAATTTTCTCAATCAGCGGCACTTCTTCGAGATAGGCGATGCTCTTGATAATATCCAGCGTATTGTACAGCAGATGAGGATTGATCTGGCTCTGCAGCGCCCTTACCGTAGCCACGCTCTGCCTTAGCTGCAGCTCAACTTCCTTGACCTTGTATTCCGCGACCTCCTGCATCAGCCCGTTCAGCTGCCCTACCATGTAATTGAAGCTGTCGGCGAGCGCCTGATACTCGTGGATATCGGATATTTTCGCAGCCCGCGCCTGCAAATTTCCTTTGGCGACCCTTTCCATTCGGCTCTTCATATATTGGATCGGGTCGACGAACGGCGACACCAGAATAGGGAGAATGCCGACGATGCCAACAGCGAGAATGGATAAGGCAACCATCGTCGAGAAAACAGCCGACTTCAGCCCTTTGGCCATCTCTGCGTAAGGCACGACGGATACGATATGCCATCCGGTATAGTCCGATTCATGCACAGAGACGAGGTGCCGCTGCCCGTCCCACTTCTGGGTGCTCGTCGTCCCTATGGCAATCCCCGGATCGAGGCCGCCCAGAGGCGTCTCCGCCCGCTTCTTGCCAACCCACGCTTTATTCGGATGATACACCACGATATCTTCCTTCGACAGCAGGAAGAAGTAGCCGTTCTTCCCCAGCCGCGATTTATTGAAAGCGGCGTCGATTTCGGCCAAGGAAAACTGCAGCACCAATTTGCCGACTGGACGAACCGTTCGCGTGCTATAGATGGGAATGATCATATCCATGACCAGGGGGCCGTTTTTCCCAATGCGATGAGTGGGCAAAAGCGCTACTTCGCTTCTGCCTGCGAACCAGGCCTCCCTTATATTCGGGTCTTCCGGGATATAACTGTTATTGAGCGGCAGCACCCGCCCATCGTTCGAGATGAGGTACATGTTGTTGATCTCGCGAAAATTGAACGATACATACGAGCTCATTGCTTTCTCGATTCCGGCGATATCCTCGGGATCGGGAGCATAGCCTTCGCTCAACCAACGCTGCACGAGATCGGTATTGAGCAGCGTATTCGTCGACTTTTTCAATTGCTGAAAATAAAACTCCATATGATGATTCAGCCGGCCTGTCGCTTCATCGGCAACCACGACAAACTCCTCTTCGACGGCCTGGCTGTAGAAGTAGTGGGCAAAACCGGCCGTTAAGCCGACCGACAGGATGCTCAGCCCGAAAAACAGGACGATCATCCTCATCTTGATGGAACGAAGCGGAGACAGCCTGCTGCTCATAGGCCAAGGCTCCTGCGGTATTCGTTCGGGGATTGATCGGTTATGCTTTTGAACAGCCGGCTGAAGTAAGGCAGGGAGGAGAAGCCGACCATATCGGCCACCTCGTACACCTTCAGATCAGGCTCCAGCAGCAGCTGCTTCGCCTTCTCAATGCGATACTGGTTTAAATAATTGATGAAGGAGTCCCCGTTCTGCTGCTTGAACAGGACGCAAAATCGGGACACGCTGAGATCGGTATGCTCCGCGATTTGCGCCAGCGTGATCTCCTTCGCATAGTTTTGCTGGACGAATTCGGCCACCTTCTTGCTTAAGGAGCGGCACTTGCCGGGCGCAGACTCGGTCAGCTTCCGGGACCACAGCTCCAGCAAACGAAAAAAATGCGCTTCCACATGAGGTCTGTCCAGCGTCTCGCCCAGCTCCAAAGGCTGGTGGGCGGGATCGATGCTGCTCAGTTGCTCGTTCAGCTTGTCCGAGAAAATGCGAAATAAGCCGATTTTGATTCCCGGATTCGGCGCCTTCGCCTGAAAGATCGATTTCAGGATGCGGCCGGCTTCGCTGGTCAGTCTCTGGTGGTCCCATGTCTCCAGCTTCCCCAGAAATTCCTGAATTTGATGGAGCGGCTCGTACAGGTGTACGGAGCTTTGCAGCCGCTCGACGGAGCGCAGCAGCGCTTGCCGCAAGTCCTCGGCCACGACCGGCTTAAGCAAATATTCCGTCGCTCCGTAGCGGATCGCCTGCTGGGCGTAGCTGAAGTTCTCGTAGCCGCTGATCACGATCGGGACGATGCCCAGCTTGTACTCATCGCATTTGCCGAGCAAGGACAGGCCGTCGAGCTCCGGCATGACGATGTCGGTAATGACGACGTTCGGCCATAGCTCGTTGATCAAATTCCACGCTTCGATCCCGTCGCTGGCCTGCGCGACAACCTTGAAATCGAGCCCGAACCGCTCGATCATCTCCACAATGCCGTTGCGAATCCATACCTCGTCCTCTGCGACCAATACATGATACATTCCTATTCCCACCTCGGATCATTCGATCACTTTATGGTTCCCATCACGCTTCTTCCCATGAATATAGCATAGATAAATTCACTTTGGAACAAAGTTCATTTATTTTCCGGATCGGACAACAAGATTGGAATTTATTTTGCCAACAAAATCCATATTTCAACAAAACTTTTTATTATTTTGACAATAATTAGGTGAGGGTGTTATCTTGAAGATAACATGGACAGGGGAGGATTCAATATGTCGGAACGCCGTGCGACAAACCGTCACTCCGCCGTGACGGTGATGTGGAAAACCGTGTCGGAGGATTGCAACCTGGCTTGCGATTACTGTTATTACAGCACCTGCAAAGGCAAGCCGGGTCCGAATATCAACCGGATCGACAGCTCTGTGCTGGAAACCTTCATCCGGAATTATATGAAGGTCAGCCGCGGAGCCGCTGTCTTTGCCTGGCAAGGCGGAGAGCCGCTCCTGGCCGGGCATGCGTTTTTCGAGCAGGTTGTGCGCCTGCAAGCGCTGCACGCCCCGCCGCATACGATCATCAGCAATTCCTTGCAGACCAACGGCACGCTCATTGACGACCGGTGGGCTTCGTTCTTTCAAGCGTACCGCTTCCTCATCGGCGTCAGTCTCGACGGCCCGCGGGAGATCCACGATGCGCGGCGGGTGAACGCGGCCGGCAAAGGCAGCTTCGACCGCGTCATGGCCGGCATCCGGCATCTCCGGCGGCACCGCGTTGATTTTAATATTTTGACGGTTGTCCATAAGGGCAATGTTGGCAAGGCCAAAGAGCTGATGGCCTTTTACCGGGACAACGGCTTCGATTACATTCAGTTCATTCCCTGCATGGATTTCAGATCCCAGCGAGTGGACCAGCCGGGCGTATACGAAATTACCCCGCGCGAGTACGGCAACTTCCTCTGCGAGGTTTTCGACGACTGGTATCGGGACGGCCGCCCCGACCTGTCCATCCGCTTCTTCGACAATATGCTCAGCGTCTACATGAACCGGGAGGCCGAACTGTGCGTCCACCGGGCGGAGTGTCCGGCCAGCCTCGTGCTCGAGCCGAATGGGGACGCCTATCCGTGCGACTTCTTCATCAGCGACGAATGGAAGATCGGCAACGTCGGCAGCGATTGCCTTGAGGACGTGCTGTCCCATTCGAACTATGAGCGCTTCCGCCGCATGAAGCCGACGCTGCCGGACTCGTGCCGCACCTGCGAATGGCTGCGCCTATGCTATGGCGGCTGTCCGCGAAACCGCCTGCAGGGGCCCGAAGGCGGAGCCGTCCAGGCCGGCCCGGATTTTTTCTGCGAGAGCTACAGGCAGGTATATGCGTATACGCATGAGCGAATGGAGCGGCTCGGCCGTCAGCTTCGCCAGGAGCTGTTCACCCGCAATGTGCGCCTTTATTTGAACGGCAAGCCTCCGGGACGGAACGAGCCTTGTCCTTGCGGCAGCGTCAAGAAATATAAAGCCTGCTGCGCCCCCGGCAGCTTGTAATCGGGGACTTAGCCGCAAAAACCGCTGCCCGAACGCGAACTGCGCCTCCAACGGTGAGATGTTGTGTAACCGTTGGCGTACCGTTCATCAGAGCAGCGGTTTCGCTTATGAACTTATCTTTTCAAATAACGTTCGTACGCGGCCTGCTGAATTTTCAGCACTTGGTCCAGGCCCATTTTCTCGATATTTTGCACATAGTCGTCGAATTTGTCGAGCGGCTCCGCGCCCATGATGAATTTGTTCAGCATTTCCTCCTTGTAGGTCGTCATTTCCGTCAGCTTGGCGTTCAGCACATCGCGCTCCTCCTGCGTGAACGAAAGCGTGAGCGGGTACTTGTCCTTGATGTACGGCGTGATGGAGTCGCGGATTTTCTCGATTTTCGGCGTCACCATCGCATTCTCATAGCGAATATCCCATTGATAGGCGAATTCGCGATGGCCGAGCTCGTACATTTTGAGCAGCGGCGAATGCTTCGCGTCCTTCATGATCAAATCCGTATATTTCGGCTCGTTGTTCTCCATCGTATACGTAAGGCCGAGCACTCCGAAATTGTGGGCAAGCTGTCCTTCCTCGCTGTAAAACCAATCCTGCATTTTGGCCAGCTCCACCTTGTACTTGGATCTGGAGCTGATGGCGAAGCCACTCTTGATCAGCGTCTGCTGGCTCTTCGTGTACGCCTCCATATTCGGCCCTTTCAGCGGCACGATTCCGGTCATGTTGACGTTCGGATTCGCTTGGGCGACCAGTTTCTCCAAATATTCGATCCGCGGGAACGAATCGAACGTAGCCCCCGATACCTGATTCGTGAAGCGGGATTCCCATATTTTCTGATCGTTCGTAATATACTCCTTATCGATCAGCCCTTCCTTGTACAGCTTGGCAGCAAAGGCCAGAGCCTCCTTCAGCTTCGGGTTGGTGAACGAATACTTCACCTGATTGTTCTCGACATAAAAATCTTCTTCCAGCGAAACGCCGAACGGCTCGATAAAAGGCAGCAGCCCCTTCAGCTTGTTGCGCGTCGTGAACGGAATTTCGTCCTGAACCCCGTTGCCGTTCGGGTCGTTCTCCTTGAACGCCTTCAGCACCTCGTACATCTCATCCGTCGTCGTCGGCGCCTTCAGACCGAGCTGATCGAGCCAATCCTGACGGAGAATGCTCAGATTGATCGTCTTCACCGCAGAAATTTGCGGGAAGAAGTAAATGTTGCCGTCATCAGATTTGATGTCCTTCAATATTTGCGGGTTGTCCTGGAGAATTTTTTTGAAGTTCGGCATATGGTCGTCGATCAGCTTGTTGAGCGGTTCGAATACGCCGTTCTCCCCGCCTTTGTTCAGCAGGTCAGGCGTCGCTTCCATCAGGTCGGGCAAATCGCCGCCGGCCAGCGTCAGATTAAATTTCTGGATATAGTCATTGTTGTCGTTCGGAGCCTTCAGCCACTTAAAATAGACGTTCGTCTTCTCGACGATCGCTTTCATCCAGGGCGAATCGTTCGATTCGACCGACTCGGTTCTCGGCCTCATGTAGACGCTAACCTCGATCTTCTTGTCGAGCACCTTGCCGTCCGCCCCCAGCTGGGCCGTTCCGTTGCCCTGACTGTCTCCTCCCGTACCTCCGCCCCCGCTTCCCGAGCAGCCGGCCGTACCTACGGCCAAAGCGGCGAATGCAGCCAAGATGCCTTGACGTGCGCACTTGTTTGTCATGCGAAAAGCCTCCCCTTTTATCCTTTGATCGAGCCCATCATGGAGCCCTGCACAAAATATTTTTGAATAAACGGATACACGGCAATAATCGGCAGCGTCGCGACGACGAGCGTCGAATATTTGATCGATTCGCCGATCAGGTTCTTGTCGTCGAACACATCGACCATCATCTGATCCGTCTGATTCTGGATGACGATATCGCGCAGCAAAATTTGGACCGGAAACATCTCCTCGTCGTTCAAGTAAATCATCGCCGGGAAGAAGCTGTTCCACTGGCCTACGGCATAGAACAATCCGATCGTGACGAGCGACGGGACCGATAGCGGCAAAATGATCCTTAGCAGGCACTGCAGCTGCGAGCAGCCGTCGATCTTGGCCGCATCCTCCAGCTCCGCCGGAATTTGCTCGAAGAAGGTGCGCTGGATGAAGACGTAAAAGGATGAGATCGCCGCTGGAATGACGATCGCCCAGATCGTGTTGCGCATACCGAGTGCACTGACGACAAGATATGTCGGAATCAGTCCGCCGCCGAACAGCATCGGCAGCAGAATAAAGCCTGTCATCAGCTTGCGCCCTGGCAAATTCCTTCGCGAGATCGGATAGGCGGCGCAGACGGTCAGCACGATGCTGATAGCCGTTCCGACGACTGTATACACCACAGTATTGAGGTACGCCCGGCCGAGCATCGGGTATTCGAGCACGCGACGGTAAGCGTCGAACTGCAGCCCCATTGGAATGACGCCGACGCGCCCCTGCTGTATGTACAGCGGATCGCTGAGCGATGCGGCGATGATGAAGAGGAACGGATATACGGTGAGCAGAACGACTGCCCCCAAAAACAGCGTATTGATCGCGACGAACATGAGCCGCCACGGCCTGATTCGCAGCACAGACATCGATTCGGTTCCTCCTTTTTACCACAGGCTCGTTTCCGAATATTTTCTGGCGAGCCGGTTGGCCACGATGATCAGCACGAGGCCGGCGACGGACTGAAACAGGCCGACGGCGGAAGCGAAGCTGAAGTTCGCTTCCAAAATGCCGCGCCGGTACACGTACGTGCCGATGACGTCGGCGGTAACGTAGGTATTCGGATTGTACAGCAGAACGATCAGCTCGTAGCCAACCTCCAGCATATCGCCGATTTTCAGCAGCAGCAGGATGATGATCGTCGGCGCGATGCCGGGCAACGTCACATGAAGCGTCTGCTTCCAGCGACCAGCCCCATCCACATTGGCGGCGTCATACAGCTCCGAGTTGATCCCGGTCAAGGCGGCAAAGTACAGGATCGCAGACCAGCCTAGCGTCTTCCACAGATCGATGCCCGTATAGATAGCCCAGAAATATTCCGGCTCGAGCAAAAAGTTGATGCGCTCATAGCCGAGCTTGGCCAAAAGATTGTTCATCAGCCCGACCGACGGTGACAGGAACGTCACCGCCATGCTCGCCACGATCACCGTCGATACAAAATGCGGCAAGTAGCTGATCGTCTGCACCGTCCGCTTGATCGTCGCTTTGCGCACTTCGTTCAGCATCAGAGCGAAAAGGATCGGCGCCGGGAACACAAAAACGATATTCAACAAATTGATAACGAGTGTATTCCGCAGCACTCTCCAGAAGTACACGGAATGAAAGAAATCGATGAAATGCTTAAGGCCTGCCCACGGGCTGGCAAGAATCCCTTTATAGATGTTGTAGTCCATAAAGGAGATGGTTAGCGCCATGACCACAGGGGCATACCTGAAGATCAGGTAGTAAATGAGCGGCGGGACGAACAGCAGATAATAGGGCAAATATCGCTTCATCGGACTTCCCCGGTTCACTTTCGATCGGGATGCGGCCATTACGGCTTCGGAAAGCGCCGTATCTTGTTCGGCCATAAGCAGCGACCTCCTTTTTTGTATTGTCGATAGTTGCCAGCAGCTCCAGCTGTGCGAGGCGGGCACAGTTCGAATGTAATCGCTGTCACCCGTTTGTTCAATCGATCTTTTCTTGGAAATGTGTTGATTTTTCCAGATGTTGAACCGTCTTTTTATTGGATAGATCGATTTATTTTACGCAGGCTCCGCCGCGCACCCTGCCGCAGCAAGCTATTGGCGCGTTTCCGCGCAAGCTAAACAGCCCTTCTGGCGAAGAGCTCATCTCCTTGGCCCTCAAGGATACCGCTATCCATGTTCCGGCGCCCGGCTCTGCGGTGAAGGAGGCTCCATCTCCCGAAATTGCCCGGGGGTAACTCCTTCGAAGCGCTTGAACACACGAATAAACGTGTTGGCGTTGGTGAAGCCTGTCGTCTCGGCGATTTCCGCGATCGAATCATCGGAATGCCGCAGCAAGCTTTTGGCCTGTTCGATCCGCCGCGAATTGACGTAATCGGAGAAGGTCATTCCGGTGACGTCCTTGAAAATGCTGCTCAAATAAGACGCGGACAGCCCCAAATGCTCGCTCAGCATCGATTGCGACAAGTCCTGCCGATAGTGCACGTCCACGAACTGCTCGATTTGGCGGAGCAGCTTATCGTACTGTCCTTGCTGTTTGCTGCGAATCCAGTCGACGATGGATGTCAAAGAGCGCTCGATGCATGCTTTTTTCGCCTCCATGCTCCCCAGTTCGCTCACTTCCCGATGCAGATCAGACGATTCTCCGTATATTTCCTTAGGAGCCGCCCCAAGCTCGTAAATCGTGCGAACGGCCGTGCTGGCCAAAGCCTGAAACAGATTGTGAACGAGCTCTGGCGTCGGCGCCGCTGTCTCCAGATTAGCGCTCCATATGGCGCCAAGCGCCTTCGACAAGCTTTCGGCATTGCCCGTCTTCACGGCGTTAATCAGCTTCTTCTCCATATCGAACGTATAATGAAAAGAACTTGCCGGCAGTTGCCTGACTTCATCCACGAAAATAACGCTGCCCTGCCCCTTAACGACCTTGTATTGCAAAGCGGATAAGGCATCCACGTAAGAAAACGGAATGTCCTCCGCTCGCCCGTACACCTTGCCGACCCCGACCGTAAAGGCGCGGGAATGACGATGTTTGAAGTAATCCAGCACTTTCCGGATGTAGTCAACCGCCGCATCCGGATTCGGCTCGCTGGAGCTCAGATTCAGAATGGACACGAGCTTGTCTTTTCTTTTTCGAACCGAACGAATTGCCGTGGACTCGATGCCGATGGCCAATTGGTCGAACAGCGCTGTCATGTCAACGCCAAGCAGGCTCATATCATCGTCGATGGTGAAATCGATGCTCTCAAACACGATGACCTGGAACAAATCGTAACGAAAAGGCATTCGCAGCTCCTCGGCCGTCTCTTTCATTTTCTCCGCGGGCAGCCGGCCTTCGAGCAGATCGTACAGCATATTTTGCCGGAGCTTCGGTAAATTCCGTTCAAAGGCGTCCTTGAAATGGTGCATCTCGTAATAGACGTAATTGATGATCCGATCGATAAACCCGAGCTCGTCTTCCGCGGCGCGGCGGCGTTCCTCAGGATGGCGGTGGCCGAACAACTCGATGTAGCTGACGATCTTGTGAATCGGACGATACATGCGAATGGTCAGGAAATAGGAAAGGATCAGCCCTCCGACCAGGCATACTGCGGCTGTAAGCCAAGTGTACTGCCGGAGCTGCTTCGCCTCGGACGTGATGAAGGCAGTCGGCACGACGCTGATATACGTCCAGTCGTTCACGTTGGAGGACGTAAAGACGATCTGGTAGC
Organism: Paenibacillus ginsengihumi DSM 21568; assembly: GCF_000380965.1. Taxonomy (GTDB): domain Bacteria; phylum Bacillota; class Bacilli; order Paenibacillales; family NBRC-103111; genus Paenibacillus_G; species Paenibacillus_G ginsengihumi. The sequence continues at coordinate 57,789 of NZ_KB905569.1, read as the reverse complement.
TTTCTCCGGAGATCGTCTCCTCGAGATGCCCCTGTTTTGCGGACAGACTTCGTACCTTATCCGTTATCGTCCCGATCTTGCTCTCCAGCGTCTCGTCCTGCTCGCTGCGCACGGCGCCGCTGAACAACTGTCTGCCTTCGCGGTCGACCGCATACATGAACGCGGGGTACGGATCGCCGCTGTTTTGCAGCGTGCGCGCAATATCCTCCGTCTTCATATTGATGTACAGCATGCCCAAAGGCGTCATTTCTGAGTAAGGAACGGTGCGCGCGAAGGTGATCACCTCGGAGCTGACCCCGTAAACGGTCGATTGGGCGGGACCGAGTGAAGCAAAGCCGTGATACGCTGGCTTCTCCCGCCAATCGATGGCCGGTTCGCTGGCGTAAATTTGTCCGTAAAAGTGCTCGACATTATATTTGGCTTCGGGATTCAGCACAACCGGATAACGGTAATACTGCAGCCAAATGTCCACGATCATCGGATGGGACAGCTTCACGCTCTTGAGGTATTTGATAATGTTCAGAAACAGCAGCTGGTTCATGTCCCACGTCTGCTCCGACATATAGAGCGACCGCCGAATATCGTCCTGCAGCTCGATTTGGAAGGACAGCGTATTCAATGCGATGAGCGCGTTGTCCATGCTGCTTCGGGCCTGCTCCAAATATTGATTGTTCGCTTCCACCACTTCGGCAATGAGAAGCGAGGCCGATTTGCTGTACGACACATAGCCGAAAGCGACAATCATCGCGACGACAAACAGATTGAATCCGAGCAGCATTTTTATGAAAACGCTTTTATGTTTAAATACTCGCAATGTCCGCGGCAGCTGCAGCATCGATTTCCTCCACTCCGATCTGTCGCTCGTTTGATTCTATGGTAACACATCCGTCGACGTTGTGGAGCATTCCGCGAAAAAAACGTCTGCCGCTATCCTTTCAAGGATGAGCGGCCAAAGACAACGCCATGAAGCCGCGGCGGATACGGATGGCGCTTGCTTTTACGAATGTACATTAGTCGCCAGCCATTTTAGCGATGTACCGCACCTCAACTGCATCTATACAAAAGTCGACCAGATTCGGGGCAATTGGCGATTTTTGCTGTCGAAATATGTTATATTGTACCAAGGGGGGGAACTCATGAGCTTATGAAATTTTGGAAATGGATATTTGCGGTTATCTTCATCATTAGCGGCTGCTCTTCATTAGAACAGCCGGCGACGAGCAAGACAAGCCAGGACTATGATATTGAGCTTGTTTTTCCATCCGACAAATATCCCGAGACGGCTCTGCATATCTATGGAGCCATTGAACAAGGGGCATCGGCTGTCTGTACGATCGACCGCAAAGGAGCCGAAGAAAACCGCAAAAAGTCGTTGGCAGGCATCGAGACGAAGAACGGCTACGATCGGGATGAGTGGCCGATGGCCATGTGCGAAGAAGGCGGAGCCGGAGCGAGCGTGGCGTACATAGACGCAAGCGACAACCGCGGCGCCGGCAGCTGGGTCGGCAATCAATTGGCCCCGTACCCGGACGGGACGAAGGTTTTGTTTGTTGTTGAAAAGCCCGAAATCAAATTCGGGAACTATCCAATCGAACAAGCAAAAGAACCGGAACCGTCCGAAAGTCCGCAAAAAACGGAACCGGTGTACGCCAATTGCACAGAGGCTCGCAAGGCCGGCGTCGCCCCGCTCCGCAAAGGCGACCCCGGATACAGCAAAAAATTGGATAGAGATGGGAATGGGATAGCTTGTGAGTGAAAATTAACAAAATGACGTGGAGGGTTTAGTTCCCAGGAAGGATTGCACTTCCCTTCCGGGAAACGAAGTTAAAGGAACAGCTCCGTTCTCGTTCTATGCTGCTCTCCTTTGACTTCGCCTCCCCGAGAAGGATACATTCCTGGCGGAGAGAACGCTTCAGAAAAATCCCTTTAAATTTTGCCCGAAGCTCTTGATGGCCCTCAATGCACTTATTAATGTGTCTGCGCGACTCCTTCATATTTGGCCAACTCTGCAGTGACTTCATTTCGGATGGACTCCGGAACAGAGTCGATTTCTCGAACTCCTTCGCGAACCAAACGGACGTAAATTTGAACGATGCTTTGGCTCATACCGGCCCACCGCCTCCCTTGAGCACCATTTCGTACAGATCGGCAATGGCCGTAAATGCGGTCAGGCTCTCTTCCTTCGCAGCGGCAAGCTCGGCCTCAAGGCGTGCGATTTTCTGTTCGGGGGATTCGGGCAGAAGATCGCGAACATCCGTAAATTGACCGGGGGCGAAAGCATCCCCAACCTTGTATGTCGCCGTTCCGTCCGTGATGTACGAGACGCGCTGTTCAGGTGTCACCATGATTTGCTCCGTTGTTTCGACAGGAACGATCTGGCCGTCGCGGTCTTCATATCGAATGATTGGCCGTTCCTCGTAAACCGGAGAAATAACCTCCTCGCCGTAGGTCCAGCCTTCCACAACAATAACGTCATGCCCTACGCCACGCGCTCCTCCCTGCAGGGCATGGATAGTATCTCCATCAATGTTGGTTACCTCGTTTATAAACCCGGCAATGAGTCCATTACTATGCAATATAGCAATCATCGTATCATTCCCCCAAACCCCGTAGTTTCGGACGTTGTTCCACGTGGTTGTACCCCTTGCTTGGTAATGACGCCATACTGTGCAACGAGTCCTATTGTATTCCCGGTCGAATTATCATCCCATTCTATCGACATAATTTGAGCAGCTCCGTTGAGAAATGCCCCGTATACACGGTTAGTGACCTTGCAATTAATAATGGTCACCATGCCGTTATTGATCACATGATAACCGGAATGATACGTGCTCGCGGCGGTGACAGAACATTTTTCAAACTTGGTGTCAAACGAATTATTGGCGCTAAAGGGTGCCCGATCTGTCGCCGTTCCGTTGAACCCACGAACGACGACTTGACACGAACAAAAGTCCACAGCGACAGCGGATACGCTATAATTCATGCTAATCGCATTCCCCGCGTACAGGTGAATTATCCCCTGTCCTTGAAAACCCGCGACCTTGACAATTTCGTTATAGGTACCCGGTGCCACGTTAATAATGACGGTATGATTGACAATAGGGGGAATACGGTTTATCGCTGCTTGGATGGTTTTCAACGGTGCCCCACTAGTTCCATTATTCACATCATTCCCGTTAGGGGAAACATACAGATTCATGACTCCCGTTGTCGCTCCAGGGATAGCTTCCGCGACTACCCCGCCAAAGTCGACGTTATACATGGTCTTGGCTCCAATACGTGTTCCCACTGGTGAGATTCTTGCACCGCCGGAAGCCACATAAGCAAAATCATTTCCAGTCCCTACGCAGTCATAGACATAAACCACCGCTCCTTGCCTGGCACGGATTGCCTCCAGCTTATTCGATATTTCGCTTGCCGAAATCGCTACAGTGGACCATAACAGTTCAACCGCATAGTTTTGGAACAATGCTACGGTTGTTTTCAAATTATGCAAATCGACAGACTTACACCTATCTACAATGACATGCTTATTATTCACATTAAGCCCCGTTATGGTAAACCCAGCAACATCCACATACCCTGTACATTGATGGACCGACAGGGAACGGATTGATACATTATCCGGTGTTGTTATATCTCCCCTTAGATATAGATGCCCCCTGCCAACATAACCGTCAATGAAGATATCCTCGTCATACAAACCGTCCGCCACAATGATATTTACAATATGGTTAATTACCTGAGGCACTTTCGCAATCGCCGCGCCTATTGTTTTCAGCGCCTTTTCCGCGCTGAGTCCATCATTCGTGTCGCTGCCAGTGGATGCATTGACATAATAAGTGGCGTCAGCTAACGAATGATTGACCTTTGCGTTTACTTCTGCTCCAAGCTCGTTCATATCCTCAGGCATTACCGTATCATTCATCGTCCAATCTGTCTTAGCCATCAGGCCGTCACCTCCTTAACCTCAATCGTTTGCAGCATCAAATGGTCTGACGTAATCGGCACATTGACAGCGTTGCTGCTCAGCACGTTATCCGCCGCATCTTTGAGCTCGACTAACGTAATCAAGGACACCTCATCAACCGGAACGATGTAATTGAGCGCCAGAACGTTATCGTTAACCGTCTTTACCTCGAAATGTGTGATCTCGTAATCACCATTGATCACTACTTTGGCGACACGGCTATCCAGGTATTCAGCCATGTCATGCAGCAATTCTGAAGCAATCATCGAATAGGCACCTCCGGTCCGTATGTGACAAACGGCTTCTCCCCGAGTTTCCAGGAGCCGTCCAGTTTATAAGTCCACGTCATCGATTTCGCGGCGATATGCTCCTCGAGGCCGATCATGCTTTCAAGCGACGTGTTCTGTTGATAGGCCATGTTTGCCGGCTTGATCGTCTCGATCGTGTACGAAAGCTCTTTGAACACATTGGCATTGTCAATATTTGCGGTGACGATCAGCAGCCGATTGGCCGAATCGACGGAAACGATCGTCATTCCTTCGCCAACCAGCATGTCGAGCTGACGCTGCAGATAACGGACCGTAAACGGCGGCTTGGTCTGGTACCGATTCAGGATGCGGCGTCGCCGGAAGGCAAGCGTCTCCGTCGTTGGATCGGCCTGGATGCCCAGCATCTGCTCGCGCCGCTTGATCGCCTGAAGTCCTGATGTCCCGACAAACTGATCGTCAAAAAGCTGATCGATTGCCCCCTGCGCCACGTTCAACTCGGCAGTCTCGGTTTCGGCCAGCTCCACAAAATCTTCGATGTCTCGGTAAAACTCAGGCAAGTGTATCAGGATCCGATCGTCAGCCATGGAGCGTCACCGTCCCCGGCTCCGGTATTTCATCCGCTTCGAGCGTCAAGTTAGCCGCCGAGCCGTTGATGGTGGTGCCGGCTACGTCCTCCACACCGGTTACGGTAAGAATACGCGCATCGATCTGGGCCGCCCGGACAATGAGCTGCTGCTGATGCGCCCAGTCTTTGCGAAGCTCCAGCAAATACGACGAGATGACTGCCTCCACATCGGCTTGAACTTGAGCAGGGGTCGCATCAGCCGCAAGCGTCAGCGTCGTCTCAATATGGATCGTCCGCCCGGTTACCCCGGCAATCGTCACCTTATGATCGATTGGCGCCAGCCCGAACCCTTGACCGCCGTTAACCGTCGGATCGATGATCGTCTGTACTTCGTCTACCAACGTTGGCGATGGCGGCGTCCAGTCCGAGGCGATAATCGTGCATTTGACGGTACCGCCGCCTTGCCAGACGGGATATACCTTCGTGGCCCCTACGCCCGGGATGGCGTTGATCCGCTGCTTGTAGTCCGCGACATTGCCGCCAAATGCCGGCTCGTTGACGGCAGCGTAAAACCGCCGTCTGAGCGCTTCGTCCGATTCCTCGTCTTCGCCCGGCACCAGCACCTCAGCCAGCACCGCTCTGGCCAAGCCGGGAACGTAATCGATCGGCAGCAGCGTGCCGAACGGTTCGTTGCCGGCCGTGCCCGGCGTCTCGCAAGTCATCTTATAAGTCCCGACGCTGATGCGCTCCTTGGCAACAAAGGTGAGCTCGCCGATCGCATATCGACCGCCCAGCGGCACGTCCATAAGGGCATTCGCCGAGTTATAAAACACCCCTTTGCGCTCTGAAGGTGTCGCCGCGAGGCGATTAACGCCAAATTCGGCCGTTTTCCGGCTGAGATATTCGCCGCTGGCCGTATCTGCAAAAGAGAGATTGTAGTTGATATCCAGTTCAATATACATTTGAGCCAGCTCCGCCGCCGCCGGCGCCAGCGCGTCATAGATCACGCTGCCCTCTCTTTTATCCAAAGTATCCGGCACCCGGGAAAGCATTCGCTGCAAAATAAAAGCATATGTCATGTGCTCATACACCGATGGTCACCTCCTCTTCGAACTGGCCCTGTTCCGTTACAACCGTAAACTGGACCGTCAGCTGCTCGCCAACATAACGGACGGACAGCCCCTCCACGGACTGAATCCGATCATCCTGCAGCAGCGCCTCGCTGACCATCCGGGACGCCTCTGCCTGCACATACAATGGGCTTTTGCCGAGCAGCGTACGCAACTCGTGACCGTAATTGGCGCTGTATATGTCGTGCCAAAACCGATCCGTCTGAAGCGTCTTGTGCACAGCCTGCTTCACCGCGGCGATCCCGTCGATGCGCCCCGCGACCCGGCCGCGGCCAAAATCGAGAGCCCATGTCAGCGAAGGCCGTTGACGCCGCTCCATAAGCGCGTTATTGATCGTGCCTCCTTGCGGGATCATTCGGCAACCACCACCCGATCGAGAATGTAATACTGCTGGCCTCCCTGCATTCGCAATAGCGCGACCTTATCGCCGGCCTTAAGCCCGCGGCGAATGACGATCGGTTCCTCGGGCAGCGCGGGCTCTGTCGTTTTCGCTGCCGATCCGGTGCCGCTATCGTCCGTATACGAGTGTACGTGCCGCAGCGGCACTTCGTAATGGGTCAGCGATTCCGGCACGATGAGAAAATCGGCGGTAAGCGTGAACCGTTGATCAACCATTACGGTCAGCGGGTCGCTGCTCTTGACGTCTCCAAAAAGCAAGTTGACGGGATTAGACGCCGCTACCGCATCGGCCCCCGCCCGCTTGATGGCATTTAGTAGCCGCTCCATACTCATTAAATCACCTTCAATTCCAACGACATTGTAGGATCGTCACCGAGCCGGTGCGTACAGTGGTCAACCAGGAACGGCTGATCGATGCCGTACTCCTGAATGACAATTCGGACATAACTGCCTGCGCGAATTCGCAGGTCGCCGATCGCCTCGATATTCAGCGACCGCATCTCGCGATTTTTGAGTGCCGCCAGCGTATACAGCCGTTGTTTCATCTGAGCGTCATTCAATTGTTCATTGACCTTTTCGTAATATTGCAGCACGCCCCAGCGGACTATGTTGGCATTGCTTTTGGCAAACAAGATTCGATCGCTCTCCTTGTCGTCGCGGACCAGCTTGAACTGATTGTACGTGTCACTGTCGATAGACTGCTTATAGGTATAATTGGTCATCAAGCTGCCGTCACCGACGATAAAATCGACCAGCAGATCGTCCACCAACCGCAGCGACAATAAGCCGAAATCATCGTATAACACAAAATTTTGGCCGCTATTGACAAGCGTTAAAGCCAGTGCTTTATCGATGATGTCCATCAGCTTCTGTCCGTCCTCGGACATTTTCGGAATCACATATGACGGCTCATCGATGCGCCCAAGCTGAAGGCCGAAGTCTGCTGCAATGCGCCGAATAACATCCGCCGCGGTAACGCCCACAAAATGATAGGTCTCGGTGTTCATAAGATACCGCAATTGGTCATAGGCGGTGATTTTGACCGCCTCATTGCGTCCTCCGTCAATATTGAAAATGTACCCATAAAAGACGTTGCGGCCATCTGCCCGCACCCGAACGATATCGCCATTGCGATACGAAAAAGAGCGGTCCTCGTAAAGTCCGCCCTTAATTAGCGTAAATTCCAGGCTTCCCGGCTTGCCGATCCGGGATGTCTTCCAGACGACATCGCTGGCGATCCGGCTGACATCCCATATTCCGCCCTGTTTGTCGTCAATCATGATCTCCATCATGTCGGCAGCTTCAGCACCTTTCCGACAGGCAGCCTTCTTATTTCAGCGTCGCTGATACCGTTCAGCTGCTGGATTTCCTTCCACCGGCTGCCATCGCCCAATTTTGTCTGCGCGATCTTCCACAGGTTGTCTCCGGCCACCATCGTATAAGTGGTCGGCGTCTGCCGATCGTCTGGCCGATCGGGCTCTGCGACGGAATAGCCTGTACCGGCTGCCGTTTCGAGCAATGAGACACGCTGGGCAGTATAAAAAACGTACTGCTTCAGGGATAAGCTGTACTCGATATCGCCGCCGCTTCCGGCCGATTCCTTCCATTCAAACGATTCGATGCTTGCGGGAGTGTTGATCGTGTAACGGCCGCCGAACATCATAAACCGAATCGGACGTTTCGTCCTCATCCATTTTGTCAGGTAGTACACATATGGGTTGTAAAAAACTCCATCAGACGAGATCCCCGATAAAATTTGAGCGTTGGCAAAAGGGTAATCTTGGCGGGCCGGAAATATGCTGTCGAACGAGTACGTCAGAAGCTTGGGCGATTTGATGACGTTAATCTCCCCCAAGTCGACCAAGTCATAGGTTGTGCTGTTGCTGCCTTGACTGATCTTGATACTGCTTGGGTTGATCGGCAGTTGAAACTCCTCTTCTTTATTGTTCCAGGACAGCCATATTTCATAGAACATAGCAATCCCCTCCTTACTTCAACACGCTGCTTGCCGTAATCTCGAGTTCGCTTTCCAGAGCCACCGCCAACTCGGCCTGAATTTCTTCGATCGATCGCCCCTCCTGCCTGATATACGTATCGCCAAACGACAGCTGCGGCGTCAGCGTAACAAAGTTCTGGATGTTCTTCATCTCCGCAAGCTCCCGCATCATCCTCAGGTCTTCGCTGGCTATTTCGACGGTATCGCTGCTCCCCGCCCCGCCGAATTTGTCCATGCGGTCGATGTCAGGACCGGCCCCGCCACATCCGCAGGAGTTCCCCTCAAGGGTAGGATAGTTGGCGCCGTATCCGGCAGCATATTTGGAACCATCGAATGTTGGTGGGATAAACTCTTCCGCTCCCGGAGGCTTTTCCTGCGCAGCCTTCTCCGCCTCTTCGAGTGCCTGATTGTCTTCCGCCATCATTTCTTGCAGTTTCTTTTCCCGTTCTTCTGCATTGACTGCGGCATTCGCATAGGCTTCATCTTGTTTAGTTCGGGCATATTCTTTTATGCCTTTGGCCATGTTTTCAAAACTGAACTCCGGGACAGAAGCATAATTTGTTCCATCCACTTTATTGATCACCCAGATCACCCCATTTATAACCTTGATGAATCCGTTTAGGGGACCTTCAATGATTTTCCCGATGGTTTTCGCCCACCATTCGAAGGGTGTCGTAAGCAATTCAACTAATTTCCAGAAGTACGCCGGTAACCTATCAAAGAAATTGAGTATGGAATACCAAATCTTTATGACTCCTACCCTAAATTGATCGTTCGATTTCCATAGAGAGACTAAGGCGACAATAACTCCGATTATAAGTGAAGCGATCAAAACGAACGGGTTCATGTTCATAACCAGATTAAATGCGGCTTGAGCCATCTTTGCTATGTTAATAGCAGTTGTCAAAGCAGCTACAGCTGCGACAACCCCCCAAATAATCGGCCCGATCCAAGACCAGTTGCTCATGATTACATCCGCTAACCAAAGCGCTTGTTCACCGAGAAACATGATTAACTGCGCCACATAGGCTAGACCCGAAGAGAATGAATCGAAGAACGGCTGGAATTTTCCCGATTGGAACGCATCGTTAAGCTGTATTAATAAGGGGGTTAGGGACGCAAGAGCTGCTTGACCGCTCTCTTTAAAAGCGACAGAGAAATTTCGCTTAAGCTGCTCCATCTGGAAAGCGAATGTTGATTCAACGGCTGCCCCGGCTCGAGTGACCGCTCCTTCGAAGCCTTCGAGGCCCTTTTGTCCCTCCTGCATCGCAATAACAACGGCTTCCCCGATGTCTTTCCATTGCAAGCCAAACAATTCAGCGCCAATTTGGTTTCGTTTCTGCGCGTTGTCAACTTGGCTCAGGGCAAGCAAGGTCGCTTGATATGCCTGATTGGCCGCTTCGCCGCCGGATGCGATCTGCTCGGCCATATACTTCGCATCGAGGCCAAGCGCGGCAAAAGCGGCAGAGCTGGCCTTCGAATCTTTCATCCGGGAGAAGCTTTCCTTGACGGCCCCGCCCACTTTATCCAAGCTCCATGCTCCCTGCTCGCTGCCGGCGATCAATGTCGCTAACATCTGCTCGGCCGACATCCCCAAGCCGGCAAAATGCGCCCCATACTGATTAATGGTGCCCATCAAATCGTTCGCATAGTTGCCGCCGCGTTGGAAGCCGGTCGCGATCAGATCGAGCGCCCGGGTCTGATCCATTCCGTCAAAGCTGGCCATCATGGTCCGCGTTGCTCTGGATAACTCGCCGATATTGGTTTTGCCGTTCGAGATACGTTCAACGGCATACGCCGATTTCAGGTAAGCCGATGCCGCATCGTCGGATAACCCTTGAATATTTTGCTTGACCGTGGCAAAGTCGGCCCCTACGCCCGACAGCGACTCGCCCCAGCCTGCCTGATATACCGCCTTGACGCCCTCCAGCGCCGCTTCCGCTTGAGTCGTGTCCAGACCTAGCTGTGCCTGCAAATTGCCCTGGATCGTTTGCAGTTCGGCTGCACCGTTAATCGCAGATGTAACCACACTGGCCATTTTATCGAACAGCTTTGACGCAGCGTCTGCGATGGATTTCCATTTTTTGGACGGATCTTGCTTGTCGTTAGCACCGTCCTTGCCCTTTTCGCCGCATTGACAGCATTGACAGCATTGACAACATTTGTCGCTCGTCTTCTTCGGCTTATCTGCGGACTTATTTAGTTTATCGGCGCGATCGCCGAATTTGGCAGCAACCGAAGCCCCCTTACCCGCAAGATCGCGAGTTTTGGGGGCAGCAGGAGCCTTGATACCGCCGGGATCCGGGATTTTGCCGATACCAAGCTTCCCTGCCAAAACAGAGATAACCGCAATCTCCCGCGAGATCTTGTCCTTGAACTCTCGCACAAGGCGCATGGCCTTGGAATCGTCAAGCTTAACTTTGATATTCATAATCACTCGGCGCATCGCTATCTGCTGAAGACGGGCTATTGTCAAGGCGGCGGCTGCGCCTTTTTTGACGATATTGCTGAAATAATCTCCCATTTTGAGAAATGCTTTAACGCTGCACACTTCTCCTCCCCCCTTCCTCGTCGTGATTTCGTCTATTTCCTTCTTGGCGATTTTGCAGCGGCTTTCTTCTCGGCTTGTATGCGCATATCGATGGCAGCCATAACGAAGGCTCTTTCCTCGCGGGAAAGAGCCAAATATTCGCTAGGCCATTTGTGAAATTTGTGGAGGGCGTAGTACGCGTAATTCGCGTCGGCATCGCCCTCTTTGATTAGTTTTTTGCTTCTTCGACCAGATCCTCCATCTCCACGTCGAAGCCGCTAAGCTCGGTGATTTTGTTCGCCAGCGTGGCGATCTCGCCGGCCAGCAGCACGCGCTGCACGTATTCGTCCGGCGTGGTGACGCCGAGCATTTGCAAACTTTCGGCGTCTTTGAAATTCGGGTTGAGCGTATGATTCACAACGATCTTGAGGTTGAACACTTGACTGTCGAACTCAACCTTTCGTCCTTTGCGAATAACGGTAGCCGCTTTGCGAATTTCTTCGAACTCGCGGCTGTTCATGGCTTTGACTTTGAATTTGAGGACATTCCCCTCCGCATCCTTGAAGCGGGGAGAAACAATCACTTCTTCTGTCAAATTGTCGATAGGGTTCGCATTCAAAAATTGCTGCAGTGTGCTCATATCGTAATCCCTCCAAAATGAATATTCATGCGCCGGATCAGGAACCAACAGGCGGGTTAAATTGGTCTTTAATGTCGTAATCGTTGAAAGTAAACGGCATTTCCTCTTCCAGCATATCGTCGGAAGTCGCATCGAACCGCGCCGCGATGACGCTGTCCAGATTGCAGCCTTTCAGCATGGTGGTCTGACGGCCCGTGGAGCTGCCAGGCTGCTCATTGACAACCATAAGGTCGAACCAGAAATCTTGACCGGTCTGGACGTACTGTCTCATCAGCTGCCGGAATAAGGACGTTACGTAATAGATCGTCATCGTGCCTGTACCGGACCAGCCGGCCGATCTTTGCGGCGTGTTCGTTTTCCCAAGCACCGGAACGTCCACTTTGTTCTTCTCGATCGTGGCCTCCAGACTTTTCGCATAAAACAATTCTTCAACCTGGCCATTGATCGTGGCGTAAGCTTTGGCCATTTTGCCGCTGATGGCATCCGTCTCTCTGAAAAATGCCATGTTAGACCACCTCCACAGTCATATAAATCTTCTCAATGCTATCTACCGGCTGAATCGTTAGCTCAATCAGCACAGACTCGACGTCGGCCCCCTGCCGAACGGAAATATCCGTTTGACTGTCAAAATTCTGGATCGCTCCCTGTCCCTGCAGGCTCAGCAGGTAAGAGACGATCTCCGCTTCCAGCAGCGCCCGGCCGTCCGGATTATTGCTCACCTTGCCGATATAGAACATGTCGAAGATGCGCTTCACATCGCTTGCGATCGAGTCCAGCACCCGAACGACGCGGTTTTTGCTGAAGGCTCGGCCACGATCCGCTGTGAAGCTGGTGAGCGTGTTGATATCCTGCTCAATGACCGCAGACCCGTTAACGGCTGTGATCACCAGCTCGCCGTTTTGCAGCGCAGCGATCGTTTCGCTATTGGTCAGACGCGGATAAGCGTCAACGGCATTCGGGATCGCCCGGTACGTCAGCGATTCGTTGACATTCGCCGCAGCCTCCATAGCGGCGATTTCCCACAGCAGATATTCCGGGGGCACTTGCAAACCGTCCGATGTAACGATGCCGTTGCGCAGGCTGATAATCCCCTCATAATCTGCCGAAGGGTAGTTCACAAGCACTGCTTGCACCTTCTTCCCTTCGTCCTCGCGCTGCCTGCGCACATAAGCGGCGGCAAGCTGCTTGCTCGTCGAATCGGTCAAAGGAACGCCAAGCACGTTAAACGAATACCCCTCGAAGGCCGAGAGCGCCGCCGAGAAATCAGCGCCGCTGGCCGTGCCGTCGGCACCGCCCGCCAGACGGATGCCAGCTGTGGCCGCCGGAGCGCCCGTACCGGACCACTCGATCCAGGCGTTGGGCAGCAGTTCTTCGACGGCAGCGACGGTCTGACGATCCACTTCTTCGCCGTCCAGCAGCGTGATCACATCCATCCGCTCCGCATCGTCGATATTGGCTTGGACGACGACCATCAGATCGTTGCCCCGCGTTCCGCCCCATTTGGCCGTTGCCGTCAACGGCTCGATCGTCGCCGTCGCCTTCACAGCGCCGGAACCGCCGAGCCGGTACAGCAGAACGGTCTTGGCATGGTTGATAGCAGCGGTGATGTGCCGGATGCGCGGGTCCGTCGGGCGGAAGCCGATCAGCTCCAACGAGTTGTCCATATACTCCGCCGCTTCCAGCACGATCACTTCTGCCGGATTGCCCCATGGCAATGGAGCCGGGTACGCTGCCACGCCGCGCTCGCCCAGCGAACCAAGCGGCTGCGGCCGGGATTTGAAGTGGATATATACTCCTGGGCGCACCTTGTTTTGCGCCGTCCATGTTCCTCCTGCCATCTTAGGTCAGCTCCTTTCTCAGGTACGCTTCCAGCGCCTGTTTGGCCTGGAAGTTCGTATAGGTCTTGCCATCCTCCAACACAGCGGCCAGCACGTCTCGCTGGATCGCCGTAAATCGCTTGGAGCTCAAAAACTGCTCCTTCGTGTAAGCCGGCTCTGCTTTAAGAGCGGACTTTTCAACCGCTTGTTCTGCTTTTTTGCTCATTCGCGTTTCCCTCCTGTTTGAGATGCTGCATTTTGGGTTCATCAGGCTGCTGCTCCCAGACGAGCAGACGGTACGTCACCATGAATTGCAGGGCTGCGTCTGTAATTTGAAAGCTCATGCCTTGTCCGGGCCATGGACTCCCGCCGATCGTGATCCACTTTAACGCTGACGTTAATTGCTCCGCGACGCTGTACATATCCTCACTGGACCGCTCCGCACTGAAATAGCGCACAACGAACGGATGGTCGCGCCGGTACCGGCGGCCAAGCTCCCGGGTATGAACGGGCTCCAGAAGACGCACCACAAAGTACGGCGGATCGTGAGTCTGCTCGATCTCCTCGCTAAATACCGGTATGAGCGGAAATGTCTCGCGAAGCGCTTCATGGACCGCGTGACGCACCCCGTTAATCGTGACCTGCATGGAATGGAATCACCTCCCTCTTCGGATAGAAAAAGCACCCTCGCCGCAGCGGAGTGCCTTCTCTTTGATGATGAAGCACCAACGGGAGCTTGGGACCATGTAATCCTCGCCGCCCCGCATCCCCAGTGTGGTACAATACCAATTTACATCAGATTCAGAGGCGAAAAGTATCATGTTCGTATCATTATCTCCAGCCCAGCTTTTCGGCGATGGCCTCTACAATCCGATCCCGCCACCGTATCGCCGTAATCCGGCTCACGTTGCACTCCACAGCTATTCCCTCCCAATTCAACATCCTCGTCCGCGCCCAATAGCGGGTTTGAATCAGCTTTTGCTTTTCCGGGGGAAGCTGCTCGTAGACCGATTCGATTGCATCGACGATGAGCTGAAGCTGGTTCAAACGTTTATCCGTAGCCAGCAGCACTGCGGTTCGTCCCGTCGGATCGCCCGGCACATTGCTCCGACCGCCGCCAAAGTTTTCATCATTCGACGTTCTTCCGTACATGATTTCATCTCTGATTCGCATCATTTCTTTACGGGTTTCGTGATAGGCATACAGTTCGGATTCCACGTGCAGGAAAGTCCCTCGCCGCAGCTTCTGCATCGTCATGGCCATTTGACCCACTCTCCCTTTCAGCTTCTTTTTGCATGACAGAAACTCAAATATAATTTTAGTTAAAGACAGGTTTAGATAACAATTGCAAAAATAATGTTGCGACAACTCAAATTAAAGGTTATAATTTCAGCTGATTATAAAATTTAATTTGAGCTCCGGGCGCCAACAAACCTCGAATTCTTCAGCTCTCGGAATTTGCGTAGAACTTGAAGCCAAGCTCGCGCCTTGCTGCCATGCTTTTTGCCATAATTTGTTTCGCCTCCTTGTTGTCTAATACTATAGCACTCAAATATAATTTGAGCAATACCTTTTATCATAAACTCAATGATGCGGAGGGGCTTTCCTTGTCAACATTAGGTCAGCGCATTAGGCAGTCGCGTACCGCTAAAGGGATGACACAGTGGCAGTTAGCCGAGCGATTGGGGATGACCGAAGCGAATATTTCCAGCTATGAGAGGGATAAAAGCATCCCGCCGACGGACAAATTGATCCAAATCGGAAAGATCCTGAATGTGTCCACCCAATTTCTTCTTCACGGAACCGATGAAATGGATCACCATGCGATTGGCACCGTCGCCGCTCACCACGACGGAGAAGATTGGACGGAAGAGGAGCTGCAGGAAATCGAGCGGTTCAAGGAGTTCATTCGTTCCAAGCGAAAACGGCAGGAGTCACACTAAGACGTTGAGAAAAACCTTGCCTTCGGTATGAGGTTTTATTGTGCAATTTTATACTTTGCCGCAACGGGAATATTCAACAGGCTGCCCCCGAACTCCGCATGAAGCGTGCGAACTCCGCGTTAGTGTCAGCTTAGCGTTCGGATTCCGCGTGAGCGTGCGAATTCCGCGTGAGCGGGCCCTGCCCGGGCACATGAGACGACAAATCCTGCAAAAAATGCAACATTTTCCGCCTGCTTTGCACAAGAGAAAGGGGAATATTGCATTTTGTACAACAATTTGGAGGTGATTGGCTTCAAACCCGAGAAAATCGCCCTAAATGTTGTACAAAGTGCAACATTGAGCCGTAAATAGGCTTGATTGCCCCGCTTTTGTTGTACAAAATACAACATTTGCTCTCTCTTTGAAAATAGCCCCAGACCCGCGGCACATTTTCATCTTCTGATGGTGCTGCGCAAGCCGCATGGGGGTCAAATCAGCTTTATCTACAAGCTGAATTTTCGGGCACCGCAGGTGACGACCGATGACGAGGAATCGCTCGTCGCAGGCGTCTCTCTTGAAAACTCAGCGGCAGTCTGCCGACCAAAATTTCAATACCGCAGGGTGACGACGGGTGGCGAAAGATTCGTTCGTCATAGGCGTCTCTTCCCGCGGCACCCGTCTCGTACCTGGCCCAGGATGCTTTTCGGGCGCCTGTATCGCTCCACTGCCGGGGGCGAGTGGGATCAAACTTTCTGTAACGATAACAAAAAGGACGCGCTTGCCCGCTACTCCAGCTATGTTAAATAACTGGCCGTATGACAGGCAAACGCGATCCTTCCCTCTCAAAAACTTCGTATATCCAGTTTTACCCAATACTGCCTTCCATTTCAAATTTAATGAGTCGATTCATCTCGACGGCGTATTCCATCGGCAGCTCTTTCGTAAACGGCTCGATGAAGCCCATGACGATCATCTGGGTCGCCTCGGCTTCGGTCAAGCCGCGGCTCATCAGATAGAACAGCTGATCCTCGGATACTTTGGACACCGTCGCCTCATGCTCGAGCGTAATGTTATCGTTCATGATCTCGTTGTACGGAATCGTATCCGACGTCGACTCGTTATCCATAATCAGCGTATCGCACTTAATGTTGGCCTTGGAGCCTTCGGAATTGCGTCCGAACGAGGCCAGGCCGCGGTAAGTGACCTTGCCGCCGTGCTTGCTGATCGATTTGGAGACGATCGTGGAGGTCGTTTCCGGAGCCAGGTGAATCATCTTGGCGCCGGCATCCTGATGCTGGCCTTTGCCGGCGACGGCGATGGACAGCACCATGCCTTTTGCGCCGCGGCCTTTGAGCACGACTGCCGGATATTTCATCGTCAGCTTGGAACCGATGTTGCCGTCGACCCACTCCATCGTCGCATTCTCTTCGGCAACCGCGCGCTTCGTAACGAGGTTGTAAATGTTCGGCGCCCAGTTCTGAATCGTCGTATAGCGGACGCGGGCATCCTTCTTGACGATAATCTCCACCACGGCGCTGTGCAGCGAGTTCGTGCTGTAGATCGGAGCTGTACAGCCTTCGACATAGTGCACGAAGCTGCCTTCGTCGGCGATGATCAGCGTCCGCTCGAATTGGCCCATGTTCTCCGAATTGATCCGGAAATATGCCTGCAGCGGAATTTCCACCTTCACGCCCTTCGGCACATAAATGAAGCTGCCGCCGGACCATACGGCGCTGTTCAGCGCGGCGAACTTGTTATCGCTGATCGGTACGACCGTGCCGAAGTGCTCCTTGAAAATTTCTGGATGCTCGCGGAGCGCCGTGTCGGTGTCCATGAAAATAACGCCCTGCTCCTCGAGATCCTTCTGCATGCTGTGGTATACGACCTCGGATTCGTACTGCGCGGATACGCCGGCAAGAAATTTTTGCTCGGCTTCCGGAATGCCCAGCTTGTCGAACGTTTCCTTGATTTCAGCCGGCACTTCCTCCCACGTTTTGCCCTGCTTCTCGGACGGCTTGACGTAATATTGAATATCGTCGAAGTCCAGATCGTCCAGATTGCCGCCCCAACGCGGAATCGCCATCTTGTAGAATTGCTCCAGCGATTTCAGGCGGAATTCCAGCATCCATTCCGGCTCGCCCTTCATTCTGGAAATTTCCGTGACGATCTCGCGGCTTAAGCCTTTTCCGGAACGGAAGACCGCTTGGTGCTCGTCGCGAAACCCGTATTTATAATCTTCCAATTCAGGCATTTTTTTAGCCATGCTTGCCTACCTCCTTATGCTTTAATGCTTCTGCGACTGCTCGATGCCTTTGCGCAGCGCATTCCAGGCCAGCGTTGCGCACTTGATGCGCGCCGGGAATTTGTTCACGCCGGACAAAGCTTCAATATCCTCGTATTCGAACTCGACCGCCTCGCCTTTCATCAGGCCGGAAAACTTCTCCGCCAGCTCCAGCGCCTCTTGCAGCGTCTTGCCTTTGACAGCCTCGGTCATCATGGAAGCGGAGGAAAGGCTGATCGAGCAGCCTTCCCCGAGGAACTTCGCCGCGGCCACCTTGCCGTCCTCCACCTGCATCTGCAGCTGAATCTTGTCGCCGCACGTCGGATTGTTCAGGTCGATGCTGACCGCTTCGTCTTCGAACGTTCCGCGGTTCCGCGGGTTTTTATAATGATCCATAATGACTCTGCGATACAAATCATCCAATTGCATGGCCGAAGAACTCCTTTGCTTTGAGAAGTGCCGCCACAAGCCGGTCTACGTCTTCTTCGGTGTTGTACAGGTACAAGCTTGCCCGTGCCGTCGCCGTCACATTCAGCCACCGCATCAGCGGCTGGCAGCAATGATGTCCGGCCCGCACCGCCACGCCGTAGGCGTCAAGCGCTGTCGCCACATCATGCGGATGGACGTCGTCCAGGTTGAAGGTGATCGTGCCCACACGTCCGCTCTGCGGACCATAAATGACGAGCCCCGGAATTTCCTTCATCCGGTCCATCGCATAAGCTGTAAGCTGCTTCTCGTGGCGGTCGATCTCCTCCATGCCGATGCTCTCCAGGAAATCGATCGCTGCACCGAGTCCGATCGCCCCGGCGATGATCGGCGTGCCGCCCTCAAACTTCCAGGGGAGGTCCTTCCACGTCGATTCGTACAAATCGACATGATCGATCATTTCGCCGCCGAACTCGATCGGCTCCATCCGCTCCAGCAGCTCTTTCTTGCCGTACAGAGCCCCGATGCCCGTCGGTGCGCACATCTTATGCCCCGAGAACGCATAGAAATCGCAGTCCAGTTCCTGCATATCGACCTTCAGATGCGGCGTGCTCTGGGCGCCGTCCACCACCATGACCGCGCCGTGGCGGTGAGCGATGGCGGCGATTTCCTTCACCGGGTTGATCACGCCGAGTACATTGGAAACGTAGACGACCGAGACGATTTTCGTCCGGTCTGTCACGACAGACTCCACGTCCTCCAGACGAATGGAACCGTCCGGCTGAAGCGGAATATATTTGAGCACGGCGCCGGTCGCCTTCGCGACCTGCTGCCATGGAATGAGATTGCTGTGGTGCTCCATCGGCGTAATGACGATCTCGTCGCCCTCGCCGCACACCGCGCGGCCGTAGCTGGAGGCGACCAGATTAAGCGCCGAGGTGGTTCCGCGGGTGAAAATAATTTCTTCCGTCGATCTGGCGTTCAGGAAACGGCGAACCTTCTCGCGGGCGTTCTCGTAAGCGTCCGTAGCCCGCGAGCCGAGCGTGTGCACGCCGCGGTGAACATTGGCATTGTCATGCTCGTAGTACGCCTTGACCGCCTCGATGACGGAAGCCGGCTTCTGGGAAGTGGCGGCCGAATCCAGATAAACGAGCGGATGGCCGTTCACTTCCTGCTGCAAAATGGGGAACTGCTTCCGAAGGTCCGCCGCGTTCATTGTCCCAGTTTCCTTTCTACGATGGAGCGCAGCTGGTTCTGCACCAGCTCGAGCGGAATTTCCGCGACGACCGGATCGAGGAAGCCGTATATGATCAGACGCTCCGCTTCCGCTCGGGAAATGCCGCGCGACATCAGGTAATATACCTGCTCCGGATTCACCTGGCCCACGCTGGCAGCGTGCCCGGCCTTCACATCGTCCTCGTCGATGAGCAGAATCGGGTTGGCATCGCCGCGCGCTTTCGGGCTGAGCATCAGCACCTTCTCGGTCTGCTCGCCGTTTGCCTTCGTGGCTCCCTTCTCGATTTTGGTCACGCCGTTGACAATAGCCGTCGCCTCGTCGCGCATGACAGCGCGGGTAATCATGCCGCTTTCCGAGCTTTTGCCAAAATGAACGGCGCGCGTCGTAATGTTCAGCTTCTGGTCGTTCGTCCCGACGCAAATCACTTTGGCGTCCGACTGCGAGCCGCTGCCTTTCAGCAGCGACGTCGTATCGGCCATCGCGTTGCCGCTGTTCATTTCGCCGACGATCCATTCGATCGAGCCGTCATTCTCGACAAGCGCCCGGCGGTAAGTCAGATCGGTCACGCTGTCGTTTAAGTGATGCACCGAAGCGAAGGTCACTTTGGCCCCCGGCTTCACGACGACTTCCACGACGCCGTTCTGCACGAGTCCGCCGAGGTTTCCTTCCGACAAATAGTTGTCGACATAAGTGACCGAAGAATGCTGTTCGGCGACGATGAGCACGTGCGGCGAGAAGCTCGCCTCCGCATCGTCCGTTAAGAACAGCGCCTGAACGGGGACTTCAACCTGCACGTTTTGGGGAACGTACAGAAAGACGCCGCCGCTCCAAAGCGCCGCATGAAGCGCCGTCAGCCGGTTCTCCTCCTTGCCGACAACGGACATAAAGTACGCTTTGACCAGATCGCCGTGCTGCTCCAGCGCATCCTGCAGGCTGGTGAAAATAACGCCCTGCGCCTTAAGCTGCTCGGACACGCTGTGATAGACGACGCCGGAGTTGCGCTGCACGAGCAGGTTATCCGGCTTTCCTTGGCCTTCGTTCTGCAGCAGCGCAGTGGCCGCCGGGGGCAGTTGATCCAGCGAATTCAGCGGCTCATTCGATTTATAGGAACCGAAGGATTGCAAATTCCAACGGTCGATTCTCGTTTTTTCCAGTTTGGGCAATTCCAACGATTCAGCCAGTTCCAGCGCCTCGACGCGCAGATGAGTCATCCATTCCGGCTCGCGCCTGGCTTGCGACTGCTCCGCAACGGACTGACGATCGATGGGAAGAACGGTTTGTGCGCTCATAATACGATATCCTCCTTCTCGCTCGCCTGGCGTCTTAAAATTTGGGCGCCGTCGTATTCATCGGTACTTTGAATTCCTCTTCGTCGTTGCCTACCGTCTCATCGACGATGCCGAGCTCTTCCTTCACCCAGTCGTAGCCTTCGGCCTCCAGGCGTTCCGCAAGCTCCGGACCGCCGGATTTGACGATGCGGCCCTGCATCATGACGTGGACAAAATCAGGCTTCACATAGTTTAGCAGCCGCTGATAGTGCGTGATGATCAGGAAGCCGCGCTCTTCGGACCTCATGGCGTTGACGCCATCCGCTACGATGCGCAGCGCGTCGATGTCGAGACCGGAGTCGATCTCGTCCAAAATAACGATGCTCGGGTCCAGCATCATCATCTGCAAAATTTCGTTCCGCTTCTTCTCGCCGCCGGAGAAGCCTTCGTTCAGGTAACGGTGCATGAACTCGGGATTCATCTCGAGATCCTTCATCTTGCTTTCCATCTGGCGGATGAACTTGATCAGCGAGATTTCATTGCCTTCGCCACGGCGGGCGTTAATGGCGCTGCGGAGGAAGTCGGCGTTCGTCACGCCGGTAATTTCGCTCGGATACTGCATGGCCAGGAACAGACCGGCTCTCGCTCTTTCGTCCGTAGCCATCTCCAGCACGTCCTCGCCGTTCAGTGTCACGCTGCCTTCGGTGACCTCATATTTCGGATGGCCCATCAAAGTGGACGCCAGCGTCGATTTCCCGGTGCCGTTCGGCCCCATGATCGCATGAACTTCCCCGCCCTGAATCTTCAGATCGAGGCCTTTCAAAATCTCTTTCCCTTCGACCGTCGCTTTCAAACCGTTTATAATAAACTGCGGCTTGTTAGACATGATTCGACTCCTCCAAAATTTCAAAATATTCTAATCAAAGAATCATTACTAACTGATTCTCAATGATTCTCAATGTATTTCAACCTAATTATATCTTACCATAATCCATTAATAAATCAACAAATGCCAAGAAAGCTCCTTACTCTATCCGCTTCCGCGCGAAACGCTTCGTCCCCGAGCACCGGCTTCCGCGGCACCGCCTCCAGCTCGCCTGGCAGACCGATCCACGACTTGCAGCCGACATACTCGGACAAAATCGGCACCCGGACAGGCCGCTCCAGCTCATAGACGCGCAGCAGCATCACGTGCAGCGGCTTCGTCCGCTTCCATCTCAGCCTCTCCTCGGCGAAGCGGTCGGTCCATATATGGCAATCTCTCAGCTTGTCCAGCTGCTCCTGGGAATCGACCAGCAAATCCTCCTCTAGGCGGGCATAAGCGCGAATCACCGTCTCCGTATCGCCCGGATTCCAATCCTTCCGCGTATCGGCAAGCAGCGAGACGAACTCCGGCTTGACCAGCTCCGCCTTCTGATGCTCGTACGTCGGATACAAATAAAAGCTGTCGCTCTCCACCTGAAAATCCCGCGTTTCCTCTCGAATGCCGCCTTTGCGCATCACGACAATTTGCTTGCCGAGCGTTAACGCTTGAACGGCAACGGCCCATTCCTTTAGCGCGACGACTGTATTCCCCATGATCGCTATCCGCTCCTTCGCCTCCGGTTCATTCAGCCTGCCGGAATATATATCCTGAATTATAGTTTTCATACAGCGGCTTTGCAACCGAACAAAAGCGGCTGGCTCCATCTGACATTTCGTTACCATAATAAAATGCGTACTGTTGTACGATATTATTAATGGCTTCAACCAACCATACCGCGAAGAGGAGTGAACCAGGTGATGCGTGAAGGACTGATTCCCGCAGTGCTGGGAACGGCGGTAACGGCTACAGGCGCCGCCTTGCGCGGAAAATATCCGATGGCGGCAACGGCGGCCATCGGCTTCGGTTTGGCGCACATGGTACTCGGAGCGATCGATTTGGTGGAGCACCGCAGAGGCCGGATGTTTTAACGGCATTTGCCGCGGCGGGGGAAAGCTCTTAAACGGGCTTCCCCCGTTTGCGCTGTTTGCGCTGTTTTTTGCATTTTGGGACGGCAAAGCTTTATTCCGAGTAATAAAGTAGGGTATACATATTCCAACCTTTCGGTTTTTGATTTATACTAGAGGCATTGATGATCGAAAGGGGAATTATTCGTCCATGTCCACATATCATGCCTTAACGGAAGCCGAAGCGATCGAATACGCGAGGAAGCTGCCCGATCTGTTCCGTGCGGACAGCGAGCTGTCATGCCGCGAGATCGGCGACGGCAACTTGAACCTCGTCTTTCATATTACGGAGCCGTCTACGGGCCGAAGCATCATTTTGAAGCAGGCTCTGCCTTATGCCAAGGTCGTCGGCGAATCGTGGCCGCTGTCGCTCGACCGGGCTCGCATCGAGAGCGAGGCGCTCGTGATTCAGGGCGAGCTGTGCCCCGATCTGGTGCCGCGCGTGTACGGCTACGATCCGGCGCTGGCGCTGACGGCCATGGAAGATTTGAGCGATCATATCATTATGCGCAAAGGCTTGATGGAGCGCAGCCGGTATCCGCTGTTCGCCGGCCACATCGCCCGCTTTATGGCGCAAACCTTGTTTTATACGTCCGATCTCGGCATGAACCAGCAGCAGAAAAAAGAGCGCGTCAAGCAATTCATCAACCCCGATCTGTGCAAAATTACCGAGGACCTGATCTTCGACGATCCGTATACGGATTCGCCGAACAACAGCTTCTCCCCCGCCATCCGCGATGCCGTCGAGGAAATCTGGCGGGATACGGAGCTGCATCGGGAAGTAGCCCTGCTGAGACACGGGTTCCTGACGCACGCGCAAGCGCTGCTGCACGGCGATTTGCATACCGGCAGCATTTTCGTCAAAGCGGACTCGACCAAGGTGATCGATCCGGAATTCGCTTACTACGGACCTATGGGCTTCGATGTCGGCGCCGTCTTCGCCAATCTGATGCTCAATTTCGCCGCCCAGGAAGGCTGGAGTCCGGATGCCGCCTCGCGGGACGATTACCGGCAATATTTGCTCGGCACGATCCGCGACGTGTGGACAAGCTTCGAGCGGGAATTCCTCGAGCTGTGGAACCGTCACGGCGTCGATCGTATCTCCGCAACCGCAGGGTTCCAGGATATTTATATGAAGCGGCTGCTGCAGGACACCTTCGGCTACACCGGCTGCAAAACAGTCCGCCGCATTCACGGCCTGTCGCATGTCGCGGATATCGACAAGATCGCCGATGACGCCGCCCGCGAGCGCGCGCAGCGCATTGCCCTGACGATCGGCACGACGCTCATTAAGCACCACCGCAAAGCCGAAACGATCGAAGAGATGCTGGAAATTGCGCAGAAGGCGGTTCGCTAGGGCCCGAAAACAGCGGCGAGGCGGCCCTTTGCGACGCGACGCGGCGGCTTAGGCCAGGCTGGCTTAACGGCGGCGTTCCCGCCCCGAAGATACGATATAAAAGGAGATTATCCTACTGATGAATGCATTCGATCAATCGACACAACATCGCAGCGGAGAAACGGCGGACTGGCTGCAGTCCGTCCGCTGGAATTCGCTCGAGGATCGGCTCGATCTGCTCGACCAGCGTCTGCTGCCTGAGCAAATCGTCTATTTGGAGCTGACGACCTCCGAACAGGTATGGGACGCGATCAAGCAGCTCGCCGTGCGCGGCGCCCCGGCGATCGGCATCGCTGCAGCGTTCGGCGTCTATTTGGGCGTCCGGCATACGGAGGGCGGACTTGGCCGGCTGCTTGAGCAGGTCGTGCGCCAGTGCGATTACTTGGCGACGTCCCGTCCGACGGCCGTCAACCTGTTCTGGGCGCTGGACCGGATGAAAGCGCGGGCCGAAGCGCTCGCCCGGGATGCCGCGGCTACGCTGGATGCGGCGAAGCAGGCACTGCTGGAGGAAGCCAAGCTGATCCAGCAGGAGGACGAGGAGACGTGCCGACTGATCGGCGAGCATGCGCTGGAGCTGTTCGAGGACGGCATGGGCGTGCTCACCCACTGCAACGCCGGCGGGCTCGCCACCGCGCGCTACGGCACGGCGCTGGCGCCGATGTATTTGGCCCGGGAGCGCGGCATGAGCCTGAAGGTGTTCGCCGACGAGACCCGCCCGGTGCTGCAGGGAGCGCGGCTGACGGCGTTCGAGCTGCAGCAGGCCGGCGTAGACGTGACGCTCATCTGCGACAACATGGCCGGCTACGTGATGGCCAAGGGATGGGTGCAAGCCGTCATCGTCGGCACCGACCGGGTGGCGGCGAACGGCGACGTCGCCAACAAAATCGGCACCTACAGCGTGGCAGTGCTGGCCAAGGCGCACGGCATCCCGTTCTATGTCGCCTGCCCGATGTCCACGATCGACCTGAATACGCAGACCGGGGCCGATATTCCGATCGAGGAGCGCCACGAGGACGAAATTACCGAAGGTTTCGGCAAACGAACCGCCCCCAAGGGGATCAAGGTGTTCAATCCCGCCTTCGACGTCACGCCGAACGAATATGTCACCGCGATCATTACAGAGAAGGGCGTCGTGCGCGCCCCGTATACCGAAAATTTGAAAAAGCTGTTTGAGCAATAAGCTGTTCGCCGCGGACAATCAAGTCCGACAACGTCCGTCGCCGCGGCGTGCATCAAAGCCCCGCTATGCCGTCAAAAGGCAGAGCGGGGCTTTTTGCGGACCTTTAACGATTGCTGTTTATTTTACTCCTGTGACCTCACCCTTCGTCATATCCGCCAATTGTTCGGGCGTAAGCGATACACAATACTAATAATCGATTCTTTTTGGCATTTTATTTTCCGACCCGACCCCATTGGAAAAAAAGACAAACGCGCATCGATTATGTCAAAGACATCCCCGGCGAACGAACGCTATGATAAAAAGAGCTTCGAAGCCAGCTTTCATCCAAGAAGGACAGCGATCGGAATGGGGGGATCTGCACATGATTCGGAAGGAGAAAGAGAACCAAATCATACTGAAAACGCCAGCCTCCTGGTGGGGGGCGCTGTGGCGTGAGGCGCTGCCGTCGGGCAACGGCAAAATCGGAGCGGCTGTCTACGGCGCGGCGAAAGATGAAACCGTTGTCATTAATCATGCGGAATTGTGGCGCTGGGGGCGCAAAAGCGAACTCCCGGACGTTAGCCATACGCTAGCGGAAACGCGCAGGCTGATGGCGGAAGGCAAGCATTTGGAAGCTAGCTGGCATTTGACGAATACCTTGAAGGAGCGGGGCTACGACACGCGTCTGGCGTCGCGGCTGCCGCTCGGCGCCTTGAAGCTGTCGATGCCCTGCGAGCGGGCGTTCCGGGACTACCGGCGAAGCGTCGATATGGACACCGGCGAAGTGTCCGTCGCTTGGAAAGAAGGGCAGGCCTCCTATGAAAGAACCCTTTTCGTTTCCCGGGCCCATGACATGATCGTTTACCGGCTCGCGGTTCAAAACGGAAGCCTGCGGGGAGACATCGCCCTGGCGATGCACAAGTCCGGCAAGCCGCATCTGGCGGAGCAACTGAAGGAGCTGGCAGAGTCGGTCGAAGTTCGCAGCGAGGACGGATACTTCTATTATGCTGCGACGAACGATGACGGAACGGATTTCGGCGCGGTGCTGCGCGTCGTTCCTGAAGGAGGGGAGCTGACAGAGCACGCGGAAGGCATCCGGTTCGCGGGAGCCGGCGGCGTCCTCGCTCTCGTCAAAACGTTCGTCAAGGACGACCGCGCCAAGGCATGGCCGCGGCTCCAAGCGGAGCTGGCCTCGGTCATGCCGGCATACGACGCCCTGCTGGCCGAGCATGTCCGGCTTCACCGCCCGCTGTTCCGCTCCGCTTCCGTCCGCATCGGGAGCCATGACGGCTCCCGCGCCAACGAAGAGCTGCTGCTGGAAGCGTATGGCGGAGAAGCGCCCGACGAGCTCGTGCAGAAGATGTGGGCTTACGGCCGGTATTTGTTCATCTCCGGCACCTGCCCCGAAGGCCAGCCTTTCGGCTTGTACGGCTTGTGGGCGGGCGATTACCGGCTGACCTGGGGCCATCACATGGCCAACGAAAACATTCAAATGATGTATTGGCATGCGCCGGCCGGCGGCTTGATCGAGCTGATGCCTTCGCTCATCCGCTATTATGACAGCATGATGGACGATTTCAGAGCATGTGCCCGCAAGCTGTACGGCTGCCGAGGGGTGTACATTCCCGCGGGAACGACGCCGGGCATCGGCTACCCGAACCAGATCGTCCCGGTTATCATGAACTGGACCGGCGCGGCCGGATGGCTCGCTTCCCACTACTACGAATACTATTTGTATACCGGGGATACGTCTTTTTTGCGCGATAACGTGCTGCCTTTTATGAGGGAAGCGGCGCTATTTTACGAGGATTTTCTGGTCGAGGATGCGGACGGACGGCTGATGATGTACCCGTCGGTATCGCCGGAGAATACGCCGCAAAATTTCATGCCGGAGGACGGCAAGCCGCTCGCGCATCCGATGCCTACTGCGATCAACGCGACGATGGATTTCGCGATCCTGAAAGAGCTGCTGACCCGGCTGATCGAGGGCAGCGCGGCGGCGCAGCGGTACGAGGACGAGATCCCCAAATGGCGGCGCATGCTGGAGCGCATCCCGCCGTATCAGGTGAACGAGGACGGCGCCGTTCGCGAATGGATGCATCCGGACTTCGACGACCGCTACGATCATCGGCATCTGTCGCACATTTACCCGATTTTCCCCGGCAAGGAGCTGACGAGAGAGGAAAATCCGGAGCTGTTCCAAGCGTTCGAGACCGCGGTGCGAAAACGGCTGATCGGGGCGCAGACCGGCTGGTCGCTCGCCCACATGTCCGCCATTTACGCCAGACTCGGCAGCGGCGACGACGCGCTCGAATGCCTGGACGTTCTGTCCCGCTCCTGCTTGCTGAACAATTTCTTTACGGTCCATAACGACTGGCGGCAAATGGGCGTCTGTATGAACATGCCGGAAGCGCCGGTCCAGCTTGACGCGGCGCTCGGTTGGACGAACGCCGTGCAGGAAATGCTGCTGTACGCGTCGCCGGGCAAGGTGAAGCTGCTGCCCGCGCTGCCGAAGCGCTGGAGGCAGGGACAGTTCGAAGGGCTGCGCTTCTGCACCGGTTCGGTCGACTGCCGCTGGGATTTGGACGCCGGCTGCTTCGAGGCAGTCATTACGGCCGAGAGGGATACGCAGGTGACCGTCTCGTTGCCGGAACAATTCCGCGACTTGGTATGGTCCGGTGCAGCGGAAGGCGTCACCCTGGCGCCAGGGGCCTCCGCAACCTATATCGTCACGCTGGAGGCCGGCAAGCAGGCGAAGGCAGCGACAGCGGCAACCGCAGCCGTTACCCGCCGTTAACGCCAAGGGGTACGGCCGCTCCGTCGCCGCCGCTGCAAACGGCGTGCTAGCGATGCCGGAGCCGGTATTCGGACGGCGATAAGCCCATCATGTGGCGAAATGCCTTGGAGAAATAGTGAATCGAGGAATAATTGTACTTTTGTGCGATTTCGGTGACGCTGAGCCGGGAGGAGCACAAATCCTCGGCCGCCCGGTATATCCTCAGCCTTTGCAAATATTCGTGCGGCGTAAGTCCGGTTTCCCGCTTGAACAGCTGATGAAACCGGCTGCGGCCGATATTCAATTCCTTTGCCCAGCGGTATAGATTGGCTTCGGATTCCTCCAGCGGCGAGCCGTCGATCATCTCCAGTATTTTGGCGATACGGGGATCGTACAGCGCGTCATTGTTCACCGCAAATGACAAGTAATGGTGCAGGAATGTCTGAAAAGCGCCGTTATACTGCAGCGATTCCAGCGGGCTGCGCGATCCGAGCACCTCCGGCGGCTGCGTGAAGGCGTTGAAGTAAGACACCCACAGGGGAATATTGCTGACCTTCAGCGCCTCCTGCAGCTTCAGGCCTGGCAGCGTACTGGCCCATTCCGTGCGAAACGGGGTATCGACGCCGTGAAAATAATTGCGCTGGTACTGAAACGCCGGCCTGCTGACATACTTCCAATCGAAATACGCGCACCGGTGCACCATCGGATCTTCCGGCGAAGAGATCCATTGATGCGCCGCACCCGCGGCAATGAAGACGAGCGAGCCAGGCTGCAGCGCCACCTCTTGTCCCTTGAGCAGAAGCGTGCCCCGTCCTTCTTCGACCAGCACGATCGCGTTGGCGTAGCAGACGCGCAGCGGGGCCTGCTCGTCGGGCCCGAATTCGTACTTTTGGGCGAACAGCAGCAAGGGATTGAAATCGGAATAACGGGTCAAATAATCCACTCTGAAGCGGTATAACGGGATTTTCACCGTTGCTCACTCCTCGCTTGGGACTTGGGGTGCAAATGCGGCAGGCTTTTGTCCTTTCATGATACCGGAGCCCGCCGCTCCCATCAAGCTGCGCCTTTAGACGCCTATGACATAGGAATCCTTTGTCATCGGTCGTCACCTGCGGTTGTTGAAAATTTTATCGGCTGATCTCCGCTAAATTTTCAAGATAGACGCCTATGACTGAATGAATCTATCAAAATTGGAGGTACATCGCGATGACGAAACGAACAATCATGCGGACCGCGGCGTCCGCCCTCTGCCTGCTCACGGTGCTATCCGGCTGCTCCAAAGGAGGCGTTCCAAATAATGATAGCGTTTCCCCGACGCCTGCCGCTCCTGGCAGCTTCGATCCTAACCTGACGGCGAATCTCAGCATTTATATGGACATCAGCCTGTCCGACGAATGGGTCACCAAATTTATCGTCGAGCCGGTGCAGAAAAAATTCCCCGGCGTCAAGCTGGACATCGTTCGCAAGCAGAAGGGCAGCAACCCGGACGAACTGGTGGCAGCGGACGCCTTTCCCGATATTTTGTACAACAGCACTCCCCGGCTGTCCTCCTACAAAAATTTAGGACTGCTCTATGACATGACCGATCTGATCAAAAAATATAACGTGGATCTTAGCAAGCTTCATCAACCGGCGCTGGAAGCGATCAAGCCGTGGGGCGAAAACGGGGAATTGTACGGCCTGCCGCTGTGGGTTAACTTTTCCGTGCTGTATTACAACAAAGATCTGTTCGATAAATTCGCCGTTCCTTACCCGAAGGACGGCATGACCTGGGAGGAAGCGATCGAGCTGTCGAAGCCGCTCACGCGCAGCGAAGGCGGCGTCGCTTACCGCGGACTCGATCATTCGGTGACCGGCCTGGCCGGGCAGCTGTCGCTGCCGTACATCGATCCGGCGACGAACCGGGCGGCCTTGGAGACGGATATGTTCAAGAAAGTATACGAGACGATGTACAATCTGTACAAAATTCCGGGGAACGAGGTCCGCAGCGCCCCGAAGGACGCTTTCCTCAAGGAGCGGACGCTGGCGATGTGGCCGATGTACGCCGACGTCCCGACCTGGATCAACGACCTCATCCGGCAAGGGGAATCGTTCGAGTGGGATATGGCGCAAATGCCGAGCTTTCAAGAAAAGCCGAATGTAGCAATGAGCGTCGATTCCCACAATCTGCACGTGACCAGCTCCAGCAAAAACAAGGAAGCCGCTTTCCAGGTCATCGCTTATTTGCTGACGGAGGAGCCGCAGCGGCATTTCGTCCGCAACGGGCTGCTGCCGGCACTCGACGACGAAGAGCTGAAGAAGCAGTTCGGCGAGGACGTCGAAATTTTCAAGGGCAAAAACATTCAGGCGATCTTCAAATCCGAACCGGCCCCTAAAGTTCCGACGCACAAATACGATTCCGCAGCGACAGGGCAGCTCAACAACGCGTTCAAAAACGTGGAGTCCGGCGCCAAAGACATCAACACGGCGCTGCGCGAGGCGGCCGAGCTGACGAACAAGAAGATTCAGGAGCTGGAGGCGGGACAGTAAGTGGCCTTCTCATCGCTCCGGGCGCCAAAGCGCCGACTACCAGAGGCGATCGTCAAGCAGCTACAGCAGCAGACCGCAAGCAGACGCGGACTGCCCCCCGGGCAATCGCCCGAAGGCCAGCGTACGCATCCTGTTCTCTTTGGCATATCGGCTGCCTTGCGGTTGAGCGCGCTGCTCCTCCAATACGCCCCCTGCTCTCTTTGGCACATTTGAAAAATGGCTCCGATGAAAAAGCAGCGTATACGGCGCGTCTTCTTCATCGGAGCCTCTTGCCTGTCGGGACGGCACGAGTGGGCCGGTCGGTGTCCCGACTTGGCGGCGCAAGACGCCCTGGCGGGCCGTTAATCGTACTGTACGGCGACGATGCGGGCGGGAGCGCCGCTCGACTCGCGCACCTTGATCGGCAGTGCGAACAGATGCCAGTCTCCCTCTGCCAGCTCGGGACAGTCCAGCTGCAGCCCTTCGGCGATCCAGATGTCCGCGCCGAGCAGAATGCGGTGCGTCTCCTCGTTCTCGTCGCCCGTGCCGCCGACGCTGAAGTGGTCGATGGCAACGCCCCGCACGCCTTGCCGCACCAGGAAGCGGGCCGCTTCGTTGTTCACGAACGGCGACTGATCAATCCATTCTGTCGTCCAGGCCCGCTTTTCCCCCCACCCGGTATAGAGCAGCACGATCGTCTCGCCGTCCATCCGGTCCGCATAGGGCGCCAAATCGTCCGGCGTGATCGGCTCTCCGGCCTGCTTGGCCGGGGCCAGCGGAATGTACAGCGCCTTGCCCTGAAACCGTTCGACGGGGATTTCGTCCAGATTGGTGCGGAATTCGTTCCTGTGCGACGGAGCGTCCATGTGCGTGCCGGAATGCAGCGTGAAGGTCAGGCGTTCCAGCTTCCAGCCGTCGCGCGGCCCGATGGCCAAATAATCCAGCTTCGGCGGATCGAAATCGGGGGTTCCCGGGCAGTTATGATACAAATCCTGCGACAGGTCCAGCATGCGTCTAATTCGCATCGGACTCGCCCTCCCTTGTTCTAACGGTTTAATGCTCCATATGATCGTCCGGCTGAGCCGCCTTGACCGTGAGGCCTCCGTCCACCATCAGCAGATGTCCGTTGATCTGCATCGCTTCTTCGGAAGCAAGGAATACGACGGCGTCGCCGATTTGCCGGGCGGTGCCGAGCCGCTTCATCGGGTTCGCCTCGATTTCCTTCGCACGGATTTCGGGATCGGCCAAATAGTCCGTGCACATATCCGTATCGACGGTGCTCGGCCCGACGGCATTGACGTTGATGTTGTACTTGCCGAGCTCGATCGCCATGCCTTTGGTCAGCATATTCGCCGCCGCTTTGGACGACTGATAATGCGGAATGACCGGGCTCGTCACGACGAGACTCGCCGTCGACAGCACATTGATGATTTTGCCGTACCGCTTCTCGATCATCGATTTGGCGGCCAGCTGGGAGCACAGGAAGATCGATTTGACGTTGGTGTTGTACGTGCGGTCCCACGTCTCTTCCGTTACCTTCAGGAACGGCTCGAACGGCGCGATGCCGGCATTGTTCACGAGAATTTCGACCGGCCCCAGCTTGTCGTTTACTTCCTGGAACATGGCCTCTACCTGCCGCTTGTTGCCGACGTCGGCCTGCACGACGATCGCCTTGACGCCGTGCGCCTCGACCTGCGCCTTGACGTTCTCCGCCAGCGGCCGCGAGCGGTCCGACGTATAGTTGATGGCGACATGCGCGCCTTCCTCCGCCAGGCGGATCGCTATCGCTTCTCCGATGCCGCGGCTGGCCCCGGTGACCAGCGCGATGCGATTGGCCAATCTTGCCATAGCTTGTTTCCTCCTCTTGGTTCGCTTCAATGGAGCGGAAGCCGCCGATTCCCCAAATTCCCGGTCAAAGGGCGTTCCCGCAAAATCGCACTAGGCTATCCAGCGCGCCCGCCTGCCAGGCGGAATGCGGCGCTTCCTGCCCCATTGCCGGACAGCTGTTATAAGCTCGGTCCAATCCGGTTGATGCTGAATTCCGTATGCCCCAATATTTCCGCTTTGGTCAGCTTGCCGCCTGCCACTTCAGCGATTTCTTGCCAAATGACGCTGCCGGCCTCCTCGAGGCTCAGCGTGCCTTCGAGCATATCGCTGACATCGACGTCCATGTTGTCGCTCATTCGCTCGAACATCCGCTTGTTGCCGGTAATCTTGATGACCGGCACGACAGCCGAGCCTGTCGGAGTGCCGCGGCCGGTCGTGAAGCATACGAGATGGGCGCCGCCCGCAGCCATGCCTGATACGCATTCGATATCGTTGCCCGGCGAGTCCATAAAGTACAAGCCGTGCTTCGGGATGCGCTCCGCGTACTCGATGACGCCTTCAATCGGCGCGGTGCCGCATTTGCTGATACAGCCGAGCGATTTCTCCTCGATCGTCGTGAGGCCGCCGGCGATGTTGCCGGGGCTCGGATTGCCCCCGCGCATGTCCGCGCCCATCCGCTCCACTTCCTTCTCGAAGCGGTCGACGATGTGATACAGCTTGTCGGCCGTTTCCTGCGTCGAGCAGCGCGAAGCGAGCACATGTTCCGCACCGATAATTTCGGTCGTCTCGCCGATGACGACACCGCCTCCCTGGCGGATCAGCGTGTCGGCCGCCGCGCCAAGCGCCGGGTTGGACGCCAGGCCGCTGGTGGCGTCGGAGCCGCCACATTTGACGCCGATGATCAGCTCGCTGAACGGCACCGGCTCCGGCTGCATCGCATCGAGCTGTGCCCGCATTTTCCTGGCGAGCTCGGCGCCGTGCTGAATCGCTTTGACCGACCCGCCGACGGATTGAATGTCGAACACCTCGATCAGCTTGCCGGTCGGGCGAATCGCCTCCGCCAGCGCATGCGGGTCGACGACCTCGCAGCCGAGGCTGATAATGATGACGCCGCCGACGTTCGGGTTGCGGCCGGTGCCCGCGAGCACCTCGAATGTGCGGTCCTTGTCCGCGCCGATCTGGCTGCAGCCGTGCTGGTGCGGGATCGCCACGGTGTTCGGCACCATTTGCTCGATGCGGCTGCACACCTGATTGGCGCAAATAACCGTAGGAATAATCAACAGATGATTGCGTATGCCGACGTCGCCGTTCGGCCTCCGGTATCCCATCATATGAGCCGTCATGTCGTTGCCTCCTGTTCGTTACGCTCTCGCCTGGTCGCCCCGGCCGCGTATGCCTTCCACGTTATGCACATGAACGTGCTGGCCGGCCGCGATATCGACGGTCGCCCGGCCGATGATTTCGCCGTATTTGCGGACCTCGGTGCCTGCCGGGATGCGGCCGATCGCCACCTTGTGGCCGAACGGAATGGCGTCGGCGAGCGTCAGCTCGAGCACCTGATCCTGCAGGCGGTAAGTGATGCGGTCGCCTGCCTGCAAATCTTTGATCGCCGTCGCAACGTGATCGCGCGCGTCCATGACGAGCGCATCCGCGCCGGAGGTAATATGTGCCGCCATAAGGTTGTTCCTCCTCGTGTTGAATCCAGCGTCAGGCTTAGACCCGCTCGTTCACCATGCGGTTCGTCAGAGAGCCGAGCTTCTCGATCTCGATCGTGACGACGTCGCCGTCCTTGAGATATACCTGCTTCTCTTCCGGCAGTCCGAGCACGACTCCCTCCGGGGTGCCGGTCAAAATAATGTCTCCCGGCTCAAGCGTCATGTGCTGGGAAATGTAGCTTACGATTTCATCGCAGTGGAAGATCATATCCGATGTATTGGAGTTTTGGCGCACCTCGCCATTGACGATGCAGCGAATTTCCAGATTGTTCGGATCGCCCACCTCGTCAGCGCTCACCAGATAAGGGCCAAGCGGGCTGAAGCCGTCGCACGATTTGCCGAGCAGCCACTGCTGCGTGCGCATCTGCAGATCGCGCGCGGACAGATCGTTGACGCAGCAGTAGCCGAATACGTGATCCAGCGCCTGCTCCTTGGACACGTATTTCGCCTTCTTCCCGATGACGATAACCAGTTCCGCTTCATAGTCGACCTTGCTCGACACCTTGACCGGAAGCGGAACGTCGTGGCCGTTGCCCGTCAGCGTGTTGTTGAATTTGTTGAACAGGATCGGGTATTGCGGAATCGGCGCATTCGTTTCTTCCGCGTGCTTGCGGTAGTTGAGGCCGACGCAGATGATTTTGTTCGGATGCGTAACGCACGGTCCGTAGGTAATGCCTGCTTCATCCAGCACATAGGCGTCGCTGCCGGCTGCGGACAGCGCCTGCTCGGCGAACGATTGCAGCGCTGACAATGCCGCCTGGCCTCCCTCAATGACTTCATGCACCGTCTGCGGCACCCCGCTCGCCCCGGTCGCCTGCAGCGCTTTGCGCACGTGCAGCACCCCGCGGTCGGTTTTGACGCCGAGCTCGTATGCGCCGTTCTCGATGATCGTAAGCAGTTTCATAGAAATGCTGTCCCCTTTCGTTTTTCCTTTATGTGCGCGGTTCAGTTAAGTCTCGCTTGAGCCGTCTGCCAGCCTCCGGTGCGTCGTTGAAAACCTCCAGCATTAGCGGCGCCTCGCGGCCAGCTTCTCGGCGGTAACCGCCCGGTCCTGCGGCTTGCCGGCTGATTCAGCTCATCTGCATCAAACCGAATAGGACTTTGCCTAAAGATCAGGCGTTTTTGCCGAACACGACGCCCCCGTCGACGTACAGCGGTGAACCCATCATAAAATTGGACTCGTCCGACGCCAGGAACAATGCGGCCTTGGCCACATCCTCCGGACGGCCGAGCTCGCCGCTCAGTTGGCGGGATTTGATCGATTGAATCGCCTGCTCGGGATCGTCGTACGACGTGCGCAAATAATTTTCCACGAACGGCGTCAGGATCGTCCCCGGCAGCAGCGCGTTCACGCGAATGTTGTAAGGCGCGTAATCGACCTGCATCGATTTGGTCAGCGCGAGCACCGCGCCTTTGGTCGCGGAATACGACGCGCGGCGGGCCAGGCCGATCTCGGCGATGCACGACGACATATTGATGATCGTGCCCTGCTTGCGCTCCATCATATAAGGCAGAATGTGCTTGGATGGCAGAAAAACGCCGCGAATATTGATGCGAATGACGCGGTCCCAGGCGTCCTCATCGACCTCGTGGATCGCGCCGACGCCGCTGACGCCGGCATTGTTGAACAGGACGTCGACGCGGCCGAACTGGCCGATCACCGTCTCCGTCATCGCCTTGACCGAGGCAGAGTCGGTCACGTCGGCCTGAACGAACACAGCCTGACCGCCGGACTCGCGGATTTCCCGGACTGTCTCCTGCCCTTTCTCCTCGATCAGATCGTTGACGACCACCGCCGCCCCTTCCTTGGCGAACAACAGCGCGGTCGCTTTGCCGATCCCGGAGCCGGAGCCCGTGATCAGAATAACTTTGTCCTTCAATCTCATTCCATCCACTTCCTTCATCGTCGTTAGTGTCCGAACGAAATCGTCCCTGGCATCAAGCGATATCCGTCTCTTGGGACAGCCGCTTCGCCAAACCGCAGATCGCCTCCTGCGCCTGCCTTTTCTTGGCCTCCCATTCATGCTGGAACATCGAGCAGCTGATCGCGGCGACAACTCGTCCCCCGGCATCGCGAACCGGGGCGGCCACGCAGCAAAAGCCCATAACGGCCTCCTGCAGGTCGAACGCGACCCCGCGCTCGCGCACTTCAGCCAGCTGCGCCTGCAGCTCGCGCCGGCTTCTTACCGTATGGGCAGTCAGCGCCGGCCCCAGCTCTTCGTCGGGGAGCGCGGCGGCGAAAGCCTCGTCATCGAGCCAGGCGAGCATCGCTTTGCCCAGCGCGGTAGCGTAGGCCGGCAGCTTCTTGCCCGGCTCGGTCGCCAGGCGGACCGGAGACGGCATCTCTTCCTTGGCGAGATACAGCACTTCGCCGCCCTCCAGCTTGGCAAGCTGAATCGTCTCCTGAATGGCGTGCTTCGTCACCGACGCTTCCTTGTGGAACCGTTCGATCAAGGAAAACTGCTTGAAAAAAGCGTTTCCAAAGGAGCCGATCCGCGACCCGAGAGAATACGTGCCGTCCGATTCCTTCGTCACCCAATGGAGCGTTTCCATCGTGGCCAGCAAAGAGAACATGGAGCTCTTGTTAATGCCGAGACGCTTGGACAGATCAATCAGCTTCAGCGCAGAAGGCGATTCGGCGATCGCTTGCAGCACGTCGTTCGCTTTCTCCAACGCCGGAACCCAGTATTTCTTCTCCATGCGCCCTCCAATGGTTTAGTATATAAAACCTTGGTTTTTTATTTCGACATTTTTATAGTAGCACCCGCTTTTCGAAGGTGTCAACCATGAAATTTCCAGGGGAGCCCAGCGGACAAGCGGAGAGGCGAGGGCCAAACGCGAACCGCCGCTCGCGGCAAGGCTGGACAGCTGGACGGCTTGGCTGCGGAGCTAGGCAGAGCCGCTCGCGGCAAGGCTGGACAGCTGGACGGCTTGGCTGCGGAGCTAGGCAGAGCCGCTCGGCAAGGCCGGATGTGACCGGAAGGCCGCGGCCTCCTCAGTTTCACCGTGCTCAGCCGACGATGGAGATGAATCCTGCAGAAAATACAATATTTTCCCCACCTTTCCCCGAAAGGAGAGAGCATTGTTGTATTTCGTGCAATAATTTGGGATCAATCGGCTTCAAATCGAGGAAATATGCCTGAAATGTTGCATTTTATACATGATTGACCTGCAGATGCGGCTCACCCCCTTGTACTTGTTGTAAAAAATGCAACATTTGCCGCAACGCCCGGGGAGCGGGACATTGCTCACCCGGCAAGAAAACGGCGTTCACCCAGCAAGAGGACGGTGCTCACCCGGCAAGAAGACGGCGTTCACCCGGCAAGAGGACGGTGCTCACCCGGCAAGAGAACGGCGTTCACCCGGCAAGATTCGTCAGGCTACCGATTGCCATTAACCGAGGGCTGCAAGCGAGCTGTGAGCCGCACTCTCATCTCTAACGCAAGTGACAAACGCTATTTTGCTGAAACGCTGCCTTTTTAAAATGTAACGCAACTAGGTAACGCTATTTTGTCAAAAACGCTGAATCGGTACCCCAAAATGCCGAATAAGGCTGCTCACTTGCGTTACAATTTCCAATCGAGCGTTTCGAGGGAAATAAGCACTGTGGCTATCGTTAACTTAAGGTCTGCCCGGCCAAACGTGAGCCCGCGGCTAGCAAAACAAGAGACTTGCAACGAGAGGCAGCAAAACGCGCAATCCATTCCCGGCAGCCCGGTTCCGCCGATTGCGAATGCCAGCGACGATCGTTTGCTGAAAGACGATCATTTGCAGAGAACGTAACGCAAGCACTCCGCCTTGGCAGCGATTCCAGAAACGAGCCGCAGGTCATAAAATTTCCAACATATGAAAAAAGAACGACCGGAGCACCGATCGTTCTTTTCTGCCACGCCTTAAGCTCGTTTACTTGATAATCACCGCATACACCTTGCCCGGACCGTGAATGCCGATCGTAAGATCGTTCTCGATATCGGCGCTGCGGCTCGGGCCGGTAATCAGGTTCAGCGACGACGCATAGTCCAGCGGATGCCGCTTGCCCGCCGTGATGGCAGCGAATGCCTCGCCCATCCGGTTCACCAGCTGATCCGCGCGGAACACGGCGAACAGGATCGACGTCAGCAGGCTGACGGAACGCCCCCGCTGCGGGGAGCACTGCAGCACGAGCGTGCCGGTATTGGCCACGGCGTAATCCGGCCAGACGATGCCGAGCTCGCAGCGCTCGGTCCGCTTCAGCAGCTCGCTGCGCTTCGCCCAGTTCGAGCTGTCGGCTTCCTGCGAGGCGGCCGCTTCCCCGGCGGCGGAGCCGGCGTTAGCGCCGCCCTCCTCTTCCACCGGCACCCACGGCACGACGCCGATGCCGGCAGCTTGCAGCGCCGCGTCCAGGCCGAGCGCCTTGAGCCCTTCATGCTCCCAGCGGGAGACGTTCTTCACGCCAAGCTCCTTCGCTATCTCCACGAGCCATTCCGCGACCCGCGCCGGAGCCTCGGCCTCGTCGACGATCAGCGTCTTGCCGGTCAACGCTTCCCAGCTGTTCACGAACCATTCGATCTTCTCTTCCGTCGTCCGTTCGATCTCCTTATAAAAATCGGGCACTCCGCGATAAGGGTGCCGCGGCGCTTCCGCTGGCGGCCCTTGGCGGCCGAGCCTTGACGAGAGGTTGGCGATGAACGCCTCGCGGCCGCGAATCGTTCCTTGACTCATGCCCGGTCACCTCCTTGAGCAGATGCGCCCGATCCCGGTCGGCCCTGCGCCTTCAGCTCGCGCTGAAGCTCCTCCCACCGTTCGCGGAAGCTCTTCTTCGGCTTCATCGGCAAAAAGCGCGACTGCGTCCAGCCGGCGAGCGGCCCGATCCCCTGCTTGATATAGCCTTTGCGAATGAGCGGCTTTTGCAAATAATAAACCGATTTGGCCGCCATGCGGTACAGCGTGACGTTGCCGAAGGCGGTCTGATACGTCTTGAACGCCACCCGTTCCGCCAGCGGCGTCAGCCCGAGCTTCACCTTGCGCGCCCGCAGCTGCACAAGCATGTCATGCAGCGGAATTTTCACCGGGCACGCCTCGTAGCAGGCGCCGCACAGGCTCGAGGCGTAGGCGAGCTGTCCCGCTTCCTTCATGTCCTGCTGCAGCAAAGGCGTCAGCACGGCGCCGATCGGGCCGCTGTATACGCTGCCGTACGTATGGCCGCCGACGTGGCGGTATACCGGGCAGACATTGAGACAAGCCGCGCAGCGAATGCAGTGCAGCACCTCCTGGAATACCGGGTCGCCGAGCTGCGCCGACCGGCCGTTGTCGAGCACGATGACATGCAGCTCCTCCGGCCCGTCCAGCTCGCCCTCGCGGCGCGGCCCCGTAATCATCGACGTATAGGTCGTCAGCTTCTGCCCTGTCGCGCTGCGCGCCAGCATGTTCAGCACGACCTCGAGATCGTCGTAGGACGGGACGAGCCGCTCCATGCCCATGACGACGACATGGCACTTCGGCAGCGTGCTCACCATCCGGCCGTTGCCTTCGTTGGAGACGAGCGTGATCGAGCCCGACTCGGCGACGGCGAAATTGCAGCCGGTCAGCCCGATGTCCGCCTCCAGAAAATAATTCCGCAGCCGCTGGCGGGCGTAGCCGGCAAGCACCTTCGTCTCCGGCGCGAACGATTCGCCCGACTCCGCGGAGAAAATATCGGCGATCTGCTGCTTGTTCTTATGAATGGCGGGAATGATCAGATGAGACGGCGTTTCCTTGGCCAATTGCAAAATGTATTCGCCAAGATCCGTCTCGATCGCCTCGATCCCCTTCTCCTCCAGGCGGTGGTTCAAATGAATCTCCTCGGACACCATCGACTTGCCCTTCGCCACGAGCTTCGCCCGCCGCTTCTCGGCAATGTCCAGGAACGTCCGCACCGCTTCTTCGCCGCTTTGGCAGAAGTAGACATGTCCGCCCGTCTTGGCGACGTTGTCGGAGAACTGCGTCAAATAATAATCCAGATTCTCGACCACATGCTTGCGGATGGCCCGGGCCCTCTCCCGCCATTCCTCCCAATGGCCGAAATCGTCCATCGCCTGCCGTTTTCCCGTGCGCAGCTTATCCGTCGTAAAGGCGACGGCCTTGCGCAGGAAATCATTGGCCAGCGCTTCTTCCGTACGCTTTTTCAGCCCCGTTCCGATCAGCTGCTTCTCATCAATCGCCTGTCCGCTCACCGCGCTTCACCCCTTCCTCCAGCAGCTGTGCAATATGCATGACGCGCATCGGCTTGTTCTCTTTGTTCAATCGGCCGTCAATGTTCATCAGACAGCCCATATCGGTGCCGACGAGCACCGACGCGTTCGTCGCGCATACGTTGGCTACCTTCTCGCATACCATCGCCTCCGACATATCCGCCATCTTCACGGCGAACGTGCCGCCGAAGCCGCAGCAATCCTCCTTGTGCGGCAGATCGACGAACTCGAGCCCCTTCACGTTGCTGAGCAGCACTTGCGGCTCTTCCTTGATGCCCAGCAGCCGGGAGGCATGACAGGACGGATGATAGGTGACTTTTTCCGGAAAAAAAGCCCCGACATCCTCCACGCCGAGCACCCGCACGAGAAACTGGGTAAATTCATACGTCTTCTCTATAAACGCCTCCGCCTTCGCCTTCCACTCCGGCTCGTTCGCGAACAGCTGCGGATAATAATGGTGAACCATTCCGGTACAGGAGCCGGACGGCGATACGACGTAATCGCTGTGCTCGAAAGCGCGAATCAGGTTGCGGGCCACCTCGCGGGCCTCGTCCTGATAGCCGCTGTTGAAGGCCGGCTGGCCGCAGCACGTCTGCAGCTCGGGAAAATCGACCTCGCACCCGTAGCGGTGAAGCAGCCGGACAACGCTTTCAGCCACATCGGGATACATCATGTCGGCAAGACAAGTGACAAATAAAGACACGCGCATCGATATCATCCTTCATCATCATAATTGAATCCGTCATTACTTATCAGGTTATCAGATAAGTTGTTGTTTGAAAAGACTCATTTTTGCGCGAGTATCCGCTGAACGCTCCGCCAACGAACCACGCGGGCTCGGCAGCGCGACATAAGATGTAGCAGTGCTAAAGGAGGAGGTGTTGTCCGAATGGATAAGAAAAACGTCTATCGACGTCCTTTCAAGGATGAGCGACCGCGTTTTAGCGGTAGTTTTTCTTGGTACAGAAAGTCGCACTTCGCTTTAATGCTTTAGCGAAGTTAAACTTTCTGTAACGTTAAAAAAACGGTCGTATATGGCGCCGGCTTGCTCGGCGGCTATGTTTTCACCGCCGTGCCGGTAGCCGGAACCGTGCTGTCCGCACTGGACTCTGTCCTGGATT
The DNA here is from genome assembly GCF_000380965.1 of Paenibacillus ginsengihumi DSM 21568. Lineage (GTDB taxonomy): Bacteria > Bacillota > Bacilli > Paenibacillales > NBRC-103111 > Paenibacillus_G > Paenibacillus_G ginsengihumi. The sequence goes on along the minus strand of NZ_KB905569.1, from coordinate 16,639 downwards.
TGGCGGGCGTGGTATCGATGGTCGTATTCTCCGGAGCTTTAATCGTGCGAGGCGTCTATGCGCTGGTGAACAAAAACTGATCTGAAACAGCCTTTGGCTCTTGCAATGTCAAGGAAGGGGCAGCCGTCTCCTTCCTTTTTCATTTGCGGAAACTTTTGCTCCTCCCGCACGTTTTACCTATGGGATGCAAGCAGCAGCGCTTGAGTTCGTCCGAAAAAACAGATTGGATTCGGGAACGGAAAGGATGGGGATCATGCACAAGCTTGCGCCATCGGAGAGGCGGGTCTGGTACCGGAGAAAAAGAAATATCGCGCGTCTCGGCATCGCGCTAATCTGGCTGATCGGCACGCTCGCCGTATTGGCCGAATATACCGGGGACGTGCGCAGCCATTTCTTGATCTTTCTCGGCGGTTATTGCGGCGTGCTGATCTTTTTAAGTTATTTTTATTTTTACATGGCGAATTACATTCGCCGAACCGCGAATAACCGAATGGGCTGGTTTCGTTTTTTTCCGCTCGTCTTCATCGGCTTTTTGGCTCTGTATGCGCTGATTATGATCGGTGGCGTTCTGGCGGATATCGCCCGCGGCCCCGTCTTCAAGGAGGCGGAGATCGTCAGCAAGTGGAATCCGAAGCGGGGCGGCGACAGAATCAAGACCGGCGACGGCAAGGAATACGAGCTCTCGGGACATCATATCAATGTGGAGAAAGGACGCACCTACCGCTTGAAGGTGCTGGAGCACACCAACATCGTCCTTGATGCGACCGAGCTAAGCCGATAGCGGCAGGCGTGCCGAATCCGCTTCGCCGCCGCAGGCCTTCAGAAGCCGACTAACGCCGTTACGGGCGCAAATAGCGGAGCAGCACCTGCTCGACATGGAGCAGATGCTCGCGCATGCACTCCTGCGCCGCCGCGGGGTCGCCCGCCTTCACCGCTTCGTAGATCGCCCGGTGCTCCGCAAGCAGCTGGCTGGAGACTTCGCGGCTCGCATACATCTGCAGGCGGCGCGTCTGCCGGATTGCCGTCTGCATTTGCGCCGAAATCGATTCGATCAGGCGCACCATGATGGAATTGTGCGTCGCCTCGGCGAGAACGAGATGAAAGGCCATGTCGGACCGCTCTCCCTCCTCCTCGTCGCCGATATGCTCCCGCATCCGCTGCAGGACGGCCTCGAATTTGGCCAAATCCTCGTCGCTCCGCTTCTCCGCGGCAAGCGCCGCATTGGATATTTCCAGCGCCTTGCGCGCCTCGATCAGCTCGAGCACCGTCTCCCGGCTCATCAGTACGGCGTCATATTGCGGCAGCTCGACGTCCTTGTATTCGATGCTCCGCACGTAGCTGCCTTCCCCCTGACGGATTTCCACCAGCCCCATCGCCTTGAGCGCGCTCAGCGCTTCGCGCACCGTCGAGCGGCCGACCTGAAACCGCTCGGACAGCTCCTTCGTCGAGGGAAGCTTGTCTCCCGGCTTAAGGTCCCCGCCGACGATCATGTCCTTGATTTGCTCGGCGATGGCTTCATATATTTTGCGAGTTGTTATTTTTTTGATCTGCATGGCGCTTCCCTCCCGGAATACCATCATTATACCTTGGATTGGCGAAAGCGCCAAAACGGCCCGCAGACATGCCCCGAACCACACACCGTTCCCAACGCCGCATAGGCGACGCGGCAAGGCTGCCGCATTCGCAGCCTTGTCGTCAGAACATGTTCTCAACCGCCGCCCGTCCCTGCATCCCTGCCGTAATGCCCAGCTTCTCCGCCTCATGAGTCACCGACTCCAGCGGGGCATCGAGCAATTCTTGTATCGTCCTCACCCCCGTCGCCCGCCCGGCGATAATGCGACGCTCGCTCAGCCGTTCGTTCAACAGCGCGACATCGAGCGCCCCGCACATGATGTAGCCTTTGTCTGTCGTTACGACAAGCAGCGTCGTCTTGGGCAGCTTGACCTCGATCGCGAGCGCGGTGCCCCTGGTCAGCTCGATCGGTTCCATGCGCATCATCCGGCAATCTCCCCTTGTCATCGTGTATGATTCACTATATGTTTTCCGGCGCTTTCCCGTGATCCGGGCGCGGGAAAGTAGGCCATTTGTCCGATTCATCCGACAACAAATCTCCTATTCAATTATGACTTTTTTCCCAGGACGAATCGTGGTATAGTAGTGAAAAAAAACAGGAGGACTTTTGCGCGTGGAAGGCGACGGCAACAAACAGTATGTATTCAATGTAGACATCATGATCGAGGACGCCACCAACGGACGTGCATTGGAAAAGCTTCTTCATCTGCTGAATACGGAAACTGTTTTCGATTATCGAATCAATGGGGGGATAGAATTAGGTAAACGCGTGGAGAACGCCCTGAAGGACTCTGTGCACAAGCCTGTATCGATCGCGGCGCCCAAGCCGGCTGCCTCGCCCGTTAAGCCTGAGGAGCCGACTCCTGAAAAGCCGCTAGCCGCGGAGCCGCAGGCTCCCGCTCTCACAGAAGACCCCATCTGGGAGGAATTCCGCTCATTCCAGCGCAGCAATACGCTGCTGCGCATTACCGTCGTCAAGGAGAAGGGCGGAAGAATCAGCATTCCGTGCCGCGTCCTGCACGCAGACCCGGCTTCCGGCAACGTCTCCGTCTATCATGTCGATGAGAAAAGCGTCTACCTGCTGCACATTGCCGAAATCGACGATGTCGAGATTCGGGGATAGCGGAAGCATACCGCAAAAAAACTGCCCGGACGGGAACAATCGTTCCGCATTCAGGCAGTTTTTCGTTGATCAGGCCATTGTGGAAAATAATTAAATCGTCATTGTTCGCATAGCTGCAATCGAATGCGGCTTAGCGGGAACCTTTGCCGGACGATGTCCAGGCAGCCAGCGCCAGCGAAAGCCAGCCGAACAGGAAGGCCACCCCGCCGAAAGGCGTAATCGCGCCCAGCGCGCGGACTCCCGTCAGACTGAGGACGTACAAGCTCCCCGAGAAGAGCACGATCCCCGCCAGCATCGACCACCCGGCCCGGCGCAGATGGCCGGAAGCAGGCAGCAGGCCGGAGGCCAGCCCGACGGCGATAAGCCCGAGAGAATGCATCATCTGATACTGCACGCCCGTCTGGTAGTTGGCCATCATATCGGGCTCCAGCACGCCCTTCAGGCCGTGCGCCCCGAATGCGCCGATCGCTACGGACAACAGGGCGCACAGGCTGCCGATCGCAATAAACGTTCTGTTCATATCCGCCACTCCCGTTTTCGCTCTTTCTTATCATCATACCTGAATGACGGCACCGGCACAATGGACAAAGGGGTGGCAAAGCCGCTGATCGTCGTCCGGGACGGCGACAGCGAGCCTGCCGGCGAAGAGCCATGAGCGAAGCGGGACGGCGGCCGTTAGCTCAGCCCGCTTGTCCGATGTCATGGTGGCCCAGAATCAGCTTCACGGGCTCCAAATAAATGCGGGCCGCCGCCGGCTGCGACAGCAGATCGAGCTCGATATCGGTCACCTTGAACCGGGTCTGCTTGCCTTCGCGCTGATCGTAGACGACCTCGAACTCGCGAAGCCCGAGCTGCCACGTAACGACCGTGCAGCCTACCGTCAGCGGCAGCGATTCGTACTCCCCATGCTGAAACAGCGTCTTGGCCATGATCTCGTCATTCATGTCCACGATCGTTACCCATTGGCTGATTACATATTTCATCTGTCATGTCTCCTTCCCATATTACGCCTCGCGATCGCGGCGGCCGGTCCATACCGGCGCCGGTCTATAACATTATTATCGGCAAAACCGCATCCGTTCGTAATGCAAGATTGTCAAAAAGCGAGGAACCGTCATACTATGCATCAACGATTTCCCGGGAGATGAGCAGGATGAGCAAAAACAAAGCGAGAGGCAAAAACACGCCGCCGTCGCAAATCGATAAAAACCAGTTCAATATGAAGGTCGTGCTGTCGGACGTTTGCGCCCGCTGCCGGCAGTGCGAGCGGGGCATCAGGTACTTGGAGAAAATGTCGCTGCCGGGAGCGGTCGGCAAGGGCGTGCCCTGTATTTTGACCAAAGGAAAAGCGTACAAATAAACCGGAGCTTTCCTCCGGTTCCCATCGTTTCTCGCTAATTCATTTCATTCATTGACGCGGTCCCGATCGGGATATGAACTTTATGTGTCATTGTTACCCTTAACCTCGCTTCCATGATACAATCGATTTGTATTCCGTTAAGAAAGGACCGAGTCGCGATGACCGCTGCCATCGTTTTTTCTGTTATTTCGATTATTATCGTAACTGTTCTCACCTTTTGGGTAACGAAAAAAGCCTATTCCAAAAAATGGGACGAGGAATAAAACTCCTCGTCCCTTTCTTTTTGCTCGTCCCGCTTCCGCCCTGGACGGCCCGCGGCGTCAGGCGTTATTTGACGGCGATCGCCGTGCGGCTGTACCCTTCCTTCGTTTTGCGCACCTCCAGCACGGCGGGGAACGCCGCCTTCAGCTCCTGCACGTGAGAGATGACGCCGATCATCCGGCCTGAGCGCTGCAGGTCGACGAGCGTCTCGATCGCTTTGCCGAGCGCGTCCTCGTCCAGGGAGCCGAAGCCTTCGTCGATGAACATCATCTCGATGGACACCCCGCCCTGGTGCGCCTGGATCACATCGGTCATCCCGAGCGCCAGGCACAGCGAGGCGTTGAATTTCTCCCCGCCGGACAGCGTCTTGACGTCGCGGGTTTGACCCGTGTAGGCGTCGTAGACGTCAAGCCCCAGCCCGCTTTGACGGTTGTGCTTCTCCAGCCGGTCGCTGCGCTGCAGCACGAACTGTCCGCCCGACAACGCGCGCAGCCGCACGTTCGCCGCCTGCAAAATTTGCTCCAGAAACTCGATCAGAATATAGCGCTCAAACGACATTTTCAGCGGGTTGTCGCCCTTCATGATCTGGTATACGTCGAGCAATCGCGTAAGCTCCGCCTCCAGCTCCCTGGTCCGCTCGTGCGCCGCCGTCAGCAGCCGCCCGAGCCGCTCGGCCTCCTGCGCCAGCCGCAGCGACTGCTGATGCGCCGCCGCGGCGAGCTCGCACTCGCGCTTGACGGCGGCGAGCTCCTCGCCAAGCCTGGCCGCGTCCGCGGGCGTCTGCCCGGCCAGCTCGCGCTCCAGCTCGGCGATATGACGCTCCAGCGCGGCCCAGGCGGTGCGGAACGTGTCCAGCTCGGCCTGCAGCGCCTCGCGCTGCTCCGCGCTCAGCTTCGCCCGCGCGTAGTCGGCGGCGTCGGCAAAGCCGGCTTGGCCAAGCTCCAGGGCGAACCGCTCCTCCGCCTGCCGCTTCAGCGCCTCCGCCTCCTCCCGCTGGCGGGCGAGCTGGCCGGCATGCGCCTGCTCGGCGGCCAGCCGCGTCTGCGCCGCCTGCAGCCGCTCCTGCGCGGCCTTCCAGGCTTGCTCGAGCCGGTCGGCATGCGCCTGCAGCCGGTTCAGCCGCTCGGCCAGCCGGTCCGGGCTGCGCAGCTCGGCGGGGATGCGCTCCAGCTCCTGCTCCAGCAGCGCCTGCTTCGCCGACAGCTGCACCAGGACGTCGCGGTGCCGGGCGGCGGCCTGCTCCTTCTCCCGGGCCGTCCGTTCCAGCTGCTCGTCCCGCTCCTGCTCCTCCCGCTTCAGCCCGGGAAGCTGGGCCGCCGCGCGCTCCAGCCGCTCGACCTCCTGCTTCAGCAGGCTGCCCTCGCGGACAAGCTCGTCGTACCGCGCCTGCAGGTCGTCCGGCACCGGCCCGTACTCCGCCAGCCCGGCGCGCCGCTCGTCAAGGCCGCTGCGGGTCGCGGCAAGCTGCGAGCGGGTCGCGACGAACTCCCGCTCGACATGCAGCAGCTCCTCCTTCCGCTTTAGCAGCAGCTCGCGGCTCGGCAGCTCTGCCGCAGGCACAGCCTTCGCCGGATGCTGCTCGCTGCCGCAGACGGGGCATGGCTTGCCGTCGTGCAGATGCGCCGCCAGCAGGCTCGCCTGGCCTTCGATCCAGACCGTCTCGAGCCGCTCGTATTCGGCCCGCAGCGTCTGCAGCTCGCGCTCCCAGCGGGCCTTAAGCCCGGCATATTCCTGCAGGCGGCGCTCGTCCTCCAGCATCGCCTTCAGCAGCTTCGCCTGCTCGCGCATGCGCTGCAGCGCCTCCCGCCGCTCGGGGAGCGCCGCCGCCTCCTGCTCCAGCGCCCGCAGCCGCTCCGCGCCGCTCTGCTTCGCCTGGCGCAGCGCCTCCAGCCGCGCCTCGGCGTCGCGGGCCGCCGCGGCAAGCGCGCGCTCCTCGGCGGCCAGCCGCTGCGTCTCGCGCTGGCGCTCGTCCAGCGCCCGCACCGCCGGGGCGAGCTCGCCGAGCCGCTGCAGCTCGCGCAGCGCATCGCGGCGCTCGTCCTCGCGCGCCGCCTCGGCCTGGCGCTGCGCCGCCGCCTGCTCCGCCTCCGCGCGGGCGGCCTCCAGCTCGCGCAGCTTCGCCTCGTGCGCCTGCCGCCGGCGCTCGGCGTCGCTTGCGGCGCGCTGCCGCTGCTCCTCGTAGGGCACGAGCTGCGCCGCCCGCACGGCCAGCGCCAGCCGGCGCTCCTGCGCGGCGATGCCGTCCTGGCGCTGGCGCAGGCTCTCGCGCTGCGCTCGCTTCGCCTCGAGCTCGCGGAACCGCTCGTTCAGCGCCAGAGCGGCGCGCAGCTCCGCCTCCTTGCGCTCCTGGCGGCGGTCCGCCTCCGCCTTGCGCTGCGCGGCTTCCTCCGCTTCGCGGCGGTAATGGGCGGCCTCCTGCGCCAGCCCGTCGGCAACCTGCGGCGCGCCGCGGTATTCCTGCGCCAAGGTGCGGAACAAGGCGCTGTCCTCGCGTTCCGGCAGCGCGGCGGCGGCCTGCTTGACGTAGATATCCAGCTCCGTCTGCGCGCCCTTCAGCGCCTCCTTCAGCCCGCGGCTCTGCTGCTGCAGGCGGTCCTCCAACTTCCGGTACAGCGTCGTGCGGAAGATGCGCCTGAGAATCTCTTCCTTATTCTCGGTGTCGGACGTCAGCAGCTTGCGGAATTCCCCTTGCGGCAGCATCACAATCTGCCCGAACTGGTCCTTGGTCAGGCCGAGAATATTTTCCAGCTTGCGGTTGACATCCGATACGGTGAAGCGGTCTGTGCACGGCACTTCGTTTCCGCCGGTCGTCTCGTACAGCTCCGTGCGCGCCCCGGTTTCCGTCTTGTTGCCGCCTTTTCTGTGCCCCAATTGGCGAAAGACGCGGTATGTACGCTGCCCGACGGCAAATTCCAGCTCGACGGACGTATGGGTATCCTCATGGGCAAAATGGCTCCGCAGCATGCGGGCGTCATAGCGGTCCTCGCCGCTGGCCGTTCCGTATAACGCAAAGCAGATGGCGTCGAAAATCGACGTCTTCCCCGCGCCGGTATTGCCCGAGATGACGAACAGCCGATGATGCTCCAATTGCCGGAAATCGATGGTCTCGCGGTCCCGGTACGGGCCGAATGCGGTCATCGTCAGTCTGAGCGGTCTCATCCTTGTTCAGCCTCCCCCTCTTCGCGCAGCACCTCGCCGTACACTTCGGCGAACAGCTTCAGCTTGTCCGCAGCGAGCTCCGTTCCTTTGACTTCCTTGTAAAAGGCGGCGAACAGCTCGACCGGATCGGTTTCCCGGCGACTTAGGCCGCTTTCTCCGGCGGACAATGCGCCGCCGAGCGGGGCGATCCGGCGCTCGACATGGAGCGCATTCGGATAGACCGTCCTGACCTTCTCCATCGGGAACAGGACGGGATTATCGTCGAGCAGCGTGACAAACACGTAATCGTCGGAAGGAGCATGGCTTGTCAGCTCATCGATCGCAGCTTCGACACGGCGCATGTCGCGCAGCGGCTTCAGCGGCCGCTTCTCCACCGTCGCCGCGCCGGCCGCATCCAATTCGACGATGTAGAAGCCTTTGTCGTGCCGCTCCTCGGAGATCGAATATTTCAGCGGCGAGCCGGCATAGCGAATCCGCTCATCCAGCACGTAATGCGCCTGATGCAGATGGCCGAGCGCCGTATAATGAAACGGGCGAAAATATTCCGCGCGGACGTGCTCCGCCCCGCCGACGGCCAGCGGCCGCTCCGATTCGCTCGTATTGTCCTGCGGCTCCCCGGCCGGCGTCACGAAGGCGTGGCCGACGAACACGTGCCGCGCGGCCGGATTCATCGTCTGCACGATCCGCCCCGTCAGCGCCCGCATCGCGTCGTCGTGCGTGCGAATCTCCTCGTCCCCGAGCGCGTGCCGCACCTGCGCCGGATCGGCGTACGGCACGAGATGAAAATGCACCTCGCCATGCTCGTCCCTCAGGACGACCGGCTTCGGCTCGGGATTAAGCCTTCCGGCCAGATGCAGGCCGCGCCCCTCCATGATCCGCGTGGCGAAGTCGAGCCGGTCCGGGCTGTCGTGATTGCCCGAGATCGCCAGCACGGGCGTCTTCAGATCGACGACGAGCTTGCTCAGCAGCTCGTCCAGCAGATCGACCGCATCCGTCGGCGGGACGGCGCGGTCGTACAAATCGCCGGCGATCACGACGGCGTCCGGCCGCTCCGCTGCGACGGTGTCGATAAGCTGCTGCAGCACATAGCGCTGGTCGGCGGTCATATGGACGCCCTGCACCAGCTTGCCCAGATGCCAGTCGGCAGTATGGATGAATTTCATATGTACACGGTTCCTCCGTCTTATTGAATCGTAATGGCTCGATCGCTTTTGGCAATCGCTGCCTCGTTTGGCGGCCGATGCCGCTTTTTTGGCAATTGTCGCCTCTCTTGGCAATCGCCGCCACGTTCAGCGATCGTTCGCACCGATTCATCATTTCGCCAGGCAAGCCCCGTTTCCCTGCCGGGTGCGATAATTGCTCGGCCCGGCGGCACGGCGAGCGGCGGCGAGAGACCTTGCGCCTTCGTTCATCCGATGCCTGGACACAATTGCATACGAATGAGCCACAATACGGGCATGTTTCCCGGCCGCGCCGTCCATTATGATAGAGACAAGAAGCGAGCTTCCCGCCCATAAGGGCGTCAGGAAAGGAGAACGAATAACGAGTATGGGCACAATCAACGTGGGCATTATCGGAACAGGGAACATTTTCAGACACGCGCACGGTCCCGGCTGGGCTTCCCACCCCGAGGTACGGATCGCCGCCGTGTGCGACCCGAATGCCGCTTCGGCCGAAGCGGCCGCGAAGGAGTACGGCACAGGCAAGGTGTACGCCGATTACCGGGAAATGCTGGAGCGCGAAAAGCTGGATGCCGTCGGCATCAGCACTCCGAACGTGTACCATTCCGAAATCGCGGTGGCGGCGCTGGAGCGCGGGCTGCACGTCTTCTGCGAGAAGCCGGACGCCGTGAATCCTGCGGAAGCGCAGCGAATGGCGGACGCCGCCAAGCGGGCCGGCAAGGTGCTGATGGTCATGCGCAACAACCGGTTTATGCCGGCCGCGCAATTTTTGAAAAAATATATCGAAAGCGGCGCCATGGGCGAAATCTATACCGGACGCACCGGGTGGGTCCGCAGGCGCGGCATTCCCGGCCGCGGCGGGTGGTTCACGACCAAGGCGCTGTCCGGCGGAGGACCGCTGATCGACCTCGGCGTGCATATGATCGACCTGGCCGTCTGGCTGATGGGCAATCCGAAGCCGGTCGCCGTATCGGGCGCCGCTTACCGCAAATTTGCCGCCGCCCCCTCCCCCGATCCCTTGCGCCCCGTGCCAAACGATGGCACGTTCGACGTCGAGGATCTGGCGACGGGCTTTATCCGTTTCGACAACGGCGCGACGCTGCAGATCGAGTTCAGCTGGGCCTCCAACGTGGAGGAGGAGCAGAAGTTTCTGGAGCTGCGCGGCACGAAGGCCGGCTGCAGCCTGAAGGGCGATGAGCTGAAGCTGATGACGGAGATCGAGCAGGTGCTGTGCGATATCGTACCGCGCTTCCCGAAAGCGGCCGTCAAGACGCATGAGCGAAATATCCATCACTTCGTCGATTGCGTGCAGGGCAAGGCAGAGCCGATCATCACTCCCGAGTATGGCGTCGATATGATCCGCATCTTGAGCGCTATTTACGAGTCGGCCGAAACCGGGGCGGAAGTGCGCTTGCCGTAGGCGGCGGCTTCGCCGGCCTTGTCCCTCGGGATGGATAAGCTTGTCGCCCGATCGGCAACAGCAGCCCAGGGACGACCCAGGCGCCCCAGGGACGAACTGCCAATTGACTTGCCGCATAAATTCTTGTAAACTATTAGCGTTTCTAAATTGTATCTCGCAAATTCTGCGGTATTCACCCGCTGAATTTGCAACACCGCAGGTGACGACCGATGACGAAGAAATTGCTCGTCGTAGGCGTCTATCTTGAAAATTTGAAGGGGATCTACCCGAAAATTTTTCAACACCGCAGGTGACGACCGATGACGCAAGGAATTGTGCGTCATAGGCGTCCATCATTACAACTGAATGAAACAACTTCTTATCCAGAGAGGCGGAGGGAAAGGCCCGATGAAGCCCGGCAACCGTTCCATGAGGTCAGCGCCTGCTGTGACCGTGGAAAATCAGGTGCCAATTCCTCAGAATCGGACGATTCTGGCAGATGAGAGGGACTTGCGTACAGCATAAACCGAGCCCTGGGCGTCTGTCCGGGGTTTTTTCGCGCGGCTAGCGCAAAGTACGGGAGGTGTCCACCATCATTCGTTTGAGCGGCCTATCCAAATATTATCAGGTCGGCAGTCAGCAGGTGCATGCCCTGCGGAACGTCGATCTCTCCATACAAAAAGGCGAAATTTTCGGCATTATCGGCCATTCCGGAGCCGGCAAAAGCACGCTGCTGCAGATGATCAACATGCTGGAGAAGCCGTCGTCCGGCGAGGTGATCGTCGACGGCGTGGACATGACCCGGCTCGGCAGCGGCAAGCTGCAGGAGATGCGCCGTTCGATCGGCATGATTTTCCAGCATTTCAACCTGCTGTCGTCCGCCACGGTCGAAGACAATATCGCCTTTCCGCTGCGCCTGGCGAAGCAGCCGCGGGATGCGATTGCGCGGCGGGTCGAGGAGCTGCTCGGCCTGGTCGGGCTGAGCGGGCACGGGCGGAAATATCCGTCCCAGCTGTCCGGCGGCCAGAAGCAGCGGGTCGGCATCGCCCGAGCGCTGGCGACGAACCCGAAGGTACTGCTGTGTGACGAGGCGACCTCGGCGCTCGATCCGCAGACGACGAACGCCATCCTGTCGCTGCTGCTCGACATTAACCGCAAGCTCGGCATCACGATCGTGCTCATCACGCATGAAATGCACGTCATCCGCTCGATCTGCGATCGCGTCGCCGTAATCGACGGCGGCGAGATCGTCGAGATGGGGCCGGTCGCCGACGTATTTCTGAAGCCGCAGCACCGCACGACCCGCGAATTCGTCGCCCAGGTGACCGACAATCCGGACGACGGGACGGACGCGCTGCGGAGCGCGAATGCGGCCGGACGGCTGCGGATTCGCGTCACGTTCATCGGAGAGCAGACGTACGAGCCGGTGCTGTATGAAACGATGCGCGAGACGAGTGTGCCGTTCGTGATTTTGCAAGGGACGGTATCCCGGCTGAAGGATACGCCCTACGGTCAGCTGGTGCTGGAGCTGCAGGGAGAAAACGGCGGAGCGGAGCAGGCGATCGACAAGCTGCGCAGCCTCGGGCTCGATGTGGAGGTGATCCGGAATGAATAGCTTGCTTGAGATCGACTGGCAAGGTATCGGCGAAGCGACGGCGGACACGCTGACGATGCTCGGCTTGTCGACGCTGTTTACCGTCCTCATCGGTTTGCCGCTCGGCGTCGTCCTGTTCCTGACGTCGCGGGGGCAGCCGCTGGAGCAGTTCGCGGTATACGCGCTGCTGTCTTTTGTCGTCAACGTGCTGCGGTCGGTGCCGTTCATCATTTTGATGATCATGGTCATTCCGCTGACGAAGCTGCTGGTCGGCACCTCGATGGGCGTGCCGGGCTCGATTCCGCCGCTCGTCATTGCCGCCGCCCCCTTCTTCGCGCGGCTTGTGGAGACGTCGCTGCGCGAAGTGGACCGCGGCGTCATCCGCGCCGCTCAGGCGATGGGCGCCACGTATTGGCAGATCGTCTGGAGAGTGCTGCTTCCGGAATCCCGGCCGGGCCTGATCGCTGCCGTAACGATTACGGCCGTCACGCTTGTATCGTACACGGCGATGTCCGGGGTCATCGGCGGCGGCGGGCTCGGCGATCTGGCGATCCGCTACGGTTACCAGCGCTTTCAGACAACCGTCATGATCGTGACCGTAGTCATTTTGCTGGTGCTCGTTCAAATCCTGCAATCGCTGGGTGACCGGCTCGTCCGGCATTTTCAGCGAAAATAGGATTTTTGATATAGATGTTGATACAGATAAATTGGGGAGGAATCATCACATGAAAAAAATGGCGACTGTCGCATTGTCCATCGTTCTGGCCGTGTCGCTGGCAGCCTGCGGACAAAAGCCGGCCGAGCAGCCGAGCGGGCAACAAAACGGAGCCGCTCCGGCGGATAACAAGGAAGTGACGCTGAAGGTAGGCGCTACCGCCAAGCCGCATGCGGAAATTTTGAACGCCATCAAGCCGAAGCTGAAAGAAGAAGGGGTCAACCTCGAAGTGAAGGAATTTACCGATTACGTGCAGCCGAACGTGCAGGTATTCGAGAAGCAGCTGGACGCGAACTTCTTCCAGCACCGTCCTTACCTCGAGCAAATGAATAAAGACAAAAGCATGGACCTCGTCGAGGTTGTCGGCGTGCACATCGAGCCGTTCGGCGCTTATTCGAAAAAGATCAAATCGGTGGACGAGCTCAAAGACGGCGCTGTCGTCGCTGTGCCGAATGATCCGTCCAACAGCGCACGCGCGCTCTTGCTGCTGGAGAAGAACGGCCTGATCAAGCTGAAGGAAGACGTCGGCGTGAACGGCACCGTGAAGGATATTGTGGAGAACAAGAAAAACCTGGAGATCCGCGAGCTCGAGGCGGCCATGCTGCCGCGCGTTCTCGATGAGGTGGACCTGGCGCTGATCAATACGAACTATGCGCTGGAAGCCGGTCTCGTGCCGACGAAGGACGCCCTGTTCATCGAAGACAGCAATTCGCCTTATGTGAACATCCTCGTTTCCCGTCCGGACAACAAGGATTCCGAAGCGATGCAAAAGCTGGCCAATGCGCTGACCTCGGAAGACGTGAAGACGTTCATCAAAAATACGTATAACGACGCTGTCGTGCCCGCTTTCGAATAAGCTGCGGCATCGGCAAACGGGCAAAGGGCTGGAATCCGTTCCAGCCCTTTGTTTCTTTATATTCAGAATTAACGGGTTCCTTAGCGGGCAGGATGTCGCTCGGCACGCTCCCGCTCCCCGCCCCATTGCGAAGATGGCGCCGTCTTCGGGCTCATCAGCGATCGAACTGGCGAATGCTCCCAATGACGCTCAGCGCTTTGTCCAAGCCGGACCCGCCTTCCCTCAGATGTTTGCCCATACGCTTCAGTCCGGACAATCTGCGATGCGCCTGCGTCCAGTTTGCCCTTAAGCTTCAGTCCGGACATCCTGCGATGCGTTTGCGTCCAGTTTGCCCATTCGCTTCAGTCCGGACAATCTGCGATGCGCCTGCGTCCAGACAGTCGTTCAGTCCGACCGGTCGGCCGCTTTACGCCTGCTTGCAGTACAGCCGCGCCGTCTCCTCCCACATCTCTCCCGGAGCCAGCGATACGAGGCCGATCCGGTCGGCCGGCAAATCCACGTTGGGCGCGTTCACCAGGTTCACCTGCGGCTCAGGGCAAAAAAATCCCGGCGTCGCGTTGTTGTTCCAGACCATCCATTGGCCGTAGCCAGCGCCGACATCATACACCAGCGTTACCCGCTCGCGCAGATCGGTCAGCTCCATCCGGTTCCGGCCGTTCTGCGGACGTGCGGTGTAGTGATTGTCCATCGGAGCGAAGAACGGGTACACGCCTTCCCCCTGCATCGCTTCCTCCTCCGGCGTCAGCGGCTGGAAGCGGCCGGTCGGCAGCATCCGCTCGCTGAGCTCCCAACGCTCGCCGGCAGTCAGCCTGAACCGGCAGTCCTCCGCCGAGCTTCCCGGAGCGAACGGCGCGTTCACGGTTGTGTGGAACGCCAACAGGCACGGCATCCGGCTCGCTCCTTCGTTGCGCACCGTCACCTGCTGGTGCAGCCCCCAGGCGCTGAGCGTGTAGCGAAGGCGGATCGTAAAGTCGTGCGGCAAATACGCATGCACCGAATGCCCTTCCCGCACTTTAAGCTCCAGGACGACCCAGCTTTCCGTCTCGTCTGCGCCTGTCTGCGTCACTTCCCACGGAATCGTATGTACGAAGCCGTGCAGATGATTTCCCGTAGCCGGCTCGTTGACAGGGAACGTGTACACTTGTCCCTCCCAAGGAAACTTGCCGTCCTCGTACCGGTTCGGCGGGAACAGCACCGGGATGCCGTAAACGGCGGGAGCGGCGCGAAACGCCTCCATTCCCTCGACCTCCGGCTCGCGCAGAAAGCGGTAACATTTCTCCGTGTCGCGGAATGCGATCAGGTTCGCCCCGATCTGCGGCACGACGGCGGCCTCATAAGCGCCCGCCTGCAGCCAGACAGCCGGTTCGCCGTGAAAATCCCCTCGGTAAACTTTCGCCACAATAAACTCCTCCTCTCGCATATGCTTGGATTATACCGGAACCGCTCCAAGCGATCAATGGCAGACCAAACGGCAAAGTGGAGTAAAATTTCGCGAGCGGCCGGACTTTGTATTTGTTTTTCATATGGGATATGCTACCATCTACTTGCGGGCATCTTGCCGGCGCGAAACGGCTCGCCGTGCGTATTGAAGCGTGCCTATGCAAAGCGGCAATATTTCGCCATTTCGCACGCGGCCGCAACGCTTGCCGAATATACGGATGCTTTGCTGAAACGCCGGAACGCTTTGCCGGATATAAATGCTTTACCGCGAAACGATGAGAAGGGACGTGAGCATGGATGACGCCGATTTCCGAAGAAGCGCTGGATACTCCCTGTGTGATCATCGATACTTGCAAAATGGAGCTCAACATTCGAACCATGGCCGAGACGGCCCGCAGCCGCGGCGTGCGGCTGCGTCCGCATGCGAAGACGCACAAGATGCCATGGGTGGCAGAAAAGCAGCTGCTGGCCGGCGCCGACGGCATCACCGTGGCCAAAATGGCCGAGGCCGAGGCGATGGCCGATCACGGCATCGCGGACGTATTCGTCGCCTATCCGCTCGTGACGCCGGCCAAGATCGCGCGGGCGATTCGGCTGAGCCGGCGCATCCGGCTGATCGTCGGCGCGGACAGCCTCGAAGGAGCCCGGCGGCTGTCGGAGGCGGCCAAGCGCTCCGGCACGGAGCTCGAGGTGCGGCTGGAGGTCGATACGGGCCTGCGGCGCACCGGCGCGCCGTACGAGGAAGCCGCCGCGCTGGCGCAGCGCATTCACGCGCTGCCCGGCTTGCGGCTGACCGGCATCTATACGTTCCGCGGCGCGCTCTATGACGGCAGACCGACGCTTGATGTGCGCTCCGCCGGCGAGGAAGAGGGCCGGATGATGGCGGCGCTGGCGCAGCGGATCCGCGCGTCCGGCATTCCGCTCGCCGACGTCAGCGTCGGCTCGACGCCGACAGCCGCCTGGGCCGCAGCGGCAGCCGGCGTGACCGAGATTCGTCCGGGCACTTACGTGTTCCAGGACCGGATGACGGCGGCGTTCGGCGTCTGCGGTCTGGACGATTGCGCCGGCGTCGTCCGCGTCACCGTCGTCAGCCGGCCCGCGGCCGATCTTGCCGTTATCGACGGCGGCAGCAAGACGTTCGCCACCGACGTTCAGCCGAATACCGAGCCGCTCCGGCTGCAGGGCTTCGGCCATGTGATCGGCCTGGAGGACGCCGTGCTCGAGAGGCTGACGGAGGAGCACGGGATGCTCCGCCTCGGAACCGCCGCGCAGGAGGCACGCCTGACCATCGGCGATGTGCTGCACATCGTTCCGAATCATATTTGCAGCACGATCAATCTGCACAACCGCGTGTACTTCCGGCAGGAGAACGGGTATGAAGAGCGCCCCGTCCTTGCCCGGGGCATGCTCGAATAAACGGAAGGAGGAGACGCTATGCTCGATCTTATCTTGAAAAACGGCCGTATCGTGGACGGAACCGGCAACCCATGGTACTTAGCGGATGTCGCGATTCAAGGCGGGCGGATCGCCGCGATCGGCCGCATCGACGCGGAAGCGCGGCAGACGATCGACGTGCGGCAGCAGGTCGTCTCTCCGGGCTTCATCGACGGCCATTGCCATTCCGATCTCATGATATTCGATTATCCGGACAGCGGGATCAAGCTTCGGCAGGGCGTAACGAGGTAGTGTCAAGAAGTTTGTGTAACGTAGTAGATATATCCAGAAGTGGTTGCGTGAACGCATAGTGTTTGAATGTTCTGACACCTTGGCGAACATAGCCCAAGCGTAGGCGGGGCGCTGGTTTTTTATTCCACCGATGTTGCAGTCGTGGGATAACGCTCCTCGAACATCTGTACCAGCTTTTCCTTGACACCCGGCTGACCGAAACCAGTAGTGACGCGGTTAGCATAACGCTCGTTGTAGTCCATGATGTCGAGGTAAATGATCTTCTCCACCGCGTCGATATTGGTTAAGCTGTT
>NZ_KB905568.1 GCF_000380965.1 Paenibacillus ginsengihumi DSM 21568 | reverse complement strand
TTCGCGATATCTCTGTATTATCTGGCTATTACTATCGTGTTAAGGCCTACCATTGGATACGGAAAGATAACACCACCGAATCCGGATATCGCTATTCATCTTCATACCTGATTCCAGAATGACCAAAAAGAAACGGATTTCTGTTCGTTGCTCTTCATTAACATATAATGGTCTCAAATAAGTACAATAGCTTTGCAGGATACTTACTGTTTACGGAGTACAGGTTAATAATGGTGTGCCCGATGTTTTGTTAACCCCCCCTTTTTTTATTGGGCTGCATTCATTTTTTAAAAAATTGAGGCAAATTTTTTTAAAGGCATATTTTCGTTACTCGACTAAATTACTTTCATAAAAATCACTTCAGCATGAAAATCCCTCCGATTCTTTGAGACCCGATTTTCTTGGGCCTTTGGAACTGCGGAGGGATATTTTATTTTCACTAATTGAAGTTGCCTTTTTGCTATCCAGTTCCTATTTACCAAATAAGAGATAAATGAAAGGAGAGGTAAAAATGGGCTCGAAACTCAGGACTTGTGAAGCAGTCGAAAAGGGGTTTAGTAACTCAACTTGTCATCATCAGATAGCAAGAATAATCGAATCGAGTCTTTGATCCGGAAATATTTCCCCATCTGATCTTCCCAGTCAATCTTTGAATGCAGGCCTCGCAACAGTTTCCTTGCGTTCAATAGCACATAGTCCTGCTTACTAGGCTTCCGAAGGCCGATCAAATAAGCCAGATAACAACAAGTATGCTTTCTTCACATCTTTGCCAGTCGTATATTGATGGAAGAGGTACAAGAGCAACTCAATCTTGGCAAATCCAACTTCGGATAAGCCGGAATTCGTAGAAAGATGGGGAGCCAATTTTCGAGAAATCTCATATAATCTGCTTCGAACCAATCTCAAAGGAATCCCCTCCCACGCGTTTTTTCACTTCTTCCATGAAATCAGTGAACTTTAAACAACGCACCGTTTCTCTTTGTCCAACTTGCCGTATCCCTTGGTCGACAATGCGAGTATAATGGCGATTCTCACGTACACGTTCATCCGGCACAACAATAAATCCGGCTTCCCAACGATGAGATTGGGGGATAGCCTTCCCATCCTTCTCAATCTTATCTTTTAACAGAAACGCTCTTGAATAATCTTTGGCGTCCACGGCCCATGACTCACCGTCATGAAATGTGATCTTGAGATCGTAACTATCTTTATCCGGCCACAACTCCGTTTGCAACCCAAGTTTCCGACACTCGTTTTCCAATTCCAATTCAATAACCCCCGGATTTCCTACAAACTGTACGATACCTTTTCTTTGCCGATAGTAATGAATAGGAGGGCTTTCGACAACCTCGACATCAGTAAAATTATTCGTGTAGTTTCTGCATCGTATATCCGAACAAATTCCTCTGTTCTCTCGGTCGAAAGCAACCGTCCATCCGCATCTTTTACATATGGTCAGTTTAGGGCCATCAATGACATCAGCACTTTCATAGGCCGCAGTCATCACATTCTTTGCCATATCCATATCCCCGAACTTCACGCTAAAATCCTGCATAAAAGTGTTCACTTCATCCTTCTTCATCACCCGATGCTGTTTTTCAATAATAAATTTTCTATAGGCGACATATTGGTCTTGCTTTCCTTTCTTTAGTTCATCGAATAAACGTTCCTGCTCCATCTCCGTTTCTACTACCATTCGGTTTCACGATCTTCGTCACAGCTGTGCCAGCTTACTGCTTGCTAATGGTGTCAGCTTAAAGGAGATTCAAGAATGGCTGGGGCATAGCCATTAGCCAACATTTATGCTCATCTCGACTACAGCTCGAAAATTTCTTCGGCTCAAGTGATGAGCGCTACATTACAGATTCCAAATATGCAAAAAGCTCCTGAACCTCTGCAAGAGAAAATTCAAGAGCTCGTTCATTGTTGAATTGGTGCGGTCGAGAGGACTCGAACCTCCACGGGGGTAAGCCCACACGGACCTGAACCGTGCGCGTCTGCCAATTCCGCCACGACCGCATACATAGAACGATGGAACTATATGAAAGAATCGAAATGCGGTCAAGAGGACTCGAACCTCCACGGTTGTTACACCACTAGAACCTGAATCTAGCGCGTCTGCCAATTCCGCCATGACCGCATGTATCGAACCCGCATTTCGTCAATCTCACGAAGCGGACAAAAACTATCATAGCACCCTTCAAAGCTATTGTCAAACGGTTTTTGAAAAAATTTTTTAGCTGCATGCGCCCAGCTTCCAGCCAAAGTTGCATTTTGCACAACAAAACCCGGAGCACTTGGCTGCTTTTTAAGAAAATCCTGCACTTTGTGCAAAATTTCCAGGTCATTTTTAACCGAGCCACCTCCACAGAAGCCATCCGACGCCTGCCCAGATTGGAAGCGTAAACAATATGCCGTAGACGACCCCCTTGAGCGCAGAGCTTTCGCGGGACATTCGTAACCCCTCCTTCGCCTGTCGGCATGGATAATGGCATTGTATGCAGCGTTCAAGCCTTTGATGACACGCCCAGGCATGTTTTGTCCGATGCGCCATATACTTTTGGCGGAGGGGATGCGCATGATGCTGCAGATTGCGTTGGGGATCATCCTGGCGCTGATTATATGGCATTGGCTTAAATGGATGCTCCAAACCTTCTTCGGACTGCTCGGCTTTATCTGCCTCGTCCTCATGTTCCCGGGACTGCTGCTTGTGCTCGGCGGCTTCATATTTTTGCTGGTCGGACTCGCCGCCACGCTCGGAGTGCTGCTCATTATCGCCGGGCTGCGGCCTTGACAGAACGGGGCGGAATTACGCTGCCGCCGCCGTTCCTGTTGCCGTTACCGCTGCAGCCTGTCGATCCGCCCTGCCTGCAGCCTGCCTACCCTTCTCTCACCGCTTGCAGCGACATATACGCCAGATCGACCAGCGCTTCGGCATTCCGCTGCGGCGGAAGGTCGAACAGCTGCGTGCCCCTGCCCGGCTGGCCTCGGTCGCGCACGACCACCTGCCCGCCGAGCCCTGCTTCACTGCGCTGAATTACCAGCACATGATTGGCATCGAGCTCGATCTGGTCTGTGCTTGAGCTTTCATTCATAAGGTCGCTGTGCTCCTTTCCGCAATCATCCGGCTTGCTGCATGAACTGTTCCAGGAATTGCCGCATCCTTGATACCTAGCTTGCGCAGGAAAGCTGCGGAGCATTCGGCCCTATCTTGAAAATAGCCCCGGGGTGCGCGGCACATTTTCATCTTCTGATGGTGCTGCGCCAGCGGCATGGGGGTCTATCTTGAAAATAGCGCTTGGTGCGCCGCGGCACATTTTCATCTTCTGATGGTGCTGCGCCAGCGGCATGGGCGTCTATCTTGAAAAATCGGCGACATCCGTTCGCTTGATTTTTCAACACCGCAGGCAGGCAGCCGATGGCGGAAGGCTGCACCCATCCTGGGCGGCTATCCTAAAATGGCCCAGGAACGCGACCCCAAGCACATGAGGCGACAAATCCTGCAAAAAATGCAACATTTTCCGCCCTCTTCGCACCAGAGGAAGGGAAATGTTGCATTTTGTACAACAATTTGGGCGCAATTGACTTCAAACCCGGGAACATCGCTCAAAATATTGCACAAAGTGCAACATTGAGCGTCAAATAGGAGTTATCTCCCCGTTTTTGTTGTACAAAATACAACTTTTGTGGCTCGGCTATCTTGAAAATAGCCCCAGGCGGCCCATTTTCACCATCTGATGGTGCCGCGCCAGCGGCATGGGCGTCTATCTTGAAAATTTGGCGATATACGCCGACAAAATTTCAACACCGCAGGTGACGGCCGATGACGATAGGATGCGCCCGTCATCGGCTGCTCCCTTGAAAAATCAGCGGCATCCATACGCCGATTTTTCAACACCGCAGGCGGGCAGCCGATGGCGGTAGAATTCGTCCGGCTTAGCCGGCTATCTCCCGCCCAAGTCGCCGCGGAGGCTGGCCCGCGTCGCCTCGTAGACCGCCGCGCCGATAGCGGCTCCCGCAGTCGTGGCCGGTCCCGCATAACGAATGGGGCCCCCTCGCGGAACCGCTGCGATAATGACCGCATCGGTCGTCGTGCCGGTGGCCTGCAGCCCGTCATCGGTCAGCACGCCCATGTCCTGCAAAGCGGCCGCCTTCGCTTCCGTCGCCGTAATGACGGCGTTCACGAGCGCCGCTTCCGTCAAAGCGCCGTCGATGACGACGATCGTGTTGATCGTGCCGGGGTACAGCTTGTCCGAGGCCCGCAGGCTGCCGGCCCGCGACCGGTTGCTGAGTCCGGCCGTGACCCAGGCGCAGACAGCGGGGCCGCCTCCAGCCGCTGCCAGCTTCCGCCCGTAGCCCCGAATGTTTGCTGCCGTCAGCATCGCCGCCGTTCGCTCCGGTTCAAAACCGCTGCGCTGCAAAAACCGCTTCATCTCTGCCGCCGGATCGGCGCAGTCGTACGACCTGTCGACCTGCCGGTTCACGATGCTTGTCACTTTCGCGAATCCGCCGTTCCATACCGACGAATTCAATATATGAAGCGGCGCCGAGCTTTCGATCGCCAGTATCCGTCCGCCACCGACATCGGCCACTCCGTAACGAACGCCGCTTATTCCGCTGTCGCTTGCATACAGGCTCCCGCTTCCGTCCGCGGCCCGATTCGCTCCCGCCTTCGTCATGGCTCGTTCGTCCCCCATAAGTCGGCCCTCGGCTCCGAGAACGGCTGATAATGATAAGACCTGTCCAGCTGCACAACGCGCCGATTCGGACGCCGGATCAGCACATGCTTGTCGTTCCAGGCGACGACAATTCCTTTGACATCGTTGGCGGGATCGGCATCCCGCACGACGCGCAGCATCGTTCCCTGAACGCGATATTCATCCAATTGCTCTTCGCTGATCATCGTCGGCTTCGTCCTTTCCTGCATGATCTCTTCGGGTACAAAATGCACCGCGTATCTATAAGATATCATGTTTTGGGGCATACAATAAACAAATCGGGATTGGGGACTTTACCAGCCGCAAATTGTGGACTTTAACGATAGCAAGATGAAAGGGGCGCTGCGCTGTGGAGAAAAAAACGTACTACGTCACCGTTGGCTCTGCGGAAATATTGGAGCCCAAAGACGTGATCGGCAACTACGAGCTGGAAATCGAGGCGACCGAAGAGGACATCGACCAACTGCAGGAGATGTTCGAGGATGCGCAGGAATGGGACGAGACGTCCGCCGGAGCGATGCTCGGCTTTTCGTCTTATGTGCTGTCCAAATATGACGACGATTTGGAGAGAGCGAACAGCCAGTCGCTCAAGGCCATATACCGCAAGCTTTACGAGCTCGGCACGCCCGAGACGAAGAAGCAGATCGAAAGCATGAAGGTCCTGGATTGACAAGACAAAAAACAACCTGTGCTCCGCATCCGGAGTACAGGTTGTTATATGATCAGGCAACATAAGTTTTCCGCTTAGCCGACATGCTCCCTCGAATCGTTCGTTTCGTACCAGTAATCGAGCACCTTGCTGGACATGACCCGCTTCGTAATATATTCCGCCTGCTGAGCGGAGAAGGCTGTGGTCCAATCGATGTCCAGCTCGCGGCACAGCTTCACGACGGTGAGCAGCTCCGACCAGGCCACGTAGCGTTTGTACCAGAAAAATTGCGGATGCTCGACCATATAAGGGTACAAGTCGTCAAACTCCGTATGCTTGCAATCCAGGGCCCGCTCGAAATGAACCTTGGCTTCCGCCAGCTTGTTCATCATAAACTGCTCCGGAATCATGTTGTTTTCCATGGTATCCCCCTCCTCCAAGCTAGTTCCGGCTCGAATTCGATCTTTCTCACGCAGCTGCCACGCAACTGTCGGCTCGTAACGTTGCTTCCCCATTCCGCTAAATCTCAAGTCGATGTCATCATTATATAAAAAAATGCTCGGAGAGGGAAGCGTTAAGACAAAAAGCCGCTTATGCAAATGTTGTTATTCGAAGCGAATCGCTCCGTTGGCCAGAGAGGCGATGCGCACGAGCGACTCCACGCGAATGCCCTGTTCGCGGATTGACCGTCCCCCGGCTTGGAACGACTTTTCCACCGCGATGCCGACCCCGACCAAGGTTGCGCCGGATCGCTGAATGATGCGAATCAGTCCTTTCGCCGCGTCTCCGTTCGCTATAAAATCGTCGATCAGCAGCACCCTGTCGCTTTCGTGCAAAAATTCCTTCGCCACCATAATGTCAGTGACCATGCCTTTCGTAAAAGAAGGCACCCTTTCGCAGTAGGTGTCCGTTGCGGTATTCAGCGTCTTTTTTCGGCGGGCAAAAACGAGCGGAACGTTCAGCTCCTGCGCCGCGGCGAACGCAATCGGGATTCCCGACGATTCGATCGTCACCACCTTCGTGATCTTGTCCTCGGCAAACCTGCGCGCGAATTCGCGCCCCATCGCTGTCGTCAATACCGGATCGATCGCGTGGTTCAGGATGGCGTCCAGCTTGATCACCTCATCCGAGACGACGATGCCGACTTCCTTAATTTTCTCCTTCAACAGTTCCATGCTTCCGCTGTTCCTCCATCCAATCTTTTTCGTAAACTTATCACATTCGCAAGGGGACATTCAAGCAGCCGCCGGCATGTTTTTGAAAAAAGTTGAAACTTTCCTGTATAAATTTCGTCTAATATATTAAAAGGTAAAGTATCGCTCGAGCAGCAGCCATTTTGAAATCGAATTTTGCATATTTTCATTGTTTTTGCCTAATTTTGACTCAATTTGCTCTTTGAGCAAATGCGAGGCGCAGAGTATGATTAGTAATGCCGCCCAAACAAGCGCTATGGTACATAGACGCCTATGACGAGCTCTTCCTGTCGTCATCGGTCTTCACCTTCGGTGTTGAAAAATTCGCCGGAGGGTTCCGTCCAATTTTTCAAGATAGATTAAGACGAAAAGAGGGTTACCGGGATGAAAACACAAAGAAGCATTGTCGGCTGCTTGTCCGCATTGATCGCTTTGCTGGCTTTCGCAACGGCTTGCGGCTCCAAGGAGCCCGTCGCCATGGAGCATCAGCCGGCTCAACCGGCGCCAGCCATGCATAACCATGATCAGGAGGTAAGGCAAGCCTCCCCCACCGACAACGTCCCGGAAGAAAAGTCCGCACCGCCGGCGACCGCGCCTGCACCGCCGGAACCGTCCGGGGACAAGGTATCGCTGGCGAGCAGCGAAGCTGCACAGGAGCCGGCCGATGCTCCGCCGGGCAAGCCGAAGCTCGAGATCAAGCAGCCGTATACGCAGGAGAAGCCCACGCTGCTCGGCCTGGCCTTGAAGACGAAGGCGGACGACATTGTAAGCCAGCTCGGCAAGCCGGCGGACCAGTTTCTGATGGAAGAGGAAGAGACGATTATCGTGTACGATTACACCGATTTTCTGGTAGGCTTTAACAGTGCCAAGGAGCTCCAGTTTATCGATGTGCGCAGCAAGGATGTCGACCCCGGACTGAACGGATTGAAGCTGGGCGACAAGGTTGCCGATGCGATCAAGGCGCTCGGCCAGCCCGATACGAACACGAGCTACGTCATTGCCTACGAATCGGAAGGCGCGCTGCTCAAGCTCGACATCGATCCGAAGACACAGGTCATCAATTCCATCAAGCTGTTTGCCGAATAAGCGCGAAGGGACGGTCCCCTATCCGGGGAACCGTCCCTTTGTCGTTACGACCCGGGCTCAGTTCGTTTGCGGAACCGCCAATAGACGTATCCGCCGGCGGCAGCCACGATGACGACGGCCGCAACGCAGATGCTCAAATAACGGTGTATCGCCTCCAGAATAGCCGGCGCATTAATGCCGATCACATGTCCGAGCGTCAGGAAGGTGAGGCACCAGACGAAAGCGCCGCTTCCTGCAACGAGCACATATTTCCACAGCTTGACATTGCTGGCCCCGGCCAAATAGCAAGTAAAATGGCGAATCCCCGGAATGTAATATCCGAACGCGACAGCCCACAGGCCATACCGCTGAAACCAGCCTTCCGCCACGGCCAGTCTGCCGGGAGTCAGCTTGAACCAGCGGCCGAACCGGTACAGGAACGGCTTGCCCACCTTAAGGCCGAGCATGTAGCTGGTCATCATCCCTGTCATCGTGCCGGCAAAGCTGGCAAGAAGGCACGGTCCGTACGACAAGATCGGCTCATTGCCTGCCGTCAACGAACCGACCGTCGTCATCAATATTTCGTCCGGCACCGGGACTCCGACGATGCCGAGGCACAAAAGCACGAATAATGCGATGTATCCATATTGATCTATGAATGGCAACAGCAGGTCCACAGCGGCACGCTCCTGTATCAAGAATAGTCTAGGTCGAAAAGGGAACGCAGGCATCGAAGCGCTTCAGCTGGTCCGCAAGGCGGTTCCGAAGTTCGTGTCATGAGGCTTGGCCCCTGTACATAACTTGTAAGTATACAAGCTGTACGAAGGAGGACACGATTCGATATGAAAAAATGGGGGAGCGTTCTGCAGGTCAGCTTTACCTACGTGGGGACCGTCGTAGGAGCCGGCTTTGCCACCGGCCAAGAGATTCTGCAGTTCTTCACCCGGTACGGTTGGATGGCCACGCTGACGATCGGCGTCGCCTCCGCCTTGTTCGTGTGGCTTGGAATCAAGCTGATGCTGCTGGCCGGCCAATTGAACGCCAAATCTTACGAGGATCTGAACAAGCTGTTGTTCGGTCCGAAGATCGGCGAGTGGGTCAGCCTGTTCACGATGGTCATTTTGTTCGGGGTGACCACCGTGATGCTGGCCGGCGCCGGCTCCGTCTTTGCCGAGCAGCTTAAGCTTCCATATCAGGCCGGGCTACTGTTCACGATGGCGCTCACTTACCTCTTGCTGATCAAGGGCATGAAATCGATACTGGCCGTCAACAGCCTGGTCGTCCCGATGATGGCGCTATTCAGCGTCATGGCCGTCATCTATGCCTACCCTTCTCCGGGCGCTGCGAACTGGCTGCTCCTCGATACCGGCCATTCGACGCTGCGGATTTGGCTCGCTCCGCTGCTGTATGCAGCCTTTAACTTGTCCATGGCGCAAGCGGTGCTCGTTCCGCTCGGGACGGCGATACGCGACCGCTCCGTCCTGATCCGCGGCGGCACCCTGGGCGGCATCCTCATCGGGCTCATGCTGCTGGCCGGGCATTTCGCCTTATCGGCCCAAATGCCGGATATTCTGCGTTACGATATTCCGATGGGCCTGTTGACGCAGCAGATGGGCGGCGTGTTGCAGCTTCTGTTCGTCTTCGTTATATACAGCGAAATATTCACCACATTTCTCGCCGACATCTACGGACTCTCCCTGCAAATCTCCCAGCGAACAGGCCTGGCCGAACGGACGATCGTGCTGCTCCTGCTGGCCGCCAGCTTCGTCGTCAGCCAGATCGGCTTCAAGGCGCTGCTGGCTTCGCTTTACCCGCTGTTCGGCCTGCTCAGCATGGCCTGGATGACGCTGCTGATCTGGCGCAAGGACCCCGCCGCCGAGGCATAGCGCGCATGCGCCTGCATGTCGCGAGCTTCGGGCGCGAGGCTTCGACGTTCTTTTCTTTTCTTCCAATTATGCTATTCTTATAGTATTCGATAATTACAGCAAAAAGCAAATGGCTGGATGGGAGGTGTGCCTATGCGCAAAGTGGCGGCCGTCACCGGCGGCGCGCAAGGGATCGGCCGGGCGATCTCGCTGGCCTTCGCGCAGGCCGGCTACGATGTCGCCGCGGCGGATATCGACAAGGAAGCCGGGCTGGAGCTGATCCGGGACATCCGGAAGCTGGGCCGGCAAGGGATGTTCCTGTGCGTGGACGTGTCCGCCGAGGAAGAGGTGCAGCGCTGGTTCCGGGTCATTGCGGAGGAGTTCGGGAGGGTCGACGCGCTGATCAACAATGCCGGCATCAGCAGGGGCGGGTCGATGCTCGAGCTGCCTGTCAGCGATTTCGACCGGGTGCTCGCTGTGAATCTCCGCGGCCCGTTCCTCTGCTCCCGGCAGGCCGCTGCGCTCATGAAACGCCAGGGAGGAGGCTCGATCGTCCATATCGCCTCCACCCGCGCGCTCATGTCCGAAGCGGATA
Organism: Paenibacillus ginsengihumi DSM 21568; assembly: GCF_000380965.1. Classification (GTDB taxonomy): domain Bacteria; phylum Bacillota; class Bacilli; order Paenibacillales; family NBRC-103111; genus Paenibacillus_G; species Paenibacillus_G ginsengihumi. The sequence continues at coordinate 71,492 of NZ_KB905568.1, read as the reverse complement.
CCGAAGCCTATTCCGCCTCCAAGGGAGGGCTGCTGGCCTTGACGCATGCGATGGCAGTAAGCCTCGGCCCCTACGGCATCCGGGTCAATGCGATCAGCCCAGGCTGGATCGAGACGCGGGATTGGCAGAAGGCGTCCCGCCGGACTGTGCCGGTGCATTCGGAGCGGGACCGGCTGCAGCATCCGGTCGGCCGCGTCGGGCGGCCGGAGGATATCGCCGCCGCCTGCCTGTACTTGTGCGGCAACAATACCGGCTTCATGACAGGCCAAAACCTCGTGATCGACGGGGGCATGACAGTGAAGATGATCTACGAAGAATAACACCAAGGACGGACAACCGTCCGAGTGGACTGCTAGGAGAATGGACAGATGTGGTTTGTATTCGCTGCCGCCTCGGCTCTATGCTTCGGGCTGAGGGGCATTTTGTACCAATGGACCTCACAGCGGCCGATCGACCGCAACCTGCTGCTGTTCGGCGTGTACTTGTCCGGCACGCTGATTGTCGTCGGGGCAAACGGCTTCGCCGGACAAGCGTGGACACAGGCGGCCTGGATCGGCGTGCTGCTGGGGCTCTTTTCTTTTATGGGGAACGCCTCGATGTACAAAGGATATGCCGTCGGCCGGGCGTCGCTCGTCGCGCTGCTGACCGCTATGCCGCCGGTCGTCGTCGTCACGCTTGCTTATTTTTTATGGAACGAAAAGCTGAACGCCGTTCAGCTCGCTTCGTTTCTTGTCATTATCGCCGGTCTTCTGCTGATTCGCTATTCAAGCGATATTTCGTTCCGCAATCTGAAGGGCGCCCAGTGGGGCGCCTTGGCGATGCTGTCTTTCGGCCTGACCGACCTGACCAGCAAGCAGGCCACGCTGCTCGGCGCGGAGACGCTGCCGGTGCTGACGATGATGTTCACGACAGGCTCGCTGCTGTTCGGAGTCTCCTGGCTGGCCGGACGCGCCAAGCCGGCGCCGGCCCGGGAGGCGGCCGCCGCAGCGGATGGCGCGGAGAGCGGCGCCGCAGCGGCGGCACGTCCCGCTCCGGCTCCATGGAGCGCAGGGCGGACAGTCGTCTGGGGCATGGTCGTCGGCTTGACGAACGTCTGCGGCATGATGTTCGTGATGCCCGCCTTCCGCGAAGGCGTAACCGGGCTCGTCTCCGCCATCATCGCGATGAACGTCGTCATTGTGCTGCTGTACGCCCGCTTCGGGCTGAAGGAGACGTTCAGCCGGCGGGAGACGGCAGGGCTCGTGTGCGCCGTCGCCGGCGTCATCCTGCTTCGCCTCGCCGCTTGACATGGAAGGCGCAAGCGGCAGCGGCGTGAGCCGCATCCGCCAGGCCGGGAGAGGAGCGCACGCTTCGCGGGGAGGCAGCAGCCCTTGCTGCCAGCTTCCTCCCCTGCGCCTCCCGCGGCCCGCGGATCACGGCCCGCAGATCACGGATCGCGGATCGCCATCGAGCCGGCTTATTCGTCGTTTGTCCGGTACGAGCGGTATACGGCGCGCAGTTGCCGTACCGCGCGGGACATGGAGTACGTATTCAGCGCCTTCTCCTGGGCGACGCGGGCGAGCTGGTAGCGATAAGCCGGATCGATGATCACCTTCTCGAGCGCGGCCGCCAGCGCGGACGGATCGTCCACCGGCACGAGCAGGCCGTTCTTGCCGCTCTCGATCTGCTCCGCGATGCCACCGACCTTCGTGCCGATCAGCGCCAGTCCGCACAGCGCGGCCTCGGCGAACACCGAGCCGAACGCCTCCGCGCGCGACGGCAGCACAAAAATATCGAAGAACGGCATGAAGTCCTCGGGGTGCAGCATGTAGCCGTAGAAGATCGTATCCTCGTAAATGCCGAGCTCCTGCGCCAGCGCCTCAAGCTCCGGCCGGATCGGCCCGTCGCCGATCAAATGCAGCACGAACGGGCGGCCCTTCCGCTTCAGCTCCGCGCACGCCTGCAGCAGCACATCCAGCCCTTTGGCCGGAACGAGCCGGCATACGGTGATCAGCTGCGGCACCTTGTTCTCGTGCTGAACCGGCTTGAAGCGCTTCTCGTCGAAGCCGTTCGGGATGACGCCGATCTTTTCCGGCTCCTGCACATAATCCGCCAAGTAGCTTTTGAACGCGTTCGAGACGGTGATCAGCTGATCGGCGCACTCCTCCAGCTCGCGGTAAAGCGATGTGAGGAACTGGTGCTCCGGCCCGTTCTCGCGGATTTTGCCATTCAGAATAAGCTCTCGCTCATAGCTGGAGTGAACGGTCATGACGACCGGCGTATCCGGAAACAGGCGCTTCATGACGAGGCAGGCGATCGGATGATGGGCATGAATCAGATCATAGGATTGCTGGATGCGAAGCTTGGTCCACCATATGTAGTCCTTGAAGGTTTGAATATATTTGTCCACCACCCGGTTCCCTGCGTAAGCCTGCCAATCGAAGGTGGAAAATTGCACTTCTTCGGTTCCTTTGCCGCGTATCCTCTTGGGCAGGAAAAAAAGCTCCATCTCCCAGCCGCGCTTGTTGAAGCGGTCCAGCATGAACGGAACCATAGACGATACCCCGCCCGGCTGCTCGGGAGGAAAAAACAACGCTTGAAGTATGCGCATTTCGGGTGAGTCCCCCCTTGATGAAAAAGCTAAACGTTCTCTTTCCATCGTAACAGGTATCGATTGGCAGAACAAGACTTCACGGCTCGAATATATGTTTGGTATAATAAACTCGCGTTCCTTTCTTTTTAGTTTCTCGACGGAGGCTTACCAACTTGCCAATGGATTCATCCCCGACCGACTCCATGTCGTGGTCGGCGTTCTGGAACGGGCCGCTTGGCGCCGTTTTCCTGTACGCCATGCTTCTGGTCATTCTGGCGATGACCTTCATCATTTCCTTCAGACTATTGGTGAACCGCAGAAAGATCGGTTATTTGTCCATGGTGCTCGCGATCTTCATTATGATCGTTCAGAACGTGCAGATCATCATCCGGACGCTATGGCCGATCGACAGCGACATGCAATATTTTATCGAGCTGTCGCTCAAAATGCTGTCTTTCCTGCTTCTTCATCTCGGCATCTACCAATTGTACAACGTCACCCGCAAGCGGGACGCATTCGTCCTTGCGGTCATCGGCGTCGTCAGCCTGGGCGTGGCGCTGAGCTACTGGTATTTGCCGGGGTGGCTGGACGGCGTGAACGGCTCGATGCGGCTCGTTCAGTCCCTCGGCATCGAGCTGTATATGTTTTTGCTCATTTTTTCGGGCTTTTTGCTCGTTAACCCCCGCATCGGACAGAACGGCAAATATCAGGTGCTGCTGACGCTTGCCTTCTTCAACCAGACGATACATATGATCGACGTCTATTTGCTCAAGGGGGAGCAGCCCACGCTGCGCATGCTCGGCATCGTTGCTTCGTTTGTGTGCCACACCGTTCTGTTTTTGTTAATTTTCGAGAGAATTATCGAGATCATGCAGGCGATATACAACTCCTCGATCAAAGACGAATTGACCAAGCTGTATAACCGCAAATATTTCTACCAGCGGGTCAACCAGCATGTCCGAATGCGCGAGCCGGTGTCCGTTATTTTCATTGATATCGATAATTTCAAGAAGCTGAACGATACGAAGGGGCACCATACGGGCGACGAGGTGCTGATGCAGGTATCGCATATCGTCCGCGAGGAGACGGAGGATATCGGCATTTGCGGACGCTACGGAGGCGAGGAAATCGTCGTGCTGATCGTCGATCCCGAGACCGACCCGAGAGCGGTCGCCGAGCGGATTCGCGCCCGCGTGGAGGCGGAGACCGTCGTCACGGTCAGCATGGGCAGCAGCAAGCTGCGCAAGGGGCAGACGGCGGACGATCTCATCAAGCTGGCGGACGAAGCGATGTACCAGGCCAAGACGACGGGCAAGAACAAGATCGTGACGCTATGAATTGCAGCGCCTGCAGACGCTTTCACGGCAGCGCTTATAAACGGAAGAAACGTCTTCTCTGCCCCCCGGGACAGTGGAAGACGTTTCTGGACGTGCCGCGGGCAGCGGTCGAGGTGGCCTGCCCCCTGCCCCCCGGACAGTGAAAGACGTTTCGCAGACATGCGGCAGAGCTTTCGCGATGCGGCCGCTTGTTATTTCAGGTCGACCGGCGCCTTCGCTTTCGCCGATTCGTAAGCTGCCAGCGCGACAAGCGCCGATTGCATGCCGTCCCGACCGGTAATCGGCACCGGCTTCCTTCCCAGAATCGCGGCGACGAAATCGTCGATCATCCACTCGTCCATGCTGTCGCCATAATAGCTCCAGACCGCTTTGTCCCGCTCGTCGGAATATACCTCGTTGCGGCTGGCCAGGCCGTCGATATGGATGACGCCATCCGTGCCGATGACCGACATCGTCACGTCCCCCCACGTCGGGAACGACTTCGGACGGGACCAGCTCGGATCGAGCACGCCGAACACTCCGTTTTCGAACGTGACATGCACCATTCCCGCATCGTCCGTCGGAATCGGATGGAACAGCGTCTCCGCATGGGCGAACACCTGAGCTGCCCTGGAGCCGGTAAACCAGTGCATCAGGTCCATGACGTGCACCGTATGGTCGAGCACGGCGCCGCCGCCCGCCAGCTCGGGGTCGACGAACCATTTGCCCGGCATCGTTCCCCGGTTCGTGCCCTTGATGGCAACGATGCGCCCGATCTCTCCGCGCTCCACCGCTTTCTTGGCCTCCACGACGGCCGGCAAATATCGGCAGGGGAAAGCGGTCATCAGCTGCACGCCATGCTCTTCGCAGGCCGCGATCATCCGCTCCATCTCCTCGCGCGAAAGGCCAAGCGGCTTCTCGCACAGCACATGCTTGCCTGCTCTGGCTGCGCGAATCGTATGCTCCGCATGATGCTTGTTCTCCGAGCAGACGACGACCGCGTCGGCATCGGTTGCCAGCAGGTTCTCGTACCGCTCGAAATAGGGCACGCCGCTCTCCTCCACATAGCGCTGCACCCGCTCCTTGACCCCGTCGGCGATTCCGACGATCTCGACATCCGGATGGCGGCGCAGCAGATGGAAATAACCGACGGCATGCTGATGCGCAAAGCTGATCATGCCCACCTTCAGCTTGCTCATGCCAAAACACCTCCCATGCGGACAGGCAGCCCCGTCGACGCCGATTGCACCGCAGCCAGTGCGATATCAAGCGCGGCGTAACCGTCCTCCGCCGTAATGACCGGCTCGCTCTCCCCCGCAATGCAGCTGAGAAAATGGCGCAGCTCGTAATAATACGGATCATGCTTGGCCGGCGTTCGCGGCACGGGGACGCCGCTTCCTTCCCGGCCATCCTCTTCCCGCCGCAACCGCCTCACCTCCAATGTCGGCGAACTGGAGCTGTCAAAGCGGAGCACGCCGCGCGTGCCGGCCAGCTCCGCTCCCGTCGTGAACGCGCCGGGGTATCCCCAGAACGCCTCCACATTCGCGAGCGCCCCGCTTTGGAACTGAAGCGTCACGTTGGCATATTCCATATGGTCATCCTTGTGGAGCTTGGCGTACACGCTCTGCACGTCGCCCATCGTCCACCGCAAAAAATCCAGGTCGTGGATCATCAGATCGACAATGACGCCGCCGCTGAGCGACGCATCGGCAAACCACCGGTTCCATCCCTTCGGAAAAGCGCTCAGCCGCTTCGCATGCGCCACCTGCACCGTCCCGACGATGCCGCTTGTCGCTTTGACGCGCAGATCCTTGTAGCTTGGGAAAAAGCGCAGCACATGGCCGATATACAGCCGCACCCCGGCTTCCCGGCAAGCCCGGATCATCGCTTCGGCGTCTTCGCGATGCAGCGCGATCGGCTTCTCGCAAATGACATGCTTGCCCATAGCCGCCAGCTTCAGCACATACTCCTTGTGCAGAAACGTCGGCACGCAGACGCAGACAACGTCTGGCCGTTCCCGCTCCACCATCGCCTCCAGCGATTCGTAGGCGTTCGTTCCCCACAGCTCTGCCGCCTGCCCGGCCGCTTCGCGGCGAATGTCGCACACCCCCGCAGGCTGCACATCCTTCATTTTGGCTAAATTTTGCACATAGGTCGAGCCCATCGTTCCGGCGCCCAATACGGCAACTCTCATCGTCGGCCTCCTTGTTGAACATAACACGCCGCTAAGTTTAACTTCGCTGCAGCATGGCAAGCGAAGTGCGACTTTCCGTGTCATGACAAATTAGCATTAAATCAAAAATTTCACTCGAGTGATAAGACCATTATATGCCCGCTTTCCAAGCGCTGTCAATCGTTTTTCCGGACAATTGCCCGTCGATCACCAAAAACGCTGGAACATCGAAGAACATCGAAGAACATCGAAGAACATCGAGGAATATCGAGAAATATCGAGGAACATCGCCACAAAATATCGCCGCCCGCGCGGCGTTTATGCTTGCCGACAGGCGGATAAGCCATTATGATTATAGTAGTGCCCTGGACCCATTCCTCGAGAAGCAGTCATTCAAGTCCGCAAACGAAATCGCTGTTCTTTGATGTCGCGATGATGCCGGAGGCGGGCACCACGACGCTGACGTCATGCCCCCTCTGCGCCAGGCGAATTTTCAGGCACCGAAGGTGACGACCGATGCGATGGATTCGTTTGCTCGCCCAGCAGCTCCGGCTGTATGGCGTACAGGAACGCGAAACGGCCCCGGACCTGCGGCATCGGGCGTTGCCGCAGGGACAGCCGTATATCCTTGCCGCCAAGCGCCGATTGCCGACGCCAGAGTGACGATTTTCAACTGGTAGGGACGACTGACGACCGACGGCCGACAACCGATGATGAGGTATCTCCCGCCATACGGGTCTCATTCGCTATTCGATTATTCCAGCGTAAACAACTCATCCATCGGCTTGTCCAGAAGCTCGCACAGCTTTTTTGCCGTCCCCGGACCGACTGACTTCACCGACCGCTCCAGCAGGCTGATATAGGCGCAGCTAAGGCCGGACATCCGTGCCAAATCTTTCTGCGTCATTCCTTTGACCGCCCGCGCCCTCGCAATGGCCATCGATTTTGCTCTAATTTTCAACATACCCGCCCCCCATACGAATATCTGTTTCCATTATAACACCTGCATTTACTTTTGCAACCATATATGTTTGCTAATGTTTTATTTTTTTCACGTTGCTTACGTTTTTGTTTACTGTTAATATAAAAATGTTCACCAATGTTTACCTTTTTTTATAGGTTATCACCTTATAGCCTGGCAGGTGTTTTCATGGATTTTTATGAGCAATTGCGGGACATGCGTAAAATGAAGGGGTTTACGATCCGCGAGCTGGCTGACCGGTCCGGCGTATCCGCCGCTTACATATCGCAGCTGGAGAACGGCAATCGCGGCGTTCCTTCGCCCGACGTGCTGATGAAGCTGTCGGAGGGCTTGAACATACCGTACACCGAGCTTATGCAAATCGCCGGTTACCTGGAGAAGCCGGACGGCGAGAAAGACGAGAACTACGTGCGGCCGAAAGTGAATTTGCGGAGGTTTTTGCAAGAGAACGAGCTGATCTTCGACGGCATCGAGCTGACCGAGCAGGACAAGGAATGGATCGAGCGGATGCTGACCGTCCTGTTCTGGCGCGACAAGCAGCGTAAGCCAAAATGATCCCCAGCCCGTGCGGGATACCGACGGGCCTCTCGGCATAAGCAGCCCTGTCCCCCGGACGGGTTCGGCATCAAGGCCGCGGCGACCGTGTTCACAACCGAATCGACCGGCCTCGAACGGGGGCTGCATCAAGCCGGCTTGATGGCCGTTAGTGCCAGCCTGGACCAGGCCGCTTCGCGCCGCCCCGCGCGCAGCCAAAAGCCCGCAATACCGCAAAGCGGCATAGCGGGCTTTTAGTCGTGCGATCATATTACCGGGCGCTCGTTCGGTAAGGTATCGGGTCGGTCAAGCCGGCCTCGGCGAAGCCTTTGAGCCGCAGACGGCAGCTGTCGCACTCGCCGCAGGCAACCTTCTGGCCGTTGTAGCACGATGTCGTCAGCTGATACGGCACGCCGAGCCGCGTGCCTTCCCGAATAATATCGGCCTTGGACCAATGGATCAGCGGCGTCTCGATGCGCATCGGCCCACCTTCCACGCCGACCCGGGTCGCCAAGGCCATCACTTCCTCCACCTTCCGGATGAACTCCGGCCGGCAGTCGGGATAGCCGCTGTAATCGAGCGCGTTGACGCCGATATAGATCGCCTCTGCCCCCGTTACCTCCGCATAGGAGGTAGCTATGGACAGGAACAGCAGGTTGCGGCCCGGCACGTAAGTGACCGGGATATCGGAATCGATCGGGCCGCTTTCGCCGGCCGGCGGCACCTCGATCGATTCGTCGGTCAGCGCGCTGCCGCCGAACTCCTTCAGAAAGCCGAGCGAGACGATCTTATGCCGCTGCGCCACACCGTAGAATTCGGCCACCTGGCGGGCGTTTTCGATCTCCGATTTATGCCGCTGGCCGTAATCGAACGTGAGCGGGTACAACTCGTACCCCTGCGCCTTGGCTATGCCCATGCACGTCGTGCTGTCCAGACCGCCGCTTAAGATGACGATCGCTTTCTTCATACAATCAACCCCTATCTTGAAAAATTGGACGGAACCCTCCGGCGAATTTTCAGGCACCTAAGGTGACGGCCGATGGCGAAGGGATCGCTCGTCCATAGACGTCTATTGGATATTCCACACGCAGCCCAAGCCGTGCTCTGTTCGACAGCTGATCCTTCCTGAGCTTTTCCTGCGTTGTTCTTTCCGGTGCTGCCCCTTCCTGCGCTGCTTCCTTCGCTGTTCTTTCCGGTGCTGCCCCTTCCTGCGCTGCTCCCTTCCTTCGCTGTTCTTTCCGGTGCTGCCCCTTCCTGCGCTGCTTCCTTCCTTCGCTGTTCTTTCTGGTGCTGCCGTTCCTGTGCTGCCCTTCCTGCGCTTTCTCCAATGCTCCCACCGAAGCTTCCGAATCTCTAACGCTGGTGACAAACGCTATTTTGCTGAAAAGCAGCCTTTGAAAAATGTAACGTAGGCTGGGTAGCGCTATTTTGCCAAAAACGCTGAATCTGGCAGCAAAAATGCCAAATAAGGCCGCTCACTTGCGTTACAATTTCAAATCGAGCGTTTTGAGTGAAATAAACTCTGTGGCCAGCGTTAGCCCGGCAAAACAGCATCGATCCAGCGGGCATGAAGAGAAGCTTCGATCGAAGCACATTCAACGGATGAGCAGGACTGCGCTTGTGCGGCAGTTTTGCCTGGTGCAGAAACCAGCGTCAGCGCGAGAACCATGTTAGCGTTCAGACTCCGCCTTAGCGGCCCCCTCCCCGGGCACATGAGGCAACAAATCCTGCAAAAAATGCAACATTTTCCGCCCTCTTCGCACCAGAGGAAGGGGAATGTTGCATTTTGTGCAACAATTTGGGCGCGATTGGCTTCAAACCCGGGAACATCGCCCGAAATGTTGCACTTTCTACAACTTTTAGCCGTAAGTAGGGCTTATCCCCCCGATTTTGTTGTACAAAATACAACATTTGCTATCTTGAAAATAGCCCCCAGGGCGTGCGGCCCATTTTCACCATCTGATGGTGCTGCGCCAGCGGCATGGGCGGCTATCTTGAAAATAGCGCCCAGGGCCCGCAGCCCACTTTCATCATCTGATGGTGCTGCGTCAGCGGCATGGGCGGCTATCATGAAAATTTGGCGATGATCCACGAGCCAAATTTTCAGGTATCGCTGACGATGTCCGATGGCGAAAAGAATCGCTCGGCACGGCGGCTATCGAGCAATGGACCAGCGCCACTGCCGCCGCAGCCCCCCGCTCCCTTGCCGCGCCCGGCTTCGGGCTGCGGCGCCTAACGCAGCGTGACGGCAGCGAGCCCGACCGCTATACGCCCCGAGCGGCCGGATCCCAGATCACCTTATGCATCTGCATGTTCAGCTTGACCTGATGCAGTCCGTGATCGAGCATGAGCCGGACAAGCTTAGCCGGAGGCATCGTCTCCCATACGGGACTGAACAGCGGCAGCGCCTTCGTCGGATGCTTCGCCAGCACGTCCAGCGCCGCCTGAAAATCGCGTTCGCTGCCGATCACGAATTTCAATTCGTCCTGCTTGCGCAGCCGCCTGATATTGGCCTCGATCATCTTGTCCTGCTCGCCGGAATCCGGCAGCTTGTAGTCCATAATGTAGCGGACGATCGGCGACTCGATGCGCTCCAGGAAATACGAAAGGTCAATGGCGCCGTTCGTCTCCACGTGCAGGTCGTCGTAACGGCCTGTGCCGGCAAGCGCTTCGATCAGCGCCGCCGACTTCTCGCCGTACAGCAGCGGCTCGCCGCCGGTCAGACATAAATGCCGGGAGCGGTATTGGGCCGTCTCCTCGACGATTTGGCCGATCGTCATGACGAATTCGGCCTCCGCCGGCGGGTAGCTGTACGTCGTATCGCACCACGTGCAGCGAAGGTTGCAGCCGAACAGCCGCACGAACACGGTCGGGAAGCCGGCCCGCGTGCCTTCCCCTTCTACCGTCTCGAAAATTTCGACCATCGGCAGCTTCGCGCTCAGCGTCTGTCGTTCTGCGCTCACCCGTCCGTCTCCCCCATCATCGCTGCCGTGACCGCAGCGTAGCTTGTCGGCGTCTCCCACAGCCGCACCTCCTCCAGCCGCACGGCGGGGTACAACCCCTCCTCCCGCAGCGCGGCCGCCAGCTCTTCGTACATCCAGACGACCATATTTTCCGCCGTCGTATTCATCGGCGGCAGCACCTCGTTCAAGTAGCGGTGGTCCAGCCGGTCAACAACGCGCTCCTTGGCGATGCGCTTAATGTCGGCAAAGTCGATCGTAATGCCCCGATGATCGACCTTGCCCCTCATCACAACCTGCAGTTTATACGTATGACCGTGGAGGCTTTGGCATTTGCCCTCGTAGCAGTGCAGATGATGCGCGCTGTCGAAGGTGAATTCCTTCGATACGAGCACTTCCCGGTCATGATATTTCAACTGATGTTCGCCGATATCTTCGCCCAAAACCTGAACTTTTCGCGGAATGTCGTACATCATGCGTCCATTCATCCCTCCCCCGAAAACATCAGATTATTATATCATGGCGCATTCGCTTCTCACAATACGGTGAAACTTGTATAATACTCTCAAGACAAAGATACGTTCGACATAAAGGAATGGTAAGCAATGTGTTCGTTAAGCATACAGCTCCCGGAAGCTTACGTCCGGCAGATGAGGGAACTGCTCGGCGGCGAGGAGGCGGAGCGCTTCCTGGCCAGCTACGGCCAGCCGCGAACCAGCGGCCTCCGCTTGAACCCGCTCAAGCTGGACCCGCAGGACGCCGCGCCGCTCAAGGAGCGCTTCGGCCTGGAGCCGGTGCCGTGGTGCCCGACGGGATTTTATTACGCGGAAGAAACGAGGCCCGGCAAGCATCCGTACCATGCCGCTGGCCTGTATTATATTCAGGAGCCTTCGGCCATGTCCTCCGCCGAGCTGCTGGAGCCGCAGCCGGGGGATATCGTGCTCGATCTGGCGGCAGCGCCGGGCGGCAAATCGACCCAGATCGCCGGCAAGCTGCAGGGCCGCGGGTTGCTCGTCGCCAATGAGATTCATCCCGCCCGTGCCAAGGCGCTGGCCGAGAACATCGAGCGCCTCGGCATCGCGAACGCCATAGTCACGAACGCCGGGCCCGACCAGCTGGAGAAGACGTTCCCCGGCTACTTTGACAAAATCATGCTGGATGCCCCCTGCTCCGGCGAAGGCATGTTTCGCAAAGATCCCGATGCGGTGCTTGAATGGTCTCCGGCTCATGTCCAGATGTGCGCCGCCCGCCAGCTCGACATCGCGCGTTCGGCCGTCCGCATGCTGAAGCCCGGCGGCAGGCTTGCCTATTCCACCTGCACCTTCAATGAGCAGGAGAACGAGGGGACCATCGAGCGCCTGCTATCGGAGTTTCCCCAGCTGAAGCTGGAGAAGACCGAGCGAATCTGGCCACATCGGCAGCGGGGCGAGGGGCATTTTGTCGCCGTGCTGGTGCTGGAGGCAGAGCTTGCTCCGCCTCCAGGCCCCGAACGCCCGACGCGCCAGACGGGCCGCCCGCGAAACGCTGCCGGTCGGCGTGCCCAAGCATCGCGCCCCGAAGAAGAAGCGATGCGGCTGTTCGGCCGCTTCGCCAAGGACAACCTGGCCGGCGGAGCCGACCTGCTGCCGCCGGGCGAGCCGCTGCTCTTCGGCGACCAGCTGTACTGGCTGCCCGTCGGCGAGGGGGCTGTCTTCAGCCCCGCCCTGCTGCAGGGGCTCAAAACGCCGCGGCCAGGGCTGCACCTGGCCGAAGTGAAGAAGGGCCTCGCCCGGCCGGCGCATGCGCTCGCCTTGGCGCTGCCGCGGGAGGACGCTGCGCTGCGGACGATCCGGCTGTCCTCGGACAGCGAGGAGGTGCACAGATACTTAAGCGGCGAATCGCTGACACTGCCCGTGCTTTCCACAGGCAGCGGGTGGACGCTCGTCACCGTCGACGGTTTCCCGCTCGGCTGGGGCAAGCATTCGGAAGGGCAGCTGAAGAACCATTATCCGAAAGGACTGCGCCGCCCGGCGCCGCACCGCTGATATACGGCATCCTGAACAGACTGTACCGCTGCTATTTTTCGGTACCCACTTCGGCATGGCTCAAGGTGATCGCTGCGCCCACCCGTTAAAAGAGGTCAGGCCGGGGAAGAAAACGGCTTCGTGATTTGGCATCCCTATAAAATCAGCACGGTGGCCGGAGCCGATCTGTTCCGCAAAAGCGAGGCGCTTGCCTGTGTACCTGCAATTTTACCTTCGCCGATCGAAATCGGGAAAATCCAGAAATAAAACTTTTTTTCGGAAATATATGTAACAAAGAAATTCTGGAGGCACGCCTGTTTTACTTATACACTTGTATACACTTGAAAATCAAAGGAGAGATATGATGACTGAAATTATCGAGCATATTTGGGAATATCTAGCTTTGTTTGGTTTGGCCGCAGCGCCGTGGCTCGAAGTATTCCTTGTAGTGCCTCTGGGCATCGCCTGGGGCTTGTCCCCGATCCCCGTCAGCATCGTCGGATTCATCGGCAACTGGATACCTGTTCTGCTGATCGGCTTCTTTTTCACTCAAATTTCCGGCTGGTGGAAACGGCGCCGCGCCCGCAAGCTCGGCATCAGCGAGGAGGAAGCTCTTACCTCGGGCAAAAAAATGTCCCGCGCCCGCAAAATTTGGGACCGCTACGGCACGCCAGGCCTTGCGCTGATCGCTCCGGTCATCGTCGGCACCGATATCGCGGCGCTGCTTGCGCTCGCCTTCGGCTCCTCCAAACGGTGGGTCATGCTTTGGATCACGATCGGTCTCGCGGCATGGACCGTCATCCTGGCCGTCGGCTCTTATTACGGCTTCGGCTATATCAAATTTTTGAAGCAGGGCTAAAGCATAGGAAAATCGCGCAAACGTCCCCGGGCCGTTAATGTGAACTGCTCCCTGTCAAATAGAAGGGGGCAGTTCAATGGCGCCGGGGGCGTATTTTTAGGGGAGCGAGGTCGGTCTGCTAGAACGGTTCGAACCAAAACGCGCAAGGAACACGACCCGCCTCTCGGGCTTTTTTTTAATGAACCTGCTCGGTTTCGAACAGCAATTCCTCAATCAGCCGGTTGTTGTGCATCATGCTGACATTGAACGTCTCGTAATCCTTCTCTTTATCCAGCTCCTGCATCAATAAAGCGGCAATCTGCTCCCGGCCTTCCTCGGTTCCCGGATCGCGGAAATCGACGAAGCCGGTCAGCTGCTTTTGGCTGATATCGATCGTAGCCGTGCCGATGGGCAGCCTTCCGCGGGACCGCTCGTAGATCTCGTAATGGAGCACGTCCCCGTCGTCTCTGACCAGAGCAACCGAATAGGGCGAAGACTCCCCTTCCAGCGAATAGGCATCATCTCCGGCCTGCGGCAGGTCTTCCTCGTCCTCCAGCAGCTCCTCGTGCGCCAGCTCGATCGTCTCGATCAGCTCATCCCCATGCCTCATCTCGATCGCAAACGAATCGATTTCTTTTTCATCGAAATCGCGGACGATCAAGTCTGCGACGATGTCCAAATCGTCTTCCTCCGGCATCATCATCCATTTGACCGTTCCGTTCACCTGACGGCCGACGATGCTCATGAACGCTTCGGCCACCCATTCCTCGTCCGCGCCGTAAACATGATACTCCACGGCGTTGCGCGATTCGCCGACAATGACCAGCTCGTAATCCTGCATCGTATATTCGTCCCGTTCGCCCGTTCCCTCGTCGCCAAACCGAGTGTTGTCGTCCACCCAAATCACTTCGGTGTCCCGGTCTTCTTCTTCGCCGAGGCTCAGGTCTTCCTCCATCTCGCTTTCCGAGGCCAGCACATGATCGAAGCTGCTGAAAGTAACCATCACCTCGCACTTCGAGATGTTCATCGCATCGACCAATGCCTGCACATATTCATGCACCTGCTCGCTTACATCGTCCTTTTCCCGCTCGGACAGCGCCTCTTGTTCCAATTGGAGCGACCCGGCCATCCGGTCGGAATCCCGGTAAACTAACGTAAGCGTGCCCACAAACCGATTGTTGTACAATATGTCGTTAACCTCGCCTCCGGCCGTTCTGATATCCGGCCTTAGCTTCATGGATGCCATGAGCGTCGCCTCCAAAGGATGTCAGGATTGAATCGGCCCGCAGGGCCAATATGGATAGCATATCCCGTCCTGGATCAAGCTATGCCCTTCGGTTCGCAATCGGCGGGAGGCGATACTCCAGCATCCCGTTTGCCGGCCGCCAGCATTTCCTTCCCGGCAGCTTCCTTCATTCGCATGAATCTGAACCGGAACCGGACGAACGTCCTGCCTGTTCCCGCTTCGGCTGATATCACAGCGACTTCCCCCCAAAGGATGCGGCCCCTCGCTTTTTTAGTGATTTACGAGGTTGCCCTTTCCACCGCATTGGCCGCATTCGCTTGCATCCACCACATCCACTGCACCTACCACATCCACTGCATTCACTGCATCCACCACATCCGCCACATCCACTGCATCCGCCGCATCCACCACATCCACTGCATTCACTGCATCCGCCGCATCCACCACATCCGCCGCATTCACTGCATCCGCCGCATCCACCACATCCGCCGCATTCACTGCATCCGCCGCATCCACCACATCCGCCGCATCCACTGCATCCGCCGCATCCACCACATCCGCCGCATCCACTGCATCCGCCGCAAATCCAGGCAAGCCAAATAGCTCGCGAGCGGCCGTTTCGCCGCGTGCCGGCAATATTCCGTCAACGATGCGGCGACCGTTCAGCGGTTACGCCTCATTGCCTTTGATCAGCCGCTCCAGCTCCTCCGCCGTCAGCTCCCGGTATTCGCCAGGCCCGAGCCGCTCGTCCAGGGCAAGCGTCCCCATCGAAAGCCGCTTCAAATAAACGACCCGCTTGCCGACGGCCTGGAACATCCGCTTTACTTGATGAAATTTGCCCTCGACGATCGTCAGCTCGATTCGGGACAGCTCCTCCGTTTCCGGACTGCCGGAATGCAAAATCCTAAGCTTGGCCGGCAGCGTAACATACCCATCATCCAGCGTCACTCCTTGCGCGAACGCCTGCGCATCGCTCTCGCCGACTTGTCCCTCAACTTCCGCGTAGTATGTTTTCGGGACATGCTTCTTCGGCGATAGCAGCTGATGCGCCAGCTTGCCGTCGTTGGTGAGCAGCAGCAGCCCTTCCGTATCCTTGTCGAGCCGGCCGACGGGAAAAAGCTCGTAATGACCGTATTCGTCCGCCACGAGATCGATCACCGTCCGTTCCCTCACATCCTCCGTGGCCGAGACATACCCGGGCGGCTTGTTCAGCATAACGTAGACGAATTCCTTGTACATGACCGCCTCGCCGTCTACCGTAATCCGATGGCGGTCCGGATCGATCTGCATGCCGCTGTCCTTCGCAGGCTTGCCGTCCACCGCCACGGCCTTGGCCTTGATCAGCTTTTTGATGTCGCTGCGCGAGCCGTAGCCGGCATGCGCCAGCAGCTTGTCCAGCCGCATCGTCTTCTTCATTGCCTATGTCCACCTCCATCCGGGAGGATATTCGTTCTTCAGCAGGCCGTCCTGCCATTTGGCCCAGCCCAAAGGATAATCGCCCGCACATACGAGCGCGTAGCCTTTGGCTTGAGCCCGCTCGCCGGCCAGGCGAAGCTCCTCCTTCGCCAGCGAGATCGTCTCGCCGCGCAGGTAGCGGATGACGCGCTCGTCGCCCAGGGGAAGGCGGGCGGAGCGCAGCGCTTCATCGGCCTTGAGGCCAAGCGCGAGCGCATGCGCCGGCTCGAACCGTCCCCGGCGCGCGCTGCCGAGGTACCAGCCGGGGCGGATGACGCGGATGCCGGCCAACTCCGGCAGCCCGGCCGGCGCGGCGCACAGGTGCTCGCCGCGTACGAGCGGCTCCGCTATAAGCCCGGCCGCCGGCACGGCAAGCTGTTCCGCAGCGAACTGGCGGAACAGCTCCAGCGCGTCGGCGGACGCGGAGCCGCTATGCGGCGCTCGTCCGCCGCGGCGCTCCGGGCGCGCGCCCCGATCCTGGCCGCCCGCGGCGCGGCCCCGCCCGGCGGCGATTCGCTCCGCGCGCCCGCGTCCGGCAGGCGCGGCGTCGGCCCCGCGCTTGCCGCCGGCCGTGGCCGCCGAGCCGCCGCCCGCCGCCCGCTCAGCGGCAGTCCGCCCGGCTGCCTCATCGCCGCGCGCGCCCGCCGGGCTTGCCCCCGCCTCCGGCTCCGGCTCCAGCCGCATAGCTGCACCGGCTCCCTCGCCCGTTCGGGCAAGGCCCGATCCGGCGAGGCCGCCCGCTGCCGCTGCTGCACACGCTGCAGGCCCTCCCGGCGGCGCTTGTCCGCCGCGGATATCTAGTCCGCGACGCTCAAGCGCCGCCGCAAAATGGCCTTCCCCGCGCAGTCGGTGCGGCCACAGCCGGGCCGTGCGCACCGTCTCGCCGGCCCGGCGTCCTTCGGCCCAATCCGGCCGGCCAGGCAGCCAATCCTCGCGTCCGGCCGCCGTCCCGCTGCCCGTCTCCACGGCCGCAAATTCCGGATGCTCGTCCAAAAATGCCGCGATCATCCGCTCGTTTTCTTCCGGCGAGAAGGTGCACGTGGAATAGACGAGCCGCCCTCCCGGCTTCAGCATCGCCGCCGCCTGACGGAGCAGCTGGCGCTGCATTTCGGCATATTTGTCCGTCCAGTCGGGCCGCCACGCCTTCGCCATATCCTCTTCCTTGCGGAACATGCCTTCTCCCGAACAGGGAGCGTCGATCAAGATTTTGTCGAACCAATCCTTGAACGCATGCTGCAGCTTGCCCGGATCGTCGTTCAGCACGACCGCGTTGCGCACGCCGGACAGCTCGATATTTTTGACCAAGGCCTTCACCCGGTCCGGATGCACGTCGTTGACGACGAGCACGCCCTGGCCGCCCAGCTTGGCGGCGATTTGCGTCGATTTGCCCCCCGGGGCCGCGCACAGATCGAGCACTCGGTCGCCGGGAAGCACGTCCAGCAGCTCCACGGGCGCCATCGCGCTCGGCTCCTGGATATAATACAGGCCGGCATGATACAGCGGATGCTTGCCTGGCCGGTCCGCCTCGCTATAATAAAATCCGGTCGGACACCAAGGAACCGGCTGCAGGCCGACCCCGGCTATCTCCTGCAATGCGTCAGGAGAAATCTTCAGCGTATTGACCCTCAGTCCGTACTGCCGCTGCTCCTTATAAGAAGCCAAAAAATCCGGGAAACCGTCCCCAAGCAGCCGCTCCATCCGGCCCAGGAACGTTCCCGGCAGCATATCAGTCCCCATGTCACCACTCGCCTTTGCTGTTTATGTCTCGTCGCCCAAAGCCTTCAAGCTTAGCAAAACATTCTCAAACTACTATAAGCGGACCGTTCAAGCTCATCATCCGGGCAATTCCTGTCCTGCGGTCGGTCGCCAATATGTCAAATTATAATATATAGCCGTCCCGTTTGCATCAGGTCCATATGAGCGGTTTCCTAAAGCGCTGCCAGCTCGGCCGAACCAGACCGGGAGCCCGACTGGCTGTCCGGCTTCAAGCGGATGCCGCAGGCGAGTTCCGGACGTTTTATTGGCGCCTTGCGAAGCGCCGGAGAGATCCGGTGTCGCAATTATTTCAAATTTGAGGTATGATATCAGGCAGGAATCTCCGCGCTCAGCGAAGAATGGTTATAGGATGGGCGCAACTTTCATTATCCCGTGCAATCCCGTGCAGAAATGAGGTGAATCGAAATGAAGAAGCTGCTGATTTTCTTATCTGTTATCGTCGTCCTGTTCGCCGCGCTGTTTGTTCTCAATCAGCAAGCCAACAAGGCGAAATACGCCAAATACGAAAACAACGTGTACGGCATCGCTCCGCAGGATCTGCATCCCGAAACGCTGAAGCTGCTGGACGATCCGAATTATCAAAATATTATTTTGCCTAACGAGCTGCAGACAAGAATCGACAACAAGGAATCGTTCTTCGTCTATTATTTCGCTTCGACCTGCCCGCACTGCAAGCGGACAACGCCGATCCTTGCGCCGATGGCCAAGGAGATGGGCATCGACGTCAAGCAGTTCAACCTGGAGGAATTCCCGGACGCCTGGGACAAAAATAATATTCAGTATACGCCGACGCTCGTTTATTATAAGGACGGCGTCGAAGCGGAGCGCATGGAGGGAGGCATCTCTGTCTCCGGCGAACCGGGCCATCCGCAAGATGCGTACAAGCAGTTCCTGGAGAAGCATAACGCCAAGTAACGTTTCAAGCAAAAACCTCCATTGCCGCCAGAGTAGCGGCTGGAGGTTTTTTTCGGTTTATGCGCTAAAACGCCATCGGACGCAAGCAGCAGCCGGAAACCAGCGAATCGGCAAGGCGCGCTATTTTCCAAAGATATCATTCCGTTGCGCTGCCCGCCAGCCGTTCGACGGCCGTCCGCAGCTTGGAGTCGAGGATGACGATATCGAGATCGTAAGGCTCGAACGGCTCATCCATGGCGCGGCTTAGCTTCCGGTAATAGGTACGGCTGTCGTTCACCAGCTTCTCCAGATCGATGCCGAGCCTTTCGTCCTGCACGCCCTCCAGCTTGTCGAGCGCCTGCGCGAACAGCTTGATCGCCCCGTTCCGGTTGCCGTTCGCATCGTGGTACAATCCGACGGCGACCTGCAGCAGCCCTTGGTAGACCGGATCGCGGCCTTCCTCGAGCCACAGCTCCTCCATCACCTCATGGCACTCGAAATAATCGCGCTCAATATTGAAATAATGTATAAACTGTACGTACAAAGGATCATAATCGCGATTCATCGCCTCAACCCTCCAGCCTCCGCGTCTTCCGGCAGTGCCCGCCTAGTTACGGGCTTTTTTACGGGCTCTTCGCAGCCGCCCTGCGGATCGCTTCCTCGATATCGTGCAAGAGCTCCTTGAAATGCCATACGTCGTCGATATCCCACAGCTCGTTGAAGCGCATTTGGAACTGGGCCGCCTCCCGCACGCGATGGAAATAGTACAGCCGCTGAATGCCGCTTAGCACCTGGGACACGATTCGCGATTTGTCCTCGAACAGCTTTTGCGCCTCCATAATCTCGTCGCGGATGCTGCTCATTTCCCGGTCGAGCAGATAAGCCGCTTCCGCTGCCCTGCTCAGCCTTTCCACCACCTGCTCAGGCAGCTTCTCGCGGTATTTGTAATTGAGGGAGTGCTCGATCGTCGCCCAAAAATTCATTGCCAGCGTGCGCAGCTGAATCTCCGCCAGCACCCGCTTCATCCCGAGCGCCGTCTGTACGGGGTACTCCACGATAATATGATAGCTGCGGTATCCGCTCGGCTTTTTGTTCGTCACGTAGTCTTTGACATACTTGACTGTCATATCCTCACGCGCCCGAATCAGCTCCGCCAGCGCTTCAATATCCTCCACAAATTGGCACATGATGCGGATGCCGGCGATATCCTCAATGCCCGTCTCGATATTTTCCATCGGCACGTTCAGCCGCTTCATTTTCTCGATAATGCTGGAGATGCGCTTGACGCGCCCGGTGACGAACTCAATCGGCGAGTATTCCTCCCGGTTTTTCAGCTCTGCGCGCAGCGTCTTGAACTTGACCTTCAGCTCTTCCACCGTCTGCTCGTAGGGCTGCAAAAACAATTTCCAGTCGCGTCCGTCCATCGGGTGTCCCTCCATTCTACTTGCCTTGATGCGCCGAACCGATCGCTTCGGACAGATGACGGAAGCCGTCCTGCTGAAGCCGCTGTCTCAATCCTTCGTTCAAACGTCTCAGCAAGCCTGGCCCTTCGTAAATTAATGCGGTATACACTTCTACCAGCGAGGCCCCTGCCCGTATTTTTTCATATGCGTCGTCCGCAGTGAAAATACCCCCCGAGCCGATAATCGGGATGCGCCCCTCTGTCAATCGATACAGCCGGGAGATAAGCTCCGTGGACCGGGCGGTAAGCGGACGGCCGCTAAGGCCTCCGGCTTCCACCCGATGCGGGTGCGTGAGCCCGTCTCTGGCGATCGTCGTATTCGAGGCGATAATCCCCGAGACGCCGCTGCTCATGATCGTCTCCGCCATATATTCCACTTCCTCGCTCCTTAGATCGGGAGCGATCTTGACGAGCACCGGCTTCTGCCGGCCGCCGAACCGGGCGTGCTGCTTGCCGATCTCGTCCTTCACCGCCGCCAGGAGGCGCGAAAGCTCGTCGCCGTGCTGCAGGTTGCGCAGATCCGGCGTGTTGGGGGAACTGATATTGACGACGAAAAAATCGCCGTATCCGTAAAGCGCCTGAATGCAGGCCCGGTAATCCTCTTCCGCCCGCTCGTTGGGCGTCGTTTTATTTTTGCCGATATTGATCGCCAGCGGCACCGTTCTGGCGGCTGCATTGCGCAGGTGGCGCTTCATCCCGTCGATACCGACGTTATTGAAGCCCATCCGGTTGATGAGCGCGCTGTCCTCCGGAAGCCGGAACAGGCGCGGCAGCTCGTTGCCCTGCTGGGGCTTCGGCGTGACGGTGCCGACCTCCATGAACCCGAACCCGATGCTGCAAAAGCCTGGCACCGCCTTGGCGTTCTTATCGAGACCGGCGGCCAGACCGACCGGATTGGGGAAGCGGATGCCCCACAGCTCCGATTCCAATTCCGGATAGACGGGGACGCCCCACATCGCCCGCAGCAGCCAGCGGCCTGGCTTGAAGCGGCTGATTGCATGCAGCCCGTTAATCGTCAGATGATGCGCTTTCTCCGGGTCCATCCTAAACAAAGCCGGTTTTGCAATATGCTTGTACAACATGACTTCTATTCTCCTTCGCCCGTACCGCTTGAAATATTCCTTTAGACAGTTTAGCGCTTTGC
Source organism: Paenibacillus ginsengihumi DSM 21568 (assembly GCF_000380965.1). Classification (GTDB taxonomy): domain Bacteria; phylum Bacillota; class Bacilli; order Paenibacillales; family NBRC-103111; genus Paenibacillus_G; species Paenibacillus_G ginsengihumi. The sequence continues at coordinate 50,137 of NZ_KB905568.1, read as the reverse complement.
GCCGCAAAAATAAAGGTACCGTTCAGGAAAAAAACGCCGCGGCCGGGGCCGGCGCAATTCGCCGAAAAACGCATCCCAATTCCGCGGCAATATGCTACAATAGACGTATATCACTTCAGATAGACGCCTATGACGAACGACTCCTTCCGTCATCGGTCGTCACCTTCGGGGTTGAAATTTTGTCGGCGGATTATCGCCAAATTTCAAAATAGACGCCTATGACAAGCGCTTCCTTCGTCATCGGTCGTCACCTTCGGGGTTGAAATTTTGTCGGCGGATTACCGCCAAATTTCAAAATAGACGCCTATGACAAGCGCTTCCTTCGTCATCGGTCGTCACCTTCGGGGTTGAAATTTTGTCGGCGGATTACCGCCAAATTTCAAAATAGAAAGCGGGTCAGAAACGATGAAGAAAGTCAAACAGCCTTCGTATATGAAGCGCAAAGAGGACGGTCCGAACGTCAAGCTGATCGCTTGGGTCGGCGGCGGCTTCGCTGCCATTGTCATCCTGATGGCCGTGCTCTTAATCGTCAATCAATAAGCAGGCCGGCCGCATCGCTTTAATCGAGCCAACGGTACACTTTATCCGGGTTCGTCTCCTTGGTGAACAGCGGCAACTTGAACGGCTCGCCGGGACTGCGTCCGATGTCTGAAGGCAGCAGCCCGCTGCCGATCGTCACCCTCGTGCCGAGCGGCACCATGTCGAACAGCTCCTCGATGTCCTCCTTCAGCATGCGGACGCAGCCGAGCGATTCGTCCTTGCCGATGCTGGACGGCCGGTTCGTCCCGTGGATGGCATACTGCGTATCGGACAAGGTCATTCCCCGGCTGCCGAATTCGCCGTTCGACTTCCCGTTCGGGTTGCGGACCTTCTCCGAGATCGTGAACTCCCCTTCCGGCGTAGCCTCTCCTCCCAAGCCGACCGGGTAATTCCGCAGTATGACATTGCCGCTGACGACGGCCAGCCGATGCTGCCGTTTATCGACGATCAGGCGTATCGGCTCGGCCAGCGGCTCGCCCGATACCGACGGTTCGGCCGGAGCGGAAGGTGGCCGGGAGGCGGCCGCTCCGCTCGACCAGCTTCGGGCTGTCTGCTCGAGCGCCTGCCTCTCCTGCTCGTAGAGCTGCTGCATCGCCGGCGTCACGCCAGGCAGCACGTTATCCGGATACGGGCGGCTGAGCTGCTCCAGGCTGGCCGGCAAGCTGCCGTACCGCTGCGCGTAAGCGGCCAGCGCCGATTGCAGCACCGCCCTCTGCTCCTGGGCGGCCGTCCATGCGGTCAGCAGGCTTTGCGCGGCGGCGGCATCGGCCGGCTCGCATTCGCAACTGGCCGCGTCGTAATAGCGGATTTGCCGTTCGGCGGCGTCGTGTCCCGGTTCCACCGACAGCAGCGGGCTGGCCGGCTTCCACCAGCCGATCCAATTCCCCGGCTCGAGCGCTTCTCCGCCGGCCAGCAAGGCGCTTCGGCCGCTTCGCTGGCCGAGCAGCATTTCCTTGAGCGCCGAGCCTACCGATTCCTTCGATATGCCGGCAGACAAATAATAAATATCGGTCGGCGGAGCTTCGCCGGCGGGCACCGCCCCGGACGTCGCTGCGGCAGGCTCTTCCGCGTCCCGCTCCTCCAGCCCGGGAGCGTACAGGATAGCGGCAACCGCGAGCAGACCGAATACCGCCGTTCGCAACGCCTTATGCAGCCTTCTCCGCTTGTGCCGTCGCCGTTCCTCCCGGATATCGTTCAGCGTATCGTCCGGGATCACGATCTTCCGGTTTTCAAAGGCTTCGTACACTTCCCCGGCTTGCTCGTAGCAGTACATCGCTTTGCCGCGCTTGCCCTGCGCCTCGTATTCGCGGCCGAGCAAATACCAGGCCATCTTGTTGTCGGGGCGTTCGCGGACATATTTTTTCAAATAAAGGGGATCCTCGCGAAAAAACGATTTCAGCCTCTCATCCGAATCCTTCTCCTTCAAGGCGAACACATCCTTTGCACCTACTCCCCCCTATATCGGACGCCTCGCTTCCATTATGAAGGGTCTCTAGTCCTGAATCGTCCTGGGCCGCTCGTTCGCCAAATGTCGAAGCTTGTCCGGATTGAGGACGACATACACAGCACGAATCCGCTCGCCGCGCTCATCCCATCCGAAGCAGATCGCCTTCGCAGGTTTCCCGTCTTTAAGCAGCAAAAAGCCTTGCTCGCCGCCAAAACGGACGCGCCTTAGCTCGCCGCGGAAGAAATTGCCGCGCGCATACACGCCCTCCAAAAAAGCGGCAATCCGCCGGCGCGACAAGATCGGGAAGATGGCCGAGCGCACTTTGCCTCCTCCGTCCGTAATGAGGACGGCATCCTCTGTCACGAGCTTGAGAAAGTCGCCGAACTGTCCCGTCTTCGCCGCCAAGGCGAACGCGTCGGCCAGCTGCTCCGCCGTTGCGGTCGCAGGGGCCAGCGATCGCTCCTGCTGCACTTTGCGCCGGGCGCGGCTGAATATTTTGCGGCAGTTGACATCGGATTTTCCCAGCATTTCGCCGATTTCCCGGTAGTCGTAGTCCAGCGCTTCCTTCAATAGAAATACTGCCCGTTCCAGCGGGGACAGCCGCTGCAGCAGCACCACGAAAGCGTAGGACAGCGTCTCCTTCTTCTCGAAGCCGTCTGCCGGGTCTTCCCCTTCCCCTTCTCCAACCCGCTGCAGCTCGGGAAGCCATTCTCCGATATATGCCTCCCTTTGCCTTCGCGAAGATTTCAGCACGTTCAGGCAGCGGTTCGTCGTCATTTTCACCAAATAAGCCCGCTCGTTGTCCACGTCCTCCCACCGGACGCGGTCCAGCGACAAGAACAGATCGTGCACGAGATCTTCGGCATCGGCGACAGAGCCGAGCATCCGGTAGGCAATCGCCTGCAGCAGCCGTTTATAGCGCTGGTATATCGTGTCCAGTTCCATCTTGGCAGCTCTCCCTGTACCCGTTGTATCCGGACTAATCGTGGTCAGTTGATGATGATTGATAAGCAAATATTCAGCAGCGAAAAAGACGACTGATGACGAGAAGATTCGCTTGTCATCGGCGCCTATATTGGCAAACGTCTGTAGACGGAACGCGGGCCCTCGTCCTGTCCGCGCTGGACGCTTATAGCTATGAGCGAACGAATACCGGCTTATCGCTCGGCCTTCGCAAGCTCCTTAAGGCCGGATCGCGGCCGGATGGCGCAGGATCGCTGTTCGGGTCGCTTCGTCCCATTGAACGTCCAACCCGGCCGCCTCCGCGAAAAAGCGAATCGGGACGAAGACGAGATCCTGCTGGATGAACGGAGCGGTATCCGTTTCGATCACGGCCTCCGGCTGTCCTCTGACGAGCCGGCGAATGCTGTTCTGTCCCACCTGCAGCTTGACCGTCTCGCCGTCGCGGGACAAGCTTGCTACGCCGTCCGCTGCGTCGTAATCAACGCCGTAGCCGAGCGCCTCGCCGAGCGCCCGGACCGGCGCCACCGCTCGGGTGCCCACGATTTCCGGCTCCGCTGCGAACTCGATCAGGCGCTCATCGAGCGCGACCTTGATTCGATCATCTGCGGCGCTCCCTGCCGGGAGCCGGTACGGAGCGAGCTCGCGAATCTTGTTGTTGAAGCAGTCCGCAACCAGCACAGTGCCATCCTGCTTGACGGCGATATCTATCGGGCGGGCGAACCTTGCCCCGGTCTCGGTACCGTCGGTCTCTCCGCTTTCCCGGTCGCGGGAGCCGGCCAGCGTCGTGACCTCGCCGCCGATCAAATAACGGATCGCGTGATTTTCGCTGTCCGCGATCAGCAGCCCGCCCTCCGCCGTCCATGCAAGGCCGCGCGGAAAACGGAACTTGGCCTCCAGCGCCGGACCGTCGGCATAATCGCCGGCGGCATACAGCGCATTGTCTTCATAGATGCCCTTACAGCTATGGCAAACCGCCGAACCCGCCACCGTCGTAACCGTCCGCTGCCGCAGATCGATATAGCGGATGAGCTGGTTGCCGGAGTCGCTCACGTACAGATTGCCCTTGTCGTCCAACACGAGGCTCGTCGGCTCGTTGAATAACGCCCCGGCAAGCTCCCCGTCCCGGTAATCTCCCGCGAAGACGGCCTGGCCCGGCGTCGCCTCGACAACGCGGCTGGATTTCGCATTCAGCGTCGCGACCCGGCCGTCCGGAGCAATAGCCCGGATCGCGTGGTTCAGCGTATCCGCGACATACAGCGTGCCGTCGGAAGCGACCGCCACATCGGACGGTGCGTAGAACGACGCTTCCCGGCCCGCCCCGTCGCGAAAACCGAGGACGCCGCTGCCGGCCACCGTCGAGACATTGCCCGAGGGATCGATGCGGCGGATCGCATGATTGCCGGCGTCAGCTACGTACACGCTGCCGTCGCTGCCTACCGCCATACCCTGCGGGTCATGGAACAGCGAGCGGTCGGCCGCTCCGTCCAGCAAGCCGCCGAGCGGCAAGCCGATGTCGTCCTTGTCGTACAGCACGCCAGCTCTCGTGCTGACCCGCCCATCCGGCTCCAGCGTGCGGATTAGGTGGTTGCGGGAGTCTGCCACAAGCACCGTGCCGTCCTGCTCCACAGCCAGACCGGCAGGCTGCCGGAAAGAGGCGGCCAATCCGGCTCCTTCGCGGTGCAAGAAGCTTCCTTCTCCTGCAGCCGTCTGTACCCGCACCATCCATCCGCCGTCTCCGTTCCGCATGACGGGGCCGGGGAAGGGCGCGGCCGAGGCGGCTCCGGTTCCTGCGAACAACAGCAGCAGACAAGCGGCCGCGCTCCATGTCAAATTCCGTATCATAGTGGACTCCCTCCGCGTGTTCACTTTGCGCTCACCATAATCGTCAAAGCAGTTCCAAGCTCAAAGACGGTTTGTCCGCTGCGGTCGACCGCTTGGAAATACAGCAGCCGCACCGGTTCCTTGTCGGCCGCCGATTCGCCGACCTTTAGCGGAATGCTCACCAGCTTTCGCCGCCCTTCCACGGCAATATTGCCGTCATCGCTGCCGGATGGAATCCGGATAGCCGTATAGATCAGCATGTTCTCCGTACGACCGGCGATCTGGCTCAGCATTTCGCACGTATTCTCGCCGTCAAAGACGGTGCCTTCCTCATCCTGCAGCTTATCCGGCCCTGTATACTGAAGACCGTGGCCGTATGAGAGATGGACTTGAAGCGCATATAGCTCGTGCTTGCCGACGAAATCGATCAAATCGAGCTGAAGCTTGACTTGACCGTTCTCCGGCGCCTCAGGCTGGAACAGGATCAGCATCGGTTCGGCCGGCGCGGTGGATTGAACCGAAATATCAGGCACCGGAACGGACTTGCGGCCGCGAAGACCTTGCTTTTCCGTGTACAAGGCAAGTCCGCTGTAGACGCCGTCGGGCAGAGGAAGCACCGCCGGCTGCTCGCCAAGTCCGGCAGTGCGGACAAGCTCGGCGCCGTCCTTAACAAGCACGAGCTCGCTGCCGACCGGCGCCGCCGCCTCGATGCGAATCGTTCCAGGCGCAAAAGCCGTCGGCTCCGCAGGGCTTATCAGCCGAGGCTCGCCGGGCTCGACAACCGTGATGGCGGGAAGCGCCGTCGGCTCGCTTTGGGCCCCGTTGTGCACCGTTCTGGCCGTCAAGCGGTACGTTCCTTCCGGGAGCTCGCCCAGCGGCATGTCTACCACGGCATCGCCGGCGCCGGCTGCCGTGGCGAGCGTCTGTTCTCCGTCGTCGATGCGAATCTTCGCGCCGGCCGGAGCTTTCAGCTTCACAACGACCGGATTCAACGTCGCAAGCGGCTTCCAGGGGGCGACCAACACCGGCGCGTCAGGGCGCGTTGTGCCCGGAACGGGGGCGGGATTCGGCTCCGGTGTCGGGTTCGGATGCGGGTTCGGTTCCGGATTCGGCGTCGGTTCTGGATTCGGTTCCGGGTTCGGATGCGGGTTCGGTTCCGGGTTCGGATGCGGGTTCGGTTCCGGATTCGGCGTCGGCTCCGGTGTCGGGTTCGGATTCGGGGTTGGATTCGGGGTTGGATTCGGCTCCGAATCATCGGAATCCTCCGAATCGTTCCAATCATCCGATTCATCTGAAACGTCCGCATCGTCAGGGCCGGAATTCGAGCCGGCTTCCGTTACGCCGCCTGAGCCGCTATCCGGGCGCCCGGAAAGATCGGCAGGTGCCGTTGCGCCGCCCGATCTCGACTGCTCGTTCCGTTTGGCCGCCGCCTCGAACCGCTGCTTCTCTTCGCCGCTCAATTGCTCGAGCAGGGCGACGGCGGCCTGCCCGCTTTCTTCCTCCTCCGCCAGGCGGTTTTGTTCCTCCAGCCGCTTCCGGTCGTCCTCGATCCGCGGCAGCAAACTTGTCAACCTCGCTTGATTTTCCCGGATCAGACGGTTCTCCGCATCGACCGGGTTGGCGGTGTCGACTTGATTTTGCAGCTGCCGGATCGCCGGATCGATTCCCGCCGAACGATCGAAATCCGGCACTTGATGCAAATCGATTTTTCTCGCGGGATCGGAGATTTGCTCGTTGATCTCGTCGATCAGGCGGGGATCGAGCTTCTTGCCGGCGACCGCCGCTTTCGCAAGATTCGGCAGGAACGCATCATAGTTGCCCGCCACCTTGTTCAGCGTCGCGTCATCCGGTATATGCAGGACGGAATCGTCGTCCGGCGAGCTATGTCCTTGCTCAAGCGCATTCCGCAATCGCTCCAGCACCTGCTCGTTCTCTTGCTGAATATCGTTCGCATTGCGCAGCATCGCCTCCAGCACCTTCGGCGAAGCCAGCTCCGCGATGCGGGACGAATCCATATATTCCACTTTGGCTTTAAGCGGCTTCGCTGCCGTCCGGGAATTCAGGTCGATTTGCATACCGGGATAAACCGTGACGGAATTCAAGGAAGCCTCCGGCGAACCGCTATTCGCAGAAGCTCCGCTCGTCCTTGCTTGCACGATGCCCGTGCCGGTCAGCATCACCGTCCGGCCCGTTAACGGATCGACGGCCATGAAGAGCTGCGTCCCTCGCACACCCATAATGACCGTCGGCGTCTCCACCTCGAATTCGTCCTCCCCGCTGACGAGCGATTTCACCTTGGACCACAAGCTGCCTGTCCACTGCTTGAATTTGGACGACTTGCCGCCTTGCTCCGACAATTCAGCGATATAGACCTCCGCATTCTCTCCGATCGTCACCTCGTCCCCGCGATCGGCGGTGCGCAGCACGACATAGGCCGATTGGCCCGTTATCAGCACATCTCCCTGATTGAGGCTCATATTTTTGTAGACCGCGTATGTTTTGAGGCCGCCCGCTTTCTTGACGCTGACCTCCCCGGATACTTCCGAGACGATCGCCGCACGGGATGTCTTCGCTTGCGCAGAAGGGGGGAACCCGGTCGCGGCAACCGTCCACAGCAGCGCAAATGACAATAAAATCTGCAATAAAGACCGGAATATGCCGCGGCTTGTGCCGGCCTGTATTTCCATCATGATGCCCCCTTTGTTCCTTTTACCTCATACAGCTTCACCGGCCAGCTTTTGCCCTTCATCAGCTTCTCGCCCACAAACTCGTAATCGAACGCATGCTTTGTCCTTTCGTAAGTCGCCTCCGACACCAATATTTGCCCCGATTCTGTATTGGATTCGATTCTCGCGGCCGTGTTGACGCTGTCGCCGATCGCCGTATAATCCACCCTTAGATAAGAGCCGATATTGCCGACGACCGCCTCTCCCGTATGAACGCCGATACCGCAGCTGATCGATACCCCGTATTTGTCCTGCACTTCGCTTCGCACCCGTTCCATGCCCCTCATAATTTCGTAGGCCGTCTTCACGGCAAGCTGCGGGTGATCCTCCACATCCAACGGAGCATTGAACAGGATCATCGCCGCGTCGCCGATAAACTTGTCGATCGTCCCGCGGTTGTCCAGCGCTCTCTCCGTCACGAGATTGAACATCAGGTTGAGCAGGTCGACGACCTCCTCCGGTTTCAGCTTCTCTGACAGCGAAGTGAAGCCGCGCACGTCGAGGAACAAAATCGTCAGCTCCTTGCTGACGCCGCCAAGCCGAATCTCCTGCCCGCTGCGGGCGATTTCCCTGACAAGATCGGGGGACAGGTAGCGGCCGAACTGGCGGGTTATGTAATTTTTTTGCTTCGTTTCAAAATACGTTTTTATTGCCATGTTGCCGGTATATGCCAGCAAACCGCTTATAGCCGCTTCTGTTAAGTCCCAATACTGGGAAGCATAGCGGAACACCGCGAACTGGCCTGCGAGCAGCACGGCAAGCAGGGCAAACACGCTGACAATCCCGGCGATCGCCTTCAATCTCCAGGTCAGCCACCCCGCAAGGGCCATGAAAAGCGCCGTCAAAAGAAGCGGCAGCGCCTTGGGCGGCACCGTAATCATACGCCCCTTCAAGATTTGATCCAAAATGTTCGCATGAGCGTATACGAGATGCATATTTCGCTCGACCGGAGTGACGCCCTGATCGTCGCCGGGAGCGGTATAGCCGACCAGTACGATGCGATCCTTGAACGCTTCGGCAGGAATCTGCCCGTCCAGAACATGAACGAAGGGCACTGTCTCAAAATCGCGCTCCGTCGCATCCCAGCCTATCAGCAATTCGCCTTTGGGCCTGCCGTCCATAAGAGGCGGGTCCAGGTAACGGTCGACCGGAACGCCCGCCAGCTGTGCAGCCGCCAGCGCCAAGGTCGGAAATGCGCCTTCCGGCGTCCGGATGAACAGCCAGTTCGAACGCATCGCGCCGTCGGCGTCAATAGCCGCGTTGATATGGGCTTTATGTACATGCTCTCTGAACATCGGAATCGGCTGCTCGACACCTGCGGCGGTCAGCATTTCTCCTGCCTTCACTTTGGTGGAACGGACAAAATCGTTCTCCAGCACGGCATGGGATGGAAAAATAATATTGTCATGCTTGGCCAATTCATCCGCCAGCGCCCGGTCGCTCTCCGGGTTTGCTCCGTCCGTGTAAAATTCGATATCAAAAGCGATGACCTTCGCCCCCGCGCTCTCCAACTGTCGAATCAACTCCGCGTACAGTTTGCGGTCCCAGGGATAAGGCCCCATTTCCTTCAGCGACAGCGTATCGATGCCAACTACGATGATATCTCCGTGCGGCGCATGCGACATCGACTGACGAAGCTGAAAGTCGTACATGCCGCCTGACAGCACCTTTAGCGCTCCGGTCAGCAGCAGCATCACGCATAATAGTACAATAATCGCATTTCCCAGGGCGATGATGGCAGCTTTTTTCATCCCCTCGCTCACAAAATTAGGCCCCCTGACACGCTCGCTTATAAAATCAGCCCGAAATTGTATGTATTTTCTATATTACCATAACTAGACCAGGAAGAAGCCGCAAATTTACGAAAAAAGCCTGCTTCCATCCTCCGGAAGCAGACTTTCGGGAAACTGAAGATATAGCCGAATCAGTTATTGAAAGGAGAATCGGCAACTTTGATCGAGTCTGTCGGGCAGCCGTCTTGCGCATCCTGCAGATCGTCGTACAGATCCTCCGGAATTTCCGTTACGCCTCTGTTGCCGTCGTTCTCGTAAATGACTTCCGCCAAACCTTCGTCGTCGTAGTCGTAGATGTCCGGAGCTGTAGCGCCGCAAGCGCCGCAGGCGATACAGGTCTCTTTATCTACCCATGTGTATTTAGCCATATCTAATATCCTCCCTCTAATGTGTAACCTCATCCTAAAATATAATATAAATCCGTATAAAGTTCAAATAGAAATGTAGCCAAAAGCTAACCTGAAGCTTCCATGTGCCTGACGATAAATGCGGCGATCTCCCCGATCTCGTCAGGATGAAAGACGGGGCATGCGGGCGCTTCCTCCGCATCGCTTGCGCAAGTCGTAACCCAGGCGATCGGCGGCGAGGCCAATTCGCGAAGCACGGCCGCCTGCTCCCGGCTGCGGAATACGGCGACCATCGGGTGGCTGCCGCGCTTGAAGCCTTCGATCAGGACAAGATCGCATTCGCCCTCCAGCCCGGCGATCACCTCTTCCAGCGTCGCTCTGCTCCGTCTGAACTTCCTGACAGCGGCCCGGGACATGACGACGACCGCATCGGCCCCCGAACGGATGAACGTCTCGGAATCGGAGCCCTCTGCTTCGCGGTAATGGTCGTGGCCGTCGTGCTTGATGACCGCAGGGCGCAATCCTCGCTCCTTCAAGCGGGGCACCAGCCTGGCGATCAGCGTCGTCTTCCCGCTGTTCGAGAAGCCGGCAAAGCCGACGACCGTCACCTGGCGCTGTGCCGCTTCATTCATATTTCCGGCTTCCCGGCTCGTCATCCTCATACAGCCTCCGTTCCTTCAAATGATCCATTTGGAGAGAAGTGCCTCTGATTTTTTTGTTGCGGATCAAGGCCGAGGGATCGTCTCCCAGCATGCCTGCGGTCAGCAAAGCCGACTCTCCGAAGCGGTCCCGAAGCTCGTCCATCGTCCGGGTCAGCTTCTCCTTGACCGCGCTTTTTTCATAATCGAACAGGTCGAGCTGCACGGCCGTCTCCGTTCGCGGCGACAGCCCCTGAAGCGTAACGCCGAGCAGCCGCGCCGGCTTGCCCTCGGGCCAATGCCGATCGTACAGCCTGCAGGCGGCGCGGTGAAATTCCAGCGAATCCTCCGATGGAGCCTGCAGCTTCATCGCCCGCGTAATGGTCTTCATCTCCGTGTCGCGGATCGTAATCTGCACCGTTTGAGCCATCAGCCCTTGCCTGCGCAGCCGCCGCCCGACCTGATCGGCCAAATTGAGAAATACGCGGTGGGCCTCGCTCCGTTCGACAACATCCTTGGGCAGCGTCGTCGTATGCCCGATCGACTTGCTCTGCTCCTGCTCGGGGTTGACCGGCGAATCGTCCTCTCCCCGCGCCGCGCGGATCAGCGCCTTGCCCATGACGCCGAACTGCTCCGTGAGCAACCCCTCGTCAGCCCGGGCCAAAGCGCCGAGCGTGTGAATGTTCAGCCGCTTCAGCTTCTCGGCCGTTTTGCGCCCGATGCCAAACAGCTCCGCGCACGGACGAGGCCACAGGACGGCCGGCACGTCGCGCTTGCGCAGCACGAACAGGCCGTTCGGCTTCTTCATGTCCGACGCCATCTTGGCCAGCAGCTTGTTCGGGGCGACGCCGATCGAGCAGGGCAAATGCAGCTCGCTGCGGATGCGCGACTGGATCGTCCGGGCAATGTCGAGCGGCGTTCCGAACGCCTTGGAGCCGGTGATGTCGACATAGCATTCGTCGATCGATACCGCTTCGACCAAGGGGGAATATTCGTAAGCGAGCTTCATGAACCGTCTGGAAAACTGCCGGTACAGATCGAAATCCGGCGCAATCAGCAGCAGCTCGGGGCACAAACGCTTGGCCTCGCGCACGGTCATGCCCGTTTTGACGCCGAATTTTCTGGCCGCGTACGAGCATGTCACGACGATCCCCCGCCGCAGCTCCACGCTCCCGGCGACGGCGATCGGCTTGCCGCGGTATTTGTCCGGCTCTACCGCCTCGTGCACCGAACAATAAAAAGCGTTCATATCGATATGCAGGATGACTCTGCCGCTTACGGGATACGCGCGCCGGACGCTGTCTTTGTCTTCATCCGGGAACCGTTCCATGGCATTCGCCTCCGTACGATAGGATGATCCGTACGACAAGCATACCGCTCCATCTGGCGCTTGGTCAAGAAACGGCGCTGTCCGGCAGGGAAGAATCCGGCGGGGAAGAATAGAAACAGTGCTGTCCAGCGGGGAGGAATGTGATATAATAGTATACATTATCCTTTGGAGATCAGCTTTATTGTAGAATCAGGAGGACGGTCATGGCCAACACGGTAAAAATCTTCGACACCACGCTTCGCGACGGAACTCAAGGCGAGGGCATCAGCCTATCCGTTGAAGACAAATTAAAAATCGCCCAGAAGCTCGATGCGCTGGGCGTCTCCTATATTGAAGGCGGCTGGCCGGGCAGCAACCAGAAGGACATCGAGTTTTTCCACCGGGTGAAGGAGCTGAAGCTCAGGCATGCCAAAATTACCGCTTTCGGGAGCACGCGGCGCAAAGATACGCTGCCCGAAAACGACCTGAATCTGAACCGGATTTTGGAGGTCGGCGTCTCCGTTGCCACCATCTTCGGCAAATCGTGGGATTTCCATGTGCACAAGGCTATTCAGACGACGCTGGAAGAGAACCTGGCCATGATCTACGATTCCGTCAAATTTTTGAAAAGCCACGGACTTGAAGTCATTTATGACGGAGAGCATTTCTTCGACGGCTACAAGAACAACCCCGAATATGCGCTGGCGACGATCAAGAAAGCGGAAGAGGCCGGCGCAGACTGGATCGTTCTGTGCGATACGAACGGAGGCTCGCTGCCGCACGAGGTGACGGAAATCGTCCGCGTCGTGAAGCAGCATGTGAAGACGCCGATCGGCATTCATGCCCATAACGACTGCGAGCTCGGGGTTGCCAACAGCCTGGCGGCCGTCATGGCCGGAGCCGAGCAGGTGCAGGGAACGATCAACGGGTTCGGCGAACGGTGCGGCAATGCGAACCTCAGCTCGATTATCCCGAATTTGCAGCTTAAGCTTCATTATAATGTGATCAGCGAGGAGCAGCTCGCTTCGCTAACGGCGGTCGCGCGTTACGTCAGCGAGATTGCCAACATGCATATGCCGGTCAACCAGCCGTATGTCGGAGCGGCCGCATTCGCTCACAAGGGCGGCATTCACGTCTCCGCGATTTTGCGGCATCCCAGCACGTACGAGCATATCAAGCCAGAGCTGGTCGGCAACAAGCAGCGCGTGCTCGTCTCCGAGCTGGCAGGCCAGAGCAACCTGGTGTTCAAGGCGCAGGAGCTTGGACTGAACTTCGACGCAAGCAACGAGCAGACGAAGCAGCTTATCGAGCAGATCAAGCAGATGGAGCACCAGGGCTACCAGTTCGAAGGAGCGGACGCCTCGCTGGAGCTGCTGATGCGCAGCGCATACGGCAAGCTCGAGGAAGTGTTCACCGTCGAATCGTTCAAAATTTTGGTCAACAAGAGCGAGAATCAGCCGGTTGTCTCGGAAGCGATCGTCAAGCTGCGGATTCACGGCGAGACGGTATACAACGCGGCGGAAGGCAACGGACCTGTCAACGCGCTCGACAACGCGCTGCGCAAATGTCTCATCAAGCATTACCCGAAAATCGACCAGATGCATCTGTCCGATTACAAAGTGCGCGTCATGGACGAAAAAGGCGCGACAGCCGGCAAGGTGCGCGTCCTGATCGAGTCCACCGACTTCAACAATACGTGGAGCACGGTCGGCGTATCGACCAACGTGATCGAAGCGAGCTGGGAAGCGCTTATCGATTCCATGCGCTACGCGCTGATCGGCGAATCCAGCAGCCAAGAGGCGAAGGAAGCGCCGCGCGAGCGGCTTGGAGTAGTCAATCATTGAGTAGTCAATCATTGATCGGAAATCCATTTCAAGCAAGCTGTCCCTGGATCGGGGGCAGCTTGTTTAACTTCTCTTAAAGCTTGAGCAGAATCACCACTCCACCTGCCCAAACCAGTGACGCAACCAGTTCCTCTACTCGCTCAAGCTTTGCGCAGTCCCTCCGCCGCCTTCCTCCCCGATCAATCGGTTCACCTTCTTGACCCACTCCTCGGGACTGACAACGTGTACGATCTCCTTGATCAGACCGTCTTTTCCGATCAGAAAGCTTGTAGGCACGGCCAAAATCCGGTAGCATTCCGCCGCCCTGCCCCGCTTGTCCAGCAGGACCGGAAACGGCAGCCCGTTGCGCTTCACGAACGATTGCACGGCCGGCAAGCTGTCCCCTTGCGTAACGTTGACCGCGTACAGATCGAGCTTGTCCTTGTAGCGCTCATACAGCCGGACCAAGTCAGGCGCCTCCTCCTGGCACGGTCCGCACCAGGAAGCCCAGAAATTGACGATGAGCGGCCGCTCTCTCGGCCCGCCGACCGCATACGTTCGGCCATCCAGCCCTTCCAGCCGGAATGCGGGAGCGGCAATGCCGGGGGCCGGGCGATGCGCCGCGGCGGTTTGAGCCATGGTGATGCTCAAGTCGTCCAGCGCGGACTGCCGATATAACCCCAGCAACGCGAGTCCCGCCGAAATCAGCATGATGTAGGCGATTTTTTTGTTCATTCCGCTCCCCCTAAGCAATGGTCGATTGCACTCGCTTGTCATCAGCATGCCCAATTTGTCTCCAAGCTTAATCGTATGGAAAAAAACGGAGGGATGGAGATACAAGCGAACGGGAACATTATCCATAGATCAACTGTTCCCCGGAGGGTTATCGATGGAAAAAGCGAAATCGAAAGGCAAACTGAGCGTTGTCTTCGAAAGCGATATATCGCGGGAATACGAAGCAACCGGACAGGCGAAAGCGAAGCGGCCAAAATCCAAAAACGAAGCCGGGACCGGGGCTAAAGGGCACTTGTGGGAATTTATTGCGATTGCCAGCGTTCCCCTCGTGCTTGTGCTCGGGAATTCCATGATTGTCCCCGTGCTTCCGGATATTCGCGAGAAGCTGGGCGTCAGCCAATTTCAAAGCAGTCTGGTGATCACCTTGTTTTCCGTGACGGCCGGACTCGTCATCCCCGTCTCGGGGTATTTGTCAGACCGCTTTTCCCGCAAGGCGATCATAATTCCATCGCTCATCATCTACGGGGCGGCAGGCATTGTAGCCGGACTCGGCGCTGTCTGGAACTCATACGCGATCCTCATCGTCGGACGGGCCATTCAAGGGCTGGGGGCGGCAGGCACCGCGCCAATCGCCATGGCCTTGGCCGGCGACCTCTATAAAGGCGGTACGGAAAGCAAGGCGCTTGGACTTACGGAAGCGGCCAACGGAACGGGCAAAGTGCTGAGTCCGATCCTTGGATCGCTGCTCGCGCTCATCGTCTGGCACGCGGCGTTTTTCGCTTTTCCCGTCTTTTGCCTGCTGTCGCTGCTGGCTGTCGTATTCCTTCTGAAGGAGCCGAAAAAAACGAAGGAGCCGCCCAAGCTCGGCGAATATATGCGTCAGATCGGAGCGATTCTGAAGGAAAAAGGAAGCTGGCTCATCACCGCCTTTTTTGCCGGCTCGCTGGCCCTGTTCGTGCTGTTCGGCGTGCTCTTCTATTTATCGGATATTTTGGAGAAGCCGCCCTACAGCATCGACGGCGTCATGAAAGGATTTGTGCTCGCCATTCCGCTGCTTGGGCAAGTCGTCACTTCCTACACGACAGGGGCCAACATCAAAAAGAACGGCACGCTGATGCGCTGGCTCATGAATATCGGCCTGACGCTCATGACGGTGGCGCTCAGCCTGTGCATCTTTCTTTACGACAAAAACATTTATCTGTTCATCGGCTTGCTGACGCTCAGCAGCATCGGCAGCGGGCTGCTTCTGCCGTGCCTCAATACGATGATCGCCGGCTCCGTGGAAAGAGATCAGCGCGGCATGATCACATCCATATACAACAGTCTGCGGTTTCTGGGCGTCGCGTTCGGCCCCCCGCTGTTCAGCTGGATGATGGATATTTCCCACCGCATTGTGTTCATTTCCGTAGCCTCGATGGCTCTGCTGACGCTGGCGTTCGTCTTCTTCCTGATCAAGCCGAAAGGTCAGCTCAGCGGGTAATCGGGCTGGAAGGACAATATGGGAAATTGGGCAACTTGGTAAATCCCGGCCGCGGCCGGGATTTTTCTGGTATAATCCAGTATAATTGTTACCGCATTGCGACGCCTATGACGAGCGATTCCTGTCGTCATCGGTCGTCACCTGCGGTGCCTGAAAATTCGCCGGAGGGTTCCGTCCAATTTTTCAAGATAGACGAAAGGAGACGGTATTATGCTGCCGCGGCTGGCAATTCGCAAAGAAGCTTACGTTCAATGGCTGGAGCATTGCAAGTCGCTTGCGCCTGAGGAAGGCTGCGGACTGCTGTTTGGCAGCGCCGAAGGGGAATCGGGCTGGATGATCGAGCGATTTCGGCCGATTCCGAACGTTGCCTCCGAACCGCGCACCGCCTTTTGCATGTGCCCGCGGATAACAACGGCCGTGCTGTTCGAGGAGAAAGCTTTGGGTGCCATCCTTGTAGGAATCGCGCACTCTCATCCGCTCGCCGCAGCCGTCCCATCTTCGGCCGATCTGCGATCCGCCTGGCATACCGTTCCGAGCCAATGGATCGTATCGTTGGCCTCTCCGTCCGAACCCCGGGCGCGGGCGTTTCGCTACGAGGGCGGAACGTTTCGGGAGCTTCCGTTTACGATCATCGATTATCGATGAATCGGCACAAGCAGTGCTCATGCCGCAAGTTCAGTGCTGATGGCTTAAGTGGGAGTAAAGATCCCCCAGCGTGCGAACGTTTCTTTCCAATATTTCCGGCAGCATTTTCCCCCATAAGCGGGCCGTCATCAGCGCGTCCTCCAAGGCATGGTGCCGGCGGGTAACGGCGACTTCATACCGATTTAGCAATGTGTCCAGATCGTAACGCTGCAGGCTCGGATTCAGCCACTTGGCGATCATCATCGTATCGAGCATCCGATGCGTCAACTGGACTTTGGAGGTACGCCACAGCGCCGAATTGAGAAAATGCTTGTCGTGTCCCGTTCCGTGCGCAATAAGCACCCGTTGCTTGACAAATTCGAGAAAGCCGCGCAGCGCTCCGATAAGCTCGGGCGCAGCAAGCGCCATCTCATTCGTAATCCCGGTCAATTCGGTAATTTCTTTTGGTATCGGCCGTTTCGGATTGACGAGACTATAGTACGTTTCCTCTTCTAGTAAGCGATTGCCCATTACCGATACCGCACCGAACGAAATAATCTCATCGCCGTTGTACGGCGAAAAGCCGGTCGTCTCCAGATCGAAAACGACCAGTTCCACATTCTCCAGCGACACCTCGTACAGCGATTGCTTGCGCTGCTCCTTCATGACAGACCGAATGAATGCCATCTGCTGGGCGCTCTGTACATCGAACATCGACGTGATCGCCGACGTGAGCCCTCCCATTTTGTACAAATGCCACATTCGGCCGGCCGGTCTCATATCCTTCAATGCTTATTCACCGCCTATCCTGATCATTCGACGCAGCCCGTCGGCGAATTTTCAGTAGTGCAGGTGACGAGCGATGACGGAAAAATCGCTTGTCATAAGCTTCAATTTTGAAAAATTGACGGTGAACCGCCGACAAAAATTTCATGGACTTATTCATTCTTTCAGCACCGCTTTTTTGACATATTTCTGAAGGTCAATGCCGATGCGAAGACACAGCTTCAATTCGCGCACGCGCTCTTTTGTCAGTTGCTCGGCCGTCAGCTTGCCTCGAGTCGTATAATATCCTTCCTGCTCCTGATACGGTGTCTCGTTGCGCAGCTTCAGCGCAATCGACAGCGATTCCTCCCAGTCCGCCCCAATCTCTTCATCGACCTTCCCGGCGCGGACGAGCGCCGCAATCCGCTCCTCCGTCGAGGTGAAGCGGACGCCCGCTTCCAGCGCCAGCAGCCGCAGCCCGTTGACGATCGGGATATAAGCGCCGTACTTGACATCGACGCCTCCCGCATCTTCGCCGTACCGCTCCTTGATCAGCTGCCCGAAAACCCCGAGCGACACTTTATGATAAAGCGTATTATGCAGCATATACTTAAGCATCGCCGGATCTGCGGCAACCCGTTCGAACAGATCGTCCAAAGCGGCCGCGCCGATCTCCGCGTTTCCGTATACCGTTCGCATATCTGCCGCGATCAGCAAATATCTCACATTTTCCCATGCGGGATCGTCCAGCCATTCGCGCAGCATAGCCTTATATTCAGAGAGCGTTTTCCGCCAGTTGACATTCGTGCAGATCACGCCGCCGCTGCAAGGAGGATAGCCGGCCTGCAGCAGATTAGCCCCGATCTTCTCAGCCAGCGCTTCAAAATAGCGTTTCGCGCGCTCCTCCGTCTCCTCGTCAGGCGGATCGGCATAGATGAGACCGTTGTCCTGATCGCTCCACATCGTCTGTTCGCCTCGGCCGCCGCTGCCGTACAGCACAAAAGCGTAAGGAAGCGGAGCCGTTCCGCTTCCTTCCTCCTTCATCGCCCGTTCGGCAAGCTCGACGGCGCGGCGAATGAGCGCATCGTGAACCCGGTTCAGCCGCCGGTTCCAACCGAGCGGATCTGCCGCAAGGAGATGCTTCGGGAACGCCTCTGCAAGCCGGTCCCGCCAGGCTCTCAGCTCCCCGCAATGGCGTGCCGAAGCCAGCTCCCGTTCGATCCACTCTGCCGATAGACGTTCCATAAGCATCCCCTTCTTTCGTCTCTCTATCTACCTTGAAAATTCAGCGCTATCTAAACGCTGAATTTTCAACACCGCAGGTGACGACCGATGACGACAGGAAGCGCTCGTCATAGGCGTCTATCTTGAAAAATTCGGCAATATCTCACGAACCGGACTTCAGGCACCGAAGCCGACAGCAGGGTGACGAAGAGATTCGTTCGTCATCGGCGTGGCTGCTTCATCTTATATTCTTATTATATGGTTGCGGTACCGCCGGATGCCGCTTTTTTCATCTGTTCCGGGTATCCGTAAGTGCCGTGCTCGGACAAGTCGAGACCGACGATCTCCTCTTCTTCCGTGACGCGCAGTCCGACGACCAGCTTAATCAAATACAGGATGACGAAGGACAGCACCGCTACGAACACAAAGGAGGTGATGATGCCTAGCGCCTGCACGCCCAATTGCTCGAAGCCGCCGCCGTACAAGAGTCCCGGCTTGCCGACGCCAACCTTCTCGACCAGCCCCGGCGTCGCGAAAATCCCGTTGGCGAGCGTCCCCCACACGCCGGCAATACCGTGTACCGAGAAGGCGAAGATCGGATCGTCGACGCCTGCTCTTTCAAACCATTGCGCCGTAAAGAAGGTGATGATGCCGGCTACGGCGCCGATAATGATGGCATCTCTTACCGTGACGAATGCGCAGGAGGCGGTGATGGCAACCAGCGCGGCGAGAACGCCGTTCAGCATGCTCGGAATATCCGCTTTGCCGAAGTACATCCAGGCGACGAGCAGCGCCGCTACTGCGCCCGCGGCTGCAGCCATGTTCGTCGTCATTGCGACGTATCCGAAGAAACCGTCACCCATAGCGCTCAGCGTGGAACCCGGGTTGAAGCCAAACCAGCCGATCCAGAGAATGATAACACCGAGAACGGACAGCACTTGGTTGTGGCCGGGAATCAAATTCGGCGTTTTATCTTTGTTGTACTTGCCGATACGAGGCTTCAGCATGATCGTGGCGACCAGCGCCGCCGTCGCGCCTTGCAAGTGAACGACCGTCGAACCGGCGAAGTCCTGCTTGCCGTGGTCGCCCAGCCAGCCGCCGCCCCAAATCCAGTGGGCAACGATCGGATAAATAACGACAGTATACAGGACGCCGAAGATGAGATAGACGGACAGCTTGGCGCGTTCTGCGAAGCCGCCGAAGGCGATGGCCAGCGATACGCCCGCGAAGGCGAGCTGGAACAAAAACTTGATGCCGATCGGAATCGCGGAGCCGGACAATACGCCGTACGCTGCTGCCGCCTGTTCTTCCGAGCCGTCTACGAAAAATCCTTTCAGGCCGATAAAGCCGTTGCCGTCGCCGAAAGCGAGGCCGAAGCCGAACGCCCAGAAGGCAATCGCGCAAATCCCGAAGGTGAGCACCGTCTTGCCTGCAACATGGCCTGCATTTTTCATCCGGGTCGATCCGGCCTCCAGCAGCGCGAAGCCCGCCTGCATGAAGATGACGAGGATCGCTGCCAGCATAACCCAGACGGAGTCAACCGCATTTTGGAGTTGCACGGCCGTCGGCCCGTCTTCCGCAAAAGCTAAAGCGGGAACCGATAAGGACAACAAACCGGTCGTCAATAACAGCTTTTTTAACATGGTTGACCACTTCCTCTTTAATGTTAGTTTATTTAACATTTCTTGAAATTCTTATTGTCATTATATACAGATCACTTTTGTTTGGCAATACATTTTTTCGAAAAAAAGAGTCAAAAACGAAAAATAACCTGACATATATCAGGCATAATTCGTATTTTCCCTCATTAGACTGGTAAATGTTATGATGAAACTTAACAAATGTCACCATTCGCCGATCCATCATACCGGTAAATCCCCTGCACACAGCCAACAGAACCTTACATGAAACAACCTAAACCTTACATTTGCAAAAAATAGCTTCCATGCGCCCGGCGGCACCCAAAGCCAATATGTGAATAATTAGAGAACGAAAAGCATAACGTTTGACTGTATGGTTTTGATTCAGTATCATTATTATATAAGGTAATTGCCATACATAAGAGGTGAGAACAATGGGGCTATGAAGTTGTACAGAATCGGCGAGCTCGCCAAATTATCGGAGGTCAGCCCGAGAACGATCGATTACTACACGAAGCTGGGACTCATCGAGCCTGAGAAACGTTCCGATAAAAATTATCGGCTGTACAGCGATGAAACCTTGACTCGTCTCAAACGTATTGAACATATGAAAAGGGAGAAATATACCCTTGAGGAAATCAGGGAAGCGCTCCGTCAGTGGAATAAGGTCAGCAAGGATGAAATAGTGGCAGATAAACTTACATCCCTTCAACAGCTGCTCCGTCAGCTCGAGAAGGAAGCGAAGGAGATCGGACCGCTGCTCGACAAGCTCAAGCCATCCCAGCTGAAGAACTTGAACAAGATGCTGACCCAGCCGACGGCCGCTTGTATAGAGGCATTGCTTCTCCTGTTGGGCAAAGGTCCCCTTTCATAAAAGAATCGCTACTTTAAATAAGATAATGGAGGAATGAAGCGATGTTTTTTTATTGGCCAATGGATATCCTGATCTTCATTGCGTTCGGCCTATCCATATGGGCACAGTTCCGCGTGAAGGGAACGTTCAACAAATGGTCGGACACCCGGGTTCAATCCGGACTGACTGGCTACGAAGCGGCGCGCCGGTTGCTGGACGCCAACGGCCTCTACGATGTGCCAGTCGAGCCGATTCCCGGAGCGCTGACGGACCATTACGATCCGATCGCCCGCGTCGTCCGGCTGTCCGAGCCGGTTTATTATGAAAGCTCGATTTCGGCTGTATCGGTCGCCTGTCACGAAGTAGGGCACGCCATTCAGCACAAGGTGCACTATCCGATGCTGGTTATGCGCCACCGCATGTTCCCGGTCGTCAACCTGACCTCCGGCGTCGCGCCGCTGCTGATTATTGCCGGCCTGATCTTCCAGCAGTTCAACTTCCTGCTCGGCCTCGGGATTATTTTCTTCTCCGCGGCGGTCGCCTTCCAGGTCGTTACGCTGCCGGTTGAATTCAACGCCAGCTCCCGGGCGCGCGAGCTGATGGTCGCCGAAGGCTTCATCTCCAATGACGAAGAGCGCGGCGTCGCCAAGGTGCTGAACGCTGCCGCGCTGACATACGTCGCCGCTGCGCTGATCTCCGTGCTCGAGCTGCTCAAGTATATTATGATTTTCAACAGCAGAGAAGAATAATCGCTGTATAGACGAACAACCGTCCGATCGCTAATGTCGGACGGTTGCTTTATTTTTTGCGGATGAATTCGAGCAGAAAGCGCTGGAACACTTCGGCGACGAGCGGCAGCCGTTCCCCTGTTCGATGAATGAGCCCAATGCTCCGCGTCACGACCGGATCGATGACCCGCACCTTGACCGGTTGCAGCTCGCTGATCTCCGTCAGCGCCATTTCGGGAAGCATGCTGACCCCCATCCCGGCGGCGACCAGACTGCGGATCGTATCGGTCTCCTCGCCCTCGAAGCCGATGCTCGGCACGAAGCCGGCCTTGGCGCACGCCTCCAGCACGATGGAGCGAAGCGAGTATTCCTCGCTGAACATGACGAACGAATCGTTCTTCAGCTGCTCCAGCCGGATCGTCTGATACTCCGCAAGCACATGTCCTTGCGGCAAAATCGCATATAGCTCCTCCTGCAGCAGCAGCTCGCCCGTCACGCGCTCGTGCACTTTAGGAAACGGGGAGATGAAGGCAAGGTCGATCTCGCCCTTGCAGACGTCCCGGATCAGACTGTTGTACGTGCCCTGCCGCAGGCGAAATTTCACGTTCGGGTGCTCGTGGCGGAAATGAGCGATGACGGTCGGCAGCAAGTAAATGCCGAGACTGTGCGGAAATCCGATGCGAATCTCGCCCGCCTCCGGATGCAAAAATTCGTGAATTTCGTTCACCGCCCGCTCCAGATCGGTTAAAATCCCCTCAACCCGGTTCAGAAACAGCTTGCCGACTGGCGTCAGCTGCAAATTTCTCCCCTTCTGAACGAACAGTTCGACGCCCAACTCCTCTTCCAGCTGGTGAATTTGCCGGCTGACGGCCGATTGAGCGACATGCAGCTCCTCCGCCGCCTGCGTCACATGCTGTTTCCTCGCCACCTTGACGAAATATTGCAGCTGTCTCAGTTCCACCGGCAACCCTTCCTTTCATTGGACAAGTTCCAATTAAAAAGCTTATAATACTTATTGGGAAAGACCATCATTCCATACATATCGAAGGAGGCCCATGGACACATGGCACAAGAACGTACCGGCGCAGCAACATTCAAAGGCAACCCGATCACTCTGGTCGGACCGGAGCTGAACGTAGGCGACAAAGCGCCTGATTTCACAGTCAACAAAAACTTGCTGGAAACCGCCTCTTTGGCTGACTATGCCGGCAAAATTAAGCTGATCAGCGTCGTGCCTTCCCTTGACACCGGCGTATGCGATGCGCAAACCCGCCGTTTTAACGAGGAAGCGGCCAAGCTTGGCGACAATGTGGTCGTTCTGACGATCAGCGTCGATCTTCCGTTCGCCCAATCCCGCTGGTGCGGCGCGGCCGGCATCGACAAAGTCGTTACGCTGTCCGATTACAAGAACCATTCCTTCGGACAAGCCTACGGCGTGCTGATCAAGGAATTCCATCTGCTCATGCGCTCCATCTTCGTGATCGGTGCCGATAACACGATCCAATATACGGAATATTTGAAGGAAATGACGGACCATCCGAACTACGAAGCAGCCATCGAAGCCGTGAAAAAACTCGTTTAATCAGCATACGTGCACAAGAAGATCCGGCCTGCAAGCCGGATCTTC
This sequence comes from Paenibacillus ginsengihumi DSM 21568, assembly GCF_000380965.1. GTDB lineage: Bacteria > Bacillota > Bacilli > Paenibacillales > NBRC-103111 > Paenibacillus_G > Paenibacillus_G ginsengihumi. The sequence goes on along the minus strand of NZ_KB905568.1, from coordinate 27,054 downwards.
TTGCTGGTGCCGGTTTGCCGGTATCGGGGGCTGTCAAGGCAGCAAAAATCCCGCCGGCAAGAAAGCAAGCGGGTCTTGTGTCAATCGTTCACCTTATGCGCAGCCAGCCTCTTGTCGATATGTCTGTAAATATCGAGAATGGTGCGGTAATTGGAACCGAGATCTCCGAGCGACCCCCGGGACGCCGAATAAATATCGATTGCCGTTTTTACCGGATTGATGGCGAACAAGGTCAGCGTAATGTCCTGGGTGCGGCCGGTAATCGTTTTTTTCTCTACGACGATCTCCCCGACATTCTTCACCTCGTGGAGCAGCTTGTAACCGCTCAACTTTTTGAACATGTTCACGACCTCGTCCCAGGCTTGATCCCGAGAAATCTTGTAATAGCGGGTCTTCAGCGCCGGATCCTTGGCTTTCTCGCCGGTCGTCTCTTGGCTCCGGATCAATCCGATCAAGGTTCGTTTGAGCAATGCCTTCCCTCCTCATAGTATGCAGCAGACACCGTATTGCCTCGTTAGCATTCACTCAGCAGTTGCAGGGACCATTTTCCGGTCATTACTATCATTAATCATATCATTGTTTGCCCTCGAGAAAAAGGGGAATCCGGCAATTCGATCCACGATCGTTCATATTTTTTCGGGTGCGGGCACCGTTTATTCCTGCTGACAAAAATCGTTCGCCAGGATCGGCAGGAATTTGCGGATTCGGTGCGAATATAATATTACATGATTTTGTTTAATCATTGAACAAAGTTTGCGTGGGGTTAAATATCAAGCCTGATGACTGGAGGAACATGCAATGGCTTATTTTTTGGGAATCGATTTGGGGACATCGGCGGTCAAGTGCATTCTCGTCGGCGAGGACGGCGCCGTAGCGGCCTCAAGGAGCGAGGAATACCCGCTGCACACCCCTCAGCCGGGCTGGGCCGAGCAGCATCCAGAAGACTGGTGGACGAAAACCGCGGCATGCATCCGAGCGCTTCTCGCGGACGCCGCCATTCCCGGCAGCGAGATTGCCGGCGTCGGGCTCTCGGGCCAAATGCACGGCTCTGTATTCCTCGATAAGGAGCTGCGCGTCGTCCGCCCGGCCCTCTTATGGTGCGATCAGCGGACGGCCGCGGAATGCGATTGGATCGAAGCGACGATCGGGCAGCAGGAGCTTGCCCGGCTGACCGGCAACCGCGCGCTGACCGGCTTTACGGCGCCGAAAGTGATTTGGCTGCGCAAGCATGAGCCGGAGCATTTTGCCCGGACGGCTCACCTGATGCTGCCGAAAGATTACGTCCGCCTGCAGCTGACAGGGGAATTCGGCATGGATATGGCGGACGCCAGCGGCACGCTGCTGCTTGATGTCGCTCGCCGCCGCTGGTCTGAGGAAGTGCTGCAGCGTCTCGGCATTCCCGCCGAATGGCTGCCTCCGCTGTACGAGAGCAACGATATCGCCGGCCGCCTCACCGCCGAAGCGGCGCAATTGACAGGCCTTGCGGAAGGTACCCCGGTCGTGGCCGGCGGCGGCGACCAGGCGTGCGGCGCTGTCGGCGTAGGCGTCGTCCGCGAAGGAATCGCCTCGGTCGCGCTCGGCACCTCGGGCGTCGTCTTCGTCCACGACGATACGTATGAGGCCGACCCGCTCTGCCGGCTGCATGCGTTCTGCCATGGCGTCCCCGGACGGTGGCATCGCATGGGCGTCATGCTGGCAGCCGGCGGATCGTTCCAGTGGTGGAAAAACCATTTCGCGTTTGAAGAGCTGCATAAGGCCAAGGCGGAGGGCCGCGACGTCTACGAATATTTGACCGCCCTCGCCGAGACGGCCCCGCTCGGCAGCGAAGGCCTGCTGTTCCTGCCGTATTTATCGGGCGAACGGACGCCGCACCCCGATCCGAAAGCGCGCGGCGCCTTCATCGGCCTGACGGTCCGGCATTCCAAAGCGCACCTGACTCGCGCTGTGCTCGAAGGCATCACCTTCGGGCTGCGGGATTCGATGGAGCTTGTCAAGCAGTCCGGCATCCAAATCCGGGAGCTGCGCGTGAACGGCGGCGGCGCGCGCAGCCCGTTCTGGCGGCAGATGATCGCCGATATTTTCGGCTTGCCCGTCGTCACCGTCAATTCGACCGACGGCCCCGCTTACGGCGCCGCCGTCATGGCCGCCTCCGGCGTGCGGAACGTCGATATCACCGAGTTGTGCGACCGCTGGATACGCCCCGTCACCCGCACAGAGCCGAATCCGGCGAGCCGCTCCCGGTACGAGTCGTTCTATGCGGTATATCGCACGCTGTACGACACGCTGAAGGCGACGTCGCACCAGCTGACCGATCTTGTCGCGGAAGGCTAAACAGACTTCCTGCGCCACGCCGTGGCGCCAGCGCATTAGCCCTATTCGCTGAAAACGACCCGCTAATAGGGCTTTTGCTATATCTACCCAAAATGTTACACACATAAAAAGCCAACTGCTCTCGTCAAGTTGGCTTTGTCCTAAACGTTCGCTGTTGATGCCCTCCGTCCATATCGGCAAATGGACAAAAAAAATCCCCGCATATGCCGTCCGACCTATTGTTTCGAAACCCGCTCTCGCAGGTGGGTGTCCGCAGAACCGATTTTGACGTCCCTTTTCGAGGGCATGCCAGCCGCGGTTCAATGTAGGACTCCCTTGAAACAAACCATTGGTTCAAAACACTAGAAATCGAAACGTACATCGCAGGATTTGATTAACCCTATTATATTGGCTTCCCCTTGAAAAGTAAACCTCGTTTCGAGATATTCTGCTTCCATTAGCGGAAAATTGTCGGGGCTTGATCATAGATTGTCACATTCTGCACCCTTTTATACCCGGACAGGTTATTTCCGCGGCTCGTCCGGCAAGGCGTTCCGTTCCGCAGCGGACCGCTCCGCGTCTCGCCCTTCCCTTTCTTCAGCACGGTCCATATCGCCGCTTCGGCCTCCGTCAGGCAAGCTTGCAGCCGTTCCTTCCGCTTCTGTTCCTTCCTCTGACGCTTCCTCCTGCCCAGCTTCTTTCTCCGCCAGCTTCTGCTGCTGCTCCTGCATTTTGCTGAAAATAAGATTAAAATGCCAGAACGAGACAATTGCGATCAGGCTGCCCATAAAAAAGGGAATCAGAAACGTGAACTTCGTGAAGCTGACATACAGCACGATACCGTTCAGCACGACCATCGAGAGCGACCGAACCGGGCTGCCGATCGTGATCAGAAACGCATTTTTGACGATGTGCAGCAGCTTCATATGAAGATGGGACAAAATCGAGAAAAAGTGAAACAGCGAAATACACAGCAGCACCGACAAAGACAGCACGAGAAAGCGCAAAATGCCGAGCGTTCCCGTCTGCCCCCCGTAAAAACGGAAGTTGGTATACAGCACAACCCCCAGCACAATATATACAAGGCCGCCGAGCATGCTTTGCAAATAGTTTTGCTTATACGATTTGAAAAATGTCTTGAACAACGGAGCGTCCTCTTCCCCCGTCAGCCATTTGCGGGCGACCGAAAACATAGCCGACGTAGCTGGAAACACCGTGAACGGAGCGACCGCCGCCATCAGCACAAAATTTGAAAATACTTGTTCGGCCGTTTGCGACTGCAGCAGGCCAAGTCCCAGAAAGAAAAACGGAATCCCGCACACAATCCACAGCACATTGATGACCGATAGCCGCATAATCCACTCGGAGATGCGGTAAAGCCCTCCCATCATGCCTTTAAATTCCAAACCGATGCCCCCTTCGAAGTTTGCCCGGCAAACCGCATTCGCAAGCGTTTACCTCATCGTTATAGCTCATATTATACCGTATTTTGTCCGAACTAGGTAGCCGTCCGCCCCCGGACGTTGCAGGAAAATAGAAAAACGCCTATCGGCGTCCATTCAAGGAAGAGCGAGCCATGAATCACCATATCCTCTCTAACGCCAGTGACAAACGTCCCTTTGGGGATTTTCCCCATTTCAAATCGATGGTTTCGAGGGAAACAAGCTCTGTGGCTTGCGTTAGCTTAAGATTCGCCCCGGCAAAACGTAAGCCCACGACTAGCAAAAACGCAAATCGGAGGGCTAGCGAAGCGAGGTCCTGCGGCCCGAAAATTTGCCAAAAAAGGGCGAAGCCTCTTCGCAGAAGCTTCGCCCAGGTCCATGCTGTATATGCTCTTGGAGCCGCCTTAGACGAGCGACCCTTCGTTCGAACGGTCACCCGAGCGCGAGTAATTGCTGCGGCCTTCCCGGCTGTCGCGGCCTTCCGAATGGCGGCCTCGATAGTCCCGGCCGTCGCGGCCATGATCGCGCCCGTAGTCTCTCCGGCCTCCGCGGCCTCCGCCGTAACCGCCGCGGTCGCGATCGTAGCCGCCGCGGCCATCGCGGCGATGTCCGCCGTAGCCCGACGGCTTGCGGCCTGCCGAGCGGACGTCGAAGCGGCGCTTTTTCGCGCGGATCGGGTCCTCCGGCGTCAGCTCGATCACGACATCGTTGCGGTCGCCCGTCAGCAGCTTGAGCGCAGCGGCCAAGAGATGCACTGAATCGTGCTGCTCCAGGAGCGTAATCGCCAGGCCTTTGTATTCGTTGTGCTCATCGCTCTGCAGCACGGACATGACGCGCTCTGCCGTCACCTTCTGCTTGCCTTCGATCGCTTCGGCCAACGTCGGCATCGGCTTGCGGGCGATGCGATGGCGGGTTACTCTCTCGATGAAGTACAGATGGTCGATTTCGCGCGGCGTAACGAATGTGTACGCGACGCCTTCCTTGCCGGCGCGTCCCGTTCGACCGATCCGGTGAACGTAGCTTTCCGGGTCCTGCGGCAGGTCAAAGTTGATGACGTGCGTCACGCCGGATACGTCCAGGCCACGCGCGGCGACGTCCGTTGCGACCAGCACGTCGATGCTGCCGTCGCGGAATTTGCGCATGACGTTATCGCGCTGATTTTGCGACAGGTCCCCGTGCAGCCCTTCCGCCGTATAGCCGCGCTTCTGCAGCGCCTCCGACAGCTCGTCGACGCGGCGCTTCGTGCGCCCGAAGATGATCGCCAAATCCGGCGCCTCCATGTCGATCAGGCGGCACAGCGCTTCGAACTTCTGGCGCTCGTGCACCTCGATGTACGCCTGCTCGATGGACGGAGCGCTGATCTGCTTCGGAATGACCGACACATGCTCCGGATTGCGCAAAAACTGCTGGGCAAGCTTCTGAATATTCGGCGGCATCGTAGCCGAGAACAGCATCGTGTTGCGCTCTTCCGGGACAAGGCTCAAAATGGTCTGAATATCGTCCATAAAGCCCATATCGAGCATTTCGTCCGCTTCGTCCAGCACGACCGTCTGAACGTCGTCCAGCTTGATCGTCTTGCGGTTGATATGGTCAAGCAGACGCCCCGGCGTGCCGATAATGATCTGGGGCTTTTTGCGAAGTGCCCGGATTTGCTTGACGATATCCTGGCCGCCGTAAATGGGCAGGCTGCGGATACCTTTAAACCGCCCGAGCTTCTCGATCTCTTCGGCTACCTGAATGGCCAGCTCGCGCGTCGGGCACATCACCAGCGCCACGATGCGATCTTCCTTCACGTCAATCTTGTTGACGAGCGGAATGCCGAAAGCGGCCGTTTTGCCCGTGCCGGTCTGCGCCTGGCCGATCAGGTCGCGGTTCTCCAGCGCCACCGGAATCGCCTTTTCCTGAATCGGGGTCGCTTCTTCAAAGCCCATTTCCGTAATGGCGCGGAGTACCTTTGCCTCAAGTCCGAATTCGCTGAATGTTTTCAAATGATTTCATTCTCCTTTGTGTAGAGGGTCTCATTTATTTATACCCTTAAGTCCGACTCCTATCTTTTCTATCTTCCATTCACATGAACTGACTTGGCGTGCATGTCGCAAGCGAAATCTTCAAGGCCGCACTTAAGAATATCTTTAGTATTATACCACAACCGTCATCCATATACCAGAAAATACGAAGACGAAACCGAAAGTCGGGAAAATCGTATATAATCTGTGTAACGAAACATCGATATGAGAAGCGCATCATCAAGGAAAACGTATCATCTTATTCCAGGCTAAAGGGGTTATCGTCCATGTCCTTGTGGAAAAGAGTCCGTTCCATCATAAACAGCAACAAAGAGCAGGCGCAGCCTCCCGTCAAAGAAGCGAACCCGTTCGAGGAGACGGCCGTCGGCGATATCGTTACCGTCGATCTGGAGGAGTACGTCGTATCGGGCAAAGCCGTCTATTTCGACCGCGGCTTTCCGCCGCACCGGTTCGCCTATTATTTGCAGAACGGGAACCATTACGCCTGCCTGCTGGTCGAGAAGGGCCGCACCTACGACTGCTACTTGTGCGAATTTATCGAAGGCTCGCTGGACGATCCGCACGATGTGCCGACCGAGCTCGATATGGGAGACGGCGCGATGTACTATCTGGAGCATAACCGAAGCGACCTTGTGCGCACGGAGGGCCGGACCGATTTTCGCGGCGGCGATGAAGTGATGATCTGGAAATACTTCGCCGACGGAGGGCGTTACTTCTTCCTGCAGTGGCAGGACGGCAAATATGTCGCCATGGAAGGCAGCCGGACGCCGGGCGGACAGATTCGTTTTTTGAAAGGATCGCTGTAGCTGCAGGGCCCCGTCATCCGGGCACCCGGGCAACAAGCAACAGGAGGTGAGCGTTCCCGTGAAGAGAACGTCCAAATGGATATCGATTTGGCTCGTATTCGCCCTCGTTCTGGCGGCATGCGGCGACGCGAGCAATTATATCAAGCACAATTATTCGCTGATCGACGTGCAGGGCCAGGGAAAGAGCACAGCAAAAATATATTCGGTCGAGGGCAAAGATGTGCCGACGGTCGCCAAGGAGATCGCCGCGCAGGAGAAGCCGGAGGAAATCAGCAAAGAGTCGGCCGAGCAGATGTTCCTGGTATATAACAACAAGATCGTCAATGTGCAGAAGGATACGGAGAACGAGAGCAATACGCTGGTCCAGGTCGATTCCATCGAATATGCGAAGGAGCATTACGATTCCTCGTTCCTGGAAGGCTATATCGCCGCCACCCTGCTGCAATCGCTGTTTGGCAGCAGCTGGTCCAACAAGGGGACCGATTACCGCGGCTATACGTCGACCAAGACGTATACCGACAGCGGCAAGAATACCGGTACCGCCGCCAAATCCGACACCAAGCAGACGCCGACCACTTCCAGCCGCACGGGAAGCTTTACGACCTCCGGATCGGCCGGCAAGTCGTCCGGCACGACAAGCAGCTCGTCTTCCTCGAGCAAAATACGAAAAAGCGACGGCTCCACGCCGACTTTCAAGAGCACGCCGAAGAGCATCAAGCCGAAAACGAGCTCGCGCTCGGGCTCGTTCCGACGCCGATGATTGAAGCCACCTCCGCTGACCCATACTAAGGTCTGAGGAGGTGTTTTTCCTTGTTCTGGCTTCAGCGCTCCTGGCTCGGGGGGTTGCTGGCGGCCGTCGCCAGCGCGATCCTGTCGGCTATCTGCTTCAATCTCTTCATGATCCCCCATCAGCTGCTGAGCGGCGGCATGTCGGGCCTGTCCATGCTCATCTCCTACATAACGGGGTGGGATGTATCGCTGTTGTACATGGCGCTGAACGCCCCGGTGCTCATCTGGGGACTCATCACGGTCGGCCGCAAATTCATCCTGCTAAGCGTCGTCTCCGTCGTATTGACCTCCTTGTTCCTCCGATGGCTTCCGGCCGTTCCGGTCGCCGAGGATCTGATCCTCAACGCGGTCACGGGAGGCGTGCTGCTCGGCATCGGCACGGGCCTGGCGATGAGGTCGGGAGGCTCGACCGGCGGCTTCGACATTCTCGGGTATATCCTCACCCGCAAGCGCGATTTTCCGCTCGGCGCGATTTTGTTCGTCATGAACGGAATCGTCATTGTCGCCCTCGGATATTACGAGCAAAACTGGGATTTGGCGCTTTACTCCCTGCTGTCCATATACATCACCGTGAAAATCGTCGATGCGATTCATATCCGCCATGTCAAGGTCACCGTATTCGTCGTCACGCGGAAAAAAGACATTTTGCTGCCTAAAATGTCCAAGCTGCAGCGCGGCATCACCGTCCTTCAGACAGAAGGGGCGTTCACGAAGCAGCCGCAGCATATGCTGATGACGGTCATCACCCGATACGAATTGAACGATGTGCAGGCGATCCTCCGGCAGTGGGACCCGCAGGCTTTCGTCAATATCGTGGAAACGACCGGCGTCATGGGATTATTCCGCCGCTCCTGACAACAATTTCCGGGCATCGCCGGGCAAAAACAAGGCTCCATAAGCCCGCGCTTTTATGCTATAATAGTTTCAGATAAGTTGTCCTCGGCTTTACCTGGTTTATCGCGTTTTGTCCTCCGGAACACCTTTAATTTAAGGAAGGGAAGGGTGATGAATGTGGAAACGGTAAAGTTGGCAACGATCGTCATGCGCTTGACACCGGAAATGTACGATTTTTTGAAACGGGATGAACTGGATTCCGTCATTGTACTGCGCAACGGATTGGAAGCTCTGCAGGCCGAGGACGCCATGGAAATCATCCAGCACAGCATCTCCGAACACCAGAAAGGCGCCTATCTGCATTAACGCTTTCGGGCGGGCGCTTTATCGCTCCGCAAGGAGCCTTCCATACCGGCGCTCCTTCGCGAACGCTTAAGAACGCTCCGCGCATGTCAGGACAATAAGTCTTGACGATTCGATTAGACGAAAGAAGGACGGATATCGGCTTTAGGGCCGGTTCCGTCCTTTTTTTCTGCTGCATCCTGTCAGCGCGAGCCGTATCGCTGGCGTCGCAGCGGAGGTGGCATAATAGGAAAAATTCAATCCGCGCATAGTCCACAGTGGCTTCATTGCTGATCGGCCCTCATTTTCGCACAGGTATTGGCCGATTCCGTCGGGGCTTGCAGCCTGGCGCCGGATCATCTCCTCACTAATATATATTCCGGATGCGATGATTGGCAAGAGGGTAAAAAGGCTGGATCGCCCCCGCCTCAATCCCGGGAAGCAGCCGTTTCCTTCCAGGAGCTGCCGAGATTCGGCAATTGCCAATCGATCGGCTCGCGGCCGAATTGGCGCAGGAAGGCGTTGGCCTGGGAATACGGCCTGCTCCCGAAGAAGCCGCGGTGCGCTGACAACGGGCTCGGGTGCGGCGAGCGCACAATGCCGTGGCGGCTCCCGTCGATGAAATGCGCCTTTTGCTGCGCGTGGCTGCCCCACAGGATGAAGACGACCGGCTGCTCCCGCTCGTTCAGCAGCTCGATCACCCGGTCGGTAAACTGCTCCCAGCCTTGACCCTTGTGCGAGTTGGCCTGCCCTTCCCGCACCGTCAGCACAGTGTTGAGCAGCAGCACGCCCTGCTTCGCCCATGGCACCAGGCAGCCGTTGTCGGGGATGGCGCAGCCTATATCGCTCTGCAGCTCCTTGAGCATGTTTTGCAGCGACGGCGGTGCGGGGACGCCGGGCTTCACGGAAAAGCTGAGGCCGTGCGCCTGCCCCGGCCCGTGATACGGGTCCTGCCCGAGAATGACGACCTTCACGTCCCGGTAGGCCGTATAATGCAGCGCATTAAAGATATCGTGCATGTCCGGATAGATGGTGCGCGAGGCGTATTCCCGCTTCAGGAACTGCCTGAGCTGCAAATAATAAGGCTTCTCGAATTCGGCCGCAAGCAGCGGCATCCAATCGTTGTTCAAAATAGGCGGCATCGTTATGTATCCTCCGTTCTTCAGAGAGCGTCTGTTCATATCTCTCTTCATATCGGATTCATTATACCATGAGAGGACATGCCGCTGGGACCGGAATCAAGTGCAAAAATAGAAGGCAGCAAGCTTCGCCCGCTCCCGAAATGGAAGCCTTTCAGCGAAGCTGCTGCCCTCTGAACGGACCATGCGTCTGTGCCGGCCGCCGCGGCCTAATTAATGCGCCTGCGCCGATGCTTCTTCCTTCAGCACTTTCAGCCGCTTCATGACATCGTTGCCGCCGCGGCCGAAATGATCGTGCAGCCGGGTGTATTCCTCATACAGCTTGTCGTACACGGCTACATGCTCCGGAATCGGCTTGAACGTCTCCTCGCGCACCCGTCCCATGCGCTGAGCCGCTTCGACGATCGAATCGTAGCCGCCGGCAGCCCCGCCCGCGGCGACGGCTCCGAACATGGCCGCACCGAGCGCCGGCGTCTGGGTCGATGCCGCGATTTTGATTTCTCTGCCGGTCACGTCCGCGTAGATTTGCATGAGCAGCCGGTTGCGCTGCGGCAGTCCGCCGCATGCGTACAGCTCTTGAACTTCCACACCGTTCATATGGAAGGCGTCGACGATTTTGCGCGTGCCGAACGCGGTCGCTTCCAGCAGCGTCCGGTAAATTTCCTCAGGCTTCGTGGACAGCGTCAGCCCCACGATCAGTCCGGTGAGGTCGGCATCGACCAGGACAGACCGGTTCCCGTTCCACCAATCGAGCGCCAGCAGCCCGGTTTGGCCCGGCTTGTAGGCAGCGGCCCGGCGCTCCAGCCATTCGTGGACGCTGATGCCTTCTTCCTGTGCCGCCTTCTCGACATATGCGGGGACGCACTGCTCCACATACCAGGCGAAAATGTCGCCGACGGCGGATTGGCCGGCCTCGTAGCCGTAATAGCCCGGAATGATGCCGTCCTCGACGACGCCGCACATGCCTTCGACCGTCTTCTCCTCGGTGCCCAGCAGCATATGGCAGATGGACGTCCCCATGGCCATCACCAGCTTGCCTGGCGTGACGACGCCGACGCCGGGCACGGCCGCATGGGCATCGACGTTGCCGACGGCAACCGCCGTACCGGGGCGAAGACCCATCTGCGCGGCCATCTCCGGCTTAAGTCCGCCGGCCTTCGTGCCGAGCGGCACGATCTCGCCGCGCAGCTTCGTCGCGGTAAGATTCGCCAGCCGCGGATCGAGAGCGGACAGAAACTCGGGCGACGGGTAGCCTTCATCTTTATGCCAGATCGACTTGTAGCCGGCGGTGCAGCTGTTGCGCAGCGCATTGCCGGTCATCTGCGCAATGACCCAATCGGTTGCCTCGAGGAACAAGTCGGTCCGCTCGTAGATCTCCGGCGCTTCGTTCAGAATTTGCCATATTTTAGCAAACATCCATTCGGATGAAATTTTTCCGCCGTAACGGGGCAAGAATCGCTCCCCCCGCTCTGCGGCGACGGCGTTCAGCCGGTTCGCCTCGTCCTGGGCGGCGTGATGCTTCCACAGCTTCACCCAGCTGTGCGGGTTCGCGGCATACCGCTCGTCGAAGCAGAGCGGCTGCAGCGTCTCGTCGACCGGCAGCATCGTGCAGGCGGTGAAGTCGATGCCTACGCCGATCACGTCGGCGGGATCGATTCCCGCCTCCCGCACGACGGCCGGAACCGAGCGGCGCAGCACCTCGAGATAATCGTCCGGATGCTGCAGCGCCCAATCGTGCTCCAGCATTTGCCCCGTGCCCGGCAGCTTCTCGTCGATCACGCCGTGCGGATAGGGCGTCACATGCGTGGCGATCTCTTCTCCCGTAGCGACATCGACAAGCAGCGCTCTTCCCGATTCTGTGCCGTAATCGACGCCGATGGCATATTTTCGAGTCATTGCAATTCCTCCCCCATTCGTCGCTATGCGCTACTTCTGTCCGTAATACGCGTTCGCCCCGTGCTTGCGAAGAAAATGCTTGTCGAGCAAATGCTGGCTCATCGGCCCGGAAGCGGGATTCAGCATGAACGTATGACAGGCCATTTTGGCGACCTCCTCCAGCACGACCGCATTGTGCACCGCATTATCGGGATCGGTGCCCCAGGCAAACGGCGCATGGGCATGCACGAGCACGCCGGGCACCTGCAGCGGGTCCCGTTGTTGAAACGCTTCCACAATGACGGTTCCCGTATCGCGCTCGTAAGCCCCGCGAATCTCCTCCTCCGTCATCGGTCTGGTGCACGGTATCTCACCGTAGAAGTAATCGGCATGAGTCGTTCCCAGAGCAGGGATGCCGCGTCCGGCCTGCGCCCAGCTCGTAGCCCACGGGGAATGGGTATGCACGATTCCGCCAATGCCGGGAAAAGCGCGGTACAGCACAAGATGCGTCGGCGTATCGGACGACGGCTTGCGGTGGCCGCCGACGACGTTCCCCTCCAGATCGACGACGACCATATCGTCAACGGTCATCGTCTCGTAAGGAACGCCGCTCGGCTTGATGACGACAAGGCCCCGCTCCCGGTCGATGCCGCTGACGTTCCCCCATGTAAAGGTGACCAAACCGTACTTGGGCAAATCGAGGTTTGCTTGCAGCACTTTACTCTTCAGTTGTTCTAACAACTTAAGTCCCTCCTCCCAAAAATTATCGCTAATTCGCTACGTCCATTATAATTTGTACGTACAAATTTGTCAGCAATTATTTTTGCAGAGGATGGGACAAACCGGACTACGCCATTTCGCCGGGCGCGCACGTCGAGCCGCGAACGATGAGCTCCGGACGGTAGACGTACCCTTCTTCTTCGCCGGGCGGCCGCTTCGCCTCGATCATCGCCATAAGCATCTCCGCCGCCTTCACGCCGAGCTCCTCCTTCGGATGCGTCAGCGTCGTCAGCTTCACCTCCGTAGCGGTGGCGAGGAACGAATCGTCGTAGCCGACGATCGACAGGTCCTCCGGCACGCGCAGTCCGATGCGACGCACCGCCTCGAGCAGCATCACCGCCAGCTCGTCGTTATAGCAGACGAAAGCGGTCGGCCGCCCGTCTCCGCTCCCCGCCAGCATCGCTTCCGCTTCCTTGTACGGCTTCGTCCTCTTCTCCTCGGTGACGTAACGGATGACGTTGTCCGGACTAAGGCCTAGCTGACGCTCCCTATGCGCGCGAATGAACCCCTTCATGCGGTTTACGCCCTGCAGATCGTCCACCTTGAAGAAGCCGGCGATGCGCCGGTGCCCAAGGCTGATCAAATGATCGGCAGCGAGAAACCCTCCCAGCTCGTCGTCGACCTTGATGCACGGGGCGTCCAAATCGGGATACCGCTCGTTGATCATCATATAAGGGATGCCGGACAAATTGAGCGACAGGAAGTAATCGAGATTCGGATTGCCCTGCGCGCTCTTGGTCGGCTCCACGATCAATCCCGATAGCGGATGCTCCAGCATCATCTCCAGGCACTGCTTTTCCTTATCCTTATCGTTGTCCGTACAAGAGAGCACAAGACGATAGCCGCTGCCGCGCAGCGCCGCTTCCGCTCCCCGCACGATTTGCGGAAAAATGTAATCCGATATATAGGTTGTGACAATGCCGATCGCCGGCGCCGACTCATTCTTCTTCTGCTGAGGCAGCGCGCTGGAGACGAAGGTCCCTTTTCCCTGAACCCGATACAGCCATCCTTCCTGCACCAGCTCGCCGATGGCCTGGCGCACCGTCTGCCGGCTCATGGCGAACGTATCGGACAGCTCGAATTCCGTCGGCAGCCGGTCGTCCGGCTTCAGCCTTCCGCCGGTGATCCATTGCAATATTTCCTGCTTCAGCTGCATATATTTGGGTATCGACTGCAAATCCACCGCTGCACCTCTTCCGAAACACCGTTCTTAAGTAACAATGAAGCTTGAATACAAGACATTATACCAGCTATTGCATTGTACGTACATCATCACTGCTGAGCAAAAAAACGACCGGAAAGGCTATCCGCCTGTTCCGGCACCGGAAAGATGTCATGCCTTAAATTTCTCGATCATGCTGACAAAATAATCTACGGTTCGCTGCACCCGCTCTCTCGTCTTGGCATCCTCGGGCTCGCCCTGCTCGTTCATCCGCCGCTGGTCTGCCCCGATCGAGATCCATTCCGGGCAGTTGATGCCGTGCACGTTGCGCACGATGGTTTGCAGCTGCTGCAGCGAGCTGACTCCTACCGCTCCGCCGGCCGAGCTGACGCTGAGGACGACTTTGCCGTTAAAATGATCGAAGCCTGTAAAGTCCAGCGCATTTTTGAGCGCGCCCGAAGGGGCTCCGTGATATTCCGGCGTAGCCAGGACGACGCCGTCCGATTCCAGCAGCAGCCTTCTCAGCTCCGCGACATGGACATGCTCGGAATCGTCCCTGTCATTCGTATACATCGGCAGCGGCTTGCGGTACACATCGAACAAAACCGCCTCGTGCCCTTTGCTCTCCAGCACCTTGCCGATATATCGGCACAGCGCCGTACTGGTCGATTGACTGTGATTGCTTCCGGCTATCATCGCTATTTTCATCTGAACTCCACCTCTCCCATGTTCTCCTCTATTGCCGCTAAAGCTGCTTATTTGCCTCTAATTCCGCTTATTTTGCCGCAATAGCCCGATGGCCGCTTTATTGCCGCGGTGGCCGCTTGTCCGCCTGCTTCGTACGTCTGCATTGTCCGTCCGCATCATCCGCCTGCATTGTCCGCCTGCTTCGTACGTCTGCTTCGTACGTCTGCTTCATCCGCCTGCTTCGTCCGCCAAACAGCGATTCCTTTATATCCTATCGAAAGTCCAGGATATTGGCAAGATCACGCCAAGGCCGAACATCCGCGTTTGCGCGGTATGCATTTCCGTCGCTCCACTCCGCAAGAGCATCGCCTTCTCTGCAGACGAAATCGAAAATTTTTTATTTGTATTTTGGCAATCCTATGAACAACATGGATTTTCGCGGATTGCGGCAGCAGACCAGGAGGGACAGCGGTGAAATCGAGACATCTAATATGCCGTTTCATAATCGGATGGTTGTTGCTCGGATGGATGGCGGCGTGCAGCGGACCGGAATCAACTTCGCCGCTTCGCATGCAATCGGACGCGCACGCGGGCAAGCGCGTCGTGCTGATCGTCCTCGATTCGCTCATGGACGAGACGCTGCAGGAAGCATTGCGCGGCGGCAAGCTGCCTGCGCTATCGTTTCTCATGAAGCATGGGCGTTACGAGACGGGCATGGTCAGCTCGTTCCCCACAATGTCCGTCACGATCGACAGCACGCTGCTGACGGGAACCTACGCCGACCAGCACCGCATTCCGGGCTTGTTCTGGTTCGACGTCCCGCATCGCCGCTATGTCAATTACGGCAGCTCGCTGGTTGAGATTATGAAGGTCGGCCCTCATTCTGTTTTAACGGACAGCTTGTTTGCATTAAACAACGAGCACCTCAGCAAGCAAACGCCGACGCTTCATGAAACGTTAGCCGCAAGAGGCATGCGTTCCGCTTCGATCAATGCGCTCATTTACCGCGGGCCGTCGCCGCATACGCTGGAGGTTCCCAAGACGGTGGCCGCCGCCGCATCGGGCTCCGAGCGATATCAGACGTTCGGGCCTCCTCTCTTCTCCCTGGGCGCCTTCGCTTCGATCGATCCGTCTTCGCGGAGGCAGCACGCCCATTCCTGGCAAAAACTCGGCATGAACGACGCCTATTCCGTACATGAATTCCGCTATTTGGTCGAGCAAGGTCAGCTTCCCCCGTTTACGTTATTGTATTTGCCCGGCAATGATCAGGATATTCACCGCTTTGGGCCGGCTCACCCGCGCGGCTTGGCGAAAGCGGACAAGCAGCTGCAAAATTTGCTGAATGCGTTCGGTTCTTGGGAGAAGGCGCTGGAGGACATCATCTGGATTGTGATCGGGGACAGCGGTCAAGCGGCCATGGCGGCGGACCGTTCTGAAGAAGCGATCCCTATTCGGCAGACGCTGGACGCTTATCGGGTCGCCGGGCTGGAGGAAATCCGTCCCGAAGATCAGCTCGTCATATGCGTTAACGAGCGAATGGCTTATATTTACCTCCTCGATCCTCAGCTAGCTCCAGATGCCGTAGCCGAAGCGCTGCGCAAGGAACCGCGGATCGATGTGATCGCCTGGAAGGATGCGGAAGGCAAAATCCGGGTACTGTCGGGATTGGCAGACCGTGAAGGAGAGCTTGTATATGCCCGCGCAGGCGATACTACCGATCCGTACGGGCAGACTTGGTCGCTCGAAGGGAACCTTCGCCTGCTCGACTTGACCGTGGACTATTCCGGCGGCCGCGTCAGCTACGGGGATTACCCCGACGCCCTGGCGCGCCTATACGGGGCCCTTCATTCGCAGGAAGGCTCCTTTCTCGTCGCAACAAGCGCAGAGCGGTCGGAATTTCGCAGCGAAGGCACCTACGTTCACAAAGGCGGGGGCGCCCACGGCTCGCTGCATAAGCTCGATTCGCTCGTTCCGCTGCTCACTGTCGGCACGGAAGAAAGGCCTGCGCATTTAAGGATTAAAGATTTGAGAGATTGGATTTTGCGCCTGCTTGATGCGGGAACGCCGCAACAAAGCCGCACCGACAGCGCTCACTGGTAAAATGCTGCGGTATTGAAGAGGCGCGGCCGACGGTGCGAGGCGGGCGGGATCATAAGTTGTTCAATCTTCTCTTGAACAAAGTGCCGCACAAGATTTTCAAGTAGAACGGGGGCCTAATTCGTGTACAGTATTCATGAGCAGGGTTCCATCCTTTCAGGTGACTTCGCAATCTCTCTGGATACCCTGCTTTTTGCCGCCTGGAAGGCCCCAAATCATGGTACACAAACCATTGTACATCATCGGTACGCGGACCATTCTCATCATCTGATGCCGCCACGCAAGCCGCATGGGCGTCTTTCTTGAACATTCAGCAGCATCCACACGCTCAGGTTTTCACAAAAAAAGCGGCCTAACTCAAGATCGAGCATATCCGATCCCAAGTTAGGCCGTTTTTTTCCGGCGGACCTGCCTCGTTCTTACTGAGACAAGCGCATGGCCAATTCGTACAGGTTCATGTTGAATTCTTTCTTCGTGCTGACCACTTGATCGATATCGGTAGCGACCAGCTCGTTGCGGATAACGCCGCACGCTTTGCCCGATTCTCCCTCGATCAGCTTGCGCACCGCGAAGTCGCCCAGTCGGCTGGCGAGAATCCGGTCGTTATGCGTCGGGGTGCCGCCGCGCTGAATATGCCCGAGCACCGTCGTGCGCGGTTCGATGCCGTTGCGCTTCGTAATTTCCCGGGCAATGTCCTCGCCCTTGCCTACTCCTTCGGCAACGATAATGATGCTGTGCCGCTTGCCTTGCGAGAAGTTGTCGGCCATCCGCTTGGCCACTTCGTCGAGATCGAACGGCACTTCCGGCACGAGAATCGTCTCCGCGCCGCTCGCCAGTCCCGAATACAGAGCGATATCGCCGCAATGGCGGCCCATGACTTCGACGACAGAGGAGCGCTCATGGGAGCTCATCGTATCGCGAATTTTGTTGATGGCATCCACAACGATGCTGACGGCCGTATCGAAGCCGATCGTGAAATCGGTGAACGGGATGTCGTTGTCGATCGTCCCCGGCAGGCTCATCGTCTTGATTCCCAGCTTGCTGAGCTTCTGGGCGCCTTGATAGGAGCCGTCGCCGCCGATGACGACCAGCCCTTCGATCCCCCGCTTGCGCAAGTTGTCGGCGGCGAGCTGCTGTCCTTCCGGCGTCATGAACTCCTTGCAGCGCGCCGTCTGCAAAATGGTGCCCCCGCGCTGAATAATGTCGCCGACGCTGCGAAGGTCCATTTGACGAATATCGTCATTAATAAGTCCGGCGTAGCCCCGCTGCACCGCGAACACTTCCAGCCCGTGAAAAAGCCCGCTGCGCACGACCGATCGAACGGCGGCATTCATCCCTTGAGAATCTCCCCCGCTGGTAAGTACCGCAATTTTTTTGACTGACATGATCTTGTCCTCCTCATGATTGTATAAGGAAAAATACATAATGAACGATTGAAGCGACCCTCCGAACGAACGGGAGGCGAACTATGCATTCGAATCGCTGTCCGCCCAAGCCCCCAAGCCCCGTCCGTTCGCAGCGCAGCTATGATGTTTTTCTGATCCAGATGCTGTTCACGAAGAAGAAGATTCTCATCCACGGGCTGCCCTTCATCAGCTCCCGCGAGACGCGCCTGACCTGCCGCTGCTCGCTCACTTTCGGGTCGGACAAATACAGCGCCAGCAGCCCTTCGATGATCATGCGGTGAAAGGCGGAACCGTCCAACTGCCCGGCCCGGTCGCGCGCGCGGGCGACGATGAAGGCAATCCGCTCCACCGTCGTATCCGCATCCTCGTAATAGCTGCAAAAATTCAGGTCGCCGCCCTGCTCGTCCTCTTCCTGATCGATCAAATAGTCGAGCAAAATATGCAGACCGCATATATATGGGAAATATGCATCGAAGATCGTTCCGGCCTGCTCGCGCTGCAGCCCCGGATCGCCGGCGGCCATGAACAGCATGAACACGCCGAGCGTGGAGCCGGTAGCGGCAGCGAATTCGTTCCAGCGGATTTCCGGGTAATCACTGCGGTGCTGCTGCCACCAGGCGTCGAGCGCCTCCTCCCGCAAGTCGCGGCGAATATGCTTGTACACCTGCAGGTCGCAGTACAAGCCGACCAGCGTGCGCACCTTGTCTTCCACGAGGTGGTAAGAGGGCAGCAGCCGGATGCTGGCCTGACACGTCTTGACCAGATCGCTCAGGTAGCCGCCGTCGTCCTTCTCGTCGCGGAAGGCGTAATAGTCGTGCAGCGGTGCGGCGGGATCGACGGCATCGAGCATCGATTGATGGAGCCTGCGAAAATCTTCCGGGTCCAGCGACGTGCTGCGGTCGCACAGGTTGTCCAAATAATCGCTGATCGTCTGAAAAGCGACGATCAGCGGAATCAGCACGTGCTTCAGAGACAGGTTCACAGCCGCATAGACGGCTCCGCCCTGGCAGTGGAACTGCTTGGCGGTCATGCTGGCGATTGCCTGCCGCTGCAGTTCGGGGTCCGGCATCGCTTCCGCTCTGGACCGCCAGAACTGAAGCTGCTCCCGAACGCCCGGGAGGACGTGCCGATAGACGCGCGCCATCAATTGAAACGGGTTGCGGGGCGAACTGGCCAAGAAATCGGAGCGGCTAACCAATCTCGACCAACCGACCTTCGCCGCCGCTTTGCGCGTATGAATATTGCAGCAGCAGCTTCATTTCCAACCACTGAATGTGCATGAGCAACCGCTCCGCCGCCTCGTCCCTGACCCGGGTCACCTGCTGCTCCACCAGATCGGTGAAACGGTACGGGTCCCAGGCGCCGGACTCGGCGAACGACTGCAGCTGTTCCCGCAGCGGCGCGTTCTTTATTTCGCTCCAATCGGCCGAGCGGAACGCCTGCTTCGCCGCCTCCTCCAAATCGACGAAGACGGGATGCTGTCCAACCAAGCGAAACCAGTATTTGGCGTTGCCGTAATCCCCTTCCATGCGATGCATGATGCCGTGCCAATAGCTGCCTGTCGGGTTATGAATCTCCTGAGCCAGGTCGTGCGAACGGTCCAGGCTCTCGTTGAAGAGATGAAGACCGGCTTTCACGGCCAGCGCATACGAACGGCTTTCCCCCGTGAACCCTTCGACAGACAGCTTGCCGATCTTGATATCGGCCAGATCGTCCCGCTCCTCTTCGGGATACAGCGAAGGCCGATGCTCCGTCAGCGACGCCGCCAGCCGATTCAAGCTTTCCGTCCAACCCATAGCAAATCCCTCCTTCGTCGATTGTGCAACGCATGGCGCGTTCGACGCCGGCGCTGATTAATAATGGGTTCTGGCAGCAGACATATCCTGGTTCACTCTAAACCACAGATGAAGGTCGTTGATCGTGCTGGCCAGCTCCGCAATTTCGCTGTTCAGCCGGCAGGAGTGCGCGAAATCGTCCTCCACGTTCAGCTGATTCTGCTTGTGGACGATGACGCGCTCCAGCCGCTTGATCTGCTCCGGAATCGTCCCGCGGATTTCCTCCCACTGCAGCAGCATGTCGGCCTGCTCGGCCGGGGAATACTCCTCCCAATCCTTCTGAAGCTCGGGCAGCGGAATGCCAAGACGCTCATCCATTACAAAAGAGTAGCTCACCCCAGTCATCACCCTTCCCATCCGTTCAAAGGCACGGCGGCCGTACGCAGATTATCTATAATAATGTACCATGAAGACGCGGGTTGTTGCCAGTGGGCGGCATAAAATTTTCGTCCTTTCGCCGTCCGGTTCGTGCTATAATGAGTGGACTGCGGCTTCGCTGCCGCCTTGCGTACGAACGCATCGCCGTCACGGCGACACTATTGCCCAATCGAGGAGTTGCATCATGGCCGACCCTTTGCATACGACCCGAGTCACCTTCAGGCAGCTGCTGCAATTTTTCATCCCGCTCGGCATATCCGCCAGCCTGGTGACCATATCGCACGTCATTATCAACAGCACGCTGGCCCGCTCGGCGCATCCCGAGATCGTGATCGCCAGCTACGCCCTGCCCCTGAGCATTCTCGGCTTTACCGAGAAGCCCGCGGTTCTGCTGCGGCAAACCTGCTCGGCGCTGGTCCGGGACCGGCGATCGTTCCGGGCGATGGCGCTGGTCAGCCTGTATGTGCTCGGCGCCATCTTCCTTCTCGGCGGCCTCATCAGCTACACCCCGATCGGCCCGTGGGTCTTCACGCATGTATTCGGCGCGGAGGACAAGCTCGTGCAGCCGATGGTGAACGCTTACCGCGTGCTGATGTTCGTCAGCATATTTTCCGGAATCCGCTGCGTCTTTCACGGCATCATCATTTCGAATATGCGGACCAAATGGCTGACGATCGGCATGCTGGTGCGGCTGGCCGGCATGTATTTGCTGTCGTTGTATTTTATTCATCGCGGCGTGGACAGCGCATCGGACGGCGCGATCATTTTCCTGACCGGGATGATGATCGAGGCGACCGTCAGCTTCATCGAAGGCCGCTCGCTGCTCAGGTCGATGCCGGCGGTCAAGCCGGAGCATCCGGTCGAGGGGACGAAGGACATCTTCGCCTTTTACCGTCCCATGCTGCTGTCGTCGCTCATCGCCGTCATCGGCGGTCCGGCTATCAACGCGATGCTCGGCAAAACGGCCAACATCAGCCTCGCCGTGGCCTCGTTCGCGATCGCGGCCAGCTTGACGCAGCTGATGCAGAGCTTCTTTTCCTATATTCACCAGATCGTGCTCAATTTCTACCGCAAGGACGCGGTGGCCGTGCGAAGGTTCACGGTGACGCTCGCCTTCATTCCGGCCGGGCTGCTGGCGCTCTTGTCCTATTCTCCGCTCGGCCCCTGGTTCCTGGCCCATGTGATGGGCGTGGACGGGCGGCTGCTTGAGGCCAGTCTGGATACGCTGCGCGTCTTCATATTGATGACGCTCGTCTTCCCCTGGCTCGATTTCGGCAACGGGCTGCTGATGCTTCGCTCCCAGACCAAGGTCATGGTCTGGTCCCAGGGAGCCAACGTGGCGACAACGCTCGCTGCGCTTATCGTCTGCGTCGCGCTGGCGCCCGGCTGGAACGGCATGATCGGCGCGCTGGCGCAGTCGCTCGGCTTTGCGGCGGAGGCGGCTGTCGTCTTCTATGTGCTGCGCGAGACGGCCAAGGCGGAAGGAAGGATCGGAGCGGGACGGGGCGGGCAGAGTGCGGCTTTCCAAGCCTCCAAGGGCAAGGAGGAGTCGCTATGAGCCGGGACGGAATGCTGAAGCTGTTTTTGTTTTCCTTTTATACGACCATGTCCGTGATCGTTTCGTTCTTCCCGCTGTATTTTCGCTCGCAGGGCTACTCGACCGTGCAGATCGGCTTGCTCTATTCGGTCGGCCCGATGATCGGGATCGTCTCCACGTTGTTCTGGGGCGTCATGAGCGATCGCCTTCGCACGGTCAAGAAGGTGCTGATCATTGTCTTAACCGGCCAGCTCGTCATGGCGTCCCTGGCGTTTCAGACCGGGACGTTCGGCCTGCTCATGCTGCTGATGGCCGGCTTTTACTTTTTTCAATCGCCGATGACCTCGCTGAACGACAGTTTGACGCTGCTGACGATCAGCGGCACGAAGAAAAGCTACGCCTCCTTTCGCGTCTGGGGCTCGATCGGCTTCGCGGCAGGCGCGCTCGTATTCGGGCAGCTGCTGGAGAGGCTCGGGCCGGGCTGGACCGCTCCGCTGACGATGGGCTCGATCGCCTGCACGCTGCTTTTGGCCTGTCTGCTGTTTGACGCCAAAGACGCCAGCGTGTCGCGGCCGGACTTCTCCGGCCTCGTCCCGATCGTCGCATCCCGGCCGTTCCTGGCCTTCCTGGGCGTCGTGCTGGCCTTATCGGTCTCGCACCGCATGAACGACGGATTCCTGGCCTTGTTCCTGAAAGCGATCGGGGCCGACGATGCGATCGTCGGCTGGTCGTGGATGGTGTCGGCCGTCAGCGAAATTCCGATCTTTTTCCTGCTCAGCAAGTACGGCCATAAATTCAAGGAGCTTCCCCTCCTGGCCGTCAGCGCGCTCGTCTATGGCATCCGCTTTCTGGTGATGAGCCTGATCGACAACCCGCTATGGGTCGTGGCCTGCCAATGCCTGCATTCCGTCTCGTTCGGCATTTTTTTGTTCACGGCCATCCGGTACATCCAGCGGATCGTGCCGGACAGGTACCGCGCCTCCGGCCAAGCGGTTTTCGCCGTCACGTGGTCGGGGCTGGCCGGGCTGCTGAGCGGCCTGATGGGCGGCTGGCTGTTCAATGCCTGGAGCCCGCATGCGGTATATGGCGCAGCCGCGGCGCTGGCGCTGGCAGCGATGATCGGCTTTATCGCGCTGCATGCGATGGGCAGCGGCGACGATGCGGTTTCCGCAGGCAGAACTTCATAGCGGAACCGCTCTACGAATACGCTCATCCCAAGCTTTGTGCGAGGAACCGCCTGACCTCACGGCTTTCGCGCAAAGCTTTTTTGGCGTGGCCGAACGGCTGCAAGCGGGCGCTCGGCGGCGGGCCGAAGCGGGCTCGGCAGCGAGCTCATTCGACAACAGAGGACACAGGCTCCTTAACTTTTTCTTAAATTCGCGCGTTCCCGCTGTCATTCGAAGGAAAAAATGCCCGCCCTTACGTCTTATAGATGGCGGCCCCCATAGAGATGCCGCCCAGGACGTTCGCTGATCCGCTTTTTCGCGGACGAACGCTCCTGCACTGCAAGGAAAGGCGGAGGGATGACGTGTTAGAAGTCGATCGATTGACGCACAGCTTTGTGAACGGCGGAGAAAATACGACGGTGCTGAAAAACGTTCATTTCACCGTCAGCCAAGGGGAAATGGTCGCTCTGCTCGGCAGCTCCGGATCGGGCAAATCGACGCTGCTCAATCTGATGGCCGGACTGATGAAGCCGACCGAGGGCAGCATCCGGATCAACGGCCAAGCCATCGAAAAAATGAACGAAAACCAGCTGGCGGAATTTCGGCGCAGCAACATCGGCTTCATTTTTCAGGCGTATGAGCTCATTCCTCAGCTGACCGTACGGGAAAATGTCGAGCTGCCGCTCGTTTTTCAGGGCATCCGCGCGAAGGAACGGCGGGCGAAGGCAGCCGAGCTCTTGGAAAGGGTCGGACTCGGCAGCAAAATGGAGATGTACCCGTCGCAATTGTCCGGCGGCCAGCAGCAGCGGGTCAGCATCGCGCGCTCGCTCATTACCCGGCCTGCCATCGTCTTCGCCGACGAGCCGACAGGCAATCTGGACACGAAGACAGAGAAAGAAATCATCGACCTGCTGATCGAGCTGAACGAAACGCTGCGCATCACTTTCGTGATCGTCACCCACGAATTGGAGGTCGCCAGAAGAACGAAACGCGTCATTCAGCTGAGGGACGGGGAGCTGGTCGAAGAAAGCGGACAGGCAGGTGAGGCGGAGTGAAGCTGAACGATTACTTGCGGCTCGGCTGGGAGCAGCTGCGGCGGCGGATCGTCGTGACGATGCTGTGCGCGATGGGCATCGCCATCGGCTCGGCCTCGATCATCGTGGCGCTTTCGTTCGGCGAATCGGTCAATCACTACAGCAAAGTGCAGATGAGCATGTATCTGAAAACCGACGAGATGACCGTGTTCAAAGGCCGGAACCCGGAAGGCTCCGATTCGGCAGATCCGAACGCCGCCAAGCCTTACGAGCTGACGAAAGCCAAGGTGGAGCTGATGAAGAGCCTGCCGCACGTCAAGGCGGCGGCGACTTATCAAACCTTGAACGAGTTTGAATTCACCGTAGACAACAAGCGCGGCGTTGTGTGGGAGATCATCGCTACCGAACTGGATACGCTGGACGATTTCGGCGTCGAGCTGCAGCAGGGCAAGGCGTCCGATCAAGACAACGCGATCATTCTCAGCTACGGGGCGACGATGGGCTTGTTCGACGAGCAGATGGCTAAAGCCCGGCGAATGGCAGCGGGCGGGAAGACGGACTCGGACAGCTATACGATCGAGTCTTGGCAGCTTATACCGTACCCCATGTACCAAAAGCAGATCATGCTGACGCCGCTGAATGTCGGCAACGGAGAGGCGACGGCTCCGGAATCGATTCCGCTGCGGGTTATCGGAATCTTGAAAAAACCGCAGGGCGTCGCCGACGATATCATTATGAACCAGAAGACCGCCTACGTCTCCCCCGCTCTCGGCAAGCGGCTGCTGGAAATCCAGGAGCGAATGAACGGAGGCATGCAGCCGGACAGCAGCAGCGCGAACTCGCAAGAAATCAGCCAAGTGCGGCTGAAGATCGACGATACCGACAACGTCCGGCAGGTGGAGGAGCTCGTGCGCAAGCTGAAGCTAAGGCCCGAAACCAATCTTGGCATGCAGGAGCGGATGAACGAAGAAATGGCGATTATTCGGCTCATTCTCGGCGGAGCCGGCTTGTTCATCCTGTTCGTCGCCTCCATCTCGATCATCGTGGCGATGACGATGTCGACCTACCAGCGGCGCCGCCAGATCGGCATCATGAAGGTGCTCGGCGCCAACTTGCGGCAAATCCGCAATATGTTCATGATCGAATCGGCGCTGCTCGGACTCCTCGGCGGCTTTGCCGGCATATTGCTGTCTTATTGGGTCATCTGGGGCATCAACATCGCGGTGATCAAGCTGTCGGGACCGCGGCCCGGCGCGCAGGAGGAAATATTGTTCATCAGCCCGTGGATTCTCCCGCTGGGCCTGTTCTTCGCCGTGATGACGGGCATCGTCTCCGGCATTTATCCGGCGGTCAAAGCGTCGCGCACCGATGCGCTGACAGCTATCAAACGAGACTAGCATCGTCCGAAAGGGGATCGTAAGCCATGAGCAGAAAAAAATGGATCGCCGCCACGGCCGCCGTCCTGGTCGCAGCCTTCACCGGGTTCCTGTACATACAAAGCCGGCCTTCGCCAAATCCGCAGCCGCCAATGCAGCAAAACATGAACGCGATCCGGTTCGAGGTCACCCGCGAAGATTTGTCCAGCACCGTCGAGGTCAAAGGCAAGTCGTCCTATAAAAAAGAAACGTACATCAATGCCCCGTTCGGAGCAGACGTGACGGAATGGTCGGTCGCCGAAGGGCAGCAGGTCCGCAAGGGGGAGCCGCTTTTTCGGCTGGACGATACCTCCTTACGCAACGAGATCGCCGAGCTGCAGGCAACGATCAAGAAGAAGGAAGCCGATCTGAAGCTTTCCGAATTTCAGGAAGCGACCGGTACCGGCGACGCGGCCGCAGGCGGCTTGTCGGAGGACGCCTCGAAGCGGCATTACGCCCAGTCAGAAAGCCGCAAGCTGCAGGACGAGATTACCCGCATCGAGCTGGAGCATGCCCGCACTCAGCTGCGGGAGAAGACGGACAAGCTGAACAATGCGGTTTTTGTCGCACCGGAGGACGGTATCTTTTTGTTCGAGAAAACGAAACAGCCCAAGTCGCTCGAGGCGAACGAGCGGGTCGGGCGCATCGTCGATTTGACGCAGCTGGAGCTGATCGCCTACGTCGGGGAATACGACCTGTTCCGCATCAAGGAAGGGCTGCCCGTCGAGGTGAAGATCGACGCGCTCAAGAACGTCAAGCTGCAGGGCACCGTCGAGCGGCTGTCCAAGTTCGCCAAGGGAGTCGGCACCTCCAAGGAGGAAGCCTCTAATTCAAATACGAACAACAGCTCGGCATCCGCCCAGTTCGAGGTCGTCATCTCGCTGGAGCCGTTCGAGCAGCTGATCGCCGGCCTCAGCCTGACCGCGACGATCCAGACGGCTCAAAAAACCGGCGTGCTCGTTATTCCGACCTTGGCGATCCAGCGCGATCAAGGTCAAGATTTCGTCATGGTCGAAAGCGACGGCGCGGTCGAGCGGCGCAACATCAAGATCGGTCTGGAGACGCCGGACAAGACGGAAATTGTCGAAGGATTGAAGGAAGGAGAAACGGTGGTGCTGCAATAGTAGGCGCCGCCCTCTGCAATTGATGAGGACGCGCGGCAGATTTGCCGCCGTCCTTTTTTAACTCGCCATAAAGTACGGCATGCGGCCTACCAGATCCAGTCCCCAGCCTGACCTCAGGGTCACCGTGTCCAGTCCAGGGTAGCCTCCAAGCAAAATAAGAACGATAAAAGATCTTATTTATCCCAAAAGGGCCCAATGAGCTTGAGTAAGTTAACATGAACGTAAAACAGCTCCGTATTTGCTAGCGATCGTAGGTTAAGAATGTGAGTGTAGGACACATTTTCAGAGCTACTAAGCAAAAGGAGCTGTTTACTATGAAGTATGCCACAAAATTCATTGGTTTAGATGTATCGAAAGAAAAAATTGCTGTAGCGGTGGCAGATAGCGGTCGAGAAGCCCCTCGTTATCTTGGAGCTATTCCTCACAAACCAGAGGCAATTCGGAAATTAATTAAACAGTTGGGAGATCCGAGCACCCTTTCGTTTTGTTATGAAGCCGGGCCGACCGGGTACGAATTGTACCGTTGGATTCAATCGATGGGGGCAGCTTGTGAAGTCATCGCGCCTTCTCTTATTCCGAAACGGGCAGGCGATCAGGTAAAAACAGACCGTAGAGATGCCCTGCAATTGGCTCAGCTGCGTCGTGCCGGCGAATTGACTCCGATCTATGTGCCCGATCGGGACGACGAGGCGCTGCGGGATTTGGTTCGGGCCCGTGAGGATATCCGTGAAGATGTACATCGTGCGCGGCAACGGCTCATTAAATTTCTGCTGCGCCATCAAATCCATCAGCCCCCTCATCTCAAAAAACGTTGGACCAAATCGTACCGGATCTGGCTCGGTACCCTCCGGTTCGAACGAACACCGGAG
>NZ_KB905567.1 GCF_000380965.1 Paenibacillus ginsengihumi DSM 21568 | reverse complement strand
TCGGTGTTGAAATTTTGTCGGCGTATACCGCCAAATTTTCAAGATAGACGCCTATGACGAGCGATTCCTGTCGTCATCGGTCGTCACCTTCGGTGCCAGAAAATTCGCCGGAGGGATTCGTCGAATTTTCAAGATTGACAGGTGAGATATGAAAGCACATCTTTATTACCTCATTCGCCCTGTGGGCGGTTCCTGGCACGTTTCGTTGAATTTGCAGGCCGACCGGCATTACTGGATGCGGCGCGCCGGCGGGCCATTCCGCATGCGCGTGCTGGAGCCGGCTTTATCCTTCGGACAAGCCTATGCTTTTTGCGAGAGGCTATCCGCGTTGTCCGGCAAAGTACGGTGGCAAGAACAGATCCGCCAGCTGGCCAGCATGGCGGAGGAGTGGGACATATCGAAAGAACGCATGTCTACATGGCAGTGGCGGGATTGGACTCCGCCGAACCTGCTGGAAGAACCGGCAGCGAACGCAATCGGACATTCTTGGATCGAACGAATCCCAAGAATATACGAGGCGATTCGCGGCCGGTTTTTGCTTGTTGAGGAGTTTTCCTCCTTGTTGAAGGATAGAGGGCTGGCTGACGGGGAAGCGGATTTAACATACGGACTGCAATACGGATGGCTGTGCAGCGCGTGGACGTTGGAGCCGGGCATACGTTGGCTGGAGCGGCCTATAAGCCGGCTGCCGTTCGTCCGCTCTTCGCGGCAGCTGCAATGCAAGCGCTGCGGAACGAGCGCGGAGGCGGGAAGCAGAACCGGGCCGCAGACGGACGGGCTAGTCCGGACCTTATGCCATCATTGCGGGACATTGTGCGCGTATTGCGAACAGTGTCTAACGATGGGACGCGTTCGCGCCTGCACGCCGCTGATCCGCACCGGCACCGGACAGCCGGAAACCGGACGGCCGGGCGCGGCGATGGGAAGCGCGCTTGCCGCTCCGGGCGGGATGGACGCATTCCTGAAGCCTTGGGGGCTGAGCGAGGTGCAGACCGAGGCTGCCAGGGAGGCGCTAGCCTTCCTGCAGCATCCGCCAAGCAGCAAGCGAGTCGGCCGCCGGATTCGCCGGTTCTTATTCTGGGCTGTAACGGGGGCCGGGAAAACTGAGATGATTTTTCCGCTTATCGCTTTTACGCTTTTTAAAGGAGGCCGGGTCGTGGTCACGACTCCGCGGCGGGACGTGGTGCTGGAGCTGCGGCCGCGCATTCAGAAGGCTTTCCCCGAAGCTAGCGTCGTTACTTTGTATGGGGGAAGCGAGCAGCGCTGGGAGCAAGGGGACATTACCATTGCGACGACACACCAGCTGATGCGGTTTCGGGAAGCGTTCGATCTGGTAGTGATCGATGAGATTGACGCGTTCCCCTATCATAACAACCCATTGCTGGAGTTTGCCGCAGAGCAGGTATGCGCTCCCGGCGGTGCGTATATTTTGCTGTCGGCGACGCCTCCGGTGCCGCTCCAGCGCGAGGTTCGCAGAGGAACGCTGCCGCATGCCCGGGTGGCCGCGAGGTATCATCGGCATCCGCTTCCCGTTCCCCAGCTGCTGCAAATTCCGGGTATTGCGAGGATGACATCCGGCGGGGGCGGTGGAGCGGGCAAGCTCGTGCAGCTGCTGGACCGGTCGCTAAAACGGGGGGCGCAAGTGTTCGTCTTCGTCCCGAAAATTTATCAGGTCGAGCCGGTCGCGGAGTGGCTGCGCAAGCAGTTCCCCGAAGTGCGAACCGAAGGGACGTCTTCGAAGGATGCCGATCGCGCTAGCAAAGTCGTCGCCTTCCGCGAACGCGACATTCGTCTGCTGGTGACGACGACGATTCTCGAACGGGGGGTGACAATCCCGCAATCGGATGTGTTTATTCTCGAGGCAGACTCGACGGTGTTCGATGCCGCTGCGCTTGTGCAGATGGCCGGGCGGGCCGGCCGCTCCGCGCAGGACCCGAACGGCTTCGTCGTCTTTGCGGCCAAGGAGCGGACAAGCTCTCAGAAGGAAGCTGTTCGGCAAATCGTCGAGATGAACAAAATTGCTCGAAAGAAAGGGTACTTGAAATAACGATCTGGAGGAGGTGGCGATCATTCGGAACCATCCGATCTGGCATTCCGTTCGCACAGCTCTCTCCCGGCTGCGAAGCTGGGAAACGATATTGTCGCTGCAGCAGCAGACGTGTTTCAGCTGCGGCATGGCCCATAAAGGGGCCAATCCGTTGCTCCCGCTGTGCCGGGCCTGCTTGGCCGCAATTCCCTGGATTACGGAAGTGGTGTGTGCGAAGTGCGGCCGTTACGAGAGCTGCCCCGATTGCGCCAGAGGGGCGGAAACCTATCTGCTGCGCAACCGCAGCGCGGTCAGGTACACTCCGGGGATGAAAGAATGGCTTGCACTGTACAAGTACCGGGGACGGGAAACGATGCGGCAAGTGATCGGTCCTATGCTGCTGCATGCCTATCATCTGCATGGCAAGGAGGAGCCTTGTCCGGATTTTGTTCAGGAGATGATTACCTTCGTGCCGCTTAGCGAGGAGCGGCTCTCCGAACGGGGATTCAACCAGGCAGAGCAGATGGCTGCGGAGTTGGGAAAGCTGACGAGGCTGCCGGTGCTTCCCCTTCTGAAGCGGACCGCTCATACCGGCAAGCAAAGTTTTAAAGCAAGAATGCAGCGAATCGACGACTTGAAGGGCGTATTTGCCCTTGAGCCGCGCGGCGTGTCCCGGTTGCAAGCACTGATCCGCGGCGGTCCGGTCAGGATCTATATTGTCGATGACGTCTATACGACCGGCAGCACGCTGAACGAATGCGCCCGGACGATCCGGTCCCAAATCGAGGTCCAGGTATGCGGGCTTTGCTGGGCGAGGTGATGAACGTCGGCAAGGGCAGAAGTTGTGGAATTTTATTAAAAATATACAAAACCTATAGTCAATAAGTCCCTAATAAGCTATAGTATCATATAGACGCCTATGACGAGTGATTCATTCGTCAGCGAATCGTCACCTTTGATGTTGAAATTTTGGTCGGTGGCTACCGCCGAATTTTTAAGACAGGGATTACATAAATTCAGGATAAAGAACCGATTGACTATAGGGGGATTCCGATGAGCCTGAACGTGGCAAACTGCGACCGCTGCGGGAAAGTGTATGTGAAGAACATTCACGGGCTGTGTCCTAATTGCATCAAAGATTTAGAGCGGCAGTACGAGAGATGCATCAAATATTTGCGAGAAAACCGGCAATGCACCATTCAGGAGCTGAGCGATGCGACGGAGGTCCCCATCAAGCAGATTGTCCGGTTCATTCGCGAAGGAAGGATCTCCATTAAAAATAATCCGAACATGACCTATCATTGCGAGGTATGCGGAGCGCCGATCAGGGAAAACCTGATGTGCGAGCCGTGCCGGGCCCGCCTGGCCAAGGACGCCTCCATGCTGAAGGAAGACGAGGAGCGGCGCAAGGAACAGGAGAAGCAGAAGGATCGGGGCTCGGCCTACAAGATCAAAGAGCGGTTGCAGGATCGGCTTTGATCCGATATTGGCCTGGACGCCTCGCGATCGGCGGGACCGGAGCTACCGGGAATGGATTGCTCGCTTTGCTAGCCGTAGGCTCACGTTAGAGAGGATCTGGTGATGCATGGCTTGCTTGTAGCCCTCGGTTTATGATTTCAAGCCATGCTTTGCGGTCTGAGTCATAAACAGGCCCCCGCCAAAACGTGAAGCCGTTTGTGGCCAAGACTCAAGTCGTGAAGCGTTTTTCTTAACGGATATATAAACTTTTCGTAACCCACCACCGATAAAAGAAGTAAAGCTTTTACGGTGGTTTTTCTCATTTGTCTTCAAAGAGGTGAGCAAGGATGAAAGTGAACGGACCGAGTCGAATCGGAGCGATTAACCAATATAGCAAACAACAGGAAACTCCGAACCCAGCCGCGGCCGGGAAGAAGGGAAGCAAGAAAGATCAGGTGGAAATCTCAAACGAAGCGAAGGAATTGCTAGGTACTATGCGTTCGTCGGAAGCAAGCAAAGTATCCGCTGAAAGGATCGAGGAGCTGAAGAACGCGGTGGAAGCGGGAACGTACAAGGTCGACGCAAGAGCGCTGGCGGAGAAGATCTTTCCTTTTTTGAAGTAAATGCAGAGGTGAACGGGCATGTCTTCTTTCGAACAATTGCTGGACGTCATGCATTCGCTGGACGCCGCACATCACAGCATGTTGGATTTGGCGGAACAGAAGAAGCATGCTCTGATTCGGGGCGATGTGGAGGAGCTGACCCGCATCGTAGCGAAGGAGAACAAATTCATTAAGCAGGTCGGGGAGCTCGATCTTCAGCGTGTCGAAGCCATCGGTCAATACATGATCGAGAAGGGCTATAAGCCGAATCCGCGGGTAACGGTAAGCGATTTGACGAAAATCGTGTTTCAGGCGGAGGATAAGAAGCGGTTGATGGAAGCCCAGAAGAAGCTGCTTGGCGCCATTCGCAAGCTGCGGGAGATCAACCAATTGAACCAGCAGCTGATCGAGCAATCGCTCGCCTTCATCGACTATTCGCTGGATCTTATAGCCGGACCGCCGGAGAACGAAGTCGTATATCAGCACCCGCAGCATGCGGGCGGAAGCGCCAAGCGCACCGGGTTGTTCGATACTCGTGCCTGAACTTCGGCAATCATCGGAAACAATAACGGCTTGAATGAAAGGGGTTAAATGACGGTGCGATCCACATTCGGAGGATTGGAAATATCGAAGCGGGCGTTATTTGCGCAGCAAGCGGCGTTAACGACGACAGGGCACAATATCGCCAATTCGAATACGCGGGGCTACACCAGACAGGTTGTCAATATGGTTGCTGCAAGACCGCTCGAATACCCTGGGATGATGCGCAGCACGGTTCCCGGGCAGATGGGCCAAAGCGTCGAATTTACCAGCATCGATCGAATTCGGGAGCGCTTTTTGGACCAGCAGTTTCATAATGAAAGCAAGAGTCTGGGCGACTGGTCTGTGCGCAAGGATACGCTGGAGAAGCTGGAGGCGATCATTAACGAGCCTTCGGATACGGGCATTCGGCAAGTGATCGAGGAGTTCTGGAACGCCTGGCAGGAGCTTAGCAAATCGCCGGAGAGCACAACGGCTCGGGTGCTGGTGAAGGAACGGGCGCTGGCGCTCACGGACGCCTTCAATCAGACTTCCCGGCAACTCAGCGATTTGTCGAACGATTTGACGAACAATATTGAAATCAAGGCGACGGAAATCAATTCGATAACGAGTCAAATTGCGAGATTGAACGAAGAGATATACCGGATCGAGGGGCTTGGCAACAACGCCAACGATCTTCGGGATCAGCGCGATGTGCTGATGGACGATCTATCGAAGATCATCAATATCACTTATACGGAAGAAGCCGGCGGCTACTTCGTTAGCATGGGGAATCTTCAATTGGTGGCCGGGCCGAATGTGGAGACCGAGGTCACCCGTCAATTGCTGGAGGCTTCAGCCGTGGAAGGGGGCAACTTAACCAGCGGCGAAGTCTACGGCATGATTCAGTCGCGGAATCGCTATGTGGCGGATTACCAGTTCCAATTAGACAATATGTTGAAAGTGCTGGTGGAAGGCGACGTGAAGATCACGCTGCCTAAGGATATGGTCATACCGCAGGGGACTATCCTGAACATCGTACAGCCGGACGGGACGACGGTGCCGACCCCCTTCGCGGGCAATGTGGCGCAGCGCACGTTGAATGGCGACGTGGAAGTCATTGTCAAAGGCTTCAACGGACTGCATCAGCTCGGCTTTGCGAACAAAAGCCCGGCTACGGCGGCCGTCCCTTTCTTTACGATCAAACCGGGGACGACAGGCGGCATCTCGGCAGCGAATGTCACGGTGAATCCGGTCATTTTGAATGATGTCTCGAATATATCGACGTCCGGGCGCACTTATGAAGACGCAAGCGGGGTAGAGCAGATCGTCAAAGGAAATAACGAAATGGCGCTTTTGCTCGCTGATATGAGGAATAAACGGGTCAACTTCGATCCGACCTCGACCGGGCAGTCGGTGCTCTCCGACGGCACGTTCGATGAGTTTTTCCGTTCTCTGGTGGCGGAGCTCGGGGTACAAGCTCAGGAAGCGAACCGTCAGACGATCAACCAGGACATTCTGGTCGATCAGATCGAGTCGAGACGGCAATCGGTGAGCGGCGTATCCCTCGACGAAGAGATGGCCAACATGATCAAGTACCAGCATGCCTATAATGCGGCGGCGCGCGCGATGACGACAACGGACGAAATGCTGGACAGGATCATTAACGGCATGGGCATTGTCGGCAGATAGACGGATCGTCCAAGACGCCTAACGGAGGTATAAAACGATGACTATGCGTGTCACGCAGGGAATGATGAACAATCAGCTGCTGCGCAACATAAGCACGAATCTGCATAGAATGAATGATCATCAGAACCAGCTGGCAACCGGCCGCAAAATCAACAAGCCTTCCGACGATCCGGTCGGGATGAGCTTCGGTCTGCGGTATCGGAGCGAGCTGGCAGCTAACGAGCAGTACGAGAGCAATGTCGATGCGGCAATCTCTTGGCTCGATTATACCGATTCCATGCTGGGACAGGCGAACAGCGTCATTCAGCGGGTTAGAGAATTGGCGGTGCAGGGAGCCAACAGCACTAACCCGCAGCAAGCGTTGAATGCCATAGCCAGTGAAGTAAAACAGCTTTATTCGCAGATGGTTACGATCGGCAATAGCCAATTTAACGGGAAATACGTTTTTAACGGACAAAAAACGGACATTCCTCCTTATCAGTTGGAGACGGCGATGACCGATCCGATCGATACCGGCGAAATCAAGTTTGAGATTGGCGTGGGAGTCAGGATTGCAGCGAATGTACCGGGCAATCAAGTATTCGGCGAGCCTGATGATCCGAATAATCCGGGAACGAACGATAATATTTTCAGAGTTTTGGACGACTTGGTGAGTGCGCTCCAATCTGGCGATCATCAGGAAGTGAGCAATATTTTGGGGCGGATTGACACGGTCAACGATCGTTTTCTGGAGGCAAGAGCGGATATTGGCGCCCGTCTCAACCGCATCGAGCTGGCTCAATCCCGGCTGCAGGACATCGGCGTTAACTTGCAGACGCTGCAGTCCAAAACGGAGGACGCGGATATAGCGGGAGTGATCACTAACCTGAAGACGGATGAGAACGTCTACCAATCTTCGCTTTCGGTGGGCGCGAAAATCATCAGCGTCAGTCTCGTTGACTTTCTGAAGTAAGGGGTTCGATCGATGGTGAGTGGTGTTCGAATACCCCAAATTCAAATCGTTCAACAGCCCGCTAAACTGGGCATCGATGCCGATCTGGGACAGCAGGAGCTCCGACAGCCGCGAGCGAAGATGGACATGAAGACGGTCAGACCGAGACTTGAGATCGATGCGGAATTCGGCAAGCTGTATATCGATAACAGCAGGGTATGGGACGCGTTAGGCCGCGGACCGCACCTCGAAGTGATGCACCGGATCTATTCGGAATGCCGCAATATTGCCCTGCAGGGCATTGCCAAGATCGTCGAGGACGGCAACCGGATGGCTGCGATTCATACCGGCGAGAATGCGATTAAGGCGCTCGCCGAGGAGAGCACAAGAGATATCGATTTTTTTGAATACATGTATATGGGCGAAGCGTCGTTCGACAACATCGACATGCGCTACGAGCCTGGAACTTTGGACATTCAGTATATAGAAGGCGATACGAATATTGAGGTGCAGGTGAATCCGCCGGAGCATCGCTATACCCGCGGCAAGCTCGATGTCTATATGCTGCAGTATCCGAAGGTCGAGATTACGCCGCCTCGCATTGATTTAAAACGGTAGTCATGGTTCAATGGAAGCTATAGTTTAGCAGGCTATAGCTTCTTTTCCTTTTTGGAGGCGTATGTCGAGCGACTCCTTCGTCATAGGACAATATATTGTTACGGCAGGAGGAAGCATTGTCATGATGGTACAATCCCGAGTATTGGGCCCGATCAACGTTGAAGAGGAGCAAGTGATTTTTTTTCCGGAAGGCATTCCCGGCTTTGAATCGTACAAGAAATATGTCATCGTCCCGTTAAATGAAGAGCTTCCGTTTGCTTATCTGCAATCGGTCGAGGAAGGAAACCTTCATTTTGTGATCGCCGATCCTTTTGCCATTTTTCCAGACTACGAGCTGGAGCTCAGCAAGGAGGATCAGGAGCTCCTCGAAATTGAAAGCGAGCGCGAGGTTAGCGTGTGGGTCGTGTGTACGGTGCATGACCGTTTGGAGGAAGCCACGCTGAACTTGCTGGCCCCGCTCATCTTGAACAGCCGCAACCGATTCGCCAAGCAAGCGATTCTGCATCATTCCGGATATAGCACGAAGCATAAGCTGGTTGAGCTGCTGTCCAGGCAAGCAAAGAAGGAGGGGTAAGTCATGCTCGTTCTATCGAGGAAGACAGGGGAGTCGATCATGATCGGCGATCAAGTCGAGCTGGTCATTCTGGGGACGGAACGGGATCAGGTGAAGATCGGCATTCGCGCCCCCCGGCATTTGCAGGTGTTTCGCAAAGAAATTTATGCCATGTTGAAGGAGACCAATGAGGAAGCCTCCCAAAGCCGGGTCGATCAGACGGAACTCGCCAAGCTGCTGAAGAATAAGGAAAAATAATTAGAATAAATTCACGAAATATGCGAAAAAAGTTCTAAACAAATAAATTGGCACTGCCGATATAGTATTCAGAGCCTGTTCGCGAGGGCGGCCGACCTCAAGAATAGTCGAAAGAACCACATGGATGTGGGACTAACAACCTTCAAGGAGGAAGATTTGCAATGAGAATTAACCACAATATTATGGCAATCAACACGCACCGTCAATTGGGTGTAAACAATGGTGCCGCTGGTAAGGCACTCGAGAAATTGTCCTCGGGTCTGCGGATTAACCGTGCAGGCGACGACGCTGCAGGCTTGGCAATTTCCGAAAAAATGCGCGGCCAAATCCGCGGTTTGGAAATGGCTTCGAAAAACGCACAAGACGGTATTTCCTTGATTCAAACTGCTGAAGGCGCATTGACTGAAACTCACAGCATCCTGCAGCGTATGCGCGAGTTGGCTGTTCAAGCATCCAACGATACGAACACAGACGAGGATCGCGCTGAGCTGCAAAAAGAGATCGATCAATTGATTGAGGAAATCGACCGCATCGCTAACACGACGGAGTTCAACACGAAGAAATTGTTGAACGGCGACTTGAAAGGCGTAGTGGACAAAGCTCAATATGCATCGTTTGACGAAGTATCCAATTCCAAGCTGTTTACTGGTATCTCTGCTGCAGCTACGATCACAGAAAACAATACTTACAACGTAAGAATCACATCTGCCACTACTGGCGGGGTATATACATTAACCTACACAGACGCGACAGGTGCGACAAGCACTGTTACAACAAGCGGCGGCGGGGCTGTTTCCATTGGCGACGCAGCGATTACTATTGGAACTTTGAGCACTGGCTCCATCGGTGAGGAATTTACGTTCACGACAAGAAAAGCTACAGCTGCAGGAACATTGACAGACTCTTCGTTGACGTTCCAAATCGGTGCAAACTCGTCTCAAACGATGCACGTTTCGATCGAGAACATGAGCGCATCCGCGTTGAATGTTGATCAAATTAACGTAAGCAGCGCTCAAGCGGCAGAAGCTTCCATCTCCGCAATTAACAAAGCAATCGAGGATGTTTCGGCACAACGTTCGAAGCTGGGTGCTTTCCAAAACCGTCTGGAACACACCATTAACAACCTCGGTGCTTCCGCAGAAAACTTGACTGCAGCTGAATCCCGTATCCGCGATGTGGATATGGCTAAGGAAATGATGGAGTTCACGAAGAACAACATCCTTACGCAAGCTGCGCAAGCAATGCTTGCTCAAGCCAATCAGCAGCCTCAAGGCGTTCTGCAATTGTTGCGCTAATATACGAGCATTTAATAGAATATTTAAGGACCGGCTAAAGCGTTTAGTCGGTCCTTTTTCAAAGGAGAAGTTATGAATAATCAACTGATTGAGTTAAAAATGTCCTTAAAAGAGCTCATCCAGAATCTGATTCATCGGATTGATCCGATTTGTCAAAGTTTAATGGAGGGGCAGGAAGAACGACTTTCCTTTTTTATTGAGGATTTAGCGATGTTCACAGAAACAATGCTGGTTTTAGTCGAGCATCAGGTGCTTGATTTCGATTTGGAATTGTTTAACGAGAAAGTACAGGTGCTGTTAGACCATGTAGAAAGTAAAGACCTGCTATACATCGCGGATTTACTGAAATACGATATAAAACCTTTACTAATCTATTGGGATGGATGTATAACAAATGACTAAAAAAATCAGCTTTTGTATGATTGTGAAGGATGAGGAACAAAACTTACACAGATGTTTGGGCAGCCTGAGACCGATTTTGGATCAAGATTATGCTGAACTAATCATTGTTGATACAGGTTCGACGGATCGAACTGTTGAAATTGCCAAAGAGTATACAAGCCATATTTATTTTCATGAATGGAATGGAAACTTCTCCAGCATGCGAAATATTTCGATTTCTTATGCAACCGGAGAATGGATCTTTATTATTGATGCCGATGAAGAACTCGAGACTCCTGATGAGCTAATCGCATTGTTGCACGATCCAAAGTTAAGCAATTTTAATACGGTGCGAATCAGAGAGAAAAACTTGCTTTCTATCCAATCGAAAAAGTACGTTTATCATGTTCAAGAACGCATGTTTAGAAATGATGGAACGTTTGAATATAGAGGCACTATACATAATCAACCCATTTATAAGCATCCTGTGTTAATTAAGGATATATGGTTAATGCACTATGGTTATATTAGCGAAGATAAAGAGTTAATGGAAAAAAAGTTTAAACGAACTGCAACCATGTTGAAAAAAGAACTGGAGAAAGACCCGGACCATGTGTATTACCGTTTTCAGTTAGCCCGTTCTTACATGATGCATAATGAATCTGCAACGGCTTTGGAGGAAATGACCAAAGCTTATCAATCCATGAAGAAACAGCCCAAAGAATTGATCGTTCACCGGTATTATGTATTCGGAGAATATGCCCGAATGCTGTTAAACGCGAAAAAACATGAAACCGTTATAGAGATTTGCAAAGAAGGTCTGTCCTATAGTCCCAATTATTTGGATTTATATTATTATATGGGGCACTCTTACGTAGAGATGGAGCAATACGAAGAAGGATTGAGTGCACTAGAAAAATATGTTCAGTTGCACGAAAAATATAACGCTGGCCAATTGGAATTATCCAATTTCACAGCGATCGAAATGTACACATTGGACGAGCTGTCGTACAATATTACGTTAAATCAATTAGTTCGTCTGATTTACTCTAAACATATTCATTTTGAGCCATCCAAATACAAAAAATGGATAAAAAATATAAGCAATAAAAATTTGTCCGACAAACTAAATACGCAATTGCTGCTGCTAGAAGATAATTATGTGGAATTGCGGAAACTCTATCAAGGTATTGATGAAAAAGAAAAGGGACCGTTTGTCAATTATTTGGAATCTCTGAAAAAAGAGTGGCCTATTGAGAGGAAAGAGCTTTTTACAAATGCTTTTTCAGAACTCGAAGACAGCTATGGTTTATTGAACCAAATCAGACTCAGCGAAAACAGGAAGCCATTATTAATTCAATTTATTAACCAGTACAACATCATTGAATACAGCGATGAAGTGATCCTTGAGTTCGTTCATTACTTACTAGAGGAGAAGTGTCTGAACCGCTTATTCAAAAAGCTCGATAGCTCAACCATTAAGAAAATTGTTAAAGTCTTGATCGATCAAGAGGGCAAAGAACCATATTTCTTGCAAAGCTTAAGAAATGACTTTAAGTATAGCGATTTTCATAATAATCGGATATTTATTGCGATTGCTAACGTCATTCTTTTGTCCAAAGCAGAAGAGAAAAATTGGCCGGTGGATCTAGATGAGCAAATGATACGAGATCTATTCAATCAATATATCCATAAAGGGATTGAA
Organism: Paenibacillus ginsengihumi DSM 21568; assembly: GCF_000380965.1. Taxonomy (GTDB): domain Bacteria; phylum Bacillota; class Bacilli; order Paenibacillales; family NBRC-103111; genus Paenibacillus_G; species Paenibacillus_G ginsengihumi. Next base: position 69,766 of record NZ_KB905567.1, on the reverse strand, counting down.
TTTATAAAGAGTTTATATAATATAGAGCGCATACGTCTGACTTATCCTGTGATTACAAATAAAGAAGAAAAGTTCTTGATTCTATTATATTTGGCTGAATGTGCGAAGCAAGCCGGCGACCGTCTAGGTTATCACAGATATATTAAAGAAGCAACCGAAGAGTATCCGTATTTATCGAGGCTTTTGCGAGAATATGTCATCGATGGGCTCGCTAATTTGGAAACAATAAACCGTTAAAGGAGCTAAATTATGGAGTCAGGTGCGCAGCATCAACAAGAACTGAAGCAAAAAATCGAACTGTTGATTAATAAAGGGGCCATACATGAAGGTAGCGAATTATTGAAGAAATACGGCGACTTGATCCAGGACGAGAAGTGGCTGCTAACAACCAAGGCTGTCATTCACTTAGTGAACGGTGAATTGGACTTGTCAGAAAAATTATTAAAAGAAGGCTTGATCAAATACCCTTATAATGCGGATATTTTATTTAATTTAGCGTATGTGTATGAGCAGCAGGAAAAGTATCAGTTAGCCTACGACTATTATTCGGAGGCCGAATACGCCTTGAATAATAATGAGAAAGACGTCGCCAGGCAAGCCATTGTCAATTTGACTAATCGCCACCAGCCATTGGTGAAAAAGCAGCGGTTGGCGGTATTTGTTAAAAAGGGACTTGATAGTTTTATTGACGATATTATCGAACAATTAAACAATGCGTATATCGTTAAAAAAATGATCGTAACAACGACAGAGCAAATTGATAAAGGGATGGATTGGGCGGACATTTGCTGGTTTGAATGGTGTGACGAACTGGTTGTTTATGGAAGCAATAACGAAAAAGCAATCAAGAAAAAAGTGATTTGCCGCTTACATCGATACGAGGTGTTTACAGATTATCCTTTAAAAGTAAATTGGAAAAATGTTGACAGACTGTTGATTGTTAGCGATCATTTGAAGATTCTCTTGAAACAACGGATTTCCAATATAGAGCAGCTCACTGCAATTACAGTATTAAAAAATGGCGTGAATTTGGAAAAGTTTCAATATAAAGAGAGAACTCCCGGGTTTAATATTGCTTATGTTGGATATATCCATATGAGAAAAAATCCTGTACTTCTGCTGCAAATTATGAGACGGCTAGTTTCAATCAATCCTCGGTATACATTGTATATAGCAGGAGAGTTTCAGGATTCCTTGGCTAAAATGTACTGGGATCACCAAGTTAAAGAATTGAATCTCACAAATAATATTGTTTTTGACGGCTGGCAAAATGATATTGATACTTGGCTGGAAGACAAAAATTATTTGCTCTCCACAAGCATCCACGAGAGTTTTGGCTACGGCATCGCGGAATCGATGGCAAGAGGGATTAAACCCATTATACATCACTTTCCTTTTGCTGACGAAATCTGGGCGACGGAATATTTATTTAGCAGTATTGATGAAGCTGTGGAGAAAATCACGCGGCAGTCTTACTCATCGCCAATGTATAGAAGTTTCATAGAGCAAAATTACTCGCTTTCGGAGCAAATAAATCGTTTGAAGACCATTTTAAATGATGTAAATAAAGAAGATAAAACAGAGTTTAACTATGCACAATACTGGAATTCAAGGCTGGAAAACAAGTTCGATATCGAAGGGGTTGGCTACATCGGTTTAGGCGAAATCTATAATGAGTGGCTGTACCTTTCCAGAATGGAGATACTCAGGAAGGTCATGCAAAAGAGATTCAAGGATTTCGAAAAAGTCAATGTTCTCGAAATTGGTCCGGGCATAGGAATGTTTACGAAACAATTTTATCAGCACGGTTGTAAAAACTATGTTGGTATTGACATTTCCACAAAATCAGTAAGCACTTTGAGAGAACAATACCAGGAATATCGCTTCCATTGCGGTGATATTTCCGATTCTGCAAATTACCCGAGTGACATCAAATTCGATTTGATTTTTGGAGCGGATGTTCTTCTCCATATTACAAACGAAAGAAAATATAAGCAAACGATACATAACTTGTCAAGCTGTTTATCCAGCGGGGGGATCGTGCTTTTATTCGATCCAATTACTCTAACAGACGCCAAGAGTGGCACATCCCATGTAGTGATTCGCAGTTTAGATTATATACAAGAGATTTTCAATGAAGCGGGCTTAGATGTCGGAGGATATATACCGACGAACTTCTATATGAATTACCCGTTTGATAAGAAGTTATTAGGTCAAAAAATGGATTTGGCTGACGCTGTATTTCAACAAATCACCGATATTTACAAGAGAAATCATTTGGATCGTGTTGAACAAAATCAACTCGGAAAAGCCATTTATTTGCTGGACAAAATTTGTCTGCTGAAACATGGTCTCGGTTTGTCACAAAAGGCTGTTATCGCTCAGAAAGGTAAAGGCTCCTTTTCTTTGAATGTGGATGATATCTGGTCTAAAGAAAATTTAGAATACGAGTACAGGAAAGCCATGGAGAGTTTGGAATCTTTAAATCCCGCTTTGAAAAAATTGCTGAGGGAAATAGAGAAAGCCTTTATTTTATAACCAGCTCTCTTGAAAAATTTGACGAAGTCCTTCAGCAAAATTTCAACACCGCAGGTGACGACTGATGGCGATAGGAATCGCTCGTCATAGGCGTCTATCATCCAGCTATAAAAAACCATTTAGAGAAAGCAGAATGATAAGATGAAACTCATCGAAAAAATTAAATCCAAAACCGCAAAGATCGGTGTTGTCGGACTGGGTTACGTGGGCTTGCCACTAGCCGTGGAAAAAGCGAAGGTCGGTTTTTCGGTTATTGGCTTCGATATTCAGGAAAAGCGTGTGCATCTTGTAAACCAGGGGGTTAATTACATAGGGGATGTAGTTGAGCACGAGCTGCATGCTCTTGTCCAAGAAGGCCGAATGGTGGCCACAACGGATTACAGTATGCTTGAAGAAGTTGACATCGTCACCATTTGTGTGCCAACTCCTTTAGACGACTATCAGCAGCCGGATATTAGCTATGTTAAAGCGTCGACAGAGGAGATTGCCAAGTATTTGCATCCCGGAATGCTGGTGGTGCTGGAGAGCACAACTTATCCGGGGACAACGGCCGAGGTCGTAAAGCCGATATTAGAGCGGTCGGGCTTGGTGTGCGGGGAAGACTTTCACTTGGCATACTCTCCGGAACGGGTTGATCCGGGAAATAAGCAGTTTAAGACTAAAAATACGCCAAAGGTCGTAGGCGGCGTGACGCCGCAATGTACGGAAATTGCCGCGGTGCTGTATGAAAATGTTTTAGAAGGTACGGTCCATAAAGTGTCGAGTCCGCAGGTAGCAGAAATGGAGAAAATTTTAGAAAATACCTTTAGAAACATTAACATCGCGTTAGCGAACGAAATGGCTATTTTATGCGACCGAATGGGCATCGATGTGTGGGAAGTGATTGATGCCGCGAAGACGAAGCCTTACGGGTTTATGGCGTTTTATCCGGGACCGGGCCTCGGAGGACACTGCATCCCGGTCGATCCGTGGTATTTAACCTGGAAAGCCCGTGAGTACAACTATCATACGCGCCTGATCGAAGTGGCCGGTGAAATAAATAACAGCATGCCCGAACATGTCGTGGAACGCATCGGTCATATCTTGAATGAAGAAGCCAAGGCGGTAAAAGGCTCCAACATTTATTTATTAGGTGTGGCCTATAAGAAAGATATCGACGATTACAGAGAATCGCCTGTCATTAAGATCATTGAACTGTTGATGAAGCGGGGGGCCAATGTGAAATTTTCCGATCCCAAAATACCGAGTTTTACTTATCGCGGGATTAACCATGAATCGGTTCCATTCTCATCGCAAGAACTGGAAGATGCAGATTTAGTGGTCATCACTACGGATCATTCCGATTTCGATTACAAGTTGATAGGCGAAAAATCGCAAATTATATTTGATACCAGAAATGCTATGAAGGGCGTTACCGTACAAAATAAACTATACAGACTATAACTGAAGGCAGGTTGCATTGATGAGCGAGGTCATTGTTGTCGGGGCTGGACATTGGGGGCAAAATTTGGTTCGAACCTTCGCAGAACTTAATGCCTTGGCCGGCGTGGTTGAAACAGATTCCAACCTCAGAAAGCAAATGGTCGAAGCATATCCCTCGATCCCGGTGTACGCCGATTATCATGATGCGCTAAGAAGCGATGTCAAAGCATTAGCCATAGCCACTCCCGCGCAAACACATTTTGAAATAGCGAAAGCAGCTTTAGAGGCCGGAAAAGATGTTTTTGTGGAGAAGCCGCTGACATTGTCTGTTCGGGAATCGGAACAATTAGTCCAGCTTGCTGGAAACCATGATCGCATATTGATGACAGGCCATTTATTGCTGTACCAGCCGGCTATTCAAAAAATAAAAGAACTTCTGGTCAGCGGCACGATCGGCCAGCTTCAGGGGTTGCATCAAGAACGACTAAAGCTGGGGCGCGTGCGGTCTTTTGAGAATGTGCTGTGGAGCTTTGGCGTACATGATCTTGCAGTATTCTTATATTTGACTGGCGAGCAAGCTCCCATCGATATTCGAATCAGCGGACAAAACGTTATCCAACCCCATATTGTAGACGATATTTATCTTCATTTGCAATTTAATCATAATGTACAAGCTCACTTACATACATCGTGGTTTTGGCCTGAAATACGCCGGAGGCTTATTGTAACAGGAACGGAAGGAATGCTGGTGTTTGATGAGGAAGGACAAACCTTGACGCTGTACCGAAAAGGGGTAAGAAAAGATCTATCCTCCTACGATGACGGCGCCGAGGTAGTTTTTCAAAGTGATGAAAAACCGCTGACCCTAGAATGCATGCACTTTATTGAATGTGTCCACGAGCGGACCCAGCCGCTTTCCGACGGGCATAATGGGTTAGCGGTTGTTAAAATACTCGAACAAGCCTCAAAAATGCTCGAAGGGGACTTATCATGACAGAGCAGGAATACTTTGTACATCCATCTTCTTATATCGATCCAGGCGCTCAGGTTGGATCGGGAACGAAAATATGGCATTTCAGTCATATCATGAGCGGCGCGGATATCGGGTCTCATTGTAACATTGGACAAAACGTTTTTATAGCCAATAATGTAAAGGTCGGCAACCACGTCAAAGTGCAAAATAATGTGTCGCTTTATGAGGGGATTGTGCTGGAGGATTACGTATTTTGCGGCCCAAGCATGGTGTTTACGAATGTAAAAACGCCTCGCTCCGCATTCCCTCGCAATACAAGCAAAGATTATAAAACCACGGTGGTTAAGAAAGGGGCGTCCATCGGGGCGAATGCCACGATTGTGTGCGGGGTTACGATCGGAGAATGGGCATTTGTCGCAGCCGGTGCGGTAGTGACGAAGGATATTCCCGCCTACGCGCTGGTTGCGGGGGTTCCAGCGAGACATAAAGGCTGGGTATGTCAGTGCGGGATAACGCTTCACTTTCAAGAAGATAAAGCGACTTGCCAAGATTGCGGAAGAAAATATGCTTTGAACAGTGATAACAAGGCCGCCATTATCGAATAATTACGAAAAAAAGGGTGTAACTAGCAATGGAGAAGATCCCCGTTTTTGAAACAGCTTCAGAGGTTGACCAATTAAATGGCCATCTTATGGACGCGATTCAGCAAGTGCTTCGTTCGGGTCAATTTATCATGGGCGAAAATGTACGCCATTTTGAAAAAGAAGCCGCGGCGTACCTAGGAGTGAAGCATGCGATTGCCGTGAACTCTGGTACGGATGCATTAGTGATCGCTTTGCGCGCTGCCGGAATCGGAGCGGGGGATGAGGTTATTACGACGCCGTTCACTTTTTTTGCAACTGCAGAAGCAATTCATCAAGTTGGCGCAAGCCCTGTTTTTGTCGATATTGAAGAAGATACATACGCGATAGATGCTAGCAACATTGAAGCAGCGATTACCCCGAGAACCAAGGCTGTGCTGCCTGTTCATTTATATGGCCATTCGGTTGCAATGGACGAGCTGCAAACTATAGCTGATCGGTACGGCTTAAAGATCATCGAGGATGTGGCGCAAGCGTTTGGAGGAGAATTTAAGCATAGGAAGCTCGGGACAATAGGGGATGCGGGTTGCTTTTCTTTTTTTCCGACCAAAAATCTTGGCGCATATGGGGACGGCGGATTAATTGCGACCAATCATGATGAGATAGCAGGGGCGGCGGCCATGCTTCGTGCTCATGGCTCAAGAAAGAAATATTGCAATGAACAGTTTGGCTATAATTCTCGCCTGGATGAGATTCAAGCGGCCATTTTGCGAGTAAAGCTGCCATATATTGAAGAATGGAATCAACAGAGGAGAACTGCCGCGCATACCTATCATCAGCTGCTGGCTGGAATCCAAGGCATTGTTCTGCCTGTCGAGAAAGAGCATATTAAACATGTCTACCATCAATATACGATCCGCGTCTTGCAAGGGAAGAGAGATGAATTAAAGGAGTATTTGGCCCAGGAAGGAATAGGCACAATGGTTTACTACCCGCGCCCATTGCATCAACTTCCGGTCTTTGGAGATTTGCAGATCTCCATGCCGCATTCCGAGCAGGCATCCCATGAAGTATTGAGCTTGCCGATATGGCCGTTTATAACCAGAGAGCAACAAAGCAAGATTGCCCATCGTATTCATTCCTTTTTTTCCAAATAAAAATACACGGTTTGCCAAAGCGATGTATCGTCACCCGTTTCGATCCGGAAGACATCTCCTTGATTTTAGGGATGTCTTCTTTTCTAGATGATGTAGAAAGCATCTGCAAAAATGCTCAAAAAAGCTAATGCTTCTTGTTCTATAGACCGATATTAGACTTAGATACCATGTCAGATGGAGGGGTTGGCATGAACACAAATGGGCCTAATGTCAACGGGGGAGGGGGGGAATGGAGCTCGCAGGTGGAGACCAGCACCAGGAGCAAAGCACTCGCGAAGGAATTTCAGCAATCGGTTACGCTGATTCCTCCCACCATTAATAACGAGCATCAATTGCGGCGGGCGGAATTGCAGGGAGAACACTTTTCGATCAGTGACGAGCAGCTTGTGAAGGCCATCGAGCGAGCCATTAAAGCAATCCAGGGGCCGTATACTTCCTTGGAGTTTTCGGTCCATGAGAAGACCAAACAAATCATGGTGAAAGTGCTGGATAAGGAATCCGGTGATGTGATCAGGGAAATTCCCCCGGAAAAAAATCTCGATTTGGTAGCCAAAATCTGGGATATGGCGGGAATTCTTGTCGATGAGCGTCGGTGATATAGAGCTGCTCCGCAAATGAAAAAGATATGGTTGGAGGTGCCTTATGGTACAACGAGTTTCAGGATTGGTGTCGGGGATCGATACAGATGCCCTTATCCAAAAAATGGTTCAGGCAGCCAAAGCCCCTGTGGACAAAATATGGCAGCAGCGGAAGACAGTCGAGTGGCAGCGGCAAGCATTGCTGGACATGAATACGAAGCTGTACGATTTTCGTAACAATAAGGTGTTTAATTTTAAACTCGAAAGCAATTTAGGGGCCAAAAAAGTCGAACTGCGCGGATACGCCGATGCGGTGAGCGCAAGAGCCAAGGGCGACGCGGTTCCGGGGACGATGAGCATTAAGGTGAAGAGCTTGGCTAAGGCGGCCAGCATTCAGAGCGATACGGTGATGACGGTCAAGCCGGGAGACAAGATCAATGTCACCGAGGAGATTACCATTAACGGTTACAAGGTTCAAGTTAACGCAGAGGACACGTTGAAGGATGTTTTGGCGAAAATCACTAAAGAAACGAATGTGACGGCTTTCTATGATGAAGTAGCACAAAAAGTGGCGCTTACCTCCAAGGAAACCGGCAAAGTTAACGGGAACCCGGATGGCAGCGGTAAACGAACGGGCGACACCATCACGTTCTCCGGCACTCTGTTTGCAGATGTTCTCAAGATCGAAGCGGGAAAGCAGGAGCAAAAAGCAGAGGATGCCCAACTGGAGATCAACGGAGTGGAGACGACCCGCACAAGCAATACATTTACCGTGAACGGCATCGAAGTGACTTTGAATCAAGTAAGTCCCAAAACCGCTGATAATAATGATTACATTGCTACAACGCTTACGACCAAAACGGATACGGATAAAATTGTCGAATCGATCAAAGCGTTCATCAATGACTACAATGAGATGCTGAAAACGCTCCAGGATAAAGTGAGCGAGAAGCGATTCCGGGATTTCCCGCCGCTCACAGAAGAGCAGAGAAAGGAAATGTCCGACAAAGAAATCGAGCTGTGGGAAGAAAAAGCCAAGAGCGGACTGCTCAAGAACGATACGATGTTATCTCAGTTAATATCGGACATGCGTCTTGCCATGATCTCCCCGGTCGATAACGGCTCCAAATACAATACGATTAGCGCCATCGGCATTGAAACGGGGGAATATACCGAGAACGGCAAGCTCTACCTTAAAGATGAAGCAAAGCTTAGAAAAGCGATCGAGGAAGACCCTCAAGCCATCGTAGATTTGTTCACAGCCAACGGAAACGGCGATGACGATGATTCCGATGTAGGGATTGGCGAACGGTTGTACGCTTCTTTGGAGCAGACGATGAAAAGCATCACCCAAAAAGTAGGTACGGTCGCCACGCTGCATGACGATAGCTTGATGGGCAAACAAATGAGAAGCCTTGCCGAGCGCATCGATGCCGGCAACCGCCGCGTCCAGCAGCTTGAACAGCGCTACTATCGCCAATTTACAGCGATGGAGCAAGCAATCCAGCGTTTGAACGCGCAATCGGCACAGCTGTTAAGCGCATTTGGCGGCAATGGCCAATAATCGATGGACGGATTCCAGGGGAGGATGACGATGATTACGAGCCAACAGCGAAACAAGTACTTGGAAACAACGGTCCAGACGGCAACTCCGGCCCAGCTGCTGATCATGCTTTATGACGGAGCGATCCGTTTTTGCCGGCAAGGAATTGAAGCGATCAAGCAGAAAAATTATGAAGAAGCCAACAAGAGCTTGACCCGCGTTCAGGAAATCATCAGCGAATTCGTGATCACATTGGATAAAAATTCGGCCATAGCCGAAAATTTGCTGCGCCTGTACGAGTACTTTAACTTCCGCTTAATCGAGGCGAACGTCCAGAAGAAGGCGGAGTCTGCCGAGGAAGTGCTCGGTTATTTGCTGCAATTGAAGGAAACGTGGATTCAGGCGGCGCGGACAGGCAGTGAATCGCATGCAAAGCTTGGATAAGATCGCTCGCGAACTCGGAGCGTTGACGGAGAGCTTCGTCGCGAGGCTCCCGGAAGCAACGGCCGAAGACGTCGAAGCGTTCATTGCGGACAGGCAGCAGTGGGTCGAGGCATGGGTGCAGCATCCGGCGACAACCGAAGAACGCCGGCCTTATCGCTTATCGATGGAGCGCATTTTACAATACGACCGCATCATTCAGGCCAGGTGCGAGGAATTGCGGCAGGAAGCCCAAAGCGGAATGAATAAGGTGGCGGCCAGCCGTATTCAACGGAACGGATATGAAATGAGCTATGCCATGGACAGCGCCTTTGTGGACAAACGTAAATGATCCAAGTCCCCTTCTGCGAGGGGGCTTTTTCTTTACCCGTGAACGAGAGAACTCGCCCTAAACGGTTATCCACTTCCCTTGTGGACAATGTGGATAACTTTGTTGATAACTTTGAGGAAATTGTCGAAAAAACCCGATGTAACAAGGACAAGCCGTTGTGCATATTATTTTAAACGATTGTTAATAATCGAATTTTCGAAATATTTTGCGAACAACGCTGACTTTCGTTGACATTGGGTTAGGCTGAGTGGTATAGTCAAAATGTGGGGGGCAAGACTCACAGTTACTTGATAACGAAGGGAATGTATTTTGCATGCAAGGTAAAGTAAAATGGTTCAATGCTGAAAAAGGGTATGGCTTTATCGAGCGCGAAGACGGCGGCGACGTATTCGTACATTTCTCCGCGATCCAGGCTGAAGGCTTCAAGACGCTGGAAGAAGGCCAAGCGGTAGAATTCGATATCGTGGAAGGCGCTCGCGGTCCGCAAGCAGCAAACGTAACGAAGCTCTAATCGTCCGGCTGTCTGCAGCCTTGGAAGAATAGATGGTTATCGTTCGGTTCCATGAATCAGCAAACGACGACACCCTGGGAGCATGCTCCGGGGTGTCTTTTTATTGGCAGGACAAGGCGGCCGATCTCTTCTATAGATGTGTAAAAAATGTGTAAAAAATTTTTGAATTTTCCGTCAATTGTTTGAAGGATTCTTTAAGGGGCATCCCGAATATAGTATAATGTAGTCAAGAAGGGAGGAGTACTGAATGAAATTCAACATTAGAGGACAGAACATCCAACTGACTGCAGCTCTGAAAGATTATGCGGAGAAAAAATTAGGCAGGCTGGAAAGGTACTTTGAGGCTCCCCTTACTTCCGAAGTGTATGTCACCTTGAGCGTCATTAAGGGCATGCAAACCGTCGAGGTCACGATCCCGATGCAGGGCCTGATGCTGAGGGCCGAAGAAAGACATACCGACATGTACGCATCCATCGATCTGGTCGTCGATAAGCTGGAACGCCAAATCCGCAAGCATAAGACGCGCGCCAACCGCAAGCTTCGTCAGAAGGGCGGGCTGAAGGACCTGTTCCGGATGGACAACGGGGCCGCCGCGGCATTGGAGCAGGAGGAGGATTTCGAGCTCGTACGGACGAAGAGCTTCGATCTGAAGCCGATGGACGTGGAGGAAGCGATTCTGCAGATGAATATGATCGGACATAATTTCTTCGTATTCGCCAATTCAGATACCTCCCAAGTGAACGTCGTTTACAAGCGCAATGACGGAAAATACGGCTTGATCGAGCCGACTTCCTAAAGCCCTGCAGAATGTCTTATTAATATGGTACAAAAGCGAGAGCTTGCCTGTCCGGCAAGCTCTTTTTTGGCATGTCAGGGAAATGCAGTCGTTTGTTGCGGTCATTGTCGCAAACTGTTACAATTTAGGCTAAGGTATTTCGTTCGAACAGGTAGAAAGGGGATTAGCGGGTATGCTAGGTCTCGTTAAAAAGATTTTTGGCGATTCGAATGAGCGTGAGCTTAAGCGCATGTGGAAAGCGGTAGAACATATTAATTCGCTTGAGCCGGACATCGAGAAATTGTCCGATCAAGCGCTTCGTCATAAAACGGTCGAGTTCCGCGAACGTCTCGAGAAAGGCGAGGATCTGGACGACCTGCTTCCGGAAGCATTCGCCGTTGTGCGGGAAGCGAGCAAGCGCGTGCTGGGCAAACGCCATTATGACGTCCAGCTGATCGGCGGCATGGTACTGCACGAAGGCCGGATCGCGGAGATGCGCACAGGGGAAGGGAAGACGCTGGTCGGCACGCTTCCGGTTTATTTGAACGCGCTGGCGGGCAAGGGCGTGCACGTAGTCACGGTCAACGATTACTTGGCGCAGCGCGATAGCGCGGAGATGGGCAAAATATACGAGTTTCTCGGCATGACCGTCGGCGTCAACCTGGCGCAAATGTCGCACGAAGCGAAGCAGGAAGCCTACCGCGCCGACATTACGTACGGAACGAACAATGAATTCGGCTTTGACTATTTGCGCGACAATATGGTCGTGTATAAAGAGCAAATGGTGCAGCGTCCGCTACATTTTGCCGTAATCGACGAGGTGGACTCCATCTTGATCGACGAAGCGAGGACGCCGCTTATTATTTCCGGACAAGCCACCAAATCGACCGAGCTGTATAAGGTTGCGGATCATTTTGTGAGCCGTCTGAAGGAAGAAGAGGATTACACCATCGACGTGAAGATGCGGTCGGTGGCGCTGACCGAAGCCGGCGTCGCGAAGGCGGAAGCCGCATTCCATATCGAGAACCTGTTCGATCACGAGAACGTGACGCTGAACCACCATATTCAGCAGGCGCTGAAGGCGCACGCCATTATGAAGCGGGATGTGGACTACGTCGTGCAGGACGGCGAAATTCTCATCGTCGACGAGTTCACGGGACGGCTGATGGTCGGCCGCCGCTACAGCGAAGGACTGCATCAGGCGATCGAAGCGAAGGAAAAGCTGCAGGTGCAGAACGAATCGATGACGCTGGCAACGATTACGCTGCAGAACTACTTCCGGATGTACCGCAAACTGGCCGGCATGACCGGCACAGCCAAGACGGAAGAGGAGGAGTTCAAGAAAATCTACGGCCTGGACGTCATCGTCGTTCCGACGAACAAACCGATGATCCGGCAAGATTTGCCCGATGTCGTATACAAATCGATCGGCAGCAAATTCCGCGCGGTCGTAAACGAGATCGTCGAGCGGCATAAGAAGGGTCAGCCGGTGCTCGTCGGTACGGTATCGATCGAGAACTCCGAACGCCTGTCCGATATGCTGAAGAAGAAAGGCATTCCGCACAAGGTATTGAACGCGAAGTATCACGCCGAAGAAGCGGAGATTATATCCCGCGCGGGGCAGCGCGGAGCGGTGACGATCGCGACCAACATGGCCGGACGCGGTACGGACATTATGCTGGGCGAAGGGGTCGCGGAACTCGGCGGGCTGCATATTATAGGTACGGAGCGGCATGAGAGCCGCCGGATCGATAACCAGCTGCGCGGCCGTGCCGGCCGGCAAGGGGACCCGGGCTCGTCGCAATTCTATCTTTCCCTTGAGGACGAATTGATGCGCCGTTTCGGGGCCGAGAACATCATGGGCATGATGGACCGTCTCGGCTTCGAAGAGGATCAGGAGATCGAGAGCAAGCTCATTACCAAAGCGATCGAATCGGCCCAGAAGCGGGTGGAAGGCAACAACTTTGACGTGCGGAAGATCGTCCTGCAGTACGACGACGTGATGAACCAGCAGCGGGAGATCATTTACAAGCAGCGCAAAGAGGTTATCGAGTCGGAGAACATCCGCGATATCGTGCTTGGCATGATTTTGCCGGTTGTGGAACGGATTGTGACGGCTCACTGTCCGGACGATCTCGTACCGGAAGAATGGGATTTGCAGGCGATCGTCGATTACGCCAACCGCACGTTCCTGCGCGACGGCCAATTGACTGTCGAAGAGATCGAGCGCAAGGAAAAGGACGAGATCATCAATTATCTCCAGGATCTGGTCCGGAACCTGTACGAAGAGCGCGAGAAGCAGATTGGCGAGCCGTTCATGCGGGAATTCGAGAAGGTCGTGCTGCTGCGGGCCGTCGATTCCAAATGGATGGATCATATCGATGCGATGGATCAGCTTCGCCAAGGCATTCACCTTCGCGCATACGGCGGTACCGATCCGCTTCGCGAATATCAGTTCGAGGGCTATGAGATGTTCCAGGAGATGGTTCAGAGCATCCAGGAAGAAGTGGCCACTTATGTCATGAGGGCGCATGTGGAAACCAATCTCGTTCGCGAATCGGTAACGGATAATCAGGCGATTACCACCAACGGCGAACCGGCGCCGAAGCGGCCGGTGCAAGCCAAGGAGCAGATCGGCCGCAACGATCTGTGCCCGTGCGGCAGCGGCAAGAAGTATAAGCTATGCCACGGCGGTCAAGGGTAATAATTGTTCAATCTGAAAATATATCGACGAGGTGTATAAGACATGTTGGATCCAGAAGTAAAGCGCGATTTGCAAGAAACGGCCAAGCGTTTGGCTGAGCTTAGGGGGTCTCTTTGACTTAGATCTGAAGCTGGAGCAGATTGCGGATTTCGACGAGAAAATGGCGGCTCCCGATTTCTGGGACGACAATGAACGGGCCCAGAAGGTGATTGCCGAAGCCAATGCGGTCAAGAGCGTCGTCGACCAATTCCAAAGTCTGCAATCGGAGTACGACGATCTCGAGGTGATGGTCGAGCTCATGCAGGAGGAGCAGGATGAGAGCATGTCCGGCGAGATCGCAGGCGGCATCAAAGCGCTCGTCTCGAAGCTCGAATCCTTCGAGCTGCAGCTGCTGCTCAACCAGCCGTACGACCGGCTCAACGCCATTCTGGAGCTGCACCCGGGCGCTGGCGGCACCGAGTCCCAGGACTGGGCCGAAATGCTGCTGCGCATGTACCGCCGCTGGGCAGAGCAGCATGATTATAAAGTCGAGGTGCTCGACTACTTGCCGGGCGACGAAGCCGGAGTCAAGAGCGTTACCCTCTCGATCAAAGGCTACAACGCTTACGGTTATTTGAAGGCGGAGAAGGGCGTGCACCGCTTGGTGCGCATCTCCCCGTTCGACGCCTCGGGCCGCAGACATACGTCGTTCGTCTCGTGCGACGTCATGCCGGAGATTGACGACGATGTGGAGATCGAGATCCGCACCGAGGATCTGAAGATCGATACTTACCGTTCCAGCGGCGCCGGCGGCCAGCACATCAATACGACCGATTCGGCCGTGCGGATTACCCACATTCCGACCGGCGTCGTCGTCAGCTGTCAGACGGAGCGTTCCCAGATCAAAAACCGGGAGCGTGCGATGAAGATGCTCCGCTCCAAGCTCTACGAGAGGAAGATCGAGGAACAGCAGAAGCATCTGGCCGAAATCCGCGGCGAAGTATCCGATATCGCTTGGGGGAACCAGATTCGCTCTTACGTCTTCCATCCATACAGCATGGTGAAGGATCATCGCACGAACGCCGAGACGGGCAACATCAGCGCTGTGATGGACGGAGATCTGGATATGTTTATCGATGCCTATTTGAGAGCCCAGGTAGCCAAACCTGCGCAGAACAAGGAAGCCTGATTCGTCCGCTCGCGTCGCCGCCCAAATAATTTCAAGGCGCTAAGCTCATCCTACATTTGACGGTGTTGTACGGACCCGGCAAGTGTAGGATTTTTTTGTGGGAGAGGCGGATGGATGATGAAGGAAGCGGCGCTCGGCAAGCGACGAGGCAAGGCGGCGGCAAGGCGCGGGACGACTGCCAGAGGAAGCGGGAGAAAGGCAGGGAGTAATGCGGCAATCGAGTATGGACTGCTTCTGCTCGGTTCGCTGCTTGTGGCGATCAGCTTCAATATATTCCTCAACCCGAACGAGGTGGCGTCCGGAGGCGTGTCCGGCATCAGCATTATTGTCCGGCAGCTGCTGGGGATTGAACCGGCCGTTACCCAATGGGCGCTGAATATACCGCTGTTTATCGCCGGAACGTGGCTGCTTGGCAAACATTTCGGCATCAAGACGCTGATCGGCTCGATCGTATTGCCGCTGTTCGTATGGTTCACGCGCGGACTGCCGCCATTGACGGACAACTTGCTGCTGGCGAGTATTTACGGGGGAATGCTGATCGGCCTCGGGCTCGGCCTCGTTTTTCGCGGGAGAGGATCGACCGGCGGACTGGACTTGGCCGCGCAAATCGTCCATAAATACACGGGAATCAGCCTTGGCTTATGCGTCGCCATGCTTGACGGGATGGTCATCTTGACGGCGGCATTCGTGTTCTCGCCGGAGAAGGCGCTGTTCGCGCTGATCGGGTTGTTCGTCACGAGCAAGACGATCAATATCGTCCAGCTCGGAATGGCCTATTCGAAGGTGGCTTTTATTATATCGGATCGGGCCGAGGCGATTCGCGAGGTCATTTTGTACGAGCTGGACCGCGGCTTGACGTCGCTGCGCGCCACCGGCGGCTTCACCGGCGAAGACCGGACAGTGCTGATGGTCGTCGTAGGGCAAACGGAAGTCAGCCGGTTAAAAGACTTGGTGCGGCGCACCGATCCCGGAGCGTTCGTCATCCTGAGCGATACGAACGAGGTGCTGGGCGAAGGCTTCAAGCGATACGGAACCGCATAAAAGCGCATCGCGCGCCGATTCGTCGCCTCATGTGCCGGGAGAGGGCCAGCATGAACGCCGGAGCTCAGAGACCGGCTAAAAAAAGATTGAATTCAAGCCGCGTTTTAGGTACATTCAAGACGACGGCATTTATCAAGATGAAGCAGTGAATCGGGCGGCTGGCCGGCGGCCCTTGAGACAGCGCGGCGACAGACTGCGGGGCCGGTTCCGAAGCAGCGCCCGGGCGGCGGGAATATCGGAAATATTCGGACAGGCCAGGACGGCCTGGGGAAAAATCCATTGAATTAATATACCGTCAGATGTATAATAATGCATAGTTTCATGTGGAGGGACGGCTATGTCTACGAAAATAAGAGCGGCCATTATCGGCTCAACGGGCTACGGCGGGGTGGAGTTGATCCGCCTTCTGCTGACGCATCCGCAGGTGGAGATTGCATCTGTCGTATCTTCATCCAGCGCAGGGGCGCCGATCGCCGCAGGTTTTCCGCATTTGAATCAGATCGTTACGGACCGCCTGGATGGGGTCGATGTCGGCCTGCTGAAGGAGAAGGCAGATGTCGTATTTTTGGCGACGCCTCACGGCGTCAGCGCCGAGATGGCGCCGAAGCTGCTCGATGCCGGTCTGAAGGTGATCGATCTGTCCGGCGATTTCCGGTTAAGCAGCGGAGAGGTATACGAACAATGGTATAAGCATAAGCCGGCTGATGCCGCCTATTTGAATAAAGCCGTATACGGGCTCGCCGAGGTATTCGGAGATGAAGTGCGAGGACGCGATTTTATCTCCAACCCCGGCTGCTATCCGACCGCAACGCTGCTCGGCCTGGTGCCGATGCTGGCGAGCGGCTGGGCCGATCCGAAATCGATCATCGTCGATGCCAAATCGGGTGTATCCGGTGCGGGACGGGGACTCAGCCTGACGAGCCATTATGCGGAGATCAACGAGAACTTTAAGGCTTACAAGGTCAACAAGCACCAGCATACGCCGGAAATCGAGCAGGTGCTTAGCCGGGTAGCGGGGCAGGATGTGGTCGTGACGTTCACCACGCATCTGGTGCCGATGACGCGCGGCATCCTGTGCACGATGTATATGAATCTGCAGGAAGCCCGCAGCGAGGAAGAGATTTGGGGCGCTTACCGCTCGTACTATGAAGGACGCCGCTTCGTGCGGATTCGCGAGCGCGGCGTCTATCCGGCGACGAAGGAAGTGTACGGCTCCAACTATTGCGACATCGGTCTCTCTCTCGATGAGAGAACCGGCCGTCTGACGGTGATTTCGGTCATCGACAATCTGGTTAAGGGCGCCGCCGGGCAAGCGGTGCAAAATTTGAATCTGATGATGGGCTGGGATGAAGCGGCAGGGCTGGCCTTCAGCCCGGTGTATCCCTGATTATGCGAGCGGAAGGAACGGGTGAGGTTGACGATGACGGCCTTGGGGAATGAAGGGTATGTAGTAGTGGAGGGCGGTTCGGTAACGACGCCAGCGGGATTTCGGGCCGGCGGCTTGCACTGCGGCTTGAAAAAGACGGAGCGGCACGATCTCGGCGTCATCGTCTGCGACGTTCCGGCCCAGGCGGCGGGCGTATATACGCTGAACCAATTCCAGGCAGCGCCGCTGGCCGTGACGAAGGAAAGCATCGGCGCGGAAGGCAAGCTGCAGGTTATGCTAGTTAACAGCGGCAACGCCAACGCCTGCACGGGAAAGCAGGGAGAGGACGACGCGCGGGCGATGCGGGCTGCGGCGGCGCGCGCTTTCGGAGTAGCAGAGCATTATGTCGGCGTCACCTCGACGGGCGTCATCGGCGAGCTGCTCCCGATGGAGAAGGTGCTCTCCGGCATCGAGCGGCTGCCGGCCGAGGTGAGCAGCGAAGGCGGGGATGACTTCTGCCAGGCGATTTTGACGACAGACCTGGTCAAGAAGGAAGTATGCGTCCGTCTGAATGTGAACGGCCGCCCCGTACATATCGCCGGCGCAGCCAAAGGTTCGGGGATGATTCACCCGAACATGGCGACGATGCTCGGCTTTATGACGACGGATGCCGATATCGAGAGCTCCGTGCTGCAAGGGCTGCTGAACGAAGTAACCGACTCGACGTTCAATATGATCACTGTCGATGGCGATACGAGCACCAACGATATGGTCGTCGCGATGGCCAGCGGCTTGGCCGGCAGCGGCCGTCTGACGCCCGAGCATGCGGACTGGGGCTCCTTCCGCGCGGCGTTCGCGTATGTGGCCGAATATTTGGCCAAGGCGATCGCCCGGGACGGGGAAGGCGCCACCAAGCTGATCGAGGTGACGGTAGCCGGCGCGGCGTCGCGCGAAGCGGCGAGGGCCATCGCCAAGACGGTGATCGGCTCGAGCTTGGTCAAGTCGGCCTGCTTCGGCGCCGATGCGAACTGGGGGCGGATTATTGCCGCCGTCGGCCGCGCGGGTCATCCGGTGCAAACGGAGACGGTCGATATCCGGCTAGGCGACATCGTTACGCTGCAGCAGTCCCGGCCGGTCCGCTTCGACGAAGATCAGGCGGCGGCGTACTTGAAGGGCGACTTCGTGCAGATTCATATCGACCTTCATATGGGCGAGGAGACTGCCACTGCCTGGGGATGCGACCTGACGTATGATTATGTGCGCATTAATGCGGCTTACCGGACGTAAGACACAGGGCGGTTAGGCGGCAACAGGCCCGCCGGCCGCCATCCGGTCGAAATGTGAGAAATTGGGGCAAAGGGGACGCGGGCGAACGATGAATGGCCAATGTTTTGTGATGAAATGCGGCGGCAGCACGCTGGCGGCGCTGCCGGATGCGTTCTTCGACGATCTGAAGCGGCTGCAGGATGAAGGAACGATTCCGGTGATCGTTCACGGGGGAGGGCCTGCTATCTCGGACACGCTCGCCAAGCTCGGCATCGAGACGGAATTCGTGAATGGGCTGCGAAAGACGAACGAAGCGGTGCTGGATGTGGTAGAGATGGTGCTGGCCGGGCAGATCAACAAGGAGATCGTCCGAAAAATTCAGCGGAGCGGCGCCCGGGCCATCGGCTTGTCCGGCATCGACGGCCGGCTGATCGTAGCGGAGCCGGTAGCCAATGCGCATGAGGTCGGCCTCGTAGGGGATGTATCCCGCGTGAACGCCGAGCTGGTGCAGGGCGTCGTCGATATGGGCTATATCCCGGTCATTGCTCCGGTGGGCATTGACGCCGGCGGCTCTCAGCGCTACAACATTAACGCCGATACGGCGGCGGGAGCGGTAGCCTCGCAGATCGGCGTCGAACGAATGATCGTCGTGACCGACGTGCCGGGCATTTTGAAGACGGTGGACGGCCGGAAGACCGTGCTGCCTTCCGTGACCGTTAACGATATCGAACGGATGATCGCTAGCGGCGAAATTTACGGAGGCATGATTCCGAAGGTTCGCGCAGCGATCCAATGCATTCAGGGCCGTGTCCGCGAAGTCGTCATTGTCGACGGCGCGGAGCCGGGGGTGCTGAGCAAGGCGATCAAGGGGGCCGGCATCGGCACCCGGATTATCAAGGAACCATCATCGAACATATAAGGGAGTGAATGGCATGGGAGAGTCCGGCAACGCTTTGTTTCCGACATACGCGCGGTATCCGCTTCGCTTTGTGAAAGGGGAGGGCAGCCGGCTGTGGGACGACAGCGGCAAGGAATATCTGGATCTGATGTGCGGACTGGCCGTTACTAATCTTGGCCACGCGCCGAAGCGGGTCGCCGAGAAGCTGAAGCAGCAGGTCGACACGCTGTGGCATACGAGCAACCTGTTTCACATCCCCGATCAGGAGAAGCTGGCGCAGCTGCTGGTCCGCAACAGCTGCGCGGACGCCGTCTTTTTCTGCAACAGCGGCGCAGAAGCGAATGAAGCGGCCATCAAGCTGGCGCGCAGGTATTATAAGCAGGTCTTGAATCAACCCGAACGTTATGAAATTATTACCTTCCACATGTCGTTCCACGGGCGGACGCTCGCTACGTTGACGGCCACGGGCCAGGACAAAGTGAAGGATGGCTTTGCGCCGCTGCCCGAAGGCTTCGTCTATGCTCCGTACAACGATGCGGAAGCGCTGGAGCAGGCGATCGGACCGAAAACATGCGCTATTATGCTGGAGATGGTTCAAGGCGAGGGCGGCGTCAATCCGGCCGATCCGGCATTCGTTGCCAAAGCGAGAGAGCTGTGCGACCGGCACGGCCTGCTCCTCATCGTCGACGAAATTCAGACAGGCATGGGACGGACCGGCAAGCTGTTCGCTTACGAGCATTACGGCATCGAGCCGGACATCTTCACCTTGGCCAAAGGGCTTGGCAGCGGCATTCCGATCGGCGCGATGCTCGGCAAGGAGAAGCTGCGCGCCGCCTTCGGGGCGGGGAGTCACGGCTCGACGTTCGGAGGCAATTACTTGTCCGCGGCGGCGGGCATAGCGACGCTGGAGATTATGCTGGAGGAGAAGGTGGCGGAGCGCGCGGCGGAGCTGGGCAATTACATCGTCGAATCGCTGCGCAGCCGCCTTGCAGACAATCCGCTCGTATCGCAGGTGCGCGGGCTCGGCCTGCTGCTCGGCATCGAATGCAAGCAGCCGGTTGCGGAGATGATCCGGCAGCTGCAGGAGCGGGGCGTGCTTGTCGTAGCGGCAGGCCTGAACGTCATCCGGCTTGCACCGAGCCTGCTGATTGCGAAGGAAGACGTCGACCGGGGATTGGAAGCAATCTGCGCCGTTCTGGCGCAGCAAGCCGCAACCGCGGTATAATATATTCGCAAAGCTGAAATATCGATGAACGGGGACAGACGGCAGAGGCAGCGCCGGAGCACAACGCGGCGCAGGATCTTTTTGCCGTCCTCCCTTATTTGAAAGGAGCCGGTTTCATGGCGCAGACGATGCAGGATATGGAGCTTCAGCTCAAAGGACGCGACTTTATCGGTTTGGTCGACTACACTCCCGAAGAAATTCGATATTTGATCGATTTGGCCATCGAACTGAAGAAGAAGCAGCAGGCAGGAGAGACGTACCAGCCGCTCAAAGGCAAGACGCTCGGGATGATTTTCGAGAAATCGTCGACGCGTACGCGCGTTTCCTTCGAGGTAGGCATGTTCCAATTGGGCGGACACGCGCTCTTCTTGAGCAAAAACGATATTCAACTGGGCCGCGGCGAAACGGTCTGGGATACGGCGCAGACGTTGTCGCGTTACTTGGACGGCATCATGATCCGCACATTCGCGCACCGGACGGTGATCGAGCTGGCCCGCGGAGCGACGGTGCCGGTCATCAACGGTCTGACCGATTTCTCCCATCCGTGCCAGGCGCTGGCCGATTATCAGACGATTTTGGAGAAAAAAGGCCGTCTGGAAGGGCTGAAGGTGGCGTTTATCGGAGACGGCAACAATATGGTACACTCATTGATGATGGGCGCTTCCAAGCTGGGAGTTCATTTCGCCGTGGCGACGCCGAAGGGCTACGAGCCGGACAGCGAAGTGATTCAATTGTCCACGGAGGCTGCCAAGCAGAACGGCTCGACGATCTATGTCGGTTACGATGTCAAAGAGGCGGTCGCCGATGCGGATGTCATATACACGGACGTCTGGGCCAGCATGGGTCAGGAAGCCGAGCAGCGGGAGCGGGAGATCGCATTTGCTGGCTATCAGGTGAACGAGGAGCTCGTCCGCTACGCGAAGAAAGATTATTTGTTCATGCACTGCCTGCCGGCTCACCGCGGCGAGGAAGTGTCCGAGGGCGTCATCGACGGACCGAATTCGATTATTTTCGATCAGGCCGAGAACCGGCTGCACGCCCAGAAAGCGATCATGGCCGCCATCATGTAGCCTTCAGCGGGCATGAGGCGGGTCGGCGCGATTCGAAGACAAGGAGAGGAACACCCAATGGCAAAGCAAAAAATCGTCCTGGCGTATTCGGGCGGTCTCGATACGTCCATCATTCTAAAATGGCTCAAGGAAACGTACGATGCCGAGATTATCGCTTTCACGGCGGATATCGGCCAGAAGGAGGAGCTGAACGGCCTGGAGGAAAAGGCACTGGCGACCGGCGCCTCCAAAATTTACATCGACGACCTGCGCGAGGAATTCGCCCGCGACTTTATCTTCCCGATGTTCCAGGCCGGCGCGCTGTATGAAGGACAGTACCTGCTCGGAACGAGCATCGCCCGCCCGCTGATCGCCAAGCGGATGGTGGACATCGCCCGGGCCGAAGGCGCTACGGCGATCGCACACGGCGCGACCGGCAAAGGCAACGACCAGGTGCGCTTCGAGCTGACGGCTGCCGCCCTCGCTCCGGAGATCAACGTGATTGCACCTTGGCGGCTCGATGAATTCCGCGAGCAGTTCCCGGGACGCGCGGAGATGATCGCCTACGCCGAGAAGCACGGCATTCCGGTGCAGGCGTCGGCCGCCAAGCCGTACTCGATGGACCGCAACCTGCTGCATATCAGCTTCGAGAGCGGCATGCTCGAGGATCCGTGGTTCGATGCGAGCGCTCCGTCCAACAAAGACATGTACGTGCTCAGCGTCGATCCGGAGGACGCTCCGGACCAAGCGGAATATGTCGAGCTCGAGTTCGAAAAGGGCGAGTGCGTCGGCGTGAACGGCGACCGCATGTCCCCGCTGCAGGTAATGGAGAAGCTGAACGAGCTCGGCGGCAAGCACGGCATCGGCCGTGTCGACATGGTCGAGAACCGCTTTGTCGGCATGAAGAGCCGCGGCGTATACGAGACGCCGGGCGGCACCATTCTGTTCACCGCTCACCGCAAGATGGAGTCGCTCACGATGGACCGCGAAGTGATGCATCTGCGCGATTCGCTCATTCCGCGTTACGCGTCGCTGGTCTACAACGGCTTCTGGTTCGCGCCGGAGCGTCTGGCGCTGCAGGCGCTTGTCACCGAGAGCCAGAAGAACGTAACCGGCACCGTGCGCCTCAAGCTCTACAAAGGCAACGTCATCGGCGCCGGCGTCAAAAGCCCGGTCAGCTTGTACAACCCGGACATTGCGACGATGGAAGCCGATCCGACGCAAGCGTACAATCAAGGGGACGCGACCGGCTTCATCCGTCTGAACGCGCTGCGTCTGCGCGTCGGCTCGGGCGTGCAGCAGAACGCGCAGCGATAAAGCTGCTGTATAGGAATGCCGAACGGGGGGCGTTCGGCCAAGGCAGGGTTTCCCTACACGGGGAAGCCCTTCTCGCCTGTTAGGACGAATGTAACGGACCAGCGAGATCGATGGTCATCTATCTGCCGCCTGACGACCTTTCACCGAGGATGAGTAAGAACCAGGCGCAGCAGCGGCATAGCCAAGGAATCCGGTTCGCTCTCTGCGCAGGTGCGTGGATTGAAACCCACGTGCGTCGTGGATTGAAACCCATATGCGTGGACTGAAACTAGGAGCGCGGATAGAAAGGAATGCGGGTCGCTCCTCTGGCGGGAGCGTGGACAGGAAGGGAATGCGTCGCTCCTCTGGCGGGAGCGTGGACAGGAAGGGAATGCGTCGCTCCTCTCGCAGGAGCGTGGACAGGAGGAGTCTATAACGTGTCAAAGCTTTGGGGTGGCAGATTTACGAAAAAAACGGATCAGCTCGTGGAGGAATATACAGCGTCGATCCTGTTCGACAAGGAGCTTGCGGAAGAGGACATTCAGGGCAGCCTGGCGCATGTGACGATGCTGGGCAAATGCGGCATTTTGTCCGCCGACGATGTGGACAAGATCAAGGACGGGCTGCACCACGTGCAGGGGATGATACGCCGCGGCGAGCTGGAGTACAACGTGTCCGACGAGGACATTCACATGAACATCGAGAAGGCGCTGATCGACGAGGTCGGCCCGGTCGGCGGCAAGCTTCATACCGGACGCAGCCGCAACGATCAGGTGGCAACGGACATGCATCTGTGGCTGCGCAAGCGGGTCGTCGAATTCGTCGGGCTGCTGGCCAAGCTGCAGGAAGCGCTGATTGGGCAGGCCAAAAACAACCTGGACACCATCGTGCCGGGATATACGCATCTGCAGCGGGCGCAGCCGATCCTGTTCGCCCATCACCTGATGGCGTACGTCGCCATGTTCCAGCGCGACATCGAACGGCTTCAGGACAGCTACAAGCGCATCAACGTGCTGCCGCTCGGCGCGGGGGCGCTGGCCGGAACGACGTTCCCGATCGACCGCCATTTTGTCGCTGAGCAGCTCGGATTCGACGGCGTGTACGAGAATTCGCTCGATGCGGTAAGCGACCGCGATTTCATCGTGGAGTTTCTCGCCAACGCCTCGCTGATCATGACGCATCTGTCGCGGCTTAGCGAGGAATTTGTGTTGTGGTCCAGCACCGAGTTCCATTTCATCGAGCTGGACGACGCGTTCTGCACAGGCAGCAGCATTATGCCGCAGAAGAAAAATCCCGACGTCGCCGAGCTGGTGCGCGGCAAGACCGGCCGCGTGTACGGCAATCTGATCGGCCTCCTCACCGTGCTGAAGTCGCTGCCGCTCGCCTATAACAAGGATATGCAGGAAGACAAAGAAGGCATGTTCGATACGGTGCGGACGCTGCAGGGCGCACTCCAGCTGTATGCGCCGATGGTCGCCACGATGAAGGTGAACAAGGACCGGATGCGCCAGGCCGTCAATCAGGACTTCTCTAACGCGACGGATATCGCCGATTACTTGGTGAACAAAGGACTGCCGTTCCGCCAAGCGCACGAAGTCATCGGCAAAACCGTGCTGTATTGCATCCAGAACGGCAAATTTTTGCTTGATCTCAAGCTGGAGGAATTCCATCAATTCTCGAAGCTGTTTGACAAGGATATCTATGAAGTGCTTCAGCCGGAGCATGTCGTCGACGCGCGCAACGTCTACGGCGGCACGGCGGCGCCGCAGGTTGCGGCTGCCATCGACCGGGCGGAAGCGAAGCTGCAGGAGACGAACGGCTGGTTCGAGGAGTATTTCGAAAAGAGCCGTTAACTGTCCCATATAGAGTCGTGAAAGAAGCCCCGCGCTGCCTCATGCAGCTGCGGGGCTTCTTTAGCATATCGCGGCAACCGAGCATCGCCGGCATTCGCGGTTGACGGATCGAGCTGCCGGCAATGGATCGCTCGCTTCGCCAGCCATCGCCTGGTGTCCAAGCTTCAGCCTAACGCTAGCCACA
The DNA here is from genome assembly GCF_000380965.1 of Paenibacillus ginsengihumi DSM 21568. Lineage (GTDB taxonomy): Bacteria > Bacillota > Bacilli > Paenibacillales > NBRC-103111 > Paenibacillus_G > Paenibacillus_G ginsengihumi. The sequence continues at coordinate 44,866 of NZ_KB905567.1, read as the reverse complement.
GAGCTTATTTCACTCGAAACGGTCGTTTTGCCATTCTAACGCTTGTGGGTGATCTTATTCCTCATTTTTGGCTGCCAGATTCAGCGGTTCAGGCCAAATAGCGCTGCTCAGTTTCGTTACATTTTAAAAAGGGTTCGATTCATCCAAATAGCGTTTGTCGCTAGCGTTAGAAATGATAATGTGGGCGAAACATACGGAAAATGTCGCATTTTTGGCAGGATTTGTAGAGCCTCATGCCCTGGGGAGGGGCCGCGTTAACGCGGAGCTCGCAGCGCTAACGCGAAGTTTCGGGGCCGCCGGCTGAGTATCTCCTGCAGTTATCGAACCTTGGCGGCTCCGCCTTCGGCGTGACGTTGTCATGAAAGGTATGACGCCGTTAACGGAAAGTCGGTCCTTTCAGGCCGTCCTCCACGAGCGGCTTGCTCGGGGAAGGCGGGGGCTGATCGGAGCGGCCGTCCTTCCCGTCGCCGACATTGCTGGCCATTATGGTCGGCTGGGCGGCGTAGGTGTCGCGGGAGATGAGCTCAGTCGCCACGCGGACTCCGTTTTGCTTTTTGTGGCGGTACGTTTCGACGACATACCCGGGCTTGCCCCGGGTGATGAGCTGCTGCTTGCCTTGGGGCAGCTTCGGATTTCTGACGTATTTGACGGGCGGCTGCAGCGTTTCCAGCGTCTTCGACTCGATCTCGTACGCAACGTCCTGCGGCGCTTGGCCGAACAGCTTCACTGTCAGCTTCGTATCGTCGGCGTAGGTGCGGATCAGCAAGTGATGCTCCGTGCTGTTGCGGAACTTGAAATTGATGTGACCGCTGGCGAACGTCGCATCCAGCCCTAGCGGCACATAGCTGACCGGCAGCGAGTGATTGCGCCGCTCGACGACGGCGAGTCCGGCGCGCAGCACGGCATTGTACAAGGTGGAGGACACCTGGCAGATGCCGCCGCCGATGCCCGGAACGAGCTTGCCGTTCAGGATGACGGGCGCTTCCCGGAAGCCGAAGCGCTTCTCTGTCTGCTCGATGAAGGTTGCGTAGTCGAACAATTCGCCGGGCTTCAGCACGACATCCTGAATGGAAGCCGCGGTAGACTTCACGTTATGCAGCCGTCCGGCGGAGCCTGAGGCGGGTAGCGCGCTGGGCGGATAGCGGGTCGTATACTCCGCCAGCTTGCGTTCGATGCCTTGCGCTTTCAGTGTCTCTACAGTAACCGGGGGCTGCACCAGCCGCAGCGGCACGGCGACTGCGATCACCCCGCCGTCGGCGTCAGCGTCGGCCGTGTCGGAGCTGCCGGAGCTGGCAGCCTGAACCGCTTCGCCGGCGGGCGAGCCGCCATCCGGGCCGGCTTCGCCCCGGCCGAGCGGCAACCCGGCCGTCCACTCCATGGTCCCCCACCCCGGCAGCAGCCGCTCCAGCTCGCGCAGCAGCGCGGCTTCGTCGATCCGCACGGCAGGCACCTCGGGGATATAGCGAATGGTGTCGTTGGCTTCGACGACCCGCCGCGCATCGACCGGCTCCCGGGCGTACAGCGGCGCGAAAGCTTCGCGCAGCGCGGCGGCGAGCTTCGCCTCGGCGAAGCGGGCCGGCGGCGTCCAGTCGGCGCCGCGCTGTCCCCAGCGGTATATCGCCCGGCGGAGCGGCGAGCCTTCGCGCAGCGGAGCGAGCTTGGACAGCAGCTCCTGGCTCGCCAATTCGAGCCCGAGCTGTTCCAGCGTTCGCTCCGCGGTCAGCGTCTGCGGGGCGGCGGCCGGCCCGCTGACGCTTGCGGGAGCGGCGCTCAGCCGGACGCGCTCAGCCATCAGCAGCCGCTGCTTGGCGGCCAGCTGCCGCTCGAACTCGTCGATCGGCAGGCCGCCGACCGCCCAGTCGCCGACGGTGATCCCGGCCGGCAGCGTCGGCCTCGTCCCGTACCAGGCGACGGACAGCATGGCCGCTGCCGCCATGACAAGCGCTAACGCCGCCGCACGAACCCATCGGATATGTAGCTGTGGCATGGCCGAAACTCCTTTTCCGAGTAAGCTTGCGCTTTTTTCCATATATATGCGGTTTGGACGCGCATATGCAGGTTTGTCCGGAAACCGGCGAAATGTGAAAACTGTGTAGAAATTGACGGATCGATAAAGGAATTTCTTTCTTTATGTCGAAGTTATAAAGGCTAAGTCGCAGCATGCGCCTTTGCACGCGTCCCTTGCGCTGCAGTTCGCCAACATGCGACGAAGGACGGCGAAGGCGGCGGAAAATGTCGGAAATCGGTATGTCAGGCGGCAAGCACCGCTTCGATCCAAGGCTTTTTTCAACGACGATTCAGGATGTGATAATGTGATCGAAATGCAGGACGTGTGGAAGACATATGCCGACGGCACACATGCGCTGAGAGGAATCAGCGTCAAGGTAGACCGCAATGAATTCGTATATGTCGTGGGCCCGTCCGGAGCCGGCAAATCAACGTTTATGAAGCTTATGTACCGAGAGGAGCGCCCGACCAAGGGCAGCATCTTTGTGAACGGATTTAATCTGGAAAAGCTCAGGCAGCGCAAAATCCCCTATGTGCGCCGCAATATCGGCGTCATATTTCAAGATTACCGGCTGCTTCCGAAGCTGACGGTGTTCGAGAACGTCGCTTTTGCCATGGAGGTCATCGAGGCTCCGAAGAAGATCATCCGCAAGCGGGTGATGGAAGTGTTGGAGCTGGTCCGCCTGCAGGATAAGATCCATTCCTTGCCGACGCAGCTGTCCGGCGGTGAGCAGCAGCGGGTCGCCATTGCCAGAGCCATCGTCAACAATCCGTCCGTCATCGTGGCGGACGAGCCGACCGGCAATCTGGACCCGGATACGTCGTGGGAGATCATGAAGCTGATGGAAGAGATCAACTTCCGGGGCACGACGATCGTCATGGCGACGCACAACAAAGAAATCGTCAACACGATGCGCAAAAGAGTGCTGGCCATCGAGCAGGGGCAGATCACGCGCGACGAATGGAGAGGGGATTACGGCTATGAGGATTAGCACGGGAATCCGCCATCTCCGGGAAGGCAGCAAGAGCGTTATCCGCAACGGCTGGATGTCCTTTGCCTCCATCAGCTCCATTATGATTTCGCTGTTTATCCTCGGCGTCTTTCTGCTGTTGTCGCTGAATGTGAACTACCTGGCGCAGCAGATCGAGAATCAGGTGGAGATTCGCGTCTATCTGGAGCTGGGTACGACGGAAGAGATGATCGCGCAGCTGAATGGCGAGATTGCCGCCATTCCGAACGTCAAGAAGGTGCAGTTCGTCTCCAAGGAAGAGGGGCTCGTCTATTTGCGCGAGAAGCTTGGGGAGAGCGGACATGACCTGCTGGAAGGTTTCGACGGGGACAACAACCCCTTGAACGATTCGTTCACGATCGAAGTCACGGAGCCGAGAGAGGTGGCGGCCGTCGCCCAGAAGATCGGCCAGCTCAATGACGGCAAAGATCCGAAGCCGATCTATCGGGTCAGTTATGGGCAAGGAACGGTCGAGTCGATGTTCAAGGCGACGGCCATCGTGCGCAATGTCGCCTTGGTGCTTGTCGCCGGGCTGGCGCTGACGGCGATGTTCCTGATCGCCAACACCATCAAGCTGACGATCATCGCGCGCCGCAGGGAAATTTCCATCATGAAGCTCGTCGGAGCGACCAATTCATTCATTCGCTGGCCGTTCTTCATCGAAGGGGCGCTGCTGGGCATTTTCGGGTCCATCGTCCCCGTTGCGGTGCTGCTGTACGGCTACTGGCAGCTCATGCGGTCGATTCAGATCGACCTGAACCTGATGCTCATCCAGCTGCTGCCGTTCGAGGCCATCGGACTGAAGGTCGGCGGACTTTTGATCGGAATCGGCGTCATCATCGGAATTTGGGGAAGCGTGCTTTCCGTGCGCAAATTTTTGCGAGTCTGACTGTCGTTCATGCCGTTTGATTGTATAGCCACGAGCCTAGAGGAGGAACCACGTGTTGAAAAAGTCTGTTTTGCCCGTTGTATTGACCGCAGTTCTCCTGGCGACGCTGCTTGTGCCGCAGCAGGGACTGGCGCTCAGCGAATCGCAGCGAATCCAGCAGGAGCTAAGCCGGCTGAAAAATTCGGAAGCCCAGCTGAAGAAGAAGAACGCCCAGACCGAGCAGGAGCTTAACCGCATACAACAAGAAAAGCAGCAAGTGACGAACGATATCAACACGATCCTGCAGCAAATCGACACGACGAACCAAAAGCTGACTCAGCTGAATGAGCAGATCGAGAGCGAAACCGCCAATCTGGAGCAAAACGCCATTCAGCTGGAGGAAGCGGAGGAGCGGGTCGCTGCCCGCGATCAGCTGCTGCGCTCCAGAATTCGTCTGATGTACATGAACGGCGTCGTGTCCTACGCCGACGTGTTGTTCAGCTCGACGAGCTTCAGCGACTTCCTGGACCGCCTGAATGCGCTCAAGTCGATCGTTGGACAAGACAAGAAGATTTTGGAAGACAACAAGAAGGACCGCAATCTGATTGCGGAGAAGCGGGTGCAGATCGAACAGCAGCTCGAGCTGGTGAAGAATCTGTACGCCCAGACCTCCGCGATTAAGCAAGAGCTGCTGGTGAAGGAGAAGGAGAAGGAAGTCAAGATCGCCAGCCTCTCCGAACAGGAGAAGCAGCTGGAGCTTCTCAGCGAGGAAGAGGACAAGCAGTTGATGAAGCTCGCCCGCGAAACCGCGGCGGCGCAGCAGCGGCTTCGCGCGGCGAAGCAGGCGGAGGCGGCCCAAGCGGCCCGGGCGAGCGGCAAGGGCAGCAGCTCCGCTCAGCCGACAGTAGCCTTCAGCGGCGGGAAATTCGCTTACCCGCTGCCGAAAGTCGTCAATATGTCATCGGATTTCGGCAAACGTCGCGATCCTTTCACAGGCAAGACGTCAAGCCATTCCGGCATCGACCTGCCTTCGCCGGCGGGCACGGACATTTTGGCCGCGGAGGACGGATATGTGATTTTGGCCCAGTGGTGGAGCGGATACGGCAACGCCGTCATTATCGACCACGGCAACAATGTTTGGACGTTATACGGACATATCCGCAACGACGGCATCAAAGTGAAGAAAGGCGATTACGTGAAGCGGGGCCAGAAGATCGCGGAGGTCGGTTCCACAGGACGCTCCACTGGCAACCATCTTCACTTCGAAGTGCGCGTTAATGAAACTCCCGTCGATCCGAAGCCGTATCTCCGCTAAACTGCCTGTTCATATTTTCCAACGGCTTGTCGTATACTATAGAGACAAGTCTTTCAGAGTCGTGAAGAGCAGCAAAGGCGGTGTGGAATGTTTAAAGGTCGTACGGTACTGGCATTTGTGTTGTTATCGATGTTTGCCAGCAGCATTTTGACGCTGACCCTGGTGAACCCGTCCATTCTGGCGGCGGTCGGAGGAAGGGATCAGGCAGGCTCGGTCAAGTCGGGCCTGTCCAGCAAGGATTTGAACAAGATTGCCATGACCTACTCGCTTATCGAGAACAATTTTTTAACGCAGGTGGACAAGGACAAGATCGTGAACGGCGCGATCAACGGCATGCTGGCTACGTTGGACGACCCGTATACCGTCTATATGGACCAGCGGGAGGCCGAGCAGTTTAACGAAAATATCACGTCTTCGTTCCAAGGCATCGGAGCCGAGGTGACTTCGGAGGACGGCAAGGTGGTCATCGTCGCCCCGATTAAAGGATCGCCGGCGGAGAAAGCTGGCCTGCATGCCAATGACGTCATCCTGTCCGTGAACGGGGAGAAGCTCGAGGGCTTAACGCTGAACCAGGCGATCATGAAAATTCGCGGTCCGAAAGGCACGCAGGCGAAGCTGGAGGTGCTCAGGGCCGGCACGACAGAGCCGATCGAGGTGATCGTCGTCCGGGACGATATCGATGTGGAGACGGTCTATGCCGAGATGCTGCAAGGGCAAATCGGCAAAATCGAGATTCGCCAGTTCGCGAGCAATACGGCCGAGCGCTTTGCGGAGGAGCTGCAATCGCTTGAGTCGCAAGGGATGAAGGGGCTGATTATCGATGTCCGGAACGATCCGGGAGGACTGCTTCAAGAGGTCGTCGAGATCGTCGAGCCGTTCATTGCCAAGGGCAAGGGCATCGTGCAGATCGAGAACCGCCAAGGCAAGAAGGAAATGACGCCTTCGAACGGCACCGGCAAGCCGTATCCGGTCTCGGTGCTGATCAACAAAGGCAGCGCCAGCGCATCGGAGATTTTGGCCGGAGCCCTGCGCGATTCGGCGGGCAGCAAGCTGATCGGCGAGACGACGTTCGGCAAAGGCACGGTGCAGGTCACCTTCGCCAAAGAGATGGGCGACGGCAGCAATATCAAGTTGACCGTCTACAAGTGGCTCACTCCGAACGGCACATGGATCCACAAGACGGGGATCGAGCCGGACATGAAGGTGGAGCAGCCGGCTTATTTCAAAGTGGCTCCGCTCACCAAGAAGGAGACGCTGAAGCCGGATACGTCCAGCGAGGACATAAAGAACCTGCAGATTATGCTGCAGGGCCTGGGATTGCAGGTCGATCGGACGGACGGATATTTCAGTGCGCAGACTGCCAAGGCGGTCAAGGCGTTCCAGCAGGCGAATGACCTGCCCGTCACCGGAGAGGTCGACAAGGATACGGCGGCCAAGGTGGAGAAGGCGATCGTGGAAGCCATCCGCGATCCGAAGAACGATCTTCAGCTCAAAGCGGCGCTTGAATATATGCTCAGCGTAACGGGCAAGTAAGCTGCGCTGCCGCTTGGCAATTTAAGGCGTACGGCAGGAGTTTGGCCGGCCGGCGTCGAATTCAATGAGAAGGCATCACCGCCGCCCTGCGCGGGCATGCGGAAGACGCCTTCTCATTTTTGATTGTCGAAGGAGTACGCCATGAGCGCGGTTATGGAGATTGCAGCCCAGGGAGGCAGGGCCTTCCTGCACATGCTGCTGCATCCTTATTATTATGTCGGAATTCTCTTCATCCTGCTGCATTATCGGCGGCAGATCGCCTTCGAACGGAGGCTGTACGCGACCAAGCTGCACTCTCTGCCCGGGGAGACGGGCCGCACGGTGCTTTGGGGCCTGGCAGGAGGCCTCGTAGCTTCAGCGGTGATGGGGGGGGTCGGAGCGACGCTGCAGCCGGAAGCCGTATGGCTGATCTGGGGGGTGTCGCTGCTGCTGATCCTTATTCGAGTGCGATTTTTGTGCTCGGCTTATGCGGTCGGAACGATCGGCGTTCTGCAGGCGGTGTTCGGCTCCGTACCGATGCTTGGCGAATGGGCGCCGCTCGCTTGGCTCAGCAAGCCTCTGCTCGGCCTTCATATGCCCGCCATGCTGGCATTGGTTGCGATTCTCCATTTGATAGAGTCGCTGTTCGTCCGGTTTCAGGGCTCGCGCTTCGGCACGCCTATGTTCTACGAAAGCAAGCGGGGGAAGATCGTAGGCGGCTACCAGCTGCAGGGGTTCTGGCCGGTTCCGCTTGTTTTGCTCGTCCCGTATGCCGGGGGGGAGGCGCTTCCATGGACGCCTCTCTTGGGAGGCGATGGTTGGCAGCACGGCTGGGCGCTGCTCGGGCTTCCGGTGATGATCGGCTTTACCGAGTTGACGATGTCCCGGCTGCCGGCGGAGAAGGTGCGCATCAGCTCCAATCTGCTGATGGTGTATGCGGCGGCGATGCTGCTCTTCGCCTGGCTTGCCCATCTGGCGGCGGCGCTGACGCTGACCGCATCGCTAATGTGCGTGCTGCTTCATGAGGGCATTATTTGGTACAGCCGCTGGGATGAGTCCAGAAGGTCGCCGATTTACGTGCATGGCGGGAATGGGCTGAAAATATTAGGCGTGCTGCCGGGCAGTCCGGCTGAGGAGCTCGGACTTGTCGCGGGAGAAGCGATCCGCAAGGTGAACGGCGTGGCGGTGCGGACGAAGCAGGAAATGTATGAGGCGATGCAACTGAACGCCGCTTATTGCAAGCTGGAGGTCGTCAACCTTGCCGGCGAGAGCAAATTTTTGAAGCGAGCCCTGTTTTCGGGCGAGCATCATCAACTGGGCATCATTTTGGCTCCGGACGAGAATGCCCTATACTACGCGGAGTCCAGGCCGCTATCGATCTTCGCATATGTGCGCCGCCGGCTGGTAGGACTTGTGGCCAACAAACGCTCGCAGGAATCGGAAAAAGCCGCCCCCTGACCGATCAGGGGACGGCTTTTCGGGTATCGTCCATGATTTCGCGCAGCACGACGATTTCCACGCGCCGGTTTTTTTGCCGGTTGGCGTCGGAATCGTTGGGGGCAATCGGCCGGGTGTCCGCGTAGGCGGTAGATACGAACTTGTTCGGATCAAGCCCCGCGTCGTCCACGAAGTATCTCAGAACGGACAAGGAGCGGGCCTGGGACAAGCCCCAGTTGTCTTTGAAGGGCGAACCGGTCAGCACCGGCAAGTTATCCGTATGCCCTTCGATGCTGATCGAGGCGTTCAGCGTCGGGAATAGCGTAGCCAGCTGATTCAAGATCGGATACGCCTCCGGCTTCAGCTCCGCCTTGCCCAGGTCGAACAGGAACAGATCGTTCAGCGATACGGCGACCCCTCGGGGCGTGTCGCCGACCGATACGTGCCCCTGCAGGTTGTTTTGCTCGATATAGGCTTGCACCTTCTCGAGCAAATTCTCCAGCTGCCTCTCGCGTTCCAACGCCTCCTGGTCTCTGGCCGCATCCGGAGCTGTCGGCTCTGGGATCGGGCGGAGCCGATCCATAATGCCCGATCCTTGCGGCATAACGGTGTCCGCGCTCTGGAACTGGAACTTCAACGATTGCGCCAGCTCTTCGTATTTGGATTGATCGAGCTTGCTCATGGCATACATGATAATAAAGAAAATGAGCAAGAGCGTAATCAGGTCGGCATACGTGATGAGCCAGCGCTCGTGGTTGTCTGGAGTCTCCGTTCGTTTCCTACGCCTTGGCAACGGCTTCACCCGCTCCCTCCGTTGGTTTACGCTCCTGATGCAGGAAGGAATGCAGCTTTTTCTTGATCAGCTGGGGGTTCTCGCCGGCCTGAAGGGCGAGAATGCCCTCGAGCATGAGCTCCATTTCGGCGACTTGCTCTTTGCTGCGGATCTTGATCTTGCTGGCGATCGGCAAATAGATGACGTTCGCCGTACTTACGCCGTACAAGGTGGCGCAGAACGCAACGGCAATCGCCGGCCCGAGGCCCTCGGGATCGGTCAAGTTGCCCAGTACGTGAATGAGGCCCATTACCGTCCCGATGATGCCCATCGTCGGGGCGAACCCTCCGGCGGCCTCGAAGATCTTGGCCCAGCCTTCATGGTGGCGCTCCATGGAGTCTATCTCAAGCTCGAGGATTTGACGGGTTAGCTCCGGATCGGTGCCGTCGACCACCATCATCAGGCCGTCCCGGAGGAACGGGTTCGGGTGCTCCAGCGCCCGCTGCTCCAGCGCGAGCACGCCTTCCCGCCGGGCGACGGTGGCCATGTCTACAATCTCATCGATCGTTGCCCCTTGATCGCGCTTCGGCTCCTTGAAGGCCATGCTCAGCGCCTTGCCGATCTCCTTCAGCCGGGCCATCGGGAAGCTGACGATGACGGCGCCGATCGTCCCGCCGACTACAATCAGCAGAGCGGACGGCACGAACAGCGCCTCAAGGTGGCCGCCATCCCACAGGTAACCGCCGACCAAGGCGGCAATGCCTGCGATGATACCGATAATTGTTGTGATATCCACTAACGTTCCCCCTCTGAGTAATGTTGTCGATTCACTAACGGTCCCTGTATATCTGCAAAGGTAGTCCACCAAATAGAAATAAAAGGAATCTATTTGCAACGAACGGAGAAAAAAGGTATAATGGATGGGAACATTTATTCCTATGCATAACCATGCTGAAACAGCAGCGACGCGACCTCGGACGCCTATTTATTTAATCGGATTCCGAAGGGCGAAAGTTTAGAATAACGCGATCTTTTTCGGAAACGGGTGATAGGATGAACGAAGTGATCGTCAGCGACAGGAAATTCGAGCTGGTATCGGATTACAAGCCTCAGGGGGATCAGCCCCAGGCAATCGACAAGCTGGTGCAGGGCGTTCTTGCCGGCAAGAAGCATCAGACGCTGCTGGGGGCGACGGGGACAGGCAAGACGTTTACGGCGGCTCAGGTGATTGCTCGCCTGAATCGTCCGACGCTTGTGATCGCCCACAACAAGACGCTGGCCGCTCAGCTGTGCAGCGAGCTGAAGGAATTTTTTCCGAACAATGCGGTCTCGTACTTCGTAAGCTACTACGATTATTATCAGCCGGAGGCGTATATACCGTCTTCGGATACTTATATTGAGAAGGATTCCAGCATTAACGACGAGATCGATAAGCTGCGCCACTCCGCCACCAGCTCGCTGTTCGAGCGGAGGGACGTCATTATCGTCGCCAGCGTATCGTGCATCTACGGTCTCGGTTCTCCATCGGAATACCGCGATCTGGTGTTGTCGCTGCGTGTCGGCATGGAGCGCTCGCGCAACGAGATTCTCCATCGGCTGGTCGATATCCAGTATCAGCGCAACGATATCAACTTCACCCGGGGCACGTTCCGCGTGCGCGGCGACGTTGTGGAAATTTTTCCGGCCTCGCACGGGGAGCATGCGATTCGGGTCGAGCTGTTCGGCGATGAGATCGAGCGTATTACGGAGATCGATGTGCTGACCGGGGAAATTCTCGCAGAGCGGGAGCATGCGGCGATCTTCCCGGCGTCCCACTTCGTCACGCACGAGGAGAAGATGAAGCGGGCGCTGGTCAACATCGAGAGGGAGCTGGAGGAGCGGCTGGCCGAGCTGAGGGCCGAAGGCAAGCTGCTGGAGGCGCAGCGGCTCGAGCAGCGCACGCGCTATGATATCGAGATGATGCAGGAGATGGGCTTCTGCTCCGGCATCGAGAACTACTCGGGGCCGCTGACGTTCCGCGAGCGGGGCGCGACGCCTTATACGCTGTTCGATTATTTTCCGGACGATATGCTGGTGATTGTGGACGAATCCCATGCGACGCTGCCGCAAATACGCGCCATGTACAACGGCGACCGAGCTCGCAAGGAGGTGCTGGTCAACCACGGCTTTCGCCTGCCGTCAGCGCTGGATAACCGCCCTCTCCGCTTCGAGGAGTTCGAGCAGAAGATCAAGCAGATCATCTATATTTCGGCGACGCCGGGCCCTTATGAATTGGAGAAATGTCCGGAGGTCGTCGAGCAGATTATCCGTCCTACGGGGCTTGTCGATCCGGAGATCGACGTGCGGCCGACCAAAGGGCAGATCGATGACTTGCTGGCGGAGATTCAGGACCGCATCGCCAAAGACGAGCGCGTCCTGGTGACGACGCTGACCAAGAAGATGGCTGAAGATTTGACCGATTATTTCAAGGACGTTGGCATCAAGGTCCGCTATTTGCATTCGGACATCAAGACGCTGGAGCGAATGCAGATTTTGCGGGATCTTCGGCTGGGCACCTTCCACGTGCTGGTCGGGATCAACCTGCTGAGGGAAGGGCTCGACTTGCCGGAGGTATCGCTGGTCGCCATTCTGGATGCCGATAAAGAAGGCTTTCTGCGGGCCGAACGCTCGCTCATTCAGACGATCGGGCGGGCAGCGCGCAATGCGAACGGCAAGGTCATTCTGTACGCCGACAAGGTCACTGAATCGATGGACAAGGCGATCAAGGAGACGTACCGCCGCCGCGCCATCCAGATCGCTTACAACGAGAAGCACGGCATCACGCCGCAGACGATACGCAAGAAGGTGCGCGACGTCATCGAGGCGACGAAGGTCGCCGAGCAGAAGGCCGAGTATTTGGCCGAGGCGAAGATGGCGAAGATGTCGAAGAAGGACCGCTTGTCCCTGATCGAGCGGCTGGAGCAGGAGATGAAGGAAGCGGCCAAACATTTGCAGTTCGAACGCGCGGCGGAGCTGCGTGACGCGATTATGGAGCTCAAGGCAGAGCTGTAACGAAAGGAAGGTATTCCTTGTGGGCAGAGACCACATCGTCATCAAAGGCGCGAGAGCGCACAATCTGAAAAATGTCGACGTCACCATTCCCCGCGACAAATTCGTTGTCTTGACGGGGCTGAGCGGGTCGGGCAAGTCGTCCCTGGCCTTCGATACGATCTATGCCGAAGGGCAGCGGCGCTACGTGGAGTCGCTGTCTGCCTATGCCAGACAGTTTCTCGGGCAAATGGATAAGCCGGACGTCGATTCCATCGAGGGGCTGTCGCCGGCGATCTCCATCGATCAGAAGACGACGAGCCGCAACCCGCGGTCGACCGTCGGCACCGTCACGGAAATCTACGACTATCTGAGGCTGCTGTTTGCCCGCATCGGACGCCCGCACTGTCCGGAGCACAAAATCGAGATCACCTCGCAGACCGTCGAACAGATGGTAGATCGGATTATGGAATATCCCGAGCGTACGAGGCTGCAAATTTTGGCTCCCGTCGTATCCGGCCGCAAGGGAGAGCATTCGAAGCTGCTTGCCGATATCGCCAAGCAGGGTTTCGTGCGCGTGCGCGTCAACGGCGAGCTGCGCGAGCTGTCTGAGCAGATCGAGCTGGAGAAGAACAAGAAGCATAATATCGAGGTCGTTGTCGACCGGATCGTCGTCAAGAGCGATGTGGAGGCGCGGCTGGCCGATTCGCTGGAGACGGCGCTGAAGCTTGGCGAAGGCCGCGTGATCGTCGATATCATCGACCGGGAGGAGCTGCTGTTCAGCCAAAATCTGGCTTGTCCCGAATGCGGCTTCAGCATGGAGGAGCTGGCTCCCCGCATGTTTTCGTTCAACAGTCCGTTCGGCGCTTGTCCCGAATGCGACGGCCTCGGCAGCAAGATGATCGTCGACCCGGACCTGCTCGTGCCGAACCCGGGCAAGAGTATTCAGGCAGGCGCCTTTGAAGCCTGGGCCGGAAGCACGTCGAACTACTACCCGCAATTTTTGGCCGCGGTCTGCGAGCATTACGGCATCCCGCAGGACGTGCCGGTGTCCGAGCTGAGCAAGGAGCAGATGAACAAGCTGCTCTACGGTACAGGCGGGGAAAAGGTCCGGTTCAAATATGAGAACGACTTCGGCCAGCGCAAGGAAGCGATGGTCGCTTTCGAAGGCATCGTGCACAACCTGGAACGCCGATACCGAGAGACATTTTCGGACGGCATCCGCGAGCATATCGAACAGTTTATGAGCGCCAAGCCTTGCGGAAAGTGTAAAGGGCATCGGCTGAAGCCCGAGACGCTGGCCGTTACGATCGGCGACCGCAACATTGCGGATGTCACGGCGCTTTCGATCGGAGAAGCTGCGGAATGGTCGGAATCGCTGCAGCTCAGCGATCGGGAGATGCAGATCGCGCATCTGATCTTGAAAGAAATCCGGGCCCGTCTCGGCTTCCTGGTCAACGTCGGCCTCGATTACTTGACGTTAAGCCGCGCAGCGGGGACGCTGTCCGGCGGCGAAGCGCAGCGGATTCGGCTGGCGACGCAGATTGGCTCGAGTCTGATGGGCGTGCTTTATATTTTGGACGAGCCGAGCATCGGCCTGCATCAGCGGGATAACGACCGGCTGATCAAGACGCTCGAGCATATGCGCGATCTGGGCAATACGCTCATTGTCGTCGAGCATGACGAGGACACGATGCTGGCAGCCGATTATATTATCGATATCGGCCCGGGCGCAGGCATTCACGGCGGCCAGGTTGTTTCCCAGGGAACGCCTCAGGAGATCATGGCGGACGAGAAGTCGCTCACCGGCCAATATTTGAGCGGCAGGAAGTTCATTCCGATCGCGCCGGAGCGGCGCAAGCCGAACGGCAAGTGGCTGGAGATTCGCGGAGCGAAGGAGAATAACCTGCGCAACGTCAATGTGAAGATTCCGCTCGGCGTCTTCACCTGCGTGACCGGGGTGTCCGGTTCCGGCAAAAGCACGCTGATCAACGAAATTTTGTACAAGACGTTGGCCAAGGAGCTGAACGGAGCGAAGACGCGGCCGGGTCAGTTCAAGGAGATCAAAGGGCTGGAGCACGTCGATAAGGTCATTGACATCGACCAGTCGCCGATCGGCCGGACGCCGCGCTCCAATCCGGCTACCTATACCGGCGTATTCGACGATATTCGCGACGTGTTTTCCGCGACGAACGAAGCGAAGGTACGCGGCTACAAGAAAGGCCGGTTTAGCTTCAACGTCAAAGGCGGACGGTGCGAGGCATGCCGGGGCGACGGGATCATCAAGATCGAGATGCACTTCCTGCCGGACGTGTATGTGCCTTGCGAAGTATGTAAGGGCAAGCGCTACAACCGGGAGACGCTGGAAGTAAAGTATAAAGGCAAGAACATCTCGGAAGTGCTCGAGATGACGATTGAGGACGCTACCGAGTTCTTCAAGAACATTCCCCGCATCCACCGCAAGCTGCAGACGCTGATGGATGTAGGCCTCAGCTATATGAACCTGGGGCAGCCTGCCACGACGCTGTCCGGGGGCGAAGCGCAGCGGGTGAAGCTGGCGGCCGAACTGTATCGCCGCAGCACAGGCAAGACGATCTATATATTGGATGAGCCGACGACCGGTCTGCACATCGACGATATCGACCGGCTGCTGAAGGTGCTACACCGATTGGTGGACAATGGCGATACCGTATTGGTGATCGAGCATAATCTGGATGTGATCAAGACGGCCGACTACATTATCGACCTCGGACCGGAAGGCGGCCGCAAGGGTGGCACGATCGTCGCTTGCGGCAAGCCGGAGGACATCGTCAATGTGGAGGCTTCCTATACCGGCCGTTATCTGAAACCGATTCTGGAGCGGGATACGAAGCGTTCGCAGGATTATGCCATGAGATTGCGGGAACTGGAAGGGACAGCCGAGTCGGAAGCGAGTTCCGAGGTTGAGAACGCGGCGGTGTGATATCGTTGCAGCCACCAGTGACGAAACCTGCTTCGTCATCGGCCTGGCAGCGATTCGCGATTCAACGCTCAATGCTTCGGCCGAAAGGATGCTTAACATATTCAGGGATAAGACTTGCCTGGTGCTGCAGGAAGGTTCAATGAATGCCGGGCAGCGAACGACGAGCCTCCGCCCTCCAAGCGTATTGCGGCGGAGGCTCTTTCTATGCCGCGGTCGCGGGCATCTTCGCATTAGCGGATGCTTATGCCGGACAGGACAATGCAGCATGTAAGGCAAGGTTATAAATATTGGAGCAATGGGGCATTTTATAGAACAATCGGTGCGGTTCATACGGAGCAAGCTTCCAAAAATCCTTCTTGGTAATGGTGACAAAGTTGTTACACTTAAAATGAACCGCTTGCACTTGAGCTTGTTGAAAGATATGATAAATAATAGCATTTTCGTATACTGAAGGAGGTCTCTCCATGTTTTTGGCCGAAGAAGCAGCTGCCGAAGCGAGTAAATTTAACGGATTTGACGTATTCGTGATTTTGTTCACGATTCTTATAGCTATCGGAGTGGTTCGCCAATTGGCGGCTCCGAAGAAGAATCCGTTTGCGATTGCTTTCGGCTTGGTCAGCTTGATCGTCTTTCTGATTCTGGATTTTGTCATGGTCAGAGGATGGATGAGCTGACGGAAGCGGATGGGACTTTCGCGAATTTCTAAATGGGAAAGAGAGAACAAGAAGCCCCGAGAATTCTGCTCAGGAATTTTCGGGGCTTTTCGTTGTGCGGCAGAGCGAGCCTCCCGAGCCTCCATAAGAGGTTCGTTATTGAGGCCGAATTAGACCCACCACATCTCGCCGAGCGGCTCGCGGATCAGCACCTGTTTAAGGTTTTGCACCGCTTTGGAGAAGCCTTCCTCTACCGACATGAGACCGTCCTCGTGCTCGATGCTGACGACGTAGTCATATCCTACCAGACGGAGTGCGCTGATGATGTCCGCCCACGTTTTCAAATCGTGACCAAAGCCGACGCTGCGGAACTGCCATGCGCGGTCCAGCATATTCGTGTAAGGCTGCATATCGGTCAAACCATGCTTGTGCACATTGACCGGATCGATCGTCGTATCTTTGGCGTGGAAATGATGAATCGCCCCTGCGCGGCCGAGAATCTGCACAGCCTGGACCGGATCGATTCCTTGCCACCACATATGGCTGGGGTCCAGGTTGGCGCCGATGACCTCGCCGACCGCTTCGCGTAGCCGCAGCAAGGTGGCCGGCGTATGTACCGAGAAGCCCCCGTGCAGCTCCAGGCCGATCTTCACGCCGCGCTCTTCGGCATATTTGCCCGTCTCCTTCCAATACGGAATCACCTTGTTTTCCCACTGCCAGTTGAGAATTTCCTGGAAGTCCGGCGGCCAAGGAGCGACCGGCCAGTTCGGATATTTGGCGTCCTCGGAATCGCCGGGGCATCCGGAGAACGTATTGACTACCGGAATGTCCAGCTTGGCGGCCAGATCGATCGTTTTGATGATCGTATCGTGATGCGCTTTAGCGATATGCTTTTGCGGATGCAGAGGGTTGCCATGGCAGCTAAGCGCGCTGATCATAAGGCCGCGGGATTCCACCGCCTGCTTGAACGCCTTCCGCTTGCCTTCGTCCGCGAGCAGTTCGTCCGGCTTGCAGTGGGCGTCGCCCGGCCAACCGCCGGTTCCGATTTCTACAGCCTCCAAGCCCTTCGAAGCGATGTAATCCAGCGCTTCCTCGAATGGCTTGTTCTGAAACAGCACCGTAAAAATTCCTAATTTCATGAGGCACCTCCGTATAATGATTTCCGAAATGAACGCGTGTACAAACACGCTCACCCAAATTATAGCACTGTTTTGGAGCTTCTCAAAGGGAAGTATTTTGCTAAGAAAATGACTTATTTTTTGACAGTTTGGGACTTGTGCACCTTAACTCTTTATGTTAGATTTTATTGGTACTAATGGACTACTGTACTAGGAGCAAGGGGATATGATACTCATGAGGAAATGGAAGGAGAAGCTGAAATCGATTCGCTGGACCGTCGGGAGAAAGCTGCTCGCCGCTTTTTTGGCCGTCGTGCTCATTTCGGTGGCGATGGGCTTGTTTGCGTTTGACAGGATGAGGGTCATCCAAGCGGAGACGCAGATGATCACGCAAAAGTGGATGCCGGGGATGCAAGCGATCAACGACTTCAACTATTTGACCGAGCATGTTATGAATCTCGAGTTCAAGCTGCTGATCGAGCCGGATCAGGCGATCGCCGAGCAGATCGAATTGGAGATGCAGCAACATTTCGACAAGATCAATGACGCGATCAGCCGATACGCCAAGCTGATTGACGGAGAAGAAGAGAGGGAAATCTTCGATAAAATGCTTGACCAATGGCTCGCATTTTTCGATTTCCACTCCGAGTTCTCCGAATTGTCCGAGGAAGTAAACTTGCTGCAGGGTGCCGGAAATCATATGATCGAGGTGAATACGCTGCTGAACACGGCGACGCAAACTTTTGAAGTGATGCGGTCGCATACCAACGAGCTGATTGAGTTCAATAAAGCCGGAGCGGCTCAAAGCACATTGGCACGCGAGCAGGTGTTTAAATCCGCCCGGACCAGCGTGATCGTCTTCATCGGCGTAGCGATCATTCTGAGCGTCGCGCTTGCTTGGATCACGACACGGTACATCTCGGGGGCGGTCGGGAAAGTATCCCGCGTCCTCAAGCAGATGGCCGAAGGCGATATTAGCGAGCAGCAGATACATACTCGCGCCAACGATGAAATTGCCGATCTCGCCGCCAACTTGAACCATATGCAGGCCAATTTGCGGGTGTTGATCAGGCAAATTCAGGATAACGCTGCGCAAGTCGCCGCATCGTCCGAGCAGCTGCTCGCTTCCTCGGAGCAAACGTCGGAGGCAGCTGCCCAAGTCGCCAAGGCGATGGAGGAAGTAGCGAGCGGGGCGGACAATCAAGTGAGCGGTGCGGAAGAAACGAGCCGCGCAATGGAAGAGATGTCTTCGGGTGTGCAGCGCATCGCCGAGGCGTCTTCCGATGTGTCCGAAGCGTCCTCTGACGCGGCCA
Source organism: Paenibacillus ginsengihumi DSM 21568 (assembly GCF_000380965.1). GTDB lineage: Bacteria > Bacillota > Bacilli > Paenibacillales > NBRC-103111 > Paenibacillus_G > Paenibacillus_G ginsengihumi. The sequence continues at coordinate 26,872 of NZ_KB905567.1, read as the reverse complement.
AGCTGGCCGGACAAGGGAATGCTTCCATGAACAAGGTTACCGAAGGGATGGAGCAGCTCCATCAAGCGTTCGAGAACGTCAATCAAGAGGTACACGAGCTTGCCGCACATTCCGACAACATCGGACTCGTTGTGCAGATGATTGCCGACATTGCCGACCAGACGAATCTGTTGGCGCTGAATGCGGCGATCGAGGCAGCGCGGGCAGGCGAACACGGGCAAGGCTTTGCTGTGGTAGCGGGCGAGGTTAGAAAGCTGTCCGAGCAGTCGGCCGAATCCGCCAAGCGTATCAAGCAATTGATCGCACAAATTCAGCAAGGTATCGAGCGTGTCCAAAGTAGCATGGCGACGAGCGCAGGCCACGTGCAGTCGGGGCTGCAGTCGGTCGACGAGGCGGATCACATTTTCCGGCAAATCGTCAACTCGACGGGAGAGGTTGCCTCCAAGATTCAGGAGGTGGCAGCCGCCGCGCAGCAAATGGCAGCAAGCTCCGAGGAAGTGTCGGCTTCCATTGCCGAGATGAGCGGCATCGCGCGGCAGGCTTCGGCCCATGCCCAGACAGTTGCGGCATCCGGCGAAGAGCAGCTGGCTTCACTGCAGGAGATCTCGGCATCGACCGTCTCGCTCACGACCATCGCTCAGGAGCTGAACGCAGCGGCGATGAAATTCAAGCTATAATGAGACGATATGGAAATGCCAGCAATGCAAGGCCGTCCTCTTTAGGGGGACGGCCTCTTTGGGTTTGCGAGAACGCAAGCCGGGGCATGACGAAAAGGACCGCGCCGATGACGGGCGGTCCTTTAGACCAAACCGCCGCGCTAGCCTACCAAGGCCAGTTCAGCAGTCCTCGGTAGATTTTCTCCACCGTTTCGGCCGTCCCGCCGTAGACGATGACCGCCGCTGTGACGAACAATTGGACAAGGGCGCAGCGGAACCAGAAATAAGCGCGCGACACTTTGCGCTTGTTGACTGTCGTCTTGCCGAGCAAATTTTCCAGCGCGAGCAAGATGCCGTGATAGACGCCCCAGGCCAGATACAGCCAGGTGAAGCCGTGCCACAGTCCGATAAGCACCATAATCAGCACGGACAGGCCGGCGGCCGTCCATTTGGTCGGCGTTTGCCGGGAGAAGAAGATGAAGATATGGTCGCGGAACCAGTCGCCGAGCGTGGCGTGCCAATTGCGCCAATACTGCGTCAGCGTCGGCGATTGGAACGGCTTCTTGAAATTTTCCGGGATATTGTAGCCCATCAGCCGGCCGAAGCCGACCGCGATATCCGAATAACCGGAAAAGTCGAAATAAATGAGCGCATAAAACCAGATCATCAGAAACAGCGATTCGTGCGTGTGCAGTCCCCCTGCCAGGACATCATCGAATACCTCCGTCATCCAGGCGACGACGACGATTTTTTTGAACATGCCGAGGATGATCCGTTTGATGCTTGCCTCCGTCTGCTGGGCGTCCACTTGGTACGGCTGCTTCGCATCGGCCATAAAATCGCGAAACTTCAGGATCGGTCCCGAAGTGAACGTAGGAATAAACAAAATGTAGTTGAAATAGTCCAGCACCCGCGCCCGCGCCTCCGTACCGAAGAAATAGGCGAAATACAGCGCATCGATGACCTTCAGCACATTATAGATCAGTCCGAGCGTTATGACGGCGTCAAAGGCCGGATGTGTCCACACCTCCATGCCGAGCAGGCGAAGCGACGAGACGGCAGCTACATTCGCCGCGATCAGCCCAATGAACAGCGGCTTGCGCATTCGCTTCGCATAGCTTAGCCACAGGAAAGCGAGGTAATTGAGCGCCGTATAGCCGAGATAGAAGGCGAACAGCTTCTGACTAAACAGCAGCAGAAAGCACAGATTGAACGCGAGCATGAGCCAGCGCTTGTTGCTCTGCCACCGCCGGGTCAGGCCGAGGACGATGGCGATACCGGCCATCGCCATCACCGCGTTCATGTTCAAATACCACATAACCGATTGCTCCCTTGCAGGTTCAAGGCATTAGAAGCCTTCGTAGATGAAGAGCCCTTTGCCGGTAAAATAAATGAGCACCATGATCAGCATGGCCAAGTACAGAATCACTTCGAAGAGCTTGCGAGCGAAGCGAGCCATGCGTCCACCTCCTTCGTGAACAGGGGCGCGCCATCCTCCCGGTTCAGGTGAACCAGGTCGTGCATATATTTCGGATCATAGGCGGTGAGCTTGTCAAGTACCGGAATCCCGTATGCCTCCAGCCGGCGATCCACCTCTTCCCGAAGACCAGGCATGTAACGGGGAAGCTCGTAATCGCGATTCCATGGCATCCAGACGACTCGCAGCGGCAAGCCGCGTTCCTGGCAGTAAGCCAAAATCCAATCGAGCGCCTGCAAATTATCCTGGTATTCCCGGGGAGAAGCCCAATTGAAACGCTGCTCGTACTCATGCCACTTTTTGTTCAGGTCCTCGCCTGTCATGCGCCCGAAGTACAGCAGCTTGTCGATCCAGCGAGGCTCATAGGCCAGGCTGCGCTTGAGCAGCAGGTTGCGCACGAATTCCGTTCCCGAATCGCGGAAATAATCGCGGTAAAAGTATACGTACGGCTGGTACCAAGGCTTGAACCAGCGGTAGGTGGGGTCGGTCGGCAGGATGTCGAGCATCGTATGCACGTCGATGCCGATGACCAGCTGCTGTTCCGGCCGGAACAAGTCCTGCTCCAAAATGGCTTTCAGATCGGTCAGCTTGCCGTAGGACAGACCCATCTCGATCAAGCCGGACGTCGACTGCTCCTCGATATAAGCGCCGGTCACGGCGGAGTTGCCGTAGAACGTCGGGCCGCTGGTTCGCCAGTCGTGATGGTATAACGTTTTGGTGAAATCGTCCTTATAGAAGCGCCGCGACGTCACCATCGGGTCCCACATCGTTATCAGAACATCCGACACGACGAACGCGGCGAGCAGGAGCAGCACAAAGCTGCTTTTGCGGATAAAAGCGATCATGATCGGTTAAAACCACACTTTATAGGGAGATTGAACCGGTGCGGCTTGCCGCCGGCGGCAGGGCCCCTCCCGGTTACAGCGCTTTTTGCTGCCATGCCCGGTATTGCTCGCGGAACGATGCCGGCCACTGCTCCTCGTCCAAACCGTATTGTGCCAAAAAAGCGAACGTCCAGCGCTCGATGCCGAAGCCGACGCAGCCGGTTACCGCTGGCCGTTTGCCGACCTTGATGTTAAAGGCATTGCCGAACGTATTGCTGTGGAAATTGACAGAGCTGCAGGCAATCGACTTCTTGAGATGCGGGATCGACAGGCGCAGCTCGTACTTCATCTCCTGGTTGCGCTGGAACGAAGCCTTCACCTGAAAATCGTTGGTGAAGAACGGGTCGTTGGCGATTTCGAGCAGGCTGTCCACGTTCCATTCGGCGGCCAGCTCCTTCAAATACTCGATCGCCTGCAGGCGGTTCTCCTTCACAAAGTCGGGCTTGCCGACGAAAATAATCTCGCGCATGCTGAAATCGAGCAGCCGGCCAAAATCGGCATGGTTCCTCGACTCGAAGCGGTGGCATTTGGCGATGGCGCTGACGATCAGGCCGTCGGTGTCGAGCGTCTCGTTCTGCAATCCTTCATAGCAGTGATAGCAGGTGGACGGATTCATCGTAAAACGCGGCTTCGGCATATTCGCGTTCAGATCGAGCGGCGCGTCCTCTTTCCAGCCGCCGGCCTCGCGGACCGATTGCGAGAACGCCTCGATGACGTCGAGATCCTCACGCAGATGCGACAGGAAATGAATGTGCTCGGGGAACGAAGTGAAATGATTCGTCTTATCCAGCGTCGTACAGTGAATGACGGCCGGGTAGGACTCCTCCTTCACGCCCTCGAAGCGGCTGGCGATCTTCGTTACGAACGAGTAATCGAAGAAACGCATCAGGCTGCTGAACGGCTCGCGGAAAATGAACAGGCCGGGCTCCAGCACCTTGATGATTTTGCGTTCGATCAGCTCGGCGACAATGTCGCCTTCGTACGGCGTCTGCACGCGGTGCTCGAACAGCACGTTCTCCTTGAAGCCGAAATCGCCGTGGGAAAAGCGCTCGATCAGCCGCTGCACACGCTCGCGGATCGCCTCGTCGCCCTTGGGCGATTGGTGCGCGATATGAATATGGCCATCCTCGATGCGGATGTCCTGAATATGTTCGTCAACGAAGGCCGCAGCATATTTCAATTGGCCGTACTGGCCGGGGTCGAGACCCTCCAGGGAAATAACACAGTCCATGGCAGTTACCTCGCAGTTCTTCGGATTGGGATAGACGCCTATGACGAGCGATTCCTTCGCCATCGGTCGTCACCTGCGGTATTGAAAAATCAGCTTGTAGATAAAGCTGATTTTTCCAGATGGACGCCTATGACGAACAACTCCTGCCGTCATCGGTCGTCACCTTCGGCGTTGAAAAATTCGCCGGAGGATTCCGTCCAATTTTTCAAGATAGACGCCCATGCGGCTTGCGCAGCACCATCAGATGGTGAAAATTGGGCCGCGGGCCCTGGGCGCTATTTTCAAGATAGGGAAGGGCAGCGAAATGCCGCCCTCGCCGTTATCGCTTCTTCTGGATGAAGTCGGCGATTTCGCGAACGGTATTCAAGGGGTACAGCATCAGATCCTGGTTGGTCACCTGGATGCCGTACGTTTTCTCGATATGGGCGATCAGCGCCGTGGCGCCGATGGAATCGATATACCCGTAATCGAACAAATGCACGTCCGGCGTAAATTCATCGTCGTCCTCGTCAATCTCGTAACGGGCGCGGATATGCGCCTCCAGTTCCTGGAGAATGTCTGCCATCAATCATTTCCTCCTTGCTCTGCAGCCTTTGCAGCGATTGCGAACCTCAGTATCGTTATAAAATAAGTGACGTTGTCAAAATAAGGAAGGCCGCAGCCCGGGCCGTACGTGGAACGAGCCTTGTGCTGCGGACCTTACAAAATCGATCGTCCGGTTACGGTTACGGGCCGAAGCGGAGCGTCAAGGAAGCCGCGTCGCCGTAGCGGGTAAATGTATAGAGATGCTCTTCTTCGTCATATTCCGTCTTCCATTCCGAGCCTTCCGCGGTGACGGTGCGGCGGCTGTACACTTGCAGCTGCTGCATGCCGGCAGACTGCAACTCCAGCTTCCATACGTCCGTCTTCCGATCCAGCCGGTAAGGGACGTTAATGCGCGTCAGATGCGGCTTGTCCGCCGCAGCTTGTCCGCCCGCGGGGTTGCCGCCTTCCGAAGGAGCGGCAAATCGAACGTTAATGCTAGCCGGAGCCCCGAAGTACAGCTTGCCGCCGCGCAGATCGTAGACGCTGCCGTCCGCAACCGGCTGCCGCGCGGCGTACGGGATGCCCGGCTCCACGACCAGGCCGAGCGTGCCCTTGTATTCCGCGGCTTGCGCCGGCACCCGCGACGTATCGGGCTTGACCACGAAGGACGGCTCGACGGCGAGGCCGAAGGCTTTGCGCAATCGTTCGGATACGACCGCCCGCCACGGACGGTACAGCTTGACGTCTGTCGTCAGCGTATTCAGGAAGCTGCGGGCCATCTGCGGTTCGGTCATGAAATTGTAGCTGTACGTATCGCGGATTTCGTCCATGTATCGGACGAAGTTCAGCAGCTCGCCGACTCGCGACGGAAAATGATATTCGATATGCTCGAAATAATCGATCGGCATATCGAGCCGGGCATAGGCGGTAAAGATGTCTTTGGTGGAATAGATCGGGTCCGTCCGCAGCACCGGCGCCGGTGTATGCAGCACCATCGGCTTGTCGAGCTGCGGCTCGCCCGTACTGTCCGTCAGCAGGAACGGCAGGCCCCAGTTGTATTCGAGCCCGAGCCGCGGCTCGTTCGGATCGTATGGCGGCCGGAAGCCGAAGTTGAACCAGATGCCGGCATCGCGCTCGTTGTTCAGCGTCTGCATCCGGTCTCCGTGGCTGACCCGCCACGTATGCTGGTTCGTTCCCGTCATGCCCCACGGGATGCCCAGCTTGTCGAACGCCGCGCGATGCAGGGCGATCTCCTGCTTCTCCTGCTCGTCGCTTCTGTAATTATGAAAGAACAGATGCGGATACAGCTCAAGATGATGCTCTTTGGCGTATTGAATAAATTCGTTCAATTCGTCGGCATAAGCGAAGTGCGGGCTGTCGAGCGGTGTCGGCAGGCCGAATTCCAGCTGGCCGACGATCAGGTCGTCCTTGCCGTCATGGTTCAGATCGTACCAGAGCGGCACGCTGTTGTGACCGCCGACGAGGGCGTGATTGCCGACCTGATTCAAGCTGGCGCCTTCGATCACGCCGGCCTCTTCCCAGCCTCCGGATTCGGTCTGCACATAAATGCGCAGGTCGCCCTCGAGGTTGCCGACGACCAGATCCGCTCGTCCGTCCCCGTTCATGTCGCGGACGGACGGAGCGGCGTAAGGCACAGGCAGCCGAAACAGCAGGCGCCCGGCCTCCCAAGCGGCCGCGCCGGAGCCCGCCTCTGCCGCCGGCCGGACGCCGCGGTACAGCGTCACCCCGCCGCTGGCATCCCCGACCACGAGGTCGGGGATGCCGTCTCCGGTGACGTCGCCTACGGTCGGCGCCAGAGGAGCGGCGCCGCGGATCGGCTGCCCGCCGGCTGTAAGCGGCACCGGCGCGGCGAACGTGCCGCCGGCCTGGCCATAGGCCACCGCCAGCGTGCCGTCCTCGCGCCCGAGCAGCAGATCCGGCCGGCCGTCGCCGTTCAGATCGTACGCCGCCACGCTGGCGTACGATCCGGCGGCCAGCGGCTCGCCGCTGGCCAGGCGCAGCGGCTCCCGCTTGCCGAAGGCGTCGGGCGGCGCCGCGTTTGCCGGCAGCTGCTGGTCGCCGTAGGCTGCGGCCGATGCGCCGAGATTGCGGTAGGCATAAATGAAGCCGTCCGCCGAGCCGACGATCAGCTCCGGCTTGCCGTCGCCGTCCAGATCGGCCAGCGCCGGGTAAGCGCGGTACGGCAGCTGGACGGGATCGCCGAGCGATAAGGACTGGCCGTAATCGGCTCCCTGCACCGGCCCGTCCTCGGCCATAATCCGTATGCCGCTGGAATAGAACGAATTCGGCGTCTCGCCCTGGAACGAAGGCTTCTCGTTCGTTCCTTCATTCAGATGGACGACCGCCGATTCGGTCCAGCGGCCCCAGCGGTAGGTGGCGCGAACGAGCGAGAACGAAGGAATCTGATCGTATTCCCGCAGCAGCTCCGCCCACTGGATGCCCTCCTTGTCCCGGATCGCCTCCAGCGCCTCGAAGTGGTTCTGGTAAGCCATCGCCGGCCGGCCGTAGGGGCCGAGCACTTTCGCGACGCTGTAGCCGAGCTTCTCTTTCGAGACGAAGGCCGCATATTCGCTGCGGAACATCGCGCTGCCGGCGGCAAAGGTGAAGTTGAAATAAGGCTCGACCGGCAGCTTGTTGCGGTTGAAATAGACCGAACCTTGTTCCGGCTTGCGCTTCTCGTTGATTGCTGCGGCCAGCCGCTCGAAGCCGAGCTGCGGGTCGATGCCGCTCGCGAGATCGTATCCCGTAATATGGTACCGGTTTGGCAGCAGCATTCCGCTGAAGAAGACGGTCCCTTCGCCATATCGGTTCAACGCATACAGCGCGACCGGCTGGGACGCGTCTCGCAGGCCGACGACCGTCTGGGCGGTGGACGGCACGAGCCCGTGGCCCCACTCGAAGCTGCGCAGGCTTCCATCGAGGTCATGCTTCATATAGTTGTCCATAAACTGCGCGAACAGCTCCTGCAAGCCTTGCAGGTGCAGCCCGGCTTCAGGATAGACGAAAGCCAGCTCGGATACGCGGGACAAGCCCGGCGGCAGGCCGCCGGCCGGCACTGTCAGCGTCTCCGGCGGGGAGACGGGCACGACCGACTGCGCGCCGAGAAATTCGGGTTCGAAGTCGTTGGCAAAACCATTTTCAAGGAACAGATGCCCGCCCTGGGCGACGAAGGCTTCCAGCCGCTGACGCAGCTCCGGCGTCAGCGCCCCCTGCAGGGACGGGTCCAAATATACCGTGTCGTACCGGCCGAGCTGCTGCGCGCTGACATCCTCCAGCGGCTTGCGCTCCAGCTTGAGTCCGGCGATGCCGGCTTGCGCCAGGTGGCCGTAAGCGGCCGCATCGAACTGGTCGCCCGATGTGGCGTACAGCATGCGAACCGACAGCTCCCGGCCTCCGGCGAGCAAGACGGCAAGCGCCGCCGCCAGCAGCATCCCAAGCACAAGCAGGATCGCGCCGGTCTTGCGGCGTGATATTCGATTCAAAACCATCCCTCAATTATAAACGATTCGTCCGACCAGACGCGAGAAAACGACCGAAGCTGTATGGCATCGGACGCCATCGGCGGCGGATGAAAAATTTGCCCGAAACGGGTGGTCACGAGCTCAAGATCGGACTCCTAGCAATTATAGCACGGATGATTAGCTTTGTTAACTTTTGCCCGAGATGGCGCGGTCGGCCTCCTTTCTGGTACACTAGGAAGGATTAAGATCGTTTGCGAGCGGAGGAATTTAACCGATATGCATAAACCGAACAAAGCCGATATCGAGCTGCTGGCGCCGGCGGGCGATTGGGACTGCCTGCGGGCGGCGGTGGCCTGCGGCGCGGATGCCGTCTTCTTCGGCGTGGAAAAGTTCAACGCCCGGGTGCGGGCAAGCAACTTTCGGATGGACGAGCTGAAGGACGTCATGGCGTTTCTTCATTTATATGGAGTCAAGGGGTTCGTTACGTTCAATATTTTAGTGTTCGAGGATGAGCTGGAGGATGCGCGTCGTCTGGTGGAAGCCTGTATCGACGCGGGCGTGGACGCGCTGATCGTGCAGGATCTGGGGCTGGTCCGGCTGATTCGCGAAATATCGCCCGATTTTCCGATCCACGGCTCGACGCAGATGACGATTACTTCCCCCGAGGCGGTCGAGTTCACGAAGCCGTTCGACATCGAACGCGTCGTCCTGGGCCGGGAGAACAATCTGAAGCAAATCAGGCAGATCGGCGAGCAGGCGAAGCTGCCGATGGAGGTGTTCGTGCACGGCGCGCTGTGCGTCTCCTACTCCGGGCAGTGCCTCACCTCCGAGATGTGGGGCGGGCGTTCGGCGAACCGCGGCGAATGCGCCCAGGCGTGCCGGCTGCCTTACGATATGATCGTCGACGGCGTGGAGAAGCCGATGGGGGACGTCGCCTATCTGTTGTCGCCCAAAGATTTGGCGGCAATCGAACTGGTGCCGGAGCTGATCGAGGCCGGCGTGACTTCGTTCAAGATCGAAGGAAGGCTGAAGAGCCCTGAATATGTGGCGAACGTCGTAAGCAAATATCGGAAGGCGATTGACCGGTATTTCGAAGGCAAAGATCCGACGCCGAGCAAGGAGGAGCTGAGGGAGCTCCAGCAGAGCTTCTCGCGCGGCTTCACGTACGGTTTTCTGAAAGGAACGAACAACAAGCAGCTGGTGGACGGCACCTTTCCGAAAAGCCGCGGCGTCTACCTCGGCCGGGTGAAGCAGGTGCTGCGCGACGCGGTGCTGTGCGAGCTGGAGGCGCCGCTGAAGCGGGGAGACGGCATTTGCTTCGACGCCGGCGATCCGACGAAGAAGGAAGAAGGCGGCCGCGTATACGATCTGCGCCGCAAGGGAGCGAAGCTGGAAGGCGAGGCGCAGGGCGGCCTGGTCGAGATCGTGCCGGGCCGCAACGACGTTGACCTTGGCAGGGTGCACGTCGGCGACCGGATATGGAAGACGAACGACCCGCATCTGGACAAGCGGCTTCGCCAGACGTTCGAGATCGACCGTCCGTACCGGGTGTTCCCGGTGCGGGTGAAGGTGACCGGCGTCGAAGGGCAGCCGCTGAAGAGCATCTGGACCGATACGGTGGCCGGACATACCGTGACGGTGGCTTCGGAGCTGCCGCTCGTCAGGGCCGAGAAGCGGCCGATGGATCAGGCGCTGTTCGAGGAGCAGCTTGGCCGCCTCGGCGGCACGATCTTCGAGCTCGAGTCGGTGGAGGCGCATCTGAAGGGCGAACTGATCGTGCCGATGCGCGAGCTGAATCAGATGCGCCGCCGCGCCGTGCAGCTGCTCGAAGAAGCGCGCCAGCGGCCGCGCGTGTACATGAAGCGCGCCGTCGACGTATATGCGGACGCGGCGCCGCCGGCATCTGCCGCCGGGACCGCGCAGCTTACTGTGCTGTGCCGCACGATGGATCAGGTGCGGGCGGCCTGCGAGGCGAACGTCGGCCTGATCTATGCCGACTTCGAGTTCATCAAGCAGTTTCCGGCCGCCATCGACGCCGCCCGCGCCGCAGGCAAGCGGATTGCGCTGGCGACGCCGCGCATTCATATGCCGGGAGAGACGGGATATTTCAAAAACATCCTGAAGCTGGCCCCGGACGCCGTGCTCGTGCGCAATACCGGCGCGGTGTACTGGTTCCTCCGCCACCGGGCGGACCATCCGGGCGAGCGTTGTCCGGAGCTGATCGGCGACTTCTCGCTGAATGCGGCCAACCATAAGACGGTGAACCTGTTCCTGGACGCGGGCCTGAGCAGGGTGACGCCGTCATACGACTTGAATATTCAGCAAATGGTCGATCTGCTCGGACGGGCGGACGCTGCCCGGCTGGAGGTCGTCATTCATCAGCATTTGCCGATGTTCCATACGGAGCACTGCGTATACTGCACCTTCCTGAGCGAAGGCACCGATTATACGAACTGCGGTCGCCCTTGCGAGCAGCACCGCGTTTCGCTGAGAGACCGCGTCGGTTTCTCCCATCCGGTGCGGGTGGATGAAGGCTGCCGCAATACGGTTTATAATGCGATCGAGCAATCCGGGGCGGAATATTTGCCGGAGTTCCAGGGGCTGGGCGTGCGCACGTACCGCGTGGAGTTTTTGGAGGAGACGCCGCAGCAGGTGCGCCGGGTGCTCTCCCTGTACGAGCAGGCGCTGCGCGGCGAAGTGAGCGGGACGCATGTTTGGCGCACGTTGAAGGCGACGAACCAGCTCGGCGTGACGCGCGGCCAATTGGTGAAGTAAACGAGTTGTCCCAGAGCCTGTCCATATGACGGATGATAGACGCCTAAGACGAACGATTCCTATCGTCATCGGTCGTCATCTGCGGTGTTGAAAATTGGGCGTGTGGATACCGCTGAATTTTCAAGGGTGTCAGCAAATGTTGTATTTTGTACAACAAAAACGGGGAAATGCCCCGCATTCGCGGCTCAATGTTGTAGAATGTGCAACAATTCGGGCGATGTTCCTTGATCTGAGGCCAATTGTCCCTAAATTGTTGCACGAAATACAACATTCTCCTTCCCCTTGTACGAAGGCTGCCGAAAATGTTGCATTTTTTGCAGGATTTGTCGCCTTATGTGCCCAGGGAGGGGCCGTGCTAATGCGGAGCTGGCACGCTAAAAGCGGGTTTCGGGGGCCGCGGCTGAGCATCTCCGTCGCAGTAAAGTGTAGATTTGCACTATAGAGGGCCATTCCGAAGGCAACATGCGTATTTTGGCAGTGAATAATGTCGAATTTCGTGCTTACTTATTGGTTTCTCCGCCAAAGAGAGGGAGAGGGCAGCGGTCGAACGGGATGCGGCATGTCCGGTTTCCGCTGTTTGCCATCCCATAAACTTGACTTGCTGTTTTGGTATACACTACAATGGGTAGTGCGAGGTGTTTGCGTCATGAAAATACACAAATTCAAATATAACGAGAGGGGGCTGAACCGTTTTTTCGGACCCTTGGAAGCCAAGATCATGAACGTGCTGTGGGAGAGCCGCGACAGCGAGGGCAGCATCCGCGACGTGCAGGCGAAGCTGGAGAAAGAGAAGGATCTCAGCTTCAATACCGTCATGACGGTGATGAATCGTCTCGTGGACAAAGGCTTTCTGACCAAGCGGCTCCAGGGGAGAACCTCTTTGTTTCGGCCGGTGCTTCCGAAGGAGCAGTTTCTGGAGGAGCAGTCCAAGGAATTGACGCATGAATTGATGGAGGAATTCGGCCCGCTGGTCGTCAGCCATATGCTCGATGAACTGGAGGAGGCGGACCCCGAGCTGATGAAGAAGCTGGAACAAAAAATCAAGGATTTAAAGGAACGTTGACCCATGCGGAAAAATCGTTCAAGCCTGCTGTTTGCCTCATGTCTTGCGATTGCAGGCATTCTGCTGGTGCAAATGGCGATGTATGTATTGCATGTCATGCTGGGCTTTCAGCTTCGCTTTAATCTGTTTGAGGTTTGCACCATATGGCTGGAATCGCTCGGCTTCGATTCGCTCATTTACCCGATGAACGGCTTAGTATTCTACACCTTGGCCGGCGCCGCCGCGCTGACCTTCCGGCAACTGTGGCTGTCCCGCAGCATGGCCCGCAAGCTGGCTTCCCTGCGTGACGACCGCCTGACGGAAGAGTTAAACCGGCGCTACCCGGAAGGGCAAGCTGATCTGACGGTCATTGCGCATCGGGAACCGATGGCTTTCACGATGGGCTTTGTCGCGCCGAGAATTGTCTTGTCCACCGGTTTGCTCGAGCTTTTGGACGAACGGGAGACGGAGGCGGTCATTCATCACGAGCGTTTCCACAAGCGGCACAGAGACCCGCTGCGGATGTATGTGCTCTCCTTGATCGCCGTGTTGATGTGGTATTTGCCGATTCTGAAGTGGCTGCATCGGAACTATAAGCTGACGCGAGAACTGCTGGCTGACGATCACGCCATCTCTGCCATGGGCTCGTCGGCGTTCATCGGCAGCGCATTGCTGAAGCTGCTGAAGCGGGTGTCCGGCCGCAGGGAGCGCAAGATGTTGGCGCTCGCGCACGTATCTTTTGCGGATACGTCTGTCAACTGCCGCATCCGGAGAATTCTCGATCCGCAGGAAACGGTTCCCCTCGAGTGGCCCATTACGCCGCTGATGGTTTCCCTGCATGTGCTGGCGCTGCTGACAGCGATGTTTTTTATCGGGCTGATTATGTAATGATAGAAATAACGAACGCAAAAAATTTTAACTATATACACTACATTGTGTAGTGTTTTGTGAATTTTGTTAATTAATCTCTTTGAAGCAGGAGGAATGAACATGTCTGATAAAATGCAAATCGGATCTTTTCTGATACGGGTCACGCTGGGGCTGATCTTTTTCGTGCACGGACTGATGAAGTTTCAAGGCGGCGTCGCCAATACCGGGAAGTTTTTCGAAAGCGTCGGAATTCCGGCTCCCGATATCATGGCGATGATCGTAGCGGCGGCGGAGCTCGCGGGCGGCATTTTTATGCTGGTCGGGCTTGGAACGCGCATCATTTCCGCCATATTTGCCGTTATTATGCTGGTGGCCATCTTCACTGTGAAGCTGCCGAGCGGATTTGCCGGAGGCTATGAGTTCGAGCTCGCACTGCTCATTATGGCCGTGCATCTGCTGCTTGGCGGAAGCCGCTTGCTGGCCGCCGACCGGGTCTTTGCCCGCGACACATCCCAAACGGGACGACCGACCGACGCCTAATGGAACATCCGAATAAGTACCGACTCCAAAGCTGTCCGATGCCGGGCAGCTTTTTTTTCGAGATAGGCCCCTATGACGAGCTATTCTATTCGTCATCGGTCGTCGCCTTCGGTGTTGAAAATTCGGCGAAGGACTTCGTCAAATTTTCAAAATAGACCCCCATGCCGCTGGCGCAGCACCATCAGAAGATGAAAATGTGCCGCGCACCTCGGGCTATTTTCAAGAGAGTCCGCAAATGTTGTATTTTGTACAACAAAAACGGGCAATCCACCCTATTTGCGGATCAATGTTGTAAAATGTGTTATAAAATGCAACATTCCCCTTGATTTCGATGCGGAGAATACGGGAAATGTTGCATTTTTTGCAGGATTTGTGGCTTAAATGCGCCTGAGGAGGGGCGTACAATTTGATAATCGGGGAGCAGATCGCTCCATGCGCCCGTTGTTCACAATTTAGACACAATATTTTCACCTTATTTTAATATTTGTTTAAGGTGCGTTTATCCTTTCATGGGTATATTGTGTTTGGTTATTTATGAATAAAAATGGCAATGAGTGTATCCAGCGATTGAATCGACGATGACGATGGGAGGTTATGAAGTGCTGGAGGTCAAACAGGTCAGCAAATTGTACGAGAACCAGAGAGGGGTCCACGATATCGATTTCTCGATGAGCCGCGGCGAAATCGTCGGTTTCCTCGGGCCCAACGGCGCCGGCAAGACGACGACGATGCGGATGATTACCGGATATTTGAATCCGACCCGCGGTTCCATCTCGATCGACGGGCTGTCGATGGCGGAGCATCCGAGGAAGGCACGCCAAAAAATCGGCTATTTGCCGGAGACGCCGCCGCTCTATCACGAGATGACGGTCACCAGCTATCTCAAGTTCATTGCCGATCTACGAGGCATTCCCGCACGGGAGCAAAAGAAGCGCATTGAAGAAGTGATCTCCCGGCTTGGGCTGCAGGGCCGCGAAAAGCAGATCATCCGCAGCCTGTCCAAAGGCTACAAGCAGCGGATGGGCCTGGCGCAGGCGATCCTTCATAACCCCGATCTGCTCATACTGGACGAGCCGACCTCAGGCCTCGATCCGAAGCAAATTATCGAGATTCGCCAGCTGATCCGGGAGCTTGGGGAAAATCATACGGTGCTGCTCAGCACGCACATTTTGCCGGAAATCAATGCGCTGTGCAACCGGGTGCTGATTATTAACCAGGGGCGCATCGTGATGGACGGACATCCGGACCAGCTCGCCCATTCGATGGACGAGACGTTCGAGGTATCGCTGGAGGTCAAAGGGCCGCGCGACGAGGTGATCGCCGAGCTGCGAAGCATGAGCGAGGTCGGGGAAGTAAAGGAACAGCAAACCGAAAGCGTGTCCACGGAAGCGGATGCGGCTTCGGCTCCGGCGGGCGATGCCGCGAATGCGGCGGTTTCTTCCGAGAACTATGCTGCGCCGGAAAAGAAAGGGGCAGGCCAGACGGTACGACTCATTGTGACGGCGAAGGACCGGACGGATATTCGCGAAGCGTTGTTCTATCGAATGGCCGAGCGGCGCTACCCGATCTTGTCCATGAAGAAGGAAAGCATGAGCCTCGAGGACATCTTCCTGAAGCTGACGACAGACGAACGGCTGGAGGTCGTGGCAGACGAAGAAGGCTCCGAATCTGCCGGGGAGGTGAAGACCGGTGCGTAGAACGTGGGCAATCGCGAGAAAAGAGCTGCAGCTGTATTTTTATTCTCCGACCGCGTACGCGGCGTTCGCTTTCTTTTTCCTGATTACCGGGTATTTCTTCTCGGCCGACTTCCTTTATCCGCCGTATATTGTCGATGTGCGGCCCGTGGTCGGTTCGATTTCCTTCGTGTACCTGCTGGTCATTCCGCTGCTGACGATGCGGCTGATGTCCGACGAGCTGCGGCAAGGAACGGACGAGCTGCTGTTGACCTCGCCGGCCAGCATTACGGAGATTGTGACGGGCAAGTTCATCGCGGCGCTGATCGTGCAGCTGATGCTGGTCGTCGGCAGCCTGATCTACCCGCTGATCTTGAGCGCCTACGGAACCTTGGAGATGCCCGTGCTGTGGCTGTCCTACTTCTCGCTGTTTCTCGTCGGCGGAGCCATGATGGCCGTCGGCCTGTTTGCTTCCTCGCTGTCTGCGCATCAGATGGTAGCGGGAATTTCCGCGTTTGCCATCCTTCTCGTATTTTGGACGATTGAATGGCTCGGCGATACGGTTGGGGGCAAGGTCAAAGATTTTCTCGGCATGTTCTCGATTATCGGACGGGCGCTCGATCTGCAAAAGGGCGTGCTGGATGTCGCCGACGTGCTGTTCTACGTGATGCTTATGGGCGTGTTCGTCCTGCTGAGCATCCAGGTGCTGGAACGCAAACGCTGGAGATAAACCTTATAGCGCCCTAGCGCGGCGTACAAGCGAAGAAGGGAGATACGGGCTTTGAACAAGTGGATTCGCGGAACGAACGCGGTCGTGCTATCGCTGGCGGCCATCGGTATATTTATTGTTCTGACGATTTTTCTGAATTCGGCCAAAAACCTGCAGTTTGACTTGACGCAAAACAAGAAATTCAGCCTGGCGGAGCAGACGCTCGAAACGCTGAAGACGCTCGATCAGGACGTGCGCATCCTGTCGCTGACCAGCGACAGGACCGACCCGTATATTAAACGGCAGGTGGTCGAGCTGGCGCAGGAATACAAGAAGCGCAACGGGAAAATTACGTTCGAGGAATACGATATCGTCAGGCAGCCGGCGGTGGCGAATCAATACGATGTCGATCCGGCCGGCACACTGGTCGTGGAGAGCGGTTCGCAGAAGAAGACGATCTATTACTACGAAATGTTCCTGCCCGGCATGCAGCCCGGCGAGTACCGCTTCAGCGGCGAGGAGAAGCTGACGCAGGCGCTCGTCAATTTGAGCAGCAAGGAGAAGCGCAAGCTCTATTTCCTCTCCGGGCACAACGAAATTCCGCTCCATCAGATGAGCCTGTGGCGCAGCGGGCTGGAGGGCGAGAACTACGAGGTCAGCGAGCTGAATCTGCTGCGCGAGGGCAAAATTCCGGACGACGCCGAGGCGCTGTTCATCATCGGCGCGCAGAGCGATATCAGCGACAAGGAAGCCGAGCTGATCAAGGCGTATTTGAAGGACAAAGGCAAGCTGTATATGGCGCTCGGATTTTCCATGAACATGAAGGACGGCTGGAAAAATATCGATAGCCTGATGGCCGATTACGGCATCCAGAACCAGCACGCCGTGGCCATCGAGCCGAAGCAGAGCGTGCTGTTCGATCCGCTGACGATCATTCCGGAATATGGATTCCATGATATTACAAGCAAGCTGCAGGAATACAACCTGCTGACGGTCATGACGCTGGGCGTAACGTTGGGCAGCAGCTCGGAGCAGACGGATTATACGACGACGCCGATTTTGAAGACGACGAGCAAAGCTTACGGCGAAACCGACCTGAAGCTGCTGGCCGAGCAAAGCAGCAGCTCGAAGGACGACAGCGATATTGCCGGCCCGCTCAATCTCGCCTATGTCGTAGAGGATAAGGATAAAAATCCGAAAGCCGTCGTGCTCGGCGGATCGACCTTCCTGCTCGACCAGTTCATCTCGCAGCAGGGCAACCGCGACTTTGCGCTCAACAGCGTAGGCTGGCTGCAGGAGAATAAGAATCAGGTCACGATCCGGCCGCGCGAGGGCGACGCGCTGCAGCAAGCGCTGTTGACCGGCGATCAAGCCAATATGATTTTCTACGGAACGGTATTGCTGTTCCCGCTGCTCTTCCTGATCGTTGGCGGCACGATCTGGTGGAGGAGGAGAAAAGGATGAAGCGTCTCATTCCAACGCTTGTGCTGGTGATCGTCTGCATCGCCGCGTTCTGGTACGCTTCGAGCAAAAACTTCTTTCAGGAGCAGCCGGAAACGGGAACGAAGCTGGTGACGATCAGCAAGGAGGATGTCTCCGGCTATACGATCAAGACGCCGGATGGGGAGATCGAGCTGCAGAAGGGAGACGGCGGCTGGCAAATGATCAAGCCGTCGGCGCTGCCGCTAAACAACTACTCTCCGGACAGCTGGGTCGATTCGTTCACGGGCCTGATGAAGGAGAGCACGGTGGAGGCCGAGCCGTCCGACCTGGCGCAGTTCGGGCTGGATCAGCCGACCCAGGAATTTACGGTGAAGCTGAAGGACGGCTCGTCTCAGACGCTGGCGGTCGGCGCCGCGGTGCCGATTCAAGGCTACCGATACGCTAGGTACAGTGGCTCGCCGGAGGTGTTCCAGATCAGCGATTCTGCGGTAACCTCGCTGGCGAAGCAGCCGTTCGACTTCATGGAGACAAGTCCGCTTCAGATGAAGTACGACCAGGTGCAGAGCCTGAGCGTAGCTTGGAAGGGAGCCAAGTGGACCTTGTCCCGCAATGAAGCGGACAAGGACAAGAAGGCGTATGAAGCTGCCTGGAAGCTCGGCGACAAGGAAGTGAAGGGAGCTGATGCGGGCAATTTCCTCGACAATGCGCTGTTTATGTCCACGAACCGTCTGGTCGAACCGGCGGCCCAGATCCAGGGGCTCGACCAGCCCGAGCTTGTCATCGAGCTGAAGGAGCTGGAGAACGGGCAGGAGAAGTCGGCCGTCTACGCGGGCAAAATCAAGGGCAGCGATGTGTGGATCGCCCGGCAAGGCGGCGAATGGGCATATGCGATTCCCGTTGACCGGGTGCAGGAGCTGTTCGACAAGGCCAAGGATTGGGAGCAAAAGCAACAGGAGGCGCAGCAAGCGCAAGAACAGCAGGAGCAGGCGCAGCAAGCGCAAGAGCAGCAGGGGCTGGATCAGGAGCAGCGGGAGCAGGATCAGCCGGCGGACGATCAGGCCGAGTCGGCGTCTCCGGATTCAGCGGAAGACTCCGCCAACTAGCGGCTGAATACAAGGGTAACAGGGTTGGGCAGAGAAGATCTGTTCAACCCTTTTCGTTTCACGGCACATATTTTTCCAAGCCGCGGGCATCCTACTTTGTGAATTTACCAAAAGGAGGGTGTATTTCCCATGTTTACCGGCCAGCCGATGCCGCAGGGCGCGAACGCGCACAACGTCAGCTCGAAAGAATTGGCCTACATATCCGATTGCCTGAAAAATGAAGAGCTCATCGCCAAGCTGGCGGCGGAAGGGGCGGCGAACAGCTCGTCGCCGCAGTTGAAGCAGAAGCTCGCCCAGATCGCCCGCGATCGCTTAAGCGGCGCCGAACGGCTGCTTCATACCTTGCAGCAGCAGACTCGCACGATGCATTGATGGAATGACACGGAGGTGCTTGATATGTACTCTCAGCAAACCTATGGCCCGATCCGGCAGCAGTCCGGCGAAATCGTTCATATGAAGGAACAGGATTGGGGCAATCTTGTGCTGTCCGAGCTGAAGCGCGCGGCGCGGGAATATACGACGGCGGCGCTGGAGGCGACCCATCCGGCCGTCCGGCAAACCTTCGCGGGCCTTGCGCAAAAAACGATGAGCGACCAGGCGGAGCTGTACGATCTGTTGGCGCAAATGAACGGCTACGGTTCCGTACGGGCGGCGCAGGCTCATGAAGTCGATCAGGAGCTGCGGCATATGCAGCAAAAAACGGAGGAGCTCCGTCTGATGGCCCAGCGGCTTGCGGAAGCGGGCCATGCGGCAAGCGCCGCGTATCCGCAGACGTTCGATCCGGCTTATGCGCAGCCGCTTCACGGTTACGCGGTTCATCCGTCCCTGGCGCCGGCGCCAGGGATTTCCTCCCTGCCGCCGTCCGGCAACCTTCCGTCCGCTGGCTATGGAGCCGGAACGTCTGAGCCTTCCCGGCTGCCGTACGGCGCCGGCTCAAGCCAGGGCTACGGGCTGGCCGGCAATCCGGGCCACAGCATAAGCTATGCGCAGCACGACGGCCGGGAGGCGCGGCCGAGCTACGGCATGGGCCAACATCCTGCGGCGTACGCCCCGGCGAATGCCGCAAGCTACGCATATGGCGCAGGCCAAAGCTACCGCGAGCAAGAGCAAGGGGCGGCCGGAAGCGCGCACGCTCCCTCCGTCTCCGGCGCCAGCGAGGTTTCCTCCGATTTGACGGAGGCGTCCTTTCCATCGTCCGTGGCTGGCACCGATTCCTTGCACTCAGGCCATCGGCATGAGCCAGCGGCTTCGTCCAAGCTTGACCAGAGCCAAAGCCAGAGCCAAAGCCAGAGCCAAAGCTTCGTCTTGCCGTCGAAGCCTAACTCCGACTACGGCGTGCTAGGCTCAACACAGGAGCCGGCCAAAAGCGGCACTTCGGAGCAGACCCGCGCGCAAGGCGCCGCTTCGGTTCGTTCGGGCTCGTCTCCGTACAGCCACGGCCACGGCATGGCGGCGCGAACCAACGAAACGCCGGGCGCCAAGCCGTCGTCCGTCTCGACCTCGCCGGAAAACCGCAGCCATTGACGCCAATTTCATGTAACGGCCTGCGCGAGCCGCTCCTCCCCAGCGCGGCTCGCGCCATGGCCGGCCGCGCGGCGGTGAAGCTTCTGCATACTTTTGTCCGAATTTACCCATAATAAGCAAAAAAACGTACAAAAGCCAAAGCAGGAGGGCCTTATGAAACGGATCATCGGGATCGCCGCAGCGGCTGTTTTGCTGCTGGCAGGCTGCGGGCACAACACTCAGGATCAGCAATTGAACATGAAAACGTTGCAGAAGACGGTAGGCAAGGAGCGCATTATGCAAACGCTCGACCAGCTTCCTCCGCCTCCCATGAATAAGAGCATCATGCAGCAAGCCGATGCCGACATCATTGCCTGGATCAAGCGGGTGGACGAGTGGACCCACCAGGTGCTGTCAGCTCCGGTGACGGGCGAGATGGACGAATACGCCGCGCAGGAGATGCGCAATCGGCTGCGCCAAGTATACTCTTACGACATGGCCGATCAGCTGATCGCTTACTTCTATCGCCGCGACGATACGACCCGGACGTATCAGGCGTTCAGCTCGCGGGCGATGCTGGGCTTGCGCAGCGAGTGGCAGGAATATTTTTTGCGCAAGGAACAGCCTTCGCCGGAACAATACATGATTCAACTGACAGGCACGAACAATCGTTCCGTGCCCCGGCTGCAGCATCGCTCCGTCTATCAAGTGTCGGGGGACAATCTAATCATCACCCGGTTTGAAACGAGCTCCTGACATAAAAAATCGCAGTTTGTCCGGATAACGGCGGGTCTTGCGGGACCCGTCTTTTTTTGGCATTTACAGGCGAACGAATGATCGGTTATGCTAGTCGTACAGCCTTTATATCGCGACGATTCATCGGCCTCGGCCGCGGCGCCGCAACCTTGCCGCTTAAGGACGGCGATGCCGTTTTCTCCGGTTTGACACGCTTCCCGGGGTAGCATAGACTTAGGGGAGAATAACTGTCCGGCGGGCCTCTCGGCACCGCCTTGCCAGGCGTCGTCCCGGCGGCATTCGGGCGACGAATCATACGGGAGGAATCAGCTTGACAGACGCTTTCGCACATTGGAGACATGTATTTAAGCTCGATCCGGACAAGGAGCTTTCGGACGAAGCGCTCGAGCGCATTTGCTTGTCCGGCACTGACGCCGTCGTGGTCGGCGGCTCGACCGGGGTCACCTTCGACAATACGGTCGATCTGCTGGCGCGCATTCGCCGTTACGAAGTGTCCTGCGCGCTGGAGATCTCGTCGAGGGAGGCGATCGTCCCCGGCTTCGACCTGTACTTCGTGCCCGTCGCGCTGAACGCGCAGGATGCGGAATGGATCGTCGGCCAGCATCACCAGGCGCTGAAGGAATACGGCCCGCTGCTGGATTGGACGCGCGTTGCGGCGGAAGGCTACATCATCATGAATGCCGATTCCGCGGTGGCCCGTCTGACGAGCGCGAATACGCAGCTGGAC
Source organism: Paenibacillus ginsengihumi DSM 21568 (assembly GCF_000380965.1). Classification (GTDB taxonomy): domain Bacteria; phylum Bacillota; class Bacilli; order Paenibacillales; family NBRC-103111; genus Paenibacillus_G; species Paenibacillus_G ginsengihumi. The sequence continues at coordinate 5,476 of NZ_KB905567.1, read as the reverse complement.
GATAAAGATGCGGAAGCGTATGCGCGGCTGGCGGAGCAATTGTTCTCCATGCCGATCGTCTACTTGGAATATAGCGGAACGTTCGGCGACATGGAGCGGGTGTCCCGCATCCGGGGACTGCTTCGGAAAGCCCGTTTGTTCTACGGAGGCGGCATCGACAGCAGGGACAAAGCCCGCCAGGCAGCCGCCTGCGCGGATACGATCGTTGTCGGCAACGCATTGTATGAGCGGCTGGACGATGCGCTGGCTACCGTCGAGGCGGTCAAATCGGCCGGCTCATAGTCCGGATTGGGGAGATTTTGATATAGAAAGGTTTTGTTGTCATGATCAATCAGCCTGCAGATATATTTCAAGCGGTGGAGAAGCTGAATGCGCAGCAGCGGAAAGCGGTCGAATCGGTAAGCGGGCCGCTGCTCATCATGGCCGGAGCGGGAAGCGGCAAGACGCGGGTGCTGACGCACCGGATCGCCTATTTGATCGCCACCCGCAAGGCGGCCCCGTGGAGCATTCTGGCGATCACCTTCACCAATAAGGCGGCGCGGGAGATGCAGGAGCGGGTCAGCGCGCTTGTCGGTCCCCAGGGAAGCGACATTTGGGTGTCGACGTTCCACTCCATGTGCGTGCGGATTTTGCGCAGGGACATCTCGCGGATCGGATTTTCCTCGAATTTCACCATTCTCGATTCCGGCGACCAGCTTTCGGTCATCAAGTCCTGCATGAAAGACCTCAACATCGATACGAAGAAGTTCGAGCCGAAGGCGGTTCAAGCCGCTATCAGCAACGCCAAAAACGAGCTGCTCAGTCCCGAGAAGTTCGAGCGCCGGATCGGCGACTACTTCGACGGCATCGTGGCCAAGGTATATACGATGTACCAGAAGAAGCTGAAGGCCAACAACTCGCTCGATTTCGACGATTTGATTATGACGACGATCGATTTGTTTGTCCAAGAGCCGGAAGTTCTCGATTTCTACCAGAACAAATTTCAATATATTCACGTCGACGAATACCAGGACACGAACCGGGCACAGTACATGCTATGCAAAATGCTCGCGGACAAGCATAAGCGCATCTGCGTCGTCGGCGACAGCGACCAGTCCATCTATCGCTGGCGCGGCGCCGACATCGGCAATATTCTCGATTTCGAGAAGGATTATCCGGACGCGGAGACGATTTTGCTGGAGCAAAACTACCGGTCCACAGGCAATATTTTGCAGGCCGCCAACCGCGTTATCGCCAACAATGCCGGCAGAAAGCCCAAAAATTTGTGGACCGACAAGCAAGCGGGACACAAAATCCGGCTGTACCAGGCCGATTCGGAGCATGAGGAAGGCTACTTTATCGCTGGCCAAATCAACAAAAATATCGCCGCGGGCCGGCGGTACAGCGATCACGCGATCCTGTACCGGACCAATGCGCAGTCCCGGGTGATCGAGGAAATTTTGATCAAATCCGATATCCCGTATCAAATTGTCGGCGGCATCAAATTCTATGACCGTAAAGAGATCAAGGACATTCTGGCATACTTGCGGCTCGTATCCAATCCGGACGACGATATCAGCTTCGCCCGCGTCGTCAACGTGCCGAAGCGCGGCATCGGCGACACGACCGTCGAACGGCTGGCGGAAGCCGCAGGCCGCTTTGGCGTCTCGATGTTCGCCATGCTGGAGAATGTCCACATGCTGGAGATCAATGCGAAAGCGCGCAACAGCCTCTCCAGCTTCCGCGATATGATCGATAATCTGCATCGGATGCTCGATTATTTGTCGGTCACGGAGTTGACCGAAGAAGTGCTGAACCGCACCGGTTACCGGGAAGAGCTGAAGCGGGAAAATACGATCGAAGCGCACGCGCGGCTGGAGAACATCGACGAGTTCCTGTCGGTGACGCTCGATTTCGAGAAGCGTAACGAGGATAAGTCGCTCGTGGCTTTCCTGACGGACCTTGCCCTGATCGCCGATATCGATTCGATGAACGACGATCCGGAGGAAGCCGGCAACAACGGCATCGTACTGATGACGATGCACAGCGCCAAAGGGCTGGAGTTCCCTGTCGTGTTCATCGTCGGCATGGAGGAAGGCGTCTTCCCCCATACGCGGGCGCTAAGCGACAACGAAGAGCTGGAGGAGGAGCGTCGTCTTGCATACGTAGGCATTACCCGCGCCGAGGAGGAGCTGTACCTTACGTGCGCGCGGATGCGCACGCTGTTCGGCCGCTCGCAGATGAACGCGCCGTCGCGCTTCCTCAGCGAAATTCCGGCGGAGCTGATCGAGCCGATGCACCTTGACGGCAGCCGCGGGTACGGCTTTGGCAGCGGCGGCTCCGGCGAACGGCGCTTCGGCAGCGCCGGCGGCTTCGGCGCAGCGGGCCAGGCCAGGGCTGCGGCTGCAGGCCGCGGGCCGGTCAGCTTCCGCGGGCCGGGCGCTGCCGCGGCGGGCTCCGCTGCCGGAAGCTCCGCTGCCGGAAGCTCCGGCGCCGGTACGGCTGGCGGCTCCAGGCCGCTCGACTACGCCGTCGGCGACAAAGTGTCGCACGGCAAGTGGGGCACGGGCGTCGTCGTCGCGGTCAAAGGCAGCGGCGACGATACCGAGCTGCAGATCGCTTTTCCGGCGCCTGTCGGCGTCAAGCGGCTGCTGGCCAAATTCGCCCCGATCACCAAGCAATAATTTCACTATGCGAGAGGATGGACCTTCCGATGTCAAGGCCGGATCCTATGGAAACCATGAAAACCCTCATCGAGGAAATCGACAAGCATAATTATTTGTACTATACCCTCGACCAGCCGGGCTTAAACGACGCTGAATACGACGCGCTGTACGACAAGCTGGTGGAGCTGGAACGGGAAACGGGCGTCGTGCTGCCTGGTTCTCCTACGCAGCGGGTTGGCGGGGAACTGCTCAAAGGGTTTGAGCCGCATCGTCATCGGGCCAGGCTGTGGAGCCTGGACAAGGCGCAAAACCAGGAAGACCTTATGGCATGGTACAACCGCGCTCAAAAGCTCGTCGGCGATTACAACGCCAATCATCCGGACGATCCGCTGCCCCCGCTGTCTTTTGTCGTGGAGCTGAAATTTGACGGGCTCACGCTGAATTTGACCTACGAGAACGGCGAGCTGGTGCAAGCGGCTACCCGCGGCAACGGCACGGTCGGCGAAGGCATTTTGGCGCAGGTAAAGACGATCAAATCGATTCCGCTGCAAATCCCGTTCCGGGACGGGATCATTGAGGTGCAGGGCGAAGGGATCATGAACTTGTCCGTCCTCGAGGAGTATAATAAAACCGCGGCCGAGCCGCTGAAGAACGCCCGCAATGCGGCGGCGGGAGCGCTTCGCAACCTGAATCCGAAAATTACGGCCGAACGGAAGCTGAACGCTTATTTTTATAATGTCGGTTATGCCGAAGGCGTCCGTTTTAAGGACCACCGGGATATGGTCGAATTTTTGAAAGAAAACCGGCTTAAGGTAAGCCCGCATGTGCATTTCTTCGACAGCATCGAGGACGTCGAGGCAGAGCTTCAGCGAGTGGCGGAGCTGCGCGATTCGCTCGACTTTCTGATCGACGGCATCGTCGTCAAAATTACGGACATGCGCACGCGGGAGGTGCTCGGGTATACGGACAAGTTCCCGCGCTGGGCGGTGGCTTACAAGTTCGAAGCCGAGGAAGCTGTCACGACACTGCTGTCGGTCCAGTGGAACGTCGGAAGAACCGGCAAGGTCACCCCTGTGGCCAAGGTCGAGCCGGTCGATTTGGCCGGAGTAACGGTGCAGAATTGCACCTTGAACAACATGGACGATATCGAACGCAAAAATTTGAAGCATGCGCTGGGCAGCCTTGTCTTCATTCGCCGCTCCAACGACGTCATTCCCGAAATTCTCGGCAAAGTAACGGAGGAGCCGGACGGAGAGGAAATTGCTGCGCCGACGCACTGTCCTTCATGCGGTCACGAGCTGGAGCTGCGCGGCGCGCATTGGTTTTGCCCCAACCGATACGAGTGTCGTCCGCAGCTGATCGGGCGCATCACTCATTTTGCTTCGCGCGATGCAATGGATATCGAGACATTCAGCGAAAAAACGGCCGAGCTGCTTTACGATGAATTGGGAGTTCGCGACCCGTCCGATTTGTTTTATTTGTCCTTCGACGATTTGATTAAGCTGGAGCGGTTCGGCACGAAAAAAGCCGAAAATTTGCTGGCGGCCATCGAGAAATGCAAGCAGCGGGATTTGGCGTCCTTCCTGTTCGCGCTGGGCATCCCCAATACCGGGAAAACGACGACCAAGGAGCTCGCCGATCATTACCGCAGTTTGGACAAACTAAGGGAAGCGACGGCGGAGGAGCTGATCGAGCTTCCCGACATCGGCGGGATTGTGGCTGAAAGCATCGTTGGCTTTTTCCGCGATCCGGCGATGCAGCGCAGCATCGAAAGAATGCTGGCATCTGGCGTCTCGCCGGCGGTTAGCGAGCAGCCGCAAGCTCCTGCCGACGAGAATCATCCGTTCTACGGCAAGACGATCGTGCTGACCGGCACGCTGTCTTCTATGAGCCGGGACGAGGCTGCCCGCAAGCTGGAGGCGCTCGGTGCGAAGGTGACCGGCAGCGTATCGAAGAAGACGGATATTGTCATCGCCGGCGACAATGCGGGGAGCAAGCTGACCAAAGCGAGAGATCTCGGAATTCAGGTGATTGATGACGAGGAGGAGCTGCTTCGATTGCTTGGATGATTCGTTTAGCTTGAAAATAGCCCGGGGCGCGCGGCCCATTCTCATCTTCTGGTGGTGCCTTGCAAGCGGCATGGCGGCTTTGGCGGTGTGCGCCGACGAAATTCCAACACCGCAGGTAACCGGCCGATGCCGAAGGGCGCTCGTTATAGGCGTGCATTTAGAAACGAAGAGAGGCTGGCCAGATCGGCAGCTCTTTTCGTTTCTTGTTCTTTTGTCAGAAGGTTTTGCGGGCTTCAAACAAATTTTCCGCGTCATGCAGAAAAAGACAGTTGCAATTGCCTCTTGTTTTGTGATACATTATTGCTTGTCGCCGCGAGGCTGGTTCGAACGAACGGGAGCGTGGGCGGCCAAGAGATTTGAAAAAAGTTGTTGCTTTTTGTCGGAAAAGATGATAAGATGTGATCTTGTCACGACAAAATACAAGTGACACAAGAAAGCTCCTTGAAAACTGAACAACGAGCAAGTGTTTGTGCGACTTTAAGCAAGGCAAAGCCATGAGCTGAATCAGCATCCAATCCCCTTTCCGGGGTAAAAGCAATATTTATTGGAGAGTTTGATCCTGGCTCAGGACGAACGCTGGCGGCGTGCCTAATACATGCAAGTCGAGCGCTGGATGGTTTCCTTCGGGGAATTATCCGGAGCGGCGGACGGGTGAGTAACACGTAGGCAACCTGCCCGGAAGACCGGGATAACTACCGGAAACGGTAGCTAATACCGGATAGGTGGCTTCTTCGCATGGGGGAGCCAAGAAACGCGGAGCAA
>NZ_KB905566.1 GCF_000380965.1 Paenibacillus ginsengihumi DSM 21568 | reverse complement strand
CTGAGCTTCGACGAACAAATAGATGGAAGCAGCGAGCGTGAGCTTTTGCTTGCGATAATCGAGGAAATCGCAAACAAATTCGGGAATATTCAACCATTCAAGGCATTGACTGATAACGGTTTTTGAGATATTGTTACCCATGTGTTGTCTCCTTTGTAAACGGATTGGGTAACACGCCCTCTACGTTTACAATAGGAGATTTTTTTGCGATTTTCCAGAAAAAATAATCAACAAAATACATTTATAGGAATATTTTCTTTCATGTCAGGTTTGTTGCAAAGCTAGTGTGATTCTGGCGGAAAAAATGCCAAATAAGACTGCTCACTTGCGTTAAAATTTCAAAACGAGCGTTTCGAGTGAAATAAGCTCTGTGGCTAGCGTTAGCTTAGGGTCTGCCCAGCAAAACGTGAGTCTAAGGCTATATAGCAAAGCGAACAATCCATTGCCGGCAGCTCGGATCTGCCGATCGCAAGTGGCGGCGGCCTCCGAACCCCGCGTTCGCGTTCGAACTCTCCGCGTTAGCGCTCGAACTCTGCGTTAGTGCAGCCCCTCCCAGGAACATCCGGGCACATGAGGCGACAAATCCTGCAAAAAATACAACATTTGCTGTATCCTTCGTGCCAGAGGAAGGGGATTGTTGCATTTTGTGCAACAATTTGGGCGAGATTGGCTTCAAACTCGGGAACATCGCCCGAAATGTTGCACTTTCTACAACATTTAGCAGCTAATGCGGTTGATCCCCCCGTTTTTGTTGTACAAAATACAACATTTGCTGGCTCTCCCCGAAAACTCAGCGGTACCCACACGCTGAATTTTCAATCCCGCAGGGGACGACCGATGACAAAAGGAATCGCTCGTCACAGGCGTCTCTCCTCGCGACATCGAATCCGTCTCGTCCCCGGCAGGATGCTTGTGGCTTCTGGGTTCGATCCACTGCGGCCGTTGTTGTGCAGAGGCGGCGGCCGTATTGCTGCGCAGCTACGCTCGCGCGGCCCCGGCTCCGATACCGGCTCCCGGGCCGATGCCGGCGACGGCCTGCAGCCAGGTAGCGGCCATCAGCATATCGCCGAGCGAATTCATATGTACGCCGTCGGTCGTAAGATCGTGCCCTGTCCCGCATTCGATGAATTCGATAAAAGCTCGGTGCGTCGGCACGAGGACGGCATCGAATTCTTTTGCCAGCCGGTCGACGGCCTCCACATAGGGCTTCAGCAGCCGGTTGCCGGTCGAATCGGCGTACTCCTTGATGACGGTAGGCTGCATCAAAATCGGACGGCAGCCGGCAATCGCCCTCGTCCGCTCGAGCAGGCTGCGGTAAATTTGCTCGAACCGCTCGGGATACACCTGCTCGATATCCGGCGAGTCGAGCTGACGCCAGACGTCGTTGATGCCGATGGAGATCGAAACCCACTGCGGCTTATGGTCGAGGACGTCGATCTGCCATCTTTTTTCCAGGTCGATGATGCGATTGCCCGACACGCCTTCGTTGATAACCTTGAGCGACAGCGAAGGGTAAGCGGATATGAGATAGTCGTGAATGAGCCGGACGTAGCCGCTGCCGAGCTTGAGCGGGTCCTTCTTCCTCCCTTTGTCGGTGATGCTGTCGCCGATAAATACGATTTTGTCCTTCGCCTTGAACGGCATCGGTTGATTCCTCCTTAATTGGTCGTTGTATGGCCAGGCCAAGCGGAAGCATTGAGGCGGTCGTCTTGCGATATTGCGAGCCCTGGCAGAAGCTCCACCTTCTACTATCGGCCCAGCGACGACGCAAGCCGGTCTCAGCCGCCGTGCCCAAGGTTCCAGGCCATGACGTTGCGGCAGCAGCATCGAATCGCATTGCCGCGCCGCGTGCGGTGCCGCATTGACCGCCGAGCGGATCAGCCAGCTAAGCTCGCGGACTGCTGCAGCGCCTGCCGCGGTCAATGCCACGCCGCCGAACAACCGAACATCGAGCCTGGCAGCATACTCTCCCCCGTCTCCAGGTTCGTGCCGGAGCGGTACGCTTTTCGTCAAGCTGCCAGGGATGAGCCAGTACGTCATGCCGGCCGCGACTGGTCCGCCATCGGGACATCTGGAATAAAACCGATCCAGCCTATGCCCGGCGGCCTGCAACGACTCTCCTCCTTTTACCATCGAAGCGGAATATACTATACCACAGTTTGCGCGCGGCCAATACGCCTGGCGGCGGGGATGATGCGATCAACCTACATATCGGACATATTTCCCCCCTTATTTCCTGCAACCGCTGTAGTAACCTATTTGAAAAAAGAGGCTGCCGCCCAGCGCCCCGGCGAAAGGCGATGGCAGACCCGCCTCTAGCGAAGGAGCGTGAAGGGGATGAAGATCGATCCGTATTTAACGCCTTACAAGCTCGGCCGGCCTGTCCTGACGGGCTCCGGTGTTCCGGGACGTTTCGACGAACGCGCGGTCGACTGCCCGTTTGTTTTTTGGCATAATGACCGTTTCTATATGATGTATGTCGGTTTTGACGGCACAGGGTATCAGACCGCGCTCGCCACGAGCGACGATCTGCTCCATTGGGAGCATGCGGCCGTCATCCTGCGGAGAGACGAAGGCTCCGGCTGGGATTCGGTCAACATTGCCGGCACCTGGATTTTGAGAGAAAACGATATCGGAGCTCCGCCCGCACTCAAAAAATGGGACGGCAAATATTGGCTCGTCTATCACGCCTACCCCGCAGCCGGCTACGAGAATGGTTCGGCAAAAATCGGCATCGCCTGGACGGACGACGAATCGCTGCTGACGTGGCACCGCTCTCCGGAGCCGATTCTGACCCCGGAGGAAGGCGCGGACTGGGAGCGGGGCGGTCTGTACAAGGAATGCCTCGTCGAGCACGAAGGCACGTTTTATTTGTTCTACAACGCCAAAAATACAAGCAAGGGCCGCTGGATCGAGCAGACCGGCCTCGCCTTGTCCCATGATCTGACGCGATGGCAGCGCTACGAGAATAACCCTGTGCTGCGCGTCTCGCCGGACCGCTGGGACAGCGGTTTTGTCAGCGACCCGTGCGTGCTGCGCAATCCGGATAAGAACGAATGGGCGATGTATTTTTTCGGTTACAACTACAAGCAGGCGCAGGAGGGACTTGCACTGTCAAGCGATTTGCTGAGCTGGACCAAATACCCCGACCCGATCCTCCGCGTCGGCGAAGAGGGCAGCATCGATGCCGTGTTCGCCCATAAGCCTTCTGTCATTACGCATAATGGCGTGCTGTACCATTTCTACTGCGCCTGCAGGAAATCGCGGGAGGGCGATCCGGCCGTCAACTTCGGCAAGGAGTTCCGCACGATCAGCGTCGCGGCTTCGCAGCCGGTGTTCGGAAGCGAAACAAGGGCCTGGAGGGCGGCCAACGATGCGGGTTGAGGAGCTGTATGTCGAAGGCAAAAGATGTCCGCTCGGCATCGACGCCGCCCGCCCGGCCTTCGGATGGAGCTATGCGTCCAGCGAGAAACGGGGGCAGCGCCAAACGGCCTACCGGATTTTGGTGGCGCAAAGCGAGGACAGCCTGCGGCAAGGCGTCGCGGACGTATGGGACAGCGGCCGCACGGCGGGATCCCGCTGCGTGCACGTGCTATACGGCGGACCGCCGCTTCGATCGCGCGCCCGTTATTATTGGAAGGTTCACGTATGGGACCAGGACGGACGCATGACGGAGAGCGGCGTTTCATGGTGGGAGATGGCGCTGCTTGAGGCGGGGGACTGGACGTCCCGCTGGATCGGCCTGCCTCTCGGCGACTGCGCCGAACCGGACCGCGAGGCGCTCCCCCTGTTCCGCCATGAGTTCGCCGTAAGCAAGCCGGTTGCCCGGGCGCGCGCTTACATCTGCGGCCTCGGCCATTATGAGCTGCGGCTGAACGGGCGCAAAGTCGGCGATCGGGAGCTGGAGCCGGGCTGGACGAACTATCATAAGACGTGCCTGTACAACGTTTACGATATTACGGACATGCTGCATGAGGGGACGAACGCCGCCGGCGTGATGCTCGGCAACGGGTTTTACCATGTGACAGGGGGCCGCTACAGCAAATTCAACGGCTCCTTCGGCCGGCCGAAATGCCTCGTGCAGCTGGAAATTGTGTACAACGACGGGGAGACGCTGACGGTAGGAAGCAGCGAAAGCTGGCGGGCCGCCCCCGGACCGATCACCTTCTCGTGCATTTACGGGGGCGAGGATTACGACGCGCGGCTCGTGCAGGACGGTTGGGACCGGCCCGGATTCGCAGAGAACGGCCGCTGGGCGCCAGCCGCCGAACAGCCCGCCCCGGCGGGCAAGCTGAAGGCCCAGGCGACGCTGCCGCTGAAAACGATGGCAACGTTCCAGCCGATCCGCATTACGCAGCCGGCTCCCGGCGTGTACGTCGCCGATTTCGGGCAAAACTTCTCCGGCTGGGTCGAGATCGAAGCAGCCGGACCAGAAGGCGCGCGCATCGTGCTGTCCCCCGGCGAGCTGCTAAAGGACAACGGTACGGTCAACCAGAAATGGACCGGCTCTCCCTACCGGTTCCATTACACCTTGGGCGGACAAGAGCGCGAGACTTGGTCGCCGCGGTTCAGCTATTACGGCTTTCGGTATGTGCAGATCGAAGGCGCGGTGCCGGCCGGCGTCGATCCCGGGAAAGCGGCCGGCCCAGACGGCGTCAACCCCGGCATTACCGCTAATGAAGGCGTCGGCAGCCGTCGCGGGGCAGGCTGCGGCGTCCCTGTCCTGCTCCGGCTCGAAGGCAAAATGATTTATCCCGATACGGCGCCGGTCGGCCGCTTCGCATGCTCGGACGAACTGCTGAACCGGACGCACGAAATCATTAATTGGGCGATTTTGAGCAATATGAAAAGCTTGTATACGGATTGCCCGCACCGCGAGAAGCTCGGCTGGCTGGAGCAGGTTCATCTGATGGGCCCCGCCCTCGCCTACAATTACGATACCGAGGCGCTGTGGGTGCAGACGATGGAAAATATCCGGGACGCGCAGCTTCCGAGCGGTATGGTGCCGACGACGGCGCCCGAGTACGTCGTGTTCGCCGAACCGTGGGACAGCTTCCGCCACTCCGTCCCGTGGGGCGCGGCCTATGTGCTGATCGCCTGGAACCTGCACCGGTTTTATGGCAATACTCGCATTTTGTCGGAGCATTATGACGGAATGAAAGCATACGTCGATTACGTTGCCGGGCTCGCAGAGCGGCATATCGTCAGCGGCGGCCTCGGGGACTGGTATGACGTCGGGCCGAATACGCCGGGCTTTGCCCAAAATACGCCCGTCGCGCATACGGAAACGGCGATGTACGGCCATATGGTCGACGTTTTTTCCCGCATTGCCGGGCTGCTGGGCCGCCATGAGGATGCCGCCCGGTACGCCGCGCTTTTCGAACAAGTCCGCACGGCGTTCAACGAGACGTTTTTCGACCCGCACGCGCAGAGCTACGCCACGGCCAGCCACACGGCCAACGCGATGCCGCTCGCGCTCGGCCTGGCCGAGGAGCGGTACAAGGAAGCGCTGCTTGCCCGGCTGGCGGACGATATCCGCGCCCAGGGCTATCACACGACGGCCGGAGACGTCGGATACCGCTACGTGCTGCTGGCCCTTGCGCACAACGGCCGCTCGGATATTGTCCGCGAGATGGCCCGGCAGACCGATCATCCGAGCTACGGCTACCAGCTCGTCCACGGAGCGACGACGCTGACGGAAGCGTGGGACGGTCCGACCGTCGGCAAATCGCAAAACCATTTTATGCTCGGTCATCTGGAGGAATGGCTGTACTTCGGCCTTGCCGGCATCGATTACCGCTTCGATCCTTCCGCGGGGAGCTACCGGATTGCGATCAAGCCTGCTGTCGTTGACGGCATACAGCAGGCCAGGGCAGAGCTGCGGCTGCCGGTTGGACTTCTTCGCAGCGGTTGGTCGCTCGAAGCCGGCGGGCGGCTGACGATGGAGGTGGGCATCCCGGCCAACTGCACGGCAGAAGTGCATGTCCCCGCCGCATCTGCAGAGCGGGTCCTGGAGCGCGACAGCGCTGCGGAACTAGCCTCGCTGAGCGGTGGCGGGGCTGCGGAGCTGGTGCCGGAGAGCGGCGACGCTGTGGCTGCTCCGGGCGCCGAGCTTATGCGTTTTGAAGACGGCTTCGCCGTCTACCGCCTCGCTTCCGGCACGTATCGGTTTGAGAGCTATTTACCTGAAAGCAAAGGGGTGGCGATCGTTGAACGTGAGTGATCTGAGAAGGGGCTTCGCCCGGCCGGACCCCCGCTTCGGCCCGGTTCCGTTCTGGTGGTGGAGCGCCGAAGAGGTGACGGAGGAGCGGGTCCGCTGGCAGATGGCCAAGTTCCGGGACGGCGGGCTGCGCAATATCGGCATCATCAACTTGTCCCCGACCGGGCCGCAGTACGGCAGCGTCAGCGACCGCCCGGCCTACGGGAGCGAGGAATGGTGGCAGCTGTTCGGCGTCGCCGTGCGCGAGGCGGAGCGGCTCGGCATGTTCGTCTGGTTTTACGATCAGATCGGCTTCTCCGGGGCCAATCTGCCCGCCCGCATCGTCACCGAGCGCCCCGAGGCAGCGGGCTATCGCCTGCGCCGCTTACAGCCGCAGGAGGAGCTGCCCGAATCGGCGCAGGTGCTGCTCGAATCGGGCGGCGAAGTGTATGCCGCCGTCCGCCAAGGCTTCAACTGGCTGGACCCGGCGGCAGCCGGCGAGCTGATCGACCGGGTTCATGGCGAGATGGAGCGCCGCTTCCCCCATCACCTGGGCACGACGATCGCCGGCAGCTTTCAGGACGAGCTGCCTCCGCTGCCGCTCTGGACGCCTGAGCTTCCAAAGCTGTACAAGGAGCGGTTTCAAGAGGATCTGCTGCCGCTGCTGCCCGCCCTGTTCGATCCGCTCCCCGGTCACGAACGGGTGCGCCGGCGCGTGTACCGGCTCGCCGCCGAGCTTGCCGAGCGGGCGTTCTTCATTCCGCTCGGACGATGGCACCGCGAGCGCGGCCTCCTGCTCTGCTGCGACCAGGCCGGTCCTGCGCGCAAGGCCGATCCGCACGGGGCGCAGCGGCTGTATCTCGATTATTTCCGGACGCACCGCTGGTATAACGCAGCAGGCAGCGATATGGACGGCGAGATCAAGCCGCATTCGTCCATGGCTCATCTGCACGGCGGCTCCGGCTCCCGCGTTTTTCTCGAGGCGTTCCATTCCAGCGGCTGGGGGGGCACCCTGGAAGAGACGATGCATTGGCTGCTTCCGTGGATTCAAGCCGGCGCCACCGTGTACAGCCCCCATGCCGTGTACTACAGCACGCGGGGCGGCTGGTGGGAATGGGCGCCTCCCGATACGGGCTGGCGGCAGCCGTACTTCGAGCATTATCCCGTCTTTGCGGATACGGTAAGCCGGGTATGCTCGCTGCTCAGCGAAGGCGTCCATGTGTGCGGCGTCGCCGTTCATTACCCTTCCTACGCCATTTGCGGCCACCTGTCGCTGGCGGATGGCAAGCCGAACGAGCATCCGATGAGCGTGGCCAACAAGGAGCTGAATGAACGGGCGTCGCACATTCAGCGCGTATACCGGCGAATAACCGGCAGCTGGAGTCGGCAGTATCACCGGGAACCGGGCGTGCTGCGGCAGGCGCATATCGACTTCGATATCGCCGACGACAGCGCGCTGCACAAGGCGATTCCGGAGGGCCGGACACTGCGCATCGCGGACGAGCGGTTTTCCGTGCTGATCCTGTGCGGAACGCTGGAGATGGACGACGAGGCCCGGGCGCGGGTCGAAGCGTGGCTGGCCCACGGCGGGACGGTCGTCGCCGCAGGCGTTCCGGCAGAGGAGCGCACGTGGAGCGGCGTCATTTACGTCGATACGCCCGAGGAAGCGGCCTCCGTCGCCGCCGACCGCGCTCCCGCAACCGTCTCCGGGCCGGGCGCGTCGCTTCATCGGCGCACGCCTGACGCCGATATTTTCCTCCTGCTGCCGCCCGACGGCAGTCTGCTGTGGATGCACGAGCCGGCGACCCCGGATACGGCGCTGCCGCAGGATGCGGTGTACCGGCTGAAGACGGAAGGCGTGCCGGAGCTGTGGGACCCGCTCAGCGGCGAAACGCAGCCCCTCCCTTACCGGCGGGAGGGCGAGTGGATCGAGCTGCGCGTACCTTTCGCGTCATGGCCTGCCGCACTCGTCGTCTGCCCTGCCGGCACCGCCGCCTCGCAGGCGTCGGAGCAGGCCCCGGCCGCCGCAATGGAAGGCGCGCCGACCGCGAGCCCGCAGCCGGCGCGCGCAGGCGATGCGGCTGCGGGCCCGTTCCCCGCCCGCATAGCAGCGCATGCGGCGGCTTCCTGGCGCACAGCGCTCAAGCTGCCTGCAGACGGCTGGCGCATCGCGGCCGTGCCTACGCTGGACAACCGGTACGGCGATTTCGACCTGCACGGGGAGGCGTCAGGCATGCTGCCGATCGACCGCCGCATCGTCCGGATGCAGCTGGAAACAAGCGGCGGGAAGAGCGCGTCGCGCGCAACAGGCGCGGCAAACGGCACGCTGCGAACGGCGGGCGCGATGAGCACAGAAGGCGAAAGCGCCGGTTGGCACGAGCCCGCGCTGGACGATAGCGGCTGGGCATCGCGCCTGTGGAGCGAGGCGGCCTATTGGGACGTATGCCGGGGCGAATCGTTCGATGAGGAGCGGGCCGAGTGCAAGGTGTACAGCAACGTGTTCGGCGATCTGTCCATGCGCTCTTGGGCCGGGCGTATGGGCCGCGTTCCGCGCCGCTTCCTCAACCTCGGCGAAGTGCCGAAGGGGGAAGCCGCCTGGGCCCGGACGTTCGTGATCGCCCCGGAGGACGGCATGTATTGGATACGCACGGAAAGCAACGCCGATATCAGCGGGACCGTCAACGGGCAGGACATCGCCTGGACGGGCGGTCCGGAGGAGCGGACGGCCTGGATAGCGCTGCGGCAGGGCGCGAATGAGCTGCGGCTAAAGGCGCAGGCGATCGGCAAAGGGCTCATGCGCGCCGGGGTCGAGGTCAACCGGCAGGCGCGGGCTCCGCTGCCCAAATGGCTGTTCGTCCGCGAGCCGCATCCCGGCGCGAGCCTCGCGAAGCGCGTCGCCTGTACGCCGGACCGGCCGTTCCGCCGCGTCCGCATCGTCTTTGCCGCGCGGGGACGGGCCGCGCTGTATGTGAACGGCGTCAAGGTGACCGAGCACGGCGATTTCAACCCCTATATCCGGCAAGGCCAGGAGGAGGTCGATGTGAGTCCGTTTTGGCGCTGCGGAGACAACGAAGTGCGCTTCGCGCTGCCCGAAGGCAGAGGGGAGGTGTTCGCCGACGGCGTCGTGGAGCTGCAGGACGGGGAGACGCTCAGCTTCTTCACGGAAGTGGATTGGCGGGACGATCGGGGGGAAGCGCCGGGCATCCACCACTTTTCCGTGCTTCCATTCGCCGAGACGGAGTCGCTCTGGATATCCCCCAGACCTCACCCGCTCCCCGGCGTCGGATGGCTGATGCCCGACTCCGTTCCCGACCCGCCGCCGCTTCCCTTCGCAGCGGACCCCAATGCGCTCGGCCGGCCGGTCTGGCTGCGCTTTCCGCTGCCGGTCGGCGCGAGAAAGCTGCGCATCGAATGCGCCGGCAGCATGCGCGTCTGGATCGGCGGCAAGGAAACGCCGCATCGAGGCGGGGTGGTGGAATGCCCGCCGCAGCCGCCGGGGACTGTCGCCGCCATAAGGATCGAGCCGGGTGGGCCGCTGGCGGAGGCGGCCGTGCTGCTGGCGCCGATCCGTATCGAAACGGCTCCGGCGACAGGGGCGCTCGGCGATTGGCGGACCGCGCTCCATCTGCCTCATCACAGCGGCGCGGTGGAATACGAGACGGTCGTGGACACGCCGCCATTGGCCGCAGCCGCGCTCGATCTGGGACATGTCCGCGGCACGGCTGAGGTCTGGCTGGACGGGCGGCCGCTTGGCGTCCGGCTCTGGCGGCCTTACCGCTTCTCGCTCGGGCCGCTGCCTAAAGGCAGCCACCGGCTGCGCATCCGGGTGACGAACACGCTCGGCGCGTTCTACGAAATCGGCCGGCCAACCAGTCTTGTCGGAGGGAACGCGGACATTGCTTATTGGAGCCGCGAGCGCAAGGAGCTGGAAGCGGACTGGGGCAAGTGGTTCCCCAGCGGCGGCCTGTATGGCCCGGTGAGCATTTTGGAGGAGCAGCAGTAAGAGAGGGCTGCGCCGGATACTCGCCGGGCGCCACCGGGGCTGGGGATGCGCGCTTTGAGGCGGAGCATGCCGCTGAAGGCCGCACGGCTTATGCGATGCCGCCACAGCCCCCTAGCCCCCTCATGCGCTCCGCCTGCGCACAGCTCCATGGCCTAGCGGCCGCGATGCAAGCAGCGCCCGGTTCCGCTCGCAAAAAGCGGTGCCGGACGCTTTGTAAGCACAGGCAAACCGATGGCCGGAACGGTTGCGCACACGGGCCAGCGGCAAAGCGGATTGCCGAACGAGCGGACCTGTCTTTTCAGGCAGTGAATAAGCGTTCACGTCCGGGTAGGTCCCAGCCGCTTCCACCTGCCGCTCATGCCGCGTGATTAGCGCCGCAATCTGCCTGGACATAGGCGCCCGAGACCAGAGCGCTAGGCTGCTACCTGCGAGGCCCTATAGAACAGCGGCTCGTCCGTCCGATGCCCGGGACCGTCGTAAGCCAAGCCGAAAAAGGCGCTGCCGCCAAAGTACGATGGAAACTCGCCGCGCCTGTCCCGGCCGGCTGCTCTGTCGCCTGATGCAGCTCCAGCAGCGCGAGCGCGGCATACCGGATGAATTGTCCGGCGTCGGGCGCTTTCGTGCGACGGTTCAGACCGCGCGATGCCATGTCGCCTCCCCCGGCTCCAAAAGCTTCGGCGCCCAAGCTGTCCTGCCCGAGCATTCGGCCTTTCATCCGGCCGGCTTGTTCCCCGCTGCGATCATAGCCGCCTCCGGCCTCATGCGCCCCTTCCCCTGGCTGCCTCCCGGAAACCGCTCAAGCTCCGCCATTCGTATCCCTCCGGCCTCTATTTCGGCTTGTTTACGTTATAGACGCCTATGACGAACAATTCCTATCGTCATCGGTCGTCACCTGCGGTATTGAAATTTTTCGGCGTATACCGAAATTTTCAAGATAGACCCCCATGCCGCTGGCGCAGCACCATCAGAATGAAAATGGGCCGCGCACCTCGGGCTATTTTCAAGAGAGTCTGCAAATGTTGTATTTTGTACAACAAAAACGGGCAATCCACCCTATTTGCGGATCAATGTTGTAAAATGTGCAACATTTCGGGCGATATTCTTCGATTTGAAGCCCATCGCGCCCAAATTGTTGCACAAAATGCAACATTCCTCTGCCTCTAGCACGAAGAATACGGAAAATGTTGCATTTTTTGCAGGATTCGTCGCCTCATATGCCTGAGGGTTGGGCGAACAGCCTGATGAGCGGGGAGCGGAGCGCCTTATGTGACCGGGTGCGCCCCGGGAAGCTCCGGCCCGTTCTTGCCGCAATTGCAGGGAAGTTTGCTTTTTTTGCCCATATTGAGAGGGGGTTAGCGCGGCGTGTACAAGCATGGTGTTTTGTCGAAAAATGCTGTAAAATAGGGTTACTCATGATCGTTTAGCGAGGAGGGGGATCATGCTGAAGCGGCTTTCTTTCCTATGCGGGATCGGCCTTCTGGTGTATTCTCTCGGATTTTTCCCGGCGTCTCCTGCCCATGCCAATATTTTCGAAACGATGAAAGAAATTTATCATCTGCCTGACAAAATGAGCGAGCTTCAGGAAAAATACGATGAGGCTGCCAGGATGATCAGCGAGCAGCAGCAAAAGCTGGCGGAAATGCAGCAATATTCCGAAACGCTCGCAGCGCAAAACTCGGAACTGACCAAGCAGCTCGAGCAGATGAACCGGGAACGCGCAGAGCTCAGACGCAATCTGATTAGCGCAGCCGTTGCCGCAGCAGGCATTGCGATCGCCTACATCCTCTCGATTCGCATATGGCGATATATGGCGTGGCGCAAGCATAAAGGGCATAACGGAGAAATGTTCGGTTCATGAAAGTGATCGCTCCGCCCCCGCAAGGCCATGTCAGCATATCGCTCGAAGCGGAAGAATCCCTGATCGTTCTGCATCCGAAGTCCATCCTTGCCTACCAAGGTTCCGCGCATCAGCGGCAAGACCAGTTCATGAACTTATTGAGCGTTTATCATAAAAAGAAATGGATTTCTTCGCTCTTGCAAGGTCCCTGCGATTTTGTAATGGGTCTGCCTCCGGGCTGTTCCTTGACGACGGTACATATTGCAGGCCAGGAAGAATTGCTGTTTGATTTTCGAAATATTATGTTCTTCTCTCAATGCTTAACAACCCGGAACGTCATTCAAAAAATGCGCACCGCCTGGATTACGAAGGATTTGATACGGATGCGATTTTCCGGCGAGGGCAGCGTCGGAATATTGACTGCCGGCGATTTGGCTACGCTCCAGCTCCATCCGGAGAAGCCGATTTTTGTTGACAAAAGCGCCCTGGTCGCTTATCCGCAAAGCGCCTCCATCCAGCTTTCCGTGTACGGCAATAAACTGGCCAGCCAGCATATGAACGTTCAGTGGCAGCTAACCGGCCGCGGGCCTGTCCTCATCCAGACAGGATATCAAGACGCCGGGCTGATGAACCAGCTGCAGGACGACGGCCTGCTTAAACGTCTGCTGAGGGAGATCATTCCTTTCGGCAACGTCATCATCAAATAAACCGGCGCCTGGCCGACCTGCCGCCAATTTGAGCGATCCACTTGGCGCAACCCGTAACCAGCCATTCGCTGTGCTCCGTCCCGGTAGCCGCCCCATTCGTGAATCGCGGATTCGGCTAAAAACGGCCAAAGATCGATTGCCGTGAATTTTCGCGCGATATCCACATCACCGAGGGATTGAAGCATGGACCGCGGTTCCTCTTTGGGCAATACGGATTGCAGAATGGGGCTAATGCAGTAAGATATCCATAGGACCGTCTCATTCTTAGGTAAAAGTGTTGTACGGGTACAAATGCGATACCGAATGAGCGGTCTTTTTTCCATTCTACCATTTTGCGGTAAATCAACAGGCCGATACAAAGTGCAGTATTCGGCCGTCTTTTTCCGAATAACGGGATGTGCACCATTCATAACGCCATTTCCAGCGCATGCGCTTCGTGGGCCTGAACCTGTTTCGGATTCTGCTTGGGACCCCGGCCGCTTGTCTTTGTTGATTTTGGCGCGGGGTGGTATAATCAGGGGATAAATCCGTCAAAGAGGTGACCGTTCTTGAGTTACGATTTCAATCGCCGCATCGACCGGCGCCATACGCGATCATACAAATGGGACCAGAGCGAAAAGCTGTTCGGCCGCCCCGACATTTTACCGCTGTGGGTCGCCGACATGGACTTTGCAAGCCCGCCCGCCGTCCGGGCTGCGCTTGAGAAGCGGGCGGCTCTTGGCTTATACGGCTACTCGATTCATCCCGACAGCTACTTCGAGGCGATCATCGGCTGGTACCGGCGCCGTCACGGCTGGACGCTGGAGCGCTCCTGGATCTGCGATGCTCCCAGCGTCGTTACGTCGCTCAGCATCGCGGTGGAGCTGTTCAGCGAGCCGGGCAGCAAGGTGGTGCTGCAATCGCCGGTATACTACCCGTTCTACGACGTTATTCGGAACAACGGGCGTATCGTCGCCAAAAACCCGCTGCTCATACAAGACGGGCGCTTCGCGATGGATTACGCGCAGCTGGAGTCGCTCTTTAAGGAAGGGGCCAAGCTGCTCTTGCTGTGCAACCCGCACAATCCCGGAGGGCGTATATGGGACAAGGAGGAGCTGCTCCGCCTGGGCGAGCTGTGCCTGAAGTACGGCGTCACCGTCGTCTCCGATGAAATCCACTGCGATCTGGCGCTGCCGGGCCACAAGCATATCCCGTTCGCCTCGCTGTCGCCGGAGCTGGCGAATATTACGCTGACCTGCCTCGCGGCGACGAAGACGTTCAATCTGCCGGGACTGCAAACCTCGTTCGTCGTCGCCTCCAATCCGGACATGAGACGCCGCTTCGACGCCCGGATCAAGACGCTCGCGCTGCATATGGCCAGCCACTTCGCGCAGGACGCGGTCGAAGCAGCCTATACGGAGGGCGAAGCGTGGCTGGACGAGATGCTCGACTACGTGGCCGGCAACCTGGATTACGCCATCGGCTATTTGGCTGAGCATTTGCCGGAAGTGAAGCCGATGCGCCCGGACGGCACGTACCTCCTGTGGCTCGATTGCCGCGGACTGCAGCTGGACGTCCGGGGCTTGAAGGACCTGATGTACAACAAAGCGGGCGTCGCCTTCAACGAAGGCTCCATCTTCGGCGAAGAAGGGGAAGGCTGGCTGCGCATCAACCTGGCCTGCCCCCGCGCGGTCGTGGAGGAAGCGCTGGAGCGGTTTTGCCGCGCCGCTGCGGGCCGGTGATGCGAAACAAACAGCCTCGGATACGGGTCCGAGGCTGTTTGCGGTTTAATCGACGCCGATGGCGAGCGAATGCTTGCGTCATCGGTCGTCAGCTAAGGAGTTGAAAATTCGCCGGTAAGCGAGCGGCGACTTTAAATGCAAACGTCCGCAGGAAGGCGGCTCATGGTTTTCGGTCTGGTAGCCGCCTTCATATCAGCCGCGCCGCGCGGCTAAGTTCATGCATTTTCAGGCCAAGCGCGGACTTCAGCGATTGCTTGCGCAGCAGCTCCATCCGGCCCCTCGGGTCAGCGGCAAAAAACGCATCGCTTTCGAGCAAGCCGCGCAAAGCTTGTTCCGCCGCCTCGCAAGCCTCCCGCTCGCCCTGCAGCACATAATGGCAGATGCTGTAGCAGTCCGTCTCGTACTGTCTGACGATGGCCAGCCGTTCCTCGATTTCGCGCGTCAGCTGCATCGCAACGTTCCTTTCCGTCTCTCCTTCAATGCTGCTCCTATTGTATATCGGTCCGCCGCGTTTGGTTAGTACTATTTTCATCTAGTACCCTGCGTCATGATTGGGCAACAAGGGAGGCCCGCCGGGGATGATGCGGCTATGGCGGACTGGACTGGCGAACGTCAAGACGGCGGCTGAGCGGCATAATCGTTAACGGACGCGGATGGCGCTTCGCTTGCGGGAATGGATCTTCTGGAGCCCTTTTGCACGAGACCGCTACGCCGTTTCGCTGCGCACCCAGGTCACCGTATTGCCGTGGATTACGATCGCTTCCCCGTCGCTTAACCTTTTCAAGCGGATTTTGCAGTCGCTTTCAAGCTGCCGAAGCTCCATTTCAAAGGACGGGTTCGCCTGGAGGCAGCGGTTGTAATGCGGCACAATTTTCGTGTCAGTGAGCCCCACGGCCCGATAATCGGTTAATTCGTCCAAATCCATAGTTTCGCAGCCAGCGATGGCGTTTAAGCGGCTGACGTGCGCGATCGTATCCGCCAGCACCATCGCTCCCGCGCTCGCGCCGACGATGACCTTGCCCTGTTCGGCCAGCGTCCTGAGGCGATCTAACGCTCTGCTTTTGCTAAGCTGCAGCAGCAAATAAAACGGATTGCCCCCATTAAGGTAAATGACGTCATACTGCGCCAGCTTCGCCGAGTCCTCGAATTCGATATCCACAAAGTCGCAGCAGGCGAAGCCCGCGCGAAGAAAGCAATCCTTCGCCGCTGCCGCGGTTGCGCTCCGCTCCTTGCGGGAGGAAGCGGTCGTGATCAGACAGCATTTCGTCCCGGAAGCAGGGGCGCCAAGCAATGCGAACAATTGATCCTGGACGGCCTTGCTGCCGATTCCATCCGAAGTGAGCATGATTTTCATCATCGGTTTCCTCCGGTCCCATGGATATTGTCTTGCGGCTGCCATCATCCATATACTGTAATTTATCACGGGACTTGCCGGATGTAAATTGGCGATTGCGATGGTTGGCAGCCCGGGCTTCGTCAGGCGATCGCTGGCATCGAGTTCAAGCTGGGAAAATAAGACGGTTTTTCATGCTTATCTGAAGGGAAACGGCCGGTTAAGGCCGGGGCAGAACAAGCATCGGGCGAACAGAGAGCTTCCGGCATGGACAACAATGAAGAAGCGTAAAAGCGGAAGCATCCGGCGGGTAAAGGCAAGATCGGCAGCCCCGGGGAAAGACAGCTGCTAGAGTGCGTGATCGGCGGCATCCGGGAAGACTGCAGCATAAAGTGCGTGATCGGCAGACTCCGGGTAAACAGAAGCTGAGAGCGCCCGTTCTCGGACGCGGATTAATCGGGAACGATGAAGTAATTTTTCCCGAACAGCTTGATGACGTCCTCTGTTGGCAGCTGGTCGCTGCCGCGGTCTGCCAAAAATTGCATAAACTCAAAAACCTTCTTCTGATCAGTCTCGTTCAGACTGTCAAACATACGGAATAATTGCTCCTTGCAGACCATACGTTCGTCCTCCTTTCAAAATTCAATGAAGGGAAGGGAACATCGCTTATTGTTAAACGAATTAAAAAAACACAAGGCTAGACCTCGTGTTCTCATAACACATCTATCCTTCCCACTGTCGCTTCCGAGGTTAGCTGACGGATTCGGGCGGTGAGAATCGCCCTACCGCGCACATGCGACGCATGCACGCAGATTCACCCCATAAAGATTGGTTCCCCCGTTTTTCTCATCCAAGAAAACTAAGCGATGTTCAAATATTTAGTTGTTAATTATTTTAACCTTTGGCCAAGCCGCTTGTAAAGCCCAATTTCTGCCTATCGGCCGGTCTTGGCCCTGTTCGCCTCAAGATGAATCGATTGACAGCATTAGTTGCAACACTTATAATTGTCAAAGCAACTATTTAACCGGAGGTTTCCTTATGAGCGACGAGCGCTTGGAGCAAAGCCGCTTCGACCTGGACAGCTCGGCCGGTTTTTGGCTTGGGATCGCATACCGCAAAGTATCGACGCTGCTGCTTCACCGCATTGCCGATTTCGACGTGACGCCCGAGCAATGGTCGGTGCTTTACCGGATTGGCGAACAGGACGGGCAGATTCAGAAAGATATCGCAGAGCGTTCCGGCAAGGACAAGCCGACGACGACACGCATATTGGACGCGCTTGAGGCGAAGGGCTTCATCGAGAAGCGGCCGGGAGAGAATGACCGGCGTTCTTTTCGTATTTTTTTGACGGAAAAAGGAAGAAAGACGAGAGAGCAGATCGCCCCGATCGAGTACGATACGATACGGGACGCGACGGCCGGCTTGACCGCCGATGAATACGCCATGCTGCTGCGCATGCTGCGCCGCATCAGCGATAACGTGGACGGGCTGCTATAGCGAATGAATAAAGGAGTGACATCCATTGTCGGAATCGCAACCAGAATCGCACCGGGAAAAGCTGTGGACCCGCTCGTTCATTACGATTACTGTCAGTTCTTTGTTGTTGTTCATGTCTTTGCAAATGCTGCTGTCGCCGTTTCCTTCCTATGTCAAGGAGCAATTTCATCCCGGCGACTTCGCGCTCAGCCTCGTCACGGGCATTTTCGCCCTAGCCGCCATCGCCGCCCGGGTCGCGGCAGCGAAGCTGATGCGCTCCGTCAGCCGCAGCGCGCTGCTATGGACCGGGGTGACTATCGCCGCGGCGGCTACTGCGCTGTACTCGTTCGCCGGCTCCGTCCCGCAGGTGCTGCTGCTGCGGGTGCTGTTCGGCATCGGCTTCGGAATCGCCAGCACCGTCCTTCCGACGCTGGTGTCCGAGCTCATTCCGCGCTCGCGGCTCGGCGAAGGCATCGGCTACTTCGGGCTGTCGACCAGCCTGGCCATGTCGTTCGGGCCGATGATCGGGCTGTCGGTGCTTCAGCGCTACGGCTTCCCGCCGTTAACTGCGCTCGGCACGCTGACGCTCGCGCTGATCATCCCGCTGCTCCTGCTGACCCGCAGCGTGCCTTCAGCGCCGGCCAATCAGGCCGGGCGAGCACGGCCTGGCCAGTCGGCGGGCGCGAAACGCCGGCCTCTGAACGCGCGCATTTATTTGCCGGCTTCGCTCAACATCCTGATGGCCGTCACTTACGGCGGGCTGCTCAGCTTCCTGGCCTTGTTCGGCCAAGAGGCGGGACTGGAGCAGGTCGGGCTTTTTTTCCTGTTTAACGCCATCACCGTCCTGATCATTCGGCCGATCTCCGGCCGCCTGTTCGACAGCAAAGGACCGGGAGCCGTGCTCGTCCCGGCCGCGATCCTGATGATCGCCAGCCTGCTGCTTTTGTCCTACACCCATTCGCTGCCGATGCTGATCGTCTCCGCGATGCTGTACGGGCTCGCTTTTGGCGGAATTCAGCCGACGGCGCAGGCATGGATGCTGAAGGAATCGCCCCCGGAGCAGCACAGTGCGGCGAACGGTCTGTTCTACAACTCGACGGACATCGGCGTCGCCTTCGGCTCGATGCTGCTCGGTGTCATCGCTTCGCAAACCTCTTATGCAGCGATGTACCGGTACGCCTCCTTGGCGATGGCGCTGTTTCTCGTTATCTATCTGGCATCATCGCTGCTTCAGCCGAAGCGCTTCGACTCCCCCGGCCCGAAGCGGCAGCCCGAGCGGGCGGCGGCTGCCAAGCGCTAAGAAGACTATGCGCGGATATATTCAGCGGCGGCAGGCAGAACGAGAACGGCCGCCGGCTCCTGTCTGCTGCGTCTGCTGCTCATGTCCAGCCCAGCGCTTTTTTTCCCGCCTCGAGCGCCGCAACGATCCGCTCCACGTCGTACACGCTGCCCCGCCACGTGCCTCCGCTGACCGACTGCAGCGCGGCCCACAGCCGGGTATCGTCCGGCAGCGCGGGATCAGCGGCAAGCTGCGGATGGAACGGACGCTGGGCCAAAATCCGCGCGCCTTCCTCCGGCGAAAATTCGCTCTCCCCTTCCCCGACGAAATGGACGCTGCCTGCAAGCGCCTTCGGATCAATGACGATCTCGATCGTATCGCCGTCCCTCAGCTTGCCGATCGGGCCGCCCGCCAGCGCCTCCGGTCCGACATGGCCGATACAGGCGCCGGTGGATACGCCGGAAAACCGCGCGTCGGTAATTAGCGATACCCGCTTGCCGAAGGGCAAATGCTTCAGCGCCGACGTCAGCTGGTACGTCTCCTCCATGCCCGTTCCCGACGGGCCGCGGCCGATCAGCACCATCATGTCGCCGGCTTGAATGCCGCCGTTCTTGATGGCGGCGATTGCCGCCCGCTCCGTCGTAAACACCTTCGCTTTGCCTTTATGGTAATAAACCCCGTCTTCCCTCAGCACCGAAGGATCGATCGCCGTCGATTTGATGACGGAGCCTTCCGGCGCCAGATTGCCGGTGGGGAACGTCACCGTGGACGCAAGGCCCAGCGCCGCGGCCTGCTCCGGCGCCAAAATAACGCTGTCCGGATCGACGCCATCCGCCACCTTGAGCCGCTCGCGCAAGCGGCTGCGGCGCTCGCTCGTTTCCCACCAGTCCAGCACGCGCCCGAGCGGCTCGCCTGTTGCCGTCAGCGCCGATTCCTCGAGCAGGCCGAGACGCCTCAAATGCAGCATGACCTCCGGCACGCCGCCGGCCAAAAACGCCCGCACGGTCGGATGCGGCACCGGCCCGTTCGGCAGCACGCTGACGAGCCTGGGCACCGCGCGGTTGATGCGAATCCAGTCGTGCACGGTCGGCGCCTGCAGCCCGGCGGCATGCGCGATGGCGGGAATGTGCAGCAGCAGGTTCGTCGAGCCGCCGAAGGCGGCATGCACGGCCATCGCGTTGCGGATCGCCGCCTCGGTCACGATGTCGCGCATCCGGATGCCCCGCGCCTCCAGGTTCATGACCGCCCGCGCGGACTGCCGACCGATCTCTTCCCAGATCGGCTGCCCCGAAGGAGCCAGCGCCGAATGGGGCACGGCCATCCCGAGCGCCTCGGCGACGACCTGGGACGTGGCGGCCGTCCCCAGGAACTGGCAGCCGCCGCCAGGGGTGGCGCAGGCGCGGCAGCCGAGGTCGGCGGCCTCGTCCAGCGTCAATTCGCCGCTCGCGTACCGCGCGCCGATCGTCTGAATCTTCCCGGCGTCTTCCCCGGCGACGGGAGGCAGCGTCACCCCTCCCGGCGCGATGACGGCGGGAAGCTCTCGGCTGCCGGCCAGAGCCAGCATCATGGCGGGCAGCCCTTTGTCGCAGGTGGCGACGCCGATCACCCCGCGGCGCGTCGGCAGCGAGCGAATAAGGCGGCGAAAAACGACGGCTGCGTCGTTGCGGTACGGCAGCGAATCGAACATGCCGGTCGTCCCCTGCGAGCGGCCGTCGCACGGATCGCTCACATATCCGGCGAAAGGGATGCCGCCCGCGGCGGCAATTTCGGCGGCAGCCGCCCGCGTCAGCAGCCCGACCTCCCAGTGGCCCGTATGGTAGCCAAGGGCAATGGGCGTACCGTCGTCGCCGCGAATGCCGCCCTGCGTGCTCAGCAGCAAAAATGGCTTGCCGTTCAGCCGGTCAGGCTGCCAGCCCATCCCCACGTTTTGCGACATGCCGAACAAATCGCCGCTCGGCGCATGCCTCAGCAGTTCGTCGCTCAGCGGCAGCCTGCCTTCCGGCCCCGGAGCGCGCGTTGTCACCTCGTAAAGAGCGGCGGAAGCTTCTCCCATGACCGCTGCAATCGTCTCGTGCATAGCGTCCTCCCGCGGTTACGACTTGACGAAAACCGTTTTTACCGAAGTGAAAAACTCGATCGCCGCCTGCCCCTGCTCCCGGGAATGGGAGCTGGACTGCTTCATCCCGCCGAACGGCGCCTGAAGCTCAACGCCGGCCGTCTCGGCATTGATCCGGACGAGTCCGGCATCCATTTCCTGGATGAAGGCCAAAACCGCGCCGATATCCCGCGTATACACGGAGGCGCTGAGCCCGAATTCGCTGTCGTTGGCGGTCGCGATCGCCTCTTCCAGCGTATCGACGGGAATGAGCGCAAGCACCGGACCGAAAATTTCTTCCCGGGCGATCGCCATGCCGGGCGAGACGTTGTCGAAAACCGTCGGCTGCACGTAAAAGCCTTCCGCCAGCGCCGGATCGGACGGACGCCCCCCGCCGGCAAGCAGCGCGGCGCCTTCGCTCAGCCCTTTCTGAATGTAACCGAGCACCGTATCGAGCTGCTGCTTGTTCGCGCAGGGGCCCATCCAGACGTCCGGATCGAGACCGTCGCCCACTTGGATCGACGCGATTGTGTCCAGCAGCTTGGCCTTGAACGGTTCGTATACGTCCCTCATCACAATCACGCGGCTGGTCGCTGTGCATTTTTGGCCAGTCGAGCGGAGACCGCCGCTGATCGTCGCCTCGACCGCCTGGTCCAGGTCGGCGTCCGCCGCGATGATGATCGGGTTTTTCCCGCCCATCTCCAGCTGGTACTTCGCGCCGCGGGCCAAGGCTGCCTGGCCGACCCGCTTCCCGACCTGGTTCGAGCCGGTGAAGGTGATGCCGTTCACGTCGGGATGCTCGGCCAGCCCCTGGCCGATGACGGAGCCGCTGCCGCAGACGAGGTTCAGCACGCCGGCAGGAATGCCCGCTTCGGCCAGGCATTCGACCACCTTGACGGCCGTCACGGCCGTTTCCTGGGCCGGCTTGAGCACGACGGTATTGCCGTAAACAAGCGCCGGAGCAATCTTCCAGATCGGAATCGCCACGGGAAAATTCCACGGCGCGATGACGCCGACGACGCCGAGCGGCACGCGCGTGGTAAACATGAGCGCCTCGCTGTCGGTGGACGGGATGACGTCGCCGATCCGCCTCATGCCTTCCCCCGCGTAGTACCGCAGGATAGCGACGCCGCGCAAAGTTTCGCCCTTCGCCTCCGGCAGCGTTTTGCCCATCTCGCGGGTCATCGTCTCGGCGATCTCGTCCGCCCTCCGCTCCAGCGCCGCAGCGGCTTTGAACAAGATGTCTCCCCGCGCCGCTCCCGACAGCTTGCGCCAGGGGCGAAGCGCCGCCTTGGCCGCCGCTACGGCGCGGTCCAGATCGCTGCGGTCCGACGCCGGCACGTAGCCGACCACTTCGTGCGGCCGGGCCGGATTGATGCTGGGCACCGTTTTGCCTGCGGCCGCCGCCGTCCACTCTCCGTTAATATAGTTCAAATACGTCTGTCCTCCCGCAAATGCGCTCATGTGAATTTCCCCTTTCGGATGATATGTGTTATCGGATGAGATGTGTTAGATGAAAAATGTTATGTTATTTTAGAAAGAAGATTCTAATGTTATTAGAAGTTGTTATTTAGCAGATAAATGCGAAATGATGCGAAAATAACGCCAGGCTTTCGGTAAGCGCTTACTGTCGGCGTACATCCATCCTGCTCGTTTGGCAAACTCCTTCGATGCATTTTTAGCAGCGCAGGGGACGATCGTTAACGGGAAGGATCGTTCGCCATAGGCGCGCCCAGCTTAGCTTGCCATGCTGAGCCAATATCGCGCTGTTCGCCTGCCTCATGCGGACTTATCCGGCGCTTCGGACCGGGTTCGTCAGCCTGCCGATTCCTTCGATTTCGATCTCGATACGATCCCCGCCGGCCAGCGTAAAGTCGTCAGGCGGCACGATGCACGTGCCGGTCAGCAGCACGGTGCCCTCGGCAATGTCGTTGTCGCGGAGCAAATAAGACACCAGCTCCTCCAGCCTGCGCTTCAGCTGCCCCGTGCTGGCCGTTCCTTCGAACACTTGACTGCCGCCGCGGAAAATGCGGCAGACGATGCGGAGGCTGTACGGATCGGCTACCGCCTCGGCGAGCCGGATCGCCGGCCCGATGGAGCAGGAGCGCCTCCACACCTTGGCTTGCGGCAAATAGAGCGGGTTCTCCCCCTCGATATCCCGGCAGCTCATATCGTTGCCGATCGTGTAGCCGACGATTCGCCCCTGCCCGTCGAGCACGAGCCCCAGCTCGGGCTCCGGCACCTGCCACTGCGAATCGCTGCGCAGCTGCACCTCGCCGCCCGGCCCGACTGTGCGGGCAGCCGTCGATTTGAAGAACAGCTCCGGCCGCTCCGCGTCGTACACCTTGTCGTAAAAGGTGGACGCATCCATCCGGCCGCCGGTCGCCTCGTAGTTTCGCGCCTCGCGGCTGCGCTCGTAGGTGACCCCGGCCGCCCATACTTCCGGCGCCTCGATCGGCACCAGCAGCGTCAGCTCCTCCGGTGCGGCGGCGACCGGCGTCCGGCCGGCGACGAGCGAGCGGACGAGCGCGAGCGGCGATACGCCCTGCGCGTCCGCGTCCTTGATCAAAGCGATATAGTCGCTATGCGGAAGCGCATACACTTTGCCGTCGCCGGCAACCGCACCGAGACGCGGCGAAGCGGGCGTCTCCAAATAACGGACAATGTTCATCGTGCGTTCACTCCTTATGCCATTCGTTTTATATTATAAAACTTTGTTCTGTAATTTGGGTAAAGCCGGCCCTCGGTCAAGGTCCTTGATCGTGCCAATCTATACTTTGCGGCGACAGGGGCTACTTAATCGGCGGCTTCCCCGAACTCTGCGTAGCGTTCGGACCTTGCGGCAGCGGGCGTACTTTGCATCAGCGCTCGGGAGCGGGCGAACTTTGCGCCAGCGTTCAAACTCGCTTTGACGTTCGGCCCTGCGGCAGCGGGCGTACTCTGCATTAACGTTCGGACTCCATGTCAGTGTTCAAACTCTGCGTCAGTAGGCGAATCCGCAATAGCACTGCCCCTCTCCGGGCGCATCCGGGTACCCCCAGGCACATGAGGCAACAAATCCTGCAAAAAATTCAACATTTTTCGTATCCTTCGTGCTAGAGGAAGGGGAATGTTGTATTTTGTGCAACAATTTGGGCGAGATTGGCTCCAAACCATGAAATATCGTCGAAAATGTTGCACTTTCTACAACTTTGAGCCGCAAATGAGGGTTATTGCCCCGTTTTTGTTGTACAAAATACAACATTTGCTAGCACTCTTGAAAATAGCCCCGGGCAAGTTGGCTCGTACGAAAACCCGCGGGGGGAGCTCGATTGCCAGCACGCAGGTTGGCTCGTACGGGCACTCGCGGGAACAGATCGATTGGCAGCCCTATCGAGAATCCGCGGGGCAGCCTCGTACGGGAACCCGCGGGGGCGGCCTGTACGGCAGCATGCGGGAGGGCCGCTCGTGCGCGAGCCCGCGGGGCGGCTCGTACGGCAGCTCACGAGGACGGCCCGTATAGCAAGCAGCCCGTGAGATCAGCCCGTACGGCAGCACACAGGGGCGGCTCGAACGAGAATCCGCTGGTTCAACTCGAACGTGAGCACGCAGAGGCCGCTCGTGCGCGAGCCCGCGGTGCGGCTCGTACGGCGCACGCAGCATCGGCTCGAAAGGGCCCGACGGCTTGGGGCACTGGGTCACGAGGCCCCGGGTCACGGACCCCAGGGACCCAGCCTGGACCCCAGGGACCCAGGGACCCAGCCTGGCCCCAGGCCCGGCCCTATTCGCGCTGGACGCCTACAGCTGCAGCGGACGAATGCCGCCGCATCGGCCGCCCCCTTCGGCCTGCTGAAAATTCGGCGGCGAATTGATCCGCCGACGAATTCTCAAGATGCGCCCGAGAAGAAGCCGCTCTTGCCGGCAAAGCTTAAGGCCGGTAACCAAGCAGGCGCGACACCGCCTCCCCTTCCTGCTGCAACTGGGCGATATATTCCAGGAACAAGATGTCATCCACGGCCGAGCTCATCGTCGAGACGCTGATCGCTGCCGCGACCGCGCCGGCGTGATTGCGCACCGGCACCGCTCCGCAGCGGACGCCCGGCTCGTTCTCCTGGGCGTCGACGGCGTAGCCCTGCCGCCGCACCCGTTCCAGCTCTGCCAGCAGCGCAGCCTTGTCGCGGATCGTCGCCGGCGTCTGCACGACGAACGTATAGTCCTTGAGAATGGCCTCGATCTCCTCCGGCCTGCGGAAAGCCAGCAGCGCCTTGCCCACCGCGCTGCTGTGCAGCGGCACTCTGCGGCCGATGCGGGAGTAGCGGATAGCCGCCTTTTCCCCCTCCACCTTGTCAATATATACGCCTTCCTTGCCGTCGAGGATGACCAGATGGACCGTTTGCCCGGTTCGGGCCGACAGCGAGACGAGATGCTTGCGCGCGACGTCGCGGATATCCATCCTCTTAAGCAGCAGTTGCCCCTTCTCCAGCAGCTTGAGGCCGAGCCGGTATTTGCCCGTCTCCTCGTCCTGGGCGATGTAGCCGTGCAGTTGCAATGTTCTCAGCAGCGAGTGCACGGTGCTCTTGTGAAGCTCCATCCTGGCGCTGATTTCGGTAATTTTCAGCTCTGTCGTGTATTCGTCGAATAAGTCCAAAATTTTCAAAGCCCGGTCCAGCGATTGGATGATTGGCATCGTTCGATTTCTCCTAGCAGCGAGCAAACGCAATGATGTCTTGTTTGATATTATAAAACAATAGTTTATATTATCATCTCCCCCTCATTATACCCAGTAACTTCCTGCGTTTCAATCCTTTCGGAACGAAAAAAATCAAACCATTTCATAAATTTTCCGCATCGCCATCCGCGAGCAGAAGCGTAACATTAGAGGTGTGAAGCAAGAGGCCGACCGGCGTCAACGGCCGGGAAGGCAGGACCGGGAAAGATTTTGCCCAATCCATCAATTCGCGGGGAGGATGCGACATGATGAAACTGGCGGAAATGCTGGGGACGCACAGGACGCGGCTGTGGGCGCTGGCCAAGCAGATGGGCGTCGATTACGCCGTTGCCGGCTTGCCCAGGGAGGAAAGCGGCCATAAGCCGTGGGATTTCGTAAGCTTGCTGCTGATGAAGCAGCGGTTCGAAAACGCCGGCCTGACCGTGGAGGTCATCGAATCGCGCCCGCCAGCCAACCGGATCAAGCTCGGTTTGCCTGGACGCGACGAGGAGATCGCCGTCATCCAGGAGCTGATCCGGAACATGGGCAAAGTCGGCATTCCGGTCTGGTGCTACGATTTTATGGCCGAATTCAACTGGTTCCGCACCTCCACGACGACGCTGACGCGCGGCGGCGCGCTCGTCTCGAGCTACGATCATTCCTTGATGAAGGACGCCCCTTGCACGGACAACGCGCCGATCAGCGAAGAAGAGCTGTGGGACAATCTCGAGTATTACTTGCGGGCCATCGTCCCCGTAGCCGAAGAAGCGAAGGTGAGGCTCGCCCTGCATCCCGACGATCCGCCGGTATCGCCGATCCGCGGCGTTTCCCGCATTTTGACGAGCGCGGACGCCCTGCAGCGGGCGATCGACCTGGTGCCCAGCGAATACAGCGGGATCACGCTCTGCCAAGGGACGCTGGCCGCCGCCGGCGACGACATTCCGGCGACGATTCGCCGCTTCGCGAAGCAGAACAAGCTGTTCTTCGTCCATTTCCGGGATGTGCGCGGCACTGCCGAGAAATTTGAGGAGACGTTCCATGACGACGGCAAGACGGATATGTACGAAGCGATGAAGGCCTACGCCGAATTCGGCTTTGACGGGCCGGCCCGACCGGATCACGTGCCGACGATGGAAGGCGAGTCCAACGAGCATCCCGGTTACGAGACGCTCGGCCGCCTGTTCGGCGTCGGTTATATCAAAGGCCTCATGGAGGCGGCATACCGCTGACGAAAAACAGGAAACAAAATCGTAAATTTGCGGCATCGTGCCGGAGCCCTTCTCCCAGGTATAGTAAGGATAAATGCCGAACGCGCTATGCTTGCGAAGCGAAAGGAGGCTTTCCTACTTGAGATTGAGCGGAAAAGTTGTGTGGATTACCGATGCGGACAGCCCTGCCGGAAAAACGCTCATTCGCCGCTTGGCAGGCGAAGGGGCCCGCTTCATTCTGAACAGCGTCTCCGGCGGGGATGCGCTTCGAGACGAGCTCGCTTATTGCCGCAGCGTAGGAGCCAAAACGGCCGTAGCCTGCGTCGATCTGTGCCGAAGCGCGGAAGTCGACGGCCTGCTGGATGAGGCCGCCGAATCTGTCGGCAGTGTCGATGTGCTCATTCACAACAACAACAAGGTCGTCCCCCTCAGCGTAGCGGAAGGCCGCGAGGAGCCGTTTCTGGACGTGCTGCACGCGAACGCCAAATCCGCCTTCATCTGCACGCAGGCGGCCGGCCGGCGGATGGCGGCGAGACAGTCGGGCACCATCATTTTTGTCAGCTCCATTCATGCGGAAAAGCCGACCGGCTCTTCCTTCGCCTACAGCGTCTCCCGCAGTGCGGTCAAAATGCTCGCCCGCGAGGCAGCGCTCGAGCTCGGCCGCAGCGGCGTCAACGTCAACACGATCGAGATGGGCCCGGTCGAGGGCGACGACGCGACGTTCGCCAGCGCCATTTCCACGCTGTATGACGATTACCATTACAAAGTGCCGAATGCCGTGCTGGGCACGTTCGACGACTTGGCCGATGCCGTGCTGTTTCTGGCCTCCGACCAGTCCCGCTACATCAACGGGGCGGAGCTTCGGGTGGACGGTGGCTTTGTCCTGCATTATATGAACCATAAGATGAAAAAGCCGCAGAAAACGTAAGGAGGTGAGCAGAGTGAGTCTCGCCGGAAAAGTCGCCCTGGTGACCGGCGCGGGCACCGGCATCGGCAAAGGAGCGGCCGTCGAGCTGGCCAGGCGCGGGGCGAAGGTGGCCGTGAATTATCGTTCGGGCGACAGCGACGAAGGAGCGCTGGATACGGCGGCGCGCATCGGCGAGGCCGGCGGCGAAGCGCTGCTCGTCCCGGCCGACGTCTCCGACAAGCGCGAGATCGACCGCATGGCAAGCAAGGTCGCCGAACGCTTCGGCGGCATCGACATTCTCGTCAACAATGCGGCCGTGCAGCTCAACTATACGCTGTTTCAGCATGACGGCGATACGTTCGACCGCGAGATGAACGTCAACCTGAAAGGATATTGGCAGTGCATCCAGGCGGTCGTCCCATATATGAAAAGCAGATGCTTCGGCCGCATCGTATGCATGGGCTCCGTCCACGGGAAGCGGCCGACGGACTTCGATCCCGTGTACTCCATGAGCAAGGGCGGCGTCAAAATGCTCGTCCGCGAAAGCGCGATCGAGCTCGGCCGCTGGGGCATTACGGTCAACGCCATCGAGCCGGGAGCCGTCACCGCGCGCTGGCCGCTCGTGCCCGAGGACGAAGAGCTGGCGAACAACCCGGCGCTCATCGCCAAGTTCCCGCTCGGACGCACCGGCCGCCCCTACGATATCGGCCATCTGGTCTGCTATATCGCCTCCGAGGAAGCAGCGTTCCTGAACGGAGCCTCCATACGCATCGACGGAGGAAGCATGCTGCTGTAAGGCAAGATTCCTTGTTCGCGGAACCGAAAAAGCAATCCACTTTTTAGGAAAAGGGGACATTCGCATGATCCAACAGGAAACGTTCGAGTCGACGCTGGCTCATGTCAACACGCATTCCCGCCCGTCCGAGCTGCGCATAACCGATATTCGCTTCGCCGATATCGTCGGCGCGCCGATGCATTGCAGCCTGATCAA
Source organism: Paenibacillus ginsengihumi DSM 21568 (assembly GCF_000380965.1). GTDB lineage: Bacteria > Bacillota > Bacilli > Paenibacillales > NBRC-103111 > Paenibacillus_G > Paenibacillus_G ginsengihumi. Next base: position 54,198 of record NZ_KB905566.1, on the reverse strand, counting down.
GGTGTATACGAACCAGGGGCTGGTCGGCTTCGGCGAGGTGCGCGATGGCGCGGATAAGCTGTACGCCCTGCAGCTCAAAAGCCGCCTGCTCGGCGAGAACCCGTGCCAGATCGACAAGCTGTTCCGGCGCATCAAGCAGTTCGGCGGCCACGCCCGGCAGGGCGGCGGCGTCAGCGGCATCGAGATCGCGCTCTGGGACATCGCCGGCAAGGCGTACGGCATCCCCATCTACCAGATGCTCGGCGGCAAATTCCGCGACCGCATCCGCATGTACTGCGATACCGACGTCGAGGGCAAAAACACGGGGCTGGCCATGGGACAGGCGCTCAAGAAACGGATGGACAAAGGATTCACCTTCCTGAAAATGGACCTCGGCCTCGGCATTCTCGCCGGCGAGCCCGGCACCGTCAGCGCCCCGCTCGGGTTCATGGAAGAGCTCCGCGACGTATCGCAGCGGTGGCGCAACCGGGCGAGCGCAGGCCTGTCCGAGCAGGAGATTCGGCAGCTGCGCAGCAGGATGTACGACCTGCACAACATCGCCCATCCGTTCACGGGCATTCATATTACGGAGAAGGGACTGGACGTGCTGGAGCAGTACGTCGCCGACGTCCGCTCTGTCGTCGGCTATGAGGTGCCGATCGCCATCGACCACTTCGGCCATATCGGCGTCGAGGATTGCATCAAGCTCGGGCGGCGGATCGACAAGTACAATCTCGCCTGGATGGAGGACATGATTCCGTGGCAGTATACGGAGCAGTACGTGCGGCTGGCGAACGCCGTCACCACCCCCATCTGTACGGGCGAGGACATCTACTTGAAGGAAAACTTCCGGCCGCTTATCGAATCCGGCGGCGTATCGGTCATCCATCCGGACGTGCTCAGCGCCGGCGGCATCCTGGAGACGAAGAAGATCGGCGACATGGCCCAGGATCACGGCGTGGCCATGGCGATCCATATGGCCGAGAGCCCGATCGCCTGCCTGGCCGCCGTCCACGTCGCCGCCGCGACGGAAAATTTCCTGGCGCTCGAGTTTCATTCCAACGATGTCGATTGGTGGGACGACATCATTATCAGTAAGCTGCCGAAGCCGCTGCTCCAGAACGGGTATATCGCCGTCCCCGACGCGCCGGGGCTCGGCATCGAGGAGTTGAACGACGAGGTGATCGCCCAGCACCTGCATCCCGCGATCCCCGGCCTGTGGGAAGAGACGGAGCAGTGGAACCATTACTACAGCAATGACCGGCTGTGGAGTTAGCCGCCGCTGGCGAGCGAATTTCTCGCCGCCGGCAGCCCCCTTCGGACCGGCCGCTGATATTTTGCCTGCGGGTCGCCGCCATATGGGCAAGCTCAACCTCGCTTCGGCGAGGTTTTTTATCGGTATGCGCCAAACCTGCACGCTGGCGACAGTGCGGGGGCATTCGCCTTTTCGCCCTTTCACCTTTCACCTTTCTCCTTTCACCTCTTCGCCTTTCACCCTTTCACCTTTCGCCTTTTCGCCTTTTCGCCCTTTCACCTTTTCACCTTTCACCTTTTCACCTTTCGCCTTTCGCCTCTTCGCCTTTCGCCTCTTCGCCTTTCACCCTTTCGCCCCCGCCGGGCCGCGCCGCAACTATACCGGCGCTTCCTGGCAGGACGCTTCCGGGCGGTCTTCCGGCAGCCAATCCGACAGCAGCTCCAGGCTGAGAATCGTGTTGAGCGACCACTGCGAGGCGGTATTCGTGCCTGCATTGGCGATTTCCTGCAGCGGCCGGATATATTCGAGTCCGTCTACGTCATCGGGCCGAGCGATCCGCGCCGTGAACGGCTCCTCCAGCAGGATGTCCCATACTTTGCGGGCGAGCTCCTTGTTGTTGCGGAGATATGCGCCGTAGGCGATCATGCCGGCGGCCAGCACCGGGTGCCCCCAGTTGCCCTGCTGGATCGCTCCGCCGGTCTGCTCCGCCTTCTCCTCCTTGCTCAGCAGGTAAAACTCGCCGAACTCGGCCATCATGTCCTCCCATTCCGGGTCTTCCAGCATGTCCGCCAGCTCGAACCATACCTGCGGCCCTCCCATGCAGACGGCCAACGTCCGGCCCCAGTTATCGTCGCCGAAATGCATGAGCCGGCCGGTTGCCGGATCGTAGCCGTAGACCGGCCCCGTCCTGAGGCGGAACGGCATGCTTTTGATATCTCGAATGCCGACCAGCAGCTTGTCGCGATACCGCGTATCCTCATAACGTTCCCAGCGCGTCATCCAATTGGAGCTGAACGCCGCCCAATCGGGGCCGACGCGGGTATGCGTCGGGAATTCGTCCTTCGGATAATAGGAGCGCATCGGGTCCAAATGCACGGTCGTATAGTCGGCATCGACCACTTCGTTCATAATGTCTCCGATCCGCTCGTCCGCCGTCAAATAATAATAGTAGCGGTGCAGCCCCGCCATCGCGATGCGCGCTTCCTTGCAGCCGCAGCCCCAATGGATAACGTTGTGCCGCGAGCCGAGGCCGGCGTATTCGCCGATATGGTACATGTCGACCTCGCTCGTATGCCGCGTCATCGCCTCCGCCAGGCGGAAAATATCCTCGCGGCCCGAACGGAGGAACATGTACCAGAGCCACATGTTCGGCGCGAGCTCGGTATTTTGCCAGGCGCATCCCCCGACGTCGTAGCGCCAGACGTGGCGGGTCGGATCGTAGCTGTGCATGACATCGCCGTAGTCCCAAAAGCCGTACCATTTGCGCTGCTCGATCTCCGTCTTGTAGAACTCGATCAGCCCGTCCAGCCGGTCCTCCAGCTGCGCCTTGAGCGGCGTGCCGCGGTCCGGCAGGCTCCACAGGCCGAACGCCCTGGCATCATGATAATGCTGCGGCTTACAGACGAGCAGCGGCGGCGCATCCGCTGCCTCGGCGATCGCCTTCAGCTGCTGCGCATCCGGCGTCTGCTCGAAGCAGTACAGCGTCAGTTCGCTCGTGTTGGCGATGCCGTAAGGCGTGCTGCGCATTTCATCAAAGCCTTCATAGGAAGACAGCCGATGCGTCTTCGTATCGTAATGGCGCAAGTCCATCGCCTGCGCGTCCGGGGACCAGAACCATACCGTCAGCTCGGCCGTTGCCCGGGCCATATGGCTTACGGCCAGCGACGACGGATATTTGCGCCAAAAGTTCCTCACGGCCGCGGCCAGACCGCCGCTTTCGCTCCCCGCGTAGGCGACGCCCATGGAGCGATTGCCGCTGCCCGCCTTCAGCCAGCAGCACGCTTCCTGCGTCCGCTTGGCGATTTCGTAATAATCCGGAGCGCTCTGAACGAGCTTGAAATCGTCCCATACCGCCGCATCGTCCAAAAGCTCCGTGAACCCGGCATCCTCAAGCGGATCGAAGGCGATCCGCTCCCCGGCCGTCTGCTGCCGGAACAGCTCCTCGTACTTTCCTTTGGTGCGGAACGTCATGAGGTGCTTGGGCGATTCGCTGAACATACCGGTGTCTCCGCCGAAACGGATATGCCGGTTGTAAAGCGGTCCGCTCATCGGCAGCGAGAAGGAGATGCCGAGCCCTTTGATCGCATCCTGGTGCGGATTGCCGTCGTATACGAAGGAATGGACGAGCCGAATCTGTGCAAGGCCTGCATAAAAATACAGCCGCAGCGTAAATGGAAGCCACTCCCGGGAAGCGGTGACCGCCCGGTGCCTGCCCTGCACCTTGACGACGGCGCGTACCGGCCCGCTCTGCTCGACAACTGCATCGGCGACGCTGCTCGCGAAATCCTGCTCCCTGCAGGCGCGCCAGCCGGCGTCATTCATCCGCTCCTCGCGAATGGCGACGAGCCGGCCGCCGGAGCAGGCGAGCGTCTCGCCCCGGTGAATCGAGCGGATCACCTCGCCCCCCGAACGGTTCACCCGGCACACCACCAAGCCCGTATTCACCTCGATGTATTCGTTCTCCACGCGCACCTGCACCGGAGTCTCGGGAGAGGGCGGCTCTCCCTTCGTTACGACGAACGTATCGGCGGCGTTCACGCCGGCAAGGAAGGACGCGGCATGGGCGCTCCACTTGACGCTGCCGTCCGGCCAATACGCCGCGCTCCAGCTCTGCAGCGGCACGCGCCGGCCGGCGGCGTCCGTCAGCGTTAGACTTTCCTCCCGCCGCAGCTCGCCCTTTTTCCACGGAATGCCCCACGTCACTCCGCTTCCGGCAGGGGATATTTTTCTTCCTCCAAGCCAGCTTACATTGACAGCAGTATTGCTAACCATACGGTTTCTCCTCTCCATTGATCGCTTGTCTGTATTCATCCGCCTGGACGCTGCTCCGCTTCCGCTCCTTGACGCGGATGCAGCGAGCGCGGAAGCGGCGTACGGCCAAGGCCGCGCACAAGGTCTGCACTGCCGAGCCGTCCAGCCCGCTTATCTGCTCGATACCGCTTTAATCCCCATATTGACCTCTTCCTCTGCCTGGCGCAAAGCCGTATTGATGTCGATTTCCCCGTTGATGATCGGAACTAACCGGTTGGTGATGGAATAGAGCGGGTCCTTGTCGGTTTGGACATTGGCTCCCTGGGCAATTGGCGCCAGCTTGTTATAAAAGTACGCGCTGTAATTTTTGCCTTTGAAGGCGCCGTCTTCGCCCATCTGCTTTTGAATCTGTTCGTTCCGAAGCACCGTCATGTTGCCCGACCGGGACAGCTTCGTCTGGTATTCATCGGAGATTAAAAACTTGATCACCTCCATAGCCTCATCCTTATGCTCGCTCATATTGGTGATGCTTATATAGTTCGGATAAGACTGGAAGCCGGTACCTTGCCGGTCCTCGTATGTCGGCGCGGCTACGAGATCCCAATTGAAAGCGGCCATTTCGCTGGCCAGCACGATCGGCGTCAGCGGCCCTCCGGGATACATCGCAACGACCCGGTCTTTGAGGAATGTGTTCGTATCCGGCAGCTTTCCTTTTCTGTATTTGTCCATGGCCGATTTGTAGACGGGGTCCTTGGCGAAGCGGAGCAGCTCCGTTTCCAGGATCGTTTTCCACCTCACGTCGCCATACGTGGATCGCCCTGTCGCCGGATCGATCAGCGGCAGTGAGTAAGGATTCATGAGCACCATATGGTTTTGCGACGGAGAATATCCGATGTAGTCTTGACCGTCGATGGAGCCAGTCACCTTGCGGGCAAGCTCGTAAAATTCGTCCCAAGTCATCCCGTCCTTCGGATATTCGACCCCGAATTTATCGAAAATATCTTTGTTGTAATAGATAGCCATCGTGCTGTTCTCGTATGGGATTCCGTACATGCCGCCATCGCTTCTTTGCTTGATGGCCTCGACGAGCCCGGGCTCGATTCGGCTCAGATCCACGTCGTGCTTCTTGATGAGCTCCGTCATATCGTACTCCAGGCCGTATTTCAGGACGCTCCCCCATGTCGCTTGCGATCCCCAAATCATATCGATCTTCTGATCGGTGAGCAAAATTTGCTCCAAATCGGTTTCCCCGGCCGTCCTCTGGATGTACTTAATGGTCACGTTGGGGAATTTTTGCCGAATATCGTTGCCCATCCGTTCATTGAACGACTCCTCGCTGTCGCGGGCGATCGAATAAAAGACGAGCTCGACCGGTTCATCGGACGGCTTCTCCGCATTTCCTCCATCGGACGGGCCGGAGGGTCCTCCGCTTCCGCCGCTGCAGGCCGGCAACCATGCTATGGCGCCAATCAACATACAATATTTCAGCTTGCGTATCAATTTGAACACCCCTTCTTTAATATGACTAACCACGCGCGACCGACTTCTTATTTTTGTGTATACTCCGGTTTTAAAGGCGGTTCACCCTTCCCCCCAATGTTCCGATTCTTAAGCGGAAACTTCAGCTTCGCTTTGGCCATTTGGCCCCCTCTCTGCTAAAAAACGGCGCAATCGCGCTGTATACGGTTACATTATCAAAAAAATGTGCTTTATTCCCCGCATATTCCATTGAAATGCAGCCAAACCCCGCATATTTTGTTATGCTCGCGGGAATGTAAAGACTTCCCATTATTTTATTATCAGGTATAATAAGAATATATGTTCGAGGGAGCGATGATTTTGAAATTACAAAATGAGCAGGACATCATTCAACTTGTACAAGCTGACGAGTGGATGATGGAGGTACTGCGCAGCGCCAAATCACTTGATTTGTAGAGAAACGGAAGAAAGAGCGAAAATATACGAGGAACGCATTGCCAAGAAGAATTGGAAAAGCGTCTGGGGCAAAATCAAGGTTTATCATATCGAACCATCCTGCTGATATGCCAAAAAGCCAGCGCATGCACGCCAGCTTTTTGGAATTGTTGCGTTTAAGCCATTACTTCAATTGAATCTTTCCGTCCGCATACAGCCGGTAGTTGGCTATGCTTCCGTCTCTGTCCAAATAATACAAAGAATACTCCCGAACGCGACCGTCCGCATCCCATTCTACAAACAGCTGCATGCGAAGCGCGCCGCTTTCCAGCCCGGACCGGTCGACATCGTCCATCACGTTGGTCCCGTCGGACGCTGCCTTCGCGATATATCCTTGATGATCGACAAAATCGTACCGCCACATGCTGCTGCCGTCCAAGGCGGCGACAACCTTCGCATACTGTTGTCCGAATATTTGACCGATGTCCGTTTGAGATACATCCAGCTTCAGCTTCTTCACCACCGCCCGCACTTCCGCGGCGTCCGTCCGGATGTCGTCAGGAGCAACGTTCGGTACGCCGTCCGTACCGCCTAACACCTGGGTAATGTACCATGTTCCTTCGATTTGTTCCGCGGTTAGTCTGGCCGTTGCAAGGCCGGCACTGCCGGTCGACGTCTTCATTTGAAACTCAAGGTCGAATTCCCATCGGTGTTCTCCGGCTTCCCGCTCGTCCGCGATTTGAAACTGCTCGACCCACGGGCTGGATATGCCGGTAACCCAATGGATTCGCTCATAATGCTCTCTTGTCTGTTCCTTTAGCTCAGGGGACAGCACAGCGAACTGGACGGCGCCGTTGCGGTTTTTGACCGCTTCCGCCCAGGTCTGCGCCGCTTCCTGCGGCGTTCGGGACGCGTAGCCCTGCTGCAGAAGGGAAATTTGCTGCTCCCAATCCGACTCAATGCGGACGGTCTGCCGCTCCTCATTCCAGTTCACCTTCGCCCCCAGCGCCTCGGCAATCGAGCGCACAGGAACCATCGTATACCCGTCCTTGATTTCCGGAGGCACATCCGTTTCGATCGTTTTTCCGTTAACCGCCAATTGAATCGGGTTGGATGCATAGGCGAGCCCCGATATACCGACGCAAAGAGCCGCCGCTCCGATCAGCCAAGCGCTTTTTTTCAAGGAGTATACCTCCCGTATAAGGTTTTACCCATTAGACGGGAGAGAATGGAGCGAAGTTCAACCGTTGGTATGACTGAGCACATTTCTCAGCTCCGTAATCCGGTCAATGACAGCGAAAGGCTGATGCGAAGTGCCGGGCTCCTGACTCTTGGTTCGCAGCCAAACCGCATGCATTCCCGCTTCTATGGCTCCTACGATGTCCATTTCCCAGGAGTCGCCGACAACGATTATCTCCTCCGGTCTGATATGCAAAGAGGAACAAACCTTCTGAAAGAACGGCAGTGCCGGTATTTGGTGACCGATTTGCTCGGATATAAAAATGGCATTCGGCGAAATAACGTCATGAAGTCCGAGCCGGTTCATTTTTTCGAGTTGCTGCTTCCCGGTGCCATTGGTCACGATGCCCGTTATGAATCGGCTTTTCAAGTCGCGAATCATATTCAAAACATCTTCATTAGGATTCAGCGATTGCAGGCTGACTTCTTCGAAATAATGAAGAAATTCGGTTACATCCTGTTCGGAAATATCCGGATCAAATTGCTTCAGGCAGGCCTCGGCGCGTCGTGGCGAAATGCAGACAAACTGATCTTTTTTTGAAGGTACAGCGTCCAAAGCTGATCGCTAACATGCCGAAACGACCGGATGACTTTCTCTTGATCCAGGGAAGCCGTAGGCGGGTAGGATCGAAAGGCCGCACACAAACTTTTATCCCACCATTCTGCGAAATCAAACAGCGTGTTGTCCAGGTCGAACAGGACGGCCTTGAGCTTATGCATTAAGTTTCACCAACCTTATGCCACATACCATTGAGACTGAGCTCTGTACATTTCCGCATAGATTTCCTCAATGTGAAACCATTAATTAATCCCACACTATTTCTCGTTGGAAGACGACCTGCTTGTTACCTTCAACGATTTCCCCAATGACGTAGCTTTTTAACCCAAATGCCCCCAAATGATTCACTACCGCTTCAACAGTCCCTGGACTAATAACAAGGATCAGTCCGACCCCCATATTGAACGTGCGCAGCATATCCCGTTCGTCCACGTTTCCAAATATTGCGAATCATTCGGAACACTGGCAAAACATCAATTCGAGATAAGTCGACGGCGGCAGTGAGATGTTCCGGAAGAATCCGATTCAAATTGCCTTCAATCCCACCGCCTGTAATATGAGCCATACCATGCAGTCCATCCTTCCCAAGCAATCCTTTGAGAGGCTTGTAATAACATAAATGCGGTATCATAATGGTATCCAAAAAGCTCTCGTCGCCTACGCTCATGTCTAGGATTTCAGGATGGTTGTCAATAATAGCCCGAATTAAGGTGTATCCGTTCGTATGAACTCCGTTAGACGCAACAGCTACAATTGCGTCTCCCTTGCGTATAGCTGAGCCGTCAATAATTTTAGATTTATCGACGATCCCGACAATGCTGGATGTAAGGATAAATGAATTTTTGTCCAGCACCCCCGGTTGTATCGATGTCTCGCCCCCAGTTAGCGTACAGTCTTGCTCTTTGCACGCCGCTGAAATGGCATCGACAATTTCACTGATCGTTTTTTTATCGACAGCACCGCAAATGATCGCATCCTGAACCGCAAGCGGTTTCGCGCCCATGACAACGATGTCGTTTATTAAATGATTGATCATATCGTAGCAAATCGAACGCAGCCGTCCGTATTGAAAAGACAGCTTTTGTTTGGAGCCTGGCTCCTCCGTTTTCAGAACTAGAACCGGATGTTCGTACTCTGGAAATTTAAAATCATACAAAGAAGCGAAGGCGCCAAGGGAATTTAAAACCCGACCATCGTTGGTCTTCAGACTGTTGGCCATATTTTGCTTGACAGCATCCGTATCGTCTATATTAATGCCAGTTTGGGCATAGGTTAGTTTGTCATTCCTCACTTATAGTCGCCTCCACTTATTTTTTTCAACATTGTAACATGCCTCTTCAGATAAGCAATAATAAACCTGAATTTCGAAAGTCCAGTAGTAACAGGGGATGCGAAGGAATTTGGAGATCATCATACTGTAAAATAAAGAGAGATTATCCAGCGAGACGGTCCCAATTGCAGGCATGAAGGATAGTTCTTCCCCCTCCCCAGTGAAGGGGCGTTGCGATTTCCATGTAAGATTGTGGAAGGATCATTCCAACTGAGCCACACGACATTCGATCCGCTTCCAAGCGTATCGGCCCGCGAAGTCCTTCGCCAGTTTGAGAATGACCGATCGACTGTGCTGAATGAGCGTGGCAGCGATGTGAAAGAACTCCAGCCGGAACCTGGCAATCGTGTAGCCGCGATGAACAGGCTCGCAGCAATCGCGCTTGAATCGCTCGAACAAGTTATACGCGAGCAGTTTGATGAGCAGATCCAGTTCATTGGCACGGAAATCGCTTGTCGCGATACGATCCATGGAGAATCCGTTCTTGGCTTCCTTGATGTAATTCTCCATGCAGCAACGCTGATTGTAGAAGCGCCACAAATCGATCGGCTCCCATTCCAAATTCGTGACGATCGCTTCGTACTGCCAGTCGCTGTCGAAAACCATTCGGCTTTGCCCGTCATCAAACACTTGAGCCTTGCGGATGATTATCACCCGACGCGCTTTCTTCCAGGTCGTTGCTTTGTAAATCAGCGTGATGCCTTCGATGATCCAATCTTCGTCGACGTACCGCGTCCAGTAGCGACACTTCCGAACTTCCTGCTCCAGCCGTTTTGTCCATTTCAGTTTGCCGGCATAGCCGATCTTCCGGCTCTCGAGCAGGCTGTAGAAGTCTTCGCCGCCAAAGCCCTTGTCGAATCGGGCGTAGCCGATCGGATGCTTGCCAAGCAGGTCAAACGTTTGCTTCAGAAAGTCGATGGCATTCTGGAAGAATGGGTATTGCCCGGGCGAAGCCAAGCATTCAGATTTAGCCGCGTCTGCCCTTCGAAAGCCAGCAGCGGATGATAGTTCTTTCGGCCGGGCTTGTGTGGATTCGTGCCTTTAGCCGCGCCGCCCTGGTCGCCGTAGACCGTTTCGACCGTGCAGTCCAGATCGAGAATGAGGCGGTCAGGCAAGCAAGGACGAATGACCTCCTGATGGAGCGTCCGAAGCTCCACCGCTAGTCCGGGACAGGTCCGGCCTAGTCGGCCGAGTTCCTTGTATAGCAGGCTGTGATGCGGGCAGCGTCCGCCCAGAAAATGACGTAGCAGGGCGTCATACTGCAGCTTGCGAAAATGAAAAATCCGCTCAAACCGAGCATCCAGCCGACAATGAGATACGGCAGGATGCGATGCAGAGGGAAGACCGCATTGTGTGCTTTGCCGCCGGAGAGACCGCGCATCGCCTTGGGCAGTTTAATTTTTTCAAGAAAATCCAAGAAGACCTTGACGCCTCCGAAGCTTGTGGCATTTTGCAATGAAAATTCGGTCTTGATTTTGCTGATGGATGTGGTAGACTTCACCTAAAAGGTGCTCCTCTCTTTGGGTGATGTTGTTCGGACAAACACCATTCTACCAAAGATTTGGAGCCCTTTTCACGTTTTCATAGAATTCTACTTTCGAAATTCAGGATAAAATCTAGTAGAGCGATCCGTGGATCAAATCAAAAGTGGAAATATAAAAAAAAGTATCTACTAACGATGATCATAGCTATGCGGATACCGCTTGAAGAACAAGCCATTTCAGTCATAGGACCACCCGTTCCACGGCTGGCTTGCTTTTTTTCCCTATAAGGGGCTGATTACTGGCAGTGCCTAAATGCGCCATTCACCAGCCATCTTTACCTTAAGTGGCTTACTGAACACTATTTAGTGGCCTAATAACCACCTTAAATATTGAGAGCGAGCTTGCCAATGTACTGGCGGAAAAAGATCTCAATTGGCCATCGTTTGGCGTAATAAGCCGAAATGGTTTCGGTCTCCAAAGAAACGTCGGTACTTAGGAAGGCGCGCAGCGCTTTCGGTTCCCCAAACGCCTGCTCCGGCCAACACAGCAGGACAACAACGTTGTCGATTTTGTTCAACGCGCCTTCGTACCGATACGTCCAGTAGGAAGAGCCGTTCACGGTCACGAGGCGAACGTCTTCTTTTCGGATATGGGCGGCAAAGTCCTGGACCGAGGTACGGATCCCTTGCGGGTAGAGAATCCGATTGGTCTTCAAGGCACCGATCAGATGGTAGCCAGCAGCTGCGTAGCTGTCGATGACACGAGCGCAGGTAAACCAAGAATCGACCAGCACGTAACCACCATGAGATGGATGCGGGAGGGTGGCCGCCATGTCGCAGACGCGATCGATTTTCGTATAGACTGTCCATCCAGATGGGTCTTGGTTTTGTCGTAGAGTTCGATCGAATGGATGAGCGATAAGTCCGCACATCCCACGACGGTAGCTTGAACCTGATGGCCCCACACGACCTTGCCGAGCAGATGCGAATGATGAAAACCGGTGAGCTCCATCGGGGCCCCAGCCTGTGACGAAGGCTTGGTCTTCTGGGCAATCGTATCATCATGGATGACGAACAGCGGCTCCGCTGTCCGCTCAGACGCTTGCACCACCTGACGAAGGGATTCGGTCTTTACTTTGGTTTGCAGCACCCCTTCGTCCCACTTGCCTTCGGCCAGAAAATGGCCGAGCGTCGTCCGGTGGCAATCGCTGTATTCCGCCAGGTCCACTACCTTGCCGCGAAATCCTTTTGCTGTCGCGGCCGCCATATACGTCTCGATATGAGTCAGAACCGGCTTTGAAAAATACAACGGCAGCCGGTGCTGCAACAAATAGTTGCGAATCGTCGCATGATCGGGTACGATGGCGGTATGAGACATAGCGAGCCCTCCTGGGTATAAGTTTGTTGTGGTGACTACTTTTTACCACAAGGAGCGCGCTTTGTCTCTATTCTTTTTGTTTTTACAGTTTACTGGAAGTGGATTACTCATTTATAGTTAAGTTTTATTTTTTGTCAAGAAACCGATCTAATGCCCATTCCTTCAAGAATGCAAGATCGTACTCCAGATTGTAAGTCCTGCGAAACAAAAAGCATTGAGGAAAATCACGTACTGCGGCTAAATCAATATTATGGTTCCTTTTCCCCTGTATATTCAACCAATCGGGAAATGAATCAAAAGCATCGATGTTTTTATTCAATAATTGCATGGTTTCCGTATCGGAGATTGGAACAAGTTCACATTCATTGTTCTCTGGTCTGGACAATAGAAAAATATAGTCCAATGAAGTGGATGGCATGATACTTCTTCGCAGCATAGACGTAAATTCCAAATTGGTAAAAATAACCTTCCCTTCATCAGTACGATTCGATATAATTTCTTGCTTGCCGGGAAGCCTCGGATGATCGATAAATCGCTCAGATGGTACAAAGCGTCCGGGATGATGCTTCATATATTCGATTCGGTCGGGAAGTTCCTCAAACATGCACAATGTTGTATATGTCAGGGCAGGGCATTCCGGCCATTGGACAATTTCAGCCGGATGTCCGGGCAGAACCTTAAGGAAAAATCGGTCATTACAAATATAAGAGGACGTAGGATTTTTATAAAGAAGACCTGTCACCAAAGTAGATTTGCCAAATCCCTTATGTCCCAGAAAAGCGATGTTTATACCTTCCAGATGAACGGCTCCCCCATGAAAAGGGATGGAATGTTCGAGCAATTGCGTCGCAAACAATTGTCTAACCACTCGGTAAGCATCGATAAAACGAACCTTGTAACGTGGATTATAAATCGAAACGACTTTACTTTTCGAATCTATGACGACAATTCCTTTAGTAGCATCCGATTCGATGACGGTATACTTACCTGTCACAATCAACTTCCCTGTCTCGCCTAATTCCATATTTATTTTTTCAGACTTTCCCGTTAGGAACATGTCTGCTGCCGTATCCCTATAAAGATAAACAGTCCACACAGAACGTCTGGCGGGCCGATACGATGGATAATGGAAAAAAGCTTGAAGATCGTCGATCATCTCCGCATCCTCTTTTTCCATAAAAATAGCCACACTATTCTCACGAAGATGAAAAGAACACGATGTGTTAAAATCTCGACTCCAAATATTCATAGGCTCTATGCTTACCCTCACTTCCATATAATAATTCATATGCCTTAAATATGTTATTCAAATCCTTCAATCGCCCCATTCCCTTTTTAAGATCTAATATCTTTCTGTAATGTAATAGGTGAACCGTCGTGTTTCCCAACGTATAAGACGTTATAGAATTGGTGTATTCATCTAACCTTTGTTTATAATGTTGATTAATTTCGACATCCAGCGTTAATCCATGTTCAAGAGAACGAAAAGATAAATAATCCTCCCACTTCTCTTCAAGCATTAACTGTAGTTCCGTTTCGGCAAAACGAATGATATTGTCACAAAGATGACTATCAGGCTCCTGAAAGATGACAATATCTATATCCCAAGAGCACTCCAATGACAATTGGAGGAAAAGGCTTACACTTCCTCCAATTGAATATGGAATATGATGATCACTAAAAAACGAGTGTAGAAGCATCAGATATTCATATAACCGATCGTGGTTCGCTGTATCTAAATCTGCATCAGCACGGATCTCCTTCAAATCCCTTAATGTCAGAAAGATGTCCACACCATATTCATCCTTTATCTCTTGAAGGCGATGACTCAGTTTTCGGTATGACGAGAGCTCCTTGTAGTCATTCAACCAGGAACCGCGAAGGTAATAGGGATATGTAATAGAGCACCGCCTTTCCAGCAATCCCGGATAATCTGGACTAATATCGCACAGATGCATAAATCCCAGGAGAACCATGCGCAGCCTCGCCGGCAACATGCTAAAGACTTTATCAAAATCCAACTTGTTTTCCCATTTTTTCAAAAACGGATATATAAGGTGACTTATATAAAGATCATCCTTTAAGTATTCAACTAACGCCTCTTCAAGGCCAATCGGATATCTATCATTACGTGTCATTTCTGAAATCATTGGCATCAAGTACTTGACCGTACTTACTGGATGACCTAGTTTATTTGCGTCCCCCAAGCGTTAATCTCCTCCTTGAAATACTGCCTCAATTGCTCGTACTCCAATCCGTTCAATATGTCAATCGGAATTTTCACTTTATGGGCCAACAATGGGAAAGTTTCGTCGACGCAATCTTGCTCTGTCATCAAAAATTCATCAAATGAGAGCCTGGAAATAGTTTGCCGATTATGATCGAGTATTCCGTTTATGCTCTTAATCAACACCATGCGCTTTGCTTGAAAAATATGCGCAAAGTATAGTGCCATTCCGTCAGAGGTGATGCGATTCGTATATCGGAACGGATCTAATCCGAATACAATTTTGGACGGAAGTAAAAAAGGTATTCGATGTTGGTCCAAAACCTTTCTACAATCGATCATGTTGTCAACAGGAACAAGCATTTCCAGGTTATAATTGCAGAATAATAATGCGGTCTGATCCATCGCAAGCATGGTTGCTCGATGGAATATTTCCCTATCCAAAGCAATCTGACTATGATAGGTTTCTATGTAATTGTCGATTTCTCCTCCGCCGGGAAACAAAAGTAACCGCTTTGATTTCCCCACTTCTGATAATAAATCAGCTAATTGCTTGCATTTATTAATGTTTGGAAGTAAGCTCCCTCCGATTTTAATCATATAATCAAGCCCCAGATAGTTCATGCCCTTGCGAATATCCAACATGAAACAATCACCTCTTCAGAAAATATTGACGCAATGTTTGGCCGTAATATTCTACCAATCGATCCCCTTCAGGATGGTCGAAACGCGGCAAACCGAGCAATGATTCAAAATAAGAAACTGTTTTAGGAAATTGCGCTTGGGTATAAATTGGCCATCTGCTTAAATTATCATTTCCTACAAGGCGTTTACCTTGAAAAACAGGCAAGTGATATAACGGCCTATGGCTTGCAATTCGAATATCTAGTCCCAGTTCCCTCAAATCTTTGACAACCGATTTTATCGGTATACCAGAAATATGCTCGGGCTCATATTGCATCCGATTCATAAAATAAGAGTATCTGTCCAAAGGGGACTCTTCGATGAGATGATTTAGAGCAGGGATGTCTTTGATATATTCATGAAAAGCATGAATACGTTTTCTACGAAGCCTCAAATAATGAGCGAAATGTTTAAATGCAACAATAGCGCACACAGCAGCCAATGGATGCATACGATATTTTAGGCCCATTCCCGTCTCCCAAAACGCATGTAAATCAGGTACCGTTAATTGTAAATTCAGTCGTTCGCCGAATTGTCCAAATAAGAGTGCTCTCTCGTATAGATTACGATCCGATGTGATCAAATATCCTCCTTCTCCAGCAGGAACAATTTTGCTTGCTTGCATGCTAAACACGCCGATATGACCAATTGTTCCAGTTTTTCTCCCTTTATAGACTGTACCGTGAGCATGGGAGCAATCTTCAATTACAAAAAGGTTATGCTGATTGGCAATTTCCATGATTTCATCCATGTCGGCAGGATATCCCCACATATGGGTGACGATTATAGCTTTAGTTTTATCGGTAATCTTATTCTTCACATCTTCGATATCAATATTTCCTGTGGACCCGTCTGTATCGCATAAAACCGGAATGCCTCCGGTTTGCATGAGGGGGGTAATGGAAGCGTGAAAGGTACTTACTTGGCATATCACCTCATCATCATCTTGAATTCCTACGGCAAAAAGCGCAGAGTGTACGGCTGATGTACCGGAATTTAAACCAATCGCATATTTAACTCCATAATATTCGGTTAGCATGTTTTCGAATTGGGCAATTACTCCGGAACCGTCCTTAATAGATAATGTTTGAACTTGATCAAGATAGGCATAAGATACATTGGCCATCTGCTTATACAGATCATGAGGTGGCCATATATCATGTGGTTTTAATAGATTCACTTCGTTCAACATCCTTTTCTGGATTGTAATCCATTAACTCGTCTCGCAAATTGCAGTAACGTCGATTTATCTAAAAGCGTTTTTATTACCTGCTCATTTCTTGATTTCAACTTAAATTCGTCAAGTGAGAGGTACTGATCTATAGACGAAGGAAAATAGTTGGAATAAGTACAATGATTTGAAATAAGCCCTTCGATATATTTTTCCAGTATAAGATAATGCCTGTACATAAGAGGTGAAAGAAAGTCAATTTGATGTGCTTGAAATATTTCGTTGCAAGCCACATTTTCTCTTAGAAGCTTTTTTTCCCAATGGTACTCTACAGCCTTGATTCTTACGTGCGTAAAATGAGTAAAGACTACCGTCTTTAGCAGTTGCAATGTCCTGCCTGATCCAATGTTATCGTCTACCAAAAGCACTTTGACATCTTTTGAATAGTTTTTTCGAAGCAGTCGAAGTTTTTCGTTCAACAAATGAAATTGCCGGTCGGATTGTGCGTTGTCGTATAATGAGAAGGATAAAAACTCGCATTCCGCTTTCTTGCAAGGTTCCGTTGAAAAATAATCACTCAAACTGCTGTAACAAAACGGAATCATGACACCGCCGAACAATGGCGAAATAATAAGATCAAATTGTTTAATCTCTTCCCGGAATAGAAAAAAATCAATAAACAAGACTAACTTATTGTCCATCTCTGCGTAATTCCGAGTTGACGCAAAATTGTTCTCCAAAGCATATTTTGAATGCGACGCCAAGCCGATGATCGGAGCTGGAGGAATGGAATCCTCGAAACACAATCTGATCAAATTTCGCCACAGTAACGATAAATAAGCTTTTGATTCATCATACAATTTATCTTCATTTTGGATATAGTATAAGTACATAATTTTCGCTGTGGAGATCATTAAGTACTCGATTACGGTAAACAAAAGATACCTTTTTACCCGTTCCTCAAGATTTAATTCGTAAATCGTCGAATAATCAGCTTGCACTTGTTCCATGACCCGAATGATATCGTGAAAATCCTTGTAATAATAACGGGAAGTCCTGTTGTATGCTTTCCCAGCTATTATGTCTTCTGTAAGGTACCTCTTTTTGATCATTAGTGGCAAATGAACTTCTTTTCCAAGGGCATCTAAATCAATGTACAACTCTCCTGCAAAACCGAAATTGCACGGAATTCTGATCGATCTAAACACAGACTTTAACCGGTTAATCTCCCTTTTATCCATAGGGTAAACTCTCTTTTGCCAAATAGGTACCGTCCTCGGTTTGTACGCTTTCGAGCCTCAAATAAAAATTCCTAGTTTTTTTGTACATATAATAATCTAATATTAGGACATCGCTGGGAATAATATCATTGCGCATATTAATCTCATTTTTGGGTATCCAGCTAAGATTTCCATCCGAAATATCTTGTGGAACAGGCACTTCCAGTGTACATAGATATAGTATAACATGCTCGTTCCTATCCTTCTCATTTATAAGTTCAGATATGACACCAATCAATTCTTTAAAATTGACTTCCTGTTTAGTCTCCTCTTTAAATTCCCTGATTACGGCTTCATCGAGATGTTCCATTCTTTCGATTTTACCGCCTGGAAGCCCCCATAGTCCCTGGTAGCTGTTATTGTTTCTTTTTACAAAAAGAATCTGATTGTCATGTTCAAGAATGCCGATGGCAACGTTGGTTATCATTTCGCTATCCCACCACCAGAGATGTTGGAATACCGTACGTCTACAATCTGTTTGTTTAATTTTTCACGACGCAAATCAATAATATCTTCCTGGTCTGGTCCAGTTCCTATCAAAGTAACGGGGACACCAAATTTTCTTTCTAAACGCTCGATGAAATTCTTTGACGCCGAAGAAAGCTCCGAATATCTCCTTACCTTGTAATCGCAGGAACTAATGTAATCAACAAAATTTAGCGCTAATTGTGTCGGTCTGTTAATCCAAATGGCTCTTGATACCAATTCCTCGTCGAATTTGCTGATTCTTCTTACTTTCTTCGTAACGGATGTATGTTCTTGAATCGGTACGCTGGATTTCGCTAGGTACGTTAGCTCTTCCCATGTTATTTCTTCATAAAGAGGTCCATCCGATGAGCGAATGGGGTAGGTACGCAACACTAATATAATATCTTCCACCAGCCTTGGACTTAAGCCGACCTCTCCACATAAAGTTGCCGATGTCGTATCACGGCTCGTCACAAATGGATAGCTTCCGTGATGGACACTTAGATCAAAGCCTTGGGTGCCTTCAATTAGGACACGGCCCCCTTGGTCGATGCATCGGTTGGCGAGCATTGAAACATTTCCAATATACGGCGTAAACTCCTCTATGTCCTTGGCCAGTTTGAACGATTCTCTTCTTAAAATCTTGTCGGAGGTTGCATATCCTACACCCGACCCCGTTGAAAGATTGTTATTGAGTAAAACTTGCTCTTCTTCTATATGCTTTTTATCAATCATTCCTGCTTGCGGATCAATAAATAAGGAACCTGGTTTTAAACCTAAAACTTTAATTTCCTTCAACAAGACATCCTTGTTAATGTACGATCCCGCTGCCAAGGCTAGCTTGCATTCCTTGTTGACGAATGCGCACGGAACAAGACGAAGAATATATTTTTCCCCGTTATGGTAGATGGTATGTCCGGCATTGGGACCGCCAGTGCGAACACTCATTTGAAATTCGCGTGCAATATATGCTGCTATTTTCCCTTTGCCTTCGCTTCCAATTTGACCGCCTAACACAATGGTAATCATGTCAACATCTCACCTTTCCAATCATATCGATTTAAATAAGTAAACCATCTGTAATACTCTCTCTTTCCTGACCTTCCGGCATTCGAGGTCCAGCACGTTTACCGAGCGATGGGATACTCCAAAGAGCATCATCCCGACCTGCCGCAAGTGGTCACCGGCTTTGCCGTCACCCTTGACGGCATTCCGATTCGCTGCTGGGTGTGGCCTGGCAACACATCAGATATGAGCGTTGTTCCGGAAGTCAAGAAAGACTTGACCGGCTGGAAACTCGGAAGCGTCATCACGGTCGTCGACCGCGGCTTCTGGATCCGAAGACAACTTGCGCGTACTCCAGCAAAACGGCGGGCACTACATCGCGGACGAGAAGATGACCTCCGGCAAACCGACGGTCGAAGTGGCACTAGCTCTTCCGGGACGATTCAAGACAATTCGAAACAATCTGGAAGTCAAAGAGGTCGCGATCGGCGACGATGAAGCACGGACGCGTTATGTGCTGGTCCGCAATCCGGAAGAAGCGAGGCGAGATGTAGCCCAGCGTGAAGCACATTTGCAGAAGCTTCGAACAGAACTGGCCCGGCTGAAAGAACTCGATGGCGATGCGCATACGAAGGCACATTGCCGATTGACAGCCACCCGACCTTCAAGCGGTATTTGAAAATCGACAAGCGCGGCAATTTGCGAATCGACCTGGACGCCGTCAAAGCCGAACACTGAAGCAATCGCTGAAGCTGCATCCCGTCTATCACCGCAAGGAAAAGCGAATCCGGGCTCACGTCCTGCTCTACTTGCTAGGACTCATGCTCATTCGTATTGTCGAGACCAGATGGGCAAGACGTGGCGTGAAGTACGCTCGCTCATGCAAATGATGCACTTGATCGAGTATCGGCTGGATGCCGGAAATGCCAGAAAACCGAATTGACCGAAGCACATCGGGCAATTGTTTCAGCACTAAAAATCGAAGAACCCCAGCAAATATGGGATATTTCGCTGCTTTGATCACTGAAATCTGTAGGCACCACACGTAGTTATCCACAACCACCGAATGCCTTGTCCTAACAAGGCTCGCGGCGGTTTGTACAACTACGGATTATCAAAGCCAGGTTATGGACAAGTACTGATTTGGAGCCCTTTTTATTGACTAGTGTAGAGATTATTACACACTAACAACATCCTTATGTTGAATATATAGAGGAAATAAATACTTACATTTATCATGGTCATCTATCAAAACTATTTCCACAAAAAAACCTATAGTACCATCTTCATTCCATCTTTCAAGGTCATGCATTTTATAACAGTAATTCAGATCATATGATTCTGGTAAGATGTTATCAGTATTATCTAAATTAAAACTGGCGATAGTAGATGTTTTAAATGGATTTCTAAAGTAAGCTTTAATCTCAATATTTCCATATTCCGGGTTTATTGGTCGTATTATCTTTATATTTAAAAATAAGTTATCTTTATTCAGGCTAATTTTCAGGAATAATCTTAAATCTTGAAAGTAATCTTCTGTTGATGAACTGA
Organism: Paenibacillus ginsengihumi DSM 21568; assembly: GCF_000380965.1. Classification (GTDB taxonomy): domain Bacteria; phylum Bacillota; class Bacilli; order Paenibacillales; family NBRC-103111; genus Paenibacillus_G; species Paenibacillus_G ginsengihumi. The sequence continues at coordinate 33,705 of NZ_KB905566.1, read as the reverse complement.
TTATTGCTTTTAAGGGACTATAATTATCCTGTTCTATTCCATAGACATAGCTTTCATCCCCCTTATTACTACTACTTAACAAAATATTGTTAAATCCAAGTAATTGATTTATCCTTTTATGTTCCGATTTATATGCCTTTGGTTTTATTAAATCATCAGGATGTTCAAAATAGCACCACACTTTGAATAACGTTCTATTCAATATTAATTCATGGTTTTCTGAATCAGTTGAATAATAATTTTTTAATTCTTCAGGGACTTCTCCAAAAAAATATTTGATTAGTCCACAGACAAATCTCACGGAATCGTAGCTATTGAATTTTCCAACAAATGTATTAAATCTTCCAATATCAAAACTATTACTACTTAACAAGTCCCTTATAATCGATAGATCGCCTAATCTAATACATAAACGTTTAGCATCTACCTTTGTAAATGATCTGAATATATGGTTGCAATGAATTAAAATAGTTGGTTCTAGCTCTGGAATAAAAATCCCATCCTCTGCAAAATAACTATAGTTGTACAGATCGCCATATGTCATTTGCGACCATATATATTCTTGATCATTCTGGAGAACATACTTTGTATGAACGTATGGATTATAGATTTGCCCTATTTTACTAGGATAATTCGCTACCGGTAAGTATCTATGTAGATCAATTTCCACTCCTCCTCTAATATAATTTGCATATTCATGATCAGCAGGTGCATATTTTGCTTCAAACCCTAATGAAATCAATACATTATTAAGGTATTCAAAGTCATCATAAATCAGATCGATGTCATAACTTCTTCTTATGCTATTTTCATCCCTTAGATAGAAAAAATCACAAAATCCCTTAAGCACAATTGGTTTCTTTTCTTTATCAATCGCCTGATTAATTTCTCTTACAACATCAATATGTTCATTCATTTTCTTTACTGCAGACTTGTGTAAGTTTTCTGCTTCTTCAAGAAGATTTTCATTAATCCAAGAAGCTTTATTGTTTTTCATACAATATAGCAGCCTTCCACTCAATCCGTTCAATTTCGATACTTCAATCAAATAGTCTTCGCATATTGTTTGAATATCACTAACATCTTGTTTTCCACCTGCTGCCCATTTCATTATATCAAGTTCATTTTTTACTTCTTGTCGCGATGCATACAGATCTTTCTTCATTCATCAGCCCCCCTTGGAAAATGTATTAGTAGTTGTTTCAACTCCCACTCTATCCCAACTCCGCCTCAAGCCACATACCACTGCGACTGAGCCCTGTACATTTCCGCATAAATGCCGTCCAGCGCCATCAGCTCGTCATGACTGCCTTCCTCCGCGATACGGCCTTGACTGAAGACGAGGATGCGGTCGGCAAGCCGTGTCGCGCCCAAGCGGTGGGAGATGAGAATCGTCGTCTTGTCGCCGGTGATGCGGTGGAAGTCTTCGTACAGCTGCGCTTCCGCTACCGGGTCCAGCGCCGCGGTCGGTTCGTCCATGATCAGGATGCGTGCGTCCTTCTTCAGTATTGCCCGGGCAATGGCGATTTTTTGCCACTGACCGCCGGACAGCTCCACGCCGCCCTTGTAATGATTGCCGGCATACGTGTGCATCCCGTCTTTGAGGCGCGAAATGAATTCATAGGCGCCCGCCAGCTTCGCAGCTTCGGCGATCTCTTCGTCGGAGTACTCCCGGAACAAGTCCCCAATGCGGATATTGTCGGCGATGGAAATTTCGTATTTGCCGAACATCTGCAAGGTGCAGGAAACGGTGCGCTGGATCGTCTCCCGCTGCTCGCAAGCGTCCGCATCGTTCAGCAGCACCCTCCCCTCCGTCGGAGCATACATCCCGCATAGCAACGAAATGAAGGTGCTTTTGCCCGAGCCGTTCTCGCCGACGATCGCGATTTTCTCCCCTTGGCGGATGCGGACATTAACATCGCGCAGCACCTGGCGATCCGTTTCGGGATAAGCGAAGCTGACTTTATGAAATTCCATATCGATGCGGGACGGAGCGTCCGCAAGCGGGGACGGCTTCCGAACGGCGCCTCCCTTGATCTGCAGCTCCTCCCCCTCGCCCCTGTCGCTGTCGTCTTCCTCGTACTTCATCAGCTGGTTGTAATCGTCGAGAAACCGGCCATCGCTGCCGATCAGGACGGCGTGCTCGAACATTCCTTGGAATGCCGTCTGCATCACTTTCGCCGTGCTGTACACCAAGACGAAAGAGCCGATGCCCGCATCGCCACGGTAAATCTCGTAAGCGATGATCGCCAGCGCAATGCCGATGGTAGACAGGCTGATCAGCTGCGCCCCGCCGTTGAACAGCGTAAACCGCTTGATCAGGCGGATGCGCTTATTGTACAGGTCTGTCACCGAATCCTCGTACTTCTTCTTGACATAATCGTACAGATTGCCGTAGCGCATCTCCTTCATGAAAGGGCGCTTGAACATGACCCAGGAAACATAGGTTTGATAGCGAAGCTCGTGGGAATTGTACTGCTGGTGACGGTAATCGGCCTCCGTATGCCTTTGCTTCAGGATGATGGCCGGAATGCAGCCGAGGAACACGACGAGCGCAATCAGCCAATGCTCGTATCCGATGATCATCACAGCCGTGATGAGCTGAATGAGGGAAAAAACGATGCCGAAGGCGGCGTTCAAAATGAGCGGCAGCTTCTCGTTCAGCTCGTTTTTGACCCATTCGAACTTCTGGTACGTCTCTGTGCGGGAGAAATAATGCAATCGGATGCGCGAAAGCTTGAGCATCAGATTCTCCTGAATGCAGCAGCGCATTTTGCTCCACAGCGCATTGCTCGCCCTTCCGGAGACGACCTGAATCAGATTCGTCAGCAGCACGAGCCCCATCCACAGCGCAAGCCACTGGACCGCTTGGGCGAACGACGGGCCCATGCCGCCCGTCACGACCTTCGCGGCTTCGTTGAAAAAGTTTTTTTCGAATATGGCGACGAGCGTTCCGATGACCCCTGATGCCAGTCCAATGTACGTCAAAACGATTTCCTTCAGGCTGGCCGTCTCCTTCGCCAGCTTAAAGGCGGAAAGGACGGTTGCGCCGATTTTCGCGCGTTGTCTCACTTCTTGAGCAGCTTCTGCCATGTCAAACGGCGTCCTCCTTCCGATACCATTCGGCCTGAGCGGTGAACAGCCTGTAGTACAGGCCTTGTCTCGCCATCAGCTCGCTGTGGGTTCCGAACTCGACCAGCTCCCCTTCGTCCAGCACGGCTACCTTGTCGGCCAGCCTGGCGAAGCCGATGCGGTGCGAGATGAGAATACCTGTGCGGCTCTGGATGCTATTCTTCAGATTATAAAACTGCTCCATCTCCGCGATCGGGTCCAGCATCGCCGCCGGCTCGTCCATGATGATGATATCCCTGTCGCTGATATGGGCGCGGGAAACGGCGACCCGCTGCCATTCGCCGCCGGACAGCTGCACGGCCTGAATGTCGTACCACCTGCCCAAATGCGTGTTGAGGCCGGACGGATGCTTGGTCAGGATGCCCGCCGCGCCGCCCTTGTCCGCTGCGCCGTGCAGCGCCGGATCGTCGTCCAGCTTGGACAGGTCGCCGAAGGCGATATTTTCCCGCAGAGTAAACTCGAATTTGGCATAGTCCTGAAAGGTGACTCCCATGCGCTGCGCCAGCTTCGTCAGATCGATCTCGTCATAGCTCTTGCCCTCGAAATACACTTCCCCCTCTGTCGGCTTGTAGAAGCCGAGCAGCACCTTGACCAAGGTCGACTTCCCGGCGCCGTTGCCGCCGACGAGGGCGACGATTTCGCCTTGGCGGATGGTTAACGATACATTTTTCAGCGCGTAGGTACCCGGGCGGTAGCCGAAGCTGACATTGTTCATTTCAAAAACGGCGGGGGCTTCTTCGCTAACAGACGATGGCGCGTTCACGGTGGAACTGGCTGCGCCGCCTTTCGCCGCTTCGCTAAAGTCTGTTTCAAAAAAGCGCTTCTGCAGCTCAAAGTCTTTGACATACTTGTATGTACTCATAAACAATCTACCCAATCCGCTCGCTGTGCCGACAATTTGGTCGAACATCGCCACGAACATGACGAGCGTGCCGACCGTAATGCTGCCTGAAGCGGTCATGTAAAGTCCTGCCGACAGCAGCAGGAACTTGAGCGCTGTCCCCAGGATCTGAGTTACGTTGTCTCTCAGCGTTGCTTTATTCAGATAGCGGAGCGTTCTTTCCTGCATCGGCCGGACGATATCGAACCACTGCTTGCGAATATACGGGTCCAGCCTCAGCAAGCGGTATTCCATCGCGATGTCCTGGGTGAACACACGGGAGTAATAATACTCGGCCAGTCTTTCGTTATGCCCTTCATCGACCCACCGCCGGTGCCCTTCAACCGCGTTAATGAATCCCATGGCAAGTGATACGGCAAGCAGGACAACAGCAAGAGCCAGCAGCAGCCCGGAGGTGCCTGCGGCAAGAAGGAGGATGCTGCCAAGGGACACCATCGCTCCCAGCAGCTTCAGAAAGCTGCTGAGGAAGTAGGACAGCCGCTTGATCGTCGGCATCGTCATATCTACTTGCGTAGCAAGCTCCGCGTTGTCAAACAAACGCAACGGTACGCGACGCATCAGGTCGCCGAGATTTTTTTGCATACCGACGGCGTACCGGGTAAACAGCGTAAAATCGAAAATGTTCGGCAGCATGTTATAAACCGCTTGCAAAAACAGAAAACCGATCAGGGCGGCAATCCAGGGGACGATCGCGCCGAAGCCGTTCATCGCCGCCGTCTGCGCCGTAATCGTATCGATGATCTGCCGCGTCACGACCAGGAACAGCGCCGGCAGCACCGCCCCGGCCATGCAGAGGACGATCCAGAACATCAGGTTCCTCTTGTCGATCTCCCAGGCTTGGCCAAAAGCCCACCGTATCGTGGCAAGCTCCGACCGGATTCTAGCGTTCAGATTGCTCATCCTCCACACCCCAAGACATAGGAATCGGGAAACAAAAGATTAGTGCCTTCTGCATCCATATCCCTTAACAGTAAATATATGTATGTAATTGGATACGATTGCATTATATCACTTAACAATTTGAAAAAATATATGTTTTTTTGCTCAATTTACGCAATTTTTACATTTTTTTGTCCTGAGTCCGGGACCGCTGGGGAGAGGAGGGCCAAAACAAGCACAATCATCGCAATGGCTTGCCATAAACGATATGAAAATGAAGATGCTTCGAGTCCTGGTACTCCCCCAAGTTGGTCAGTACCCTGCAGCCTCCATGCTCGGCCAGCACCTGCTCAGCGACCTTCTTTATAACGTCCATCAGCTCGATCAGGAGCGCATGGTCGCTTGGCTCCAGCGTCAGCAGCGACGGGATGTGCTTTTTCGGAATCGCCACAATGTGAACGGGATAATAGGGGCGGGTGTGATGATACGCCAGCACGTTGTCCGTCTCCAGCACTTTGCGGACAGGCGTGCGGCCGCTCAATACTTCATCGCAATAGAAATCCTCGCTCAAATGAAACGCCTTCCCACAATAGGTTTCCTTATTTTAACATATCGATCTTGAAATTCAATTCCCAATAAGAAAAAACACCCTTAGACTGCGCTCATGTTCCGGCGCAATCCAAGGGAGCTTGATACCACCAAACAGGCAGCCCCGGTCAAGCGGAGATGGCCCGCCACGAGCCCGACCCGTACCTCAGCTCGCTGAATGAAGACGGCAGCGGTTATTTGGGCAGCAAGGAAGCATACTGCTTCCGCAGCGAGTGCAGCTTCTTCAGCTTATCCATCGCGGGTTCGCCCCGGCGCCCGGCCAGCGATACGGCTAGACTGTCCACAATGACCATCGGAGCCACTAGCGAGTGGAAGGCGTCGGCGTCTCCCCGGTCGACCTGGAGAACGATGTCGCTCTCGTCGATCATGTCGGACACCAGCAAATCGGTAATCAGTATCGTCCTGTACCCCGCTTCCGCGGCCTGATTCAAAATGACCGTCGCTTCCGGCGATCTGCTGACAAAGCCGAAGAAGAGGACGACGTCCTGCGGACCGGCATGCACCAGGCTTTCCAGCAATTCGTGCCCGCTCCCGGCCATCATGCGGACCTGAATGCCGATGCGGTTCAAGCGAAAGCGCAGCAGCTCCGACAGGCACGAGGTCGAGCCGGGGGCATGGACGTAGATGCGCTCGGCCGCATCCAACGCTTCCACGGCTTGCTGAAACTGCTGCCGGGAGATTCGTTGTTCCGTTTCGTCCAGATTCACCAAGGCTGCGGCGATCATCTGCCGGGCGGGGTCCTGCTCAGTCTTTTTCAGCACCTGCTGCATTTTGCGCGCCGGCGTCGACTGGCTCATTTCCTGCAAATGCTTCTTGAACGATTTCAGATTGTCGTAACCGGCCGTTTTCCAGAACCGCGAGACGGTCGCGATGCTGACGCCGACCTTGGCGGCAATATCTTCTTCATTATAAAAAGGAATCCGTTCAAGCGATTTGACGATAAAATCGGCAATTTTTTGTTGGCTTTTGGACATTCGGTCAAAAGGGAAGTCCACGTGCAGCTTGTCCATCGGTATCGCCATCCTCCCATTCCATCGGAAGCCAGCCCGTACAAGCGGACCTTGCTATTTCTGCACTTATTGTACCTGTTCAAGAATGTATGCCGCAATCTTTCCGAGACAGAGCATGCTACGCCAAAAGCTGCCCCTGCTGCTTCAGCAGCTTTTTCACGAGCGCAGCCGCCTTGACTTTCGTGTCCAGACAAGCGGAGATTTCGATCCGGTACCGCCCCTCCCGCAGGCAGGCCGCCAGCTCGGAGACGCGGCTGCAGTCGCCATCCAGCTTGTTGCAAATGCTGCCGAACTGCAAAGGATGATGCGTATCGCTTCCCGCTACGACCGGAATTCCGACGGATAGGGCCGTTTCCGCGACGCGCGCGCTCATGTCCGGGCCGTACGCATGCAGATCCTTGGCGTTCAGGTCGAAGGCGTCGAGCCGGCGGAGCAGCTGCGGCGAATGCTGCGTAAGCGGGTTGCTCTCCCGGTGCGGATGCGCTCCGATTCGCAGCATGGACAATTCGTCGCACCAGTCCAGCAGCCGGGCGAGTTCAACGAAGCTTTCCTTCTCCGTATGCGGCTCAAGCCGGGCGCGCAGCTCCCTTACCGCGTCTCTATGGCCGATCGCAAGGATGTGGCCGCCGTCCTTCACATCGACTTCCAGCCCCGGAAACAGCTTGAATCCTTCGATATCGTAGAAGTCGTCCCGGTAATGGTAATGCCGGTCCAAGCTATCCAAAATATCGTGGTAGCGGAGCGTGTTGAAATGCTCGGTCATCGCCATGGCATCCAGTCCGTTAAACCTTGCTTCTTGGATGGCATCGCGGAAATCATCCAGCGAAAATTCCGTAGTTTTGGATAATTTGACATGTGTGTGCAGATCGATGTTCATGCCGACTCCCCTTTTCTACCATTCAAAATTGACTTCCGAACCAAAACAAAAAAGCAATATAGACAGCGGATACGGCTAGAAAAGCATAGTCGCGAAGGCGAAGCTTCAAATAAGCCAGCTTGATCCGCTTCACTCTGGGGTCGTTGATCGCATAGGTGAAGCCTTTGACCTCCAACGCTTCGACGGTTGTGCGGGTGCGCTTGGCCGTATTGAGAATGAGCGGATAGAACGCCAGCACCGAAATTTTGCCCATGTACACGAGCGTTCTCCAGCCTAACCACCCTTTGCGCTGCGGCGCGCGGCCCCTCAGGCGATAGGAGTGCAGCAGTTGGTTATACTCCTCGATCAAAATCGGCAGCATGCGATACCCGTAGGCTACTCCGAAGCTGAACTGCGCAGGCATCCCGAGGCTGAGCAGCGCGTCGCTCAGCTTCTCCGGGTCCATGCTGGAAAATACCGCAATGCTGGCCAACGCGATCACGAGCAGTTTCAGCGTCAGCGTCGACAGCGCCCAAGCAGCGGACAGTCCGCCGCCGAAGGCGAGCGAGACGAGCAGCACGTAAGCCGTATCCGTCACGAGGCCGAGCGCCAATACGATCAGCACGACAATGCTGGGCCGCGACGTGTAGGTTAGCGCCGCAATGGGCAGCAGCATGCCGATTAACACGATTTTATCGTGGATGAACCAGGGCGCGACCGCGAAAAAGGTGTACCATGCGATCAGCATGCGCGGGTCGAACCTCGATAGAAACGTCATGGAATGGCCGAATGCCGTTCGCAGCAATTCGATTTTGATGCGCTCGACGCTCAGTCTCTCCCAGAAGCTTGTTTTATGGACCGGGACCGGCTCGACGACTTGCATCGGAATCCTCCTCTTGAACTGGAATAGCGTAAATTACATCGCGTTGGCGGGCTGCCGCAGCGAGCGGCTTACCGATTCGGCGAATTCCTCCACCGTCAAACAGACCGGCGACATGCCGAGCCGCGCGCTGAGCTGGACGATTTGCGGCGGATTCAGGGCCGCCAGCTCCAGCACTTCCGGGCGGGAGAACACCGTCCGGCTGTCCGCGTCCAGCAATATTCGCCCGCCGTGCATGACGATGACTCTCGTCGCCCAGTCGGCGACAAGCTGCATGTCGTGCGTGGCGATCACGACCGCCCGGACGCGATCGCGAAGCTGATCGAGCAGCGTCGTCAGCTCCCTGCGGCTGGCGATATCGAGGCTCGCCGTCGGCTCGTCCAGCAGCATCACGGTCGGCTGCATGGCCATGCCGATCGCCAGCGTCGCCCGCCGCTGCTGTCCGCCGCTGAGCAGCCTGCCGTCGCGGTGCTGAAGCTCCGTCAGCTTGAAGCGCCGCAGCACATCGTCGACGAACGCCTCGATCCCCTCCCGCTTCCGCGCAGTCAAGAAAAACTCGATGTCCTTGCGGATACTGTCGGCGATGAACATTTCTTCCGGGTTCTGAAACAGAAAGGCAACCTCATCCGCTAACGCCTCGGGAGTCGTCTTCCGCGTATCTGCACCGCAGACGGACACCCGGCCTTTCCAGGGACGGCGAAGGCCGGATATTAACCGCAGCAGGGTGGACTTCCCGGCGCCGTTGTTGCCGACCAGCGCAATCCGGTCGCCGTCGTGAATCGTCAAGTCAACGTCCTGCAGCACCGGCCTCCGTTCGCGGTCGATTCCCTGATACCCCGCGGTCACGCCTTCGAACCGGATAAGCGGCTCTGGCGGCAGCGCTCCGGCTTGCGGGCCAGTCGGCGCGGGCGGCCCTGGCGGCAGCGCATCGGCTTGCGGGACGGTCGACGCGGGCGGCTCTGGCGACAGTGCTCCGGATTGCGGGACGGTCGGCGCGGGCGGCACTGGCGGCAGCGCACCGGCTTGCGGGACGGTCGACGCGGGCGGCACTGGCGACAGTGCTCCGGATTGCGGGACGGTCGACGCATGCGGCCCTGGCGGCAGCGCACCGGCTTGCGGGACGGTCGGCGCGGGCGGCTCTTGCCGCGGCACGCTGGCATTCGGATCAGATGGCGCGCTTTCCGGTTCCCGCCATAGCCCGCTTGCCGCCCCCCACCATTCCGCCGCTTCTTCGACCGTGATCGGGCATTTCGCCGGCGCTTCCGGCCCAGGGCTGCCGGATAACCGCTGAAACGCCTGCGTCACCTGCGGCGGCTGAATATTCAGCTCCGTCAGCTCGGAGACGGCCGACAAGCCTTCGGAGACGGGCTTCACCCAGCGCACACGGCCGCCCGGCTCCATAAGCACAAGGGTGCGGCAATAATCGGCGATGAATTCGGTATGATGCTCGATGACGACAATCGTTTTGCCATGCACTTCATTGAGCATTTTCAGCTTGTCATAGATCGTCCTGGCATGCGCAGGGTCAAGCTGGGCGACCGGCTCGTCGATGACGATGACCTCCGGATTCAGGGAAAGCGCCGCCGCCAGCGCGACCATATGCTTTTGACCGCCGCTCAACTGCCAGATCCATTCGCTGCGAAGCTGCTCGATGCCGAGCATGCGGAGCGCCGCCAGCCCGCGCTCCTTGTAATCCTCGTATCCGAAATTGAGCGGCACGAAGCAGGCTTCATCGTAGGCCGTCGGGCGCACCAGTTGATTTTCGAAATCCTGAAACACGTAGGCGACATGCCTGGATAACTCGGCAACGCTGCGACCCAGCGTGGAAGTGCCGTTGATGTATACGTCACCCTCCATATCGCCCGAATAATAGGCCGGGATCAACCCGTTGAAGCATTTGCACAGCGTCGATTTGCCGCTGCCGTTGCTGCCGGCGACGGCGACGAAATCGCCGCGGCGAATCGACAGGCTGACGTTCTGCAGAGAAGGAGCTTCCGCGCCGGGATATCGGAAAGTTACACGGTCCAGTTGAATGACAGGCTGCTCCGCCTCCCGCTCCATGGCCGTCATCGAACCGGCTCTCCTTTTGACTTACCCGATTTACGCATTACAGCCCACGCCAGCGCGGCGAGGAATACGACAGCGGCAGCTGCCATGCTGATCCAGACGGCCCCGTCGCCCAGCCCGGCTAACCATTCGGATTCCCAATCGATGATTTTGAAATCCGATTCGGCCAAAAACTCCGCCGACCCTGCGATCGCGAACAGCAGCAGGCTGACGATGAGCAGCCTTGGCGTGACGAAATCGCCGACCGAGGCTTCCGCCTTGCCGTCGCGGGGCTTCATGCCGAGCAGAGGCTCGACCTTGCCGTACAGCCGGGGAACGAGATACAGCGTAGGAAGCAGCGCGAACAGCGTACCCGAAACGATCATCGTATTCAGGAATCCGAACGCTTCGATGGCGAGCACGCTTTCCGGCAAGCCAGGGACGGCCTCCAGATCCTCGATGCCGACATACACCTTGGCGATATCGACAATGCCCCCCAGCAGTTGGTCGATCCCGATGGCGACGTAAGCCGCCAGCGCCAACTGCCCTCTGCTTGCCGGATTGCGGACAAGCATGCCGGCAATAAATACGGCGAGAGAAAATTCAATGAATTTCTCCAGCTCTCCCAATCCGCCGAATTGCCCGAGCAGCAGCTCCCCGAAAATCACCTCTCCGAAGCTCGCGCCCAGAGCCGCATACAGCGGATTGAACAAGATGGCAAAGATGAGCGGAATAAAAATAAAATATTCCACCTTGAATTCCACCGGACCGAATCTCACTTCGGGAAGCAGCTCGGTGATCATGTTCGATATTCCGTACAGCGACATGGACAAGATGAAAATCATCAGCTTCTGCTGCGAAGTCGATTCCGGGCGATGGGACCGCAATCCTTCTTTCATTTCCGATACCTCCGTTGTTCGTTTTCGTCTTCGCTTTCAGCTTAGAGGTTATTTGTTATCGGATTGTTATGCCCGTTTTAAGTTATGGTGTATTTTTTGCATATTCTGTTCAATGAAAGTTTTTTTTCATCCATTACCAAGCGCAGCCCGTACCAACGGAAAAAGGACGCCTCTTGGCGTCCACCTTAGAAAAATTTCGGTATTTAACTTTTGACGACATGTTCGAACGGCAAGTCCGCGCTGCAGGACGGACGCTGACGGTGGGAAGAGCAGCCGCAATTTCGTTATGTTCCGCATTAGCGCTATCCCCTCATCTTCTCTAAAGCGAAGCAGGGGTAACCAACGCTTGAATAAGCACGAAATTCGATCCTATCCCTCGATAAAATGATCCAGACGCCAAAATAAGACTGAATTTCACGCTTAACTCGATGACAATGCCCCGTTTCCGGTGATAGCAGATCGGATAAGATGTTTTTTCGTGCTTATTTTCGAAAATCAGGCCATCTTGCGATGAATAAGATTGTTTTTCGCTCTTAAGTTCATTAGAATGTGCCAGATCCGAGGGACTCAGCCCGCGACGGCTCGACGGCTAACGGCAACGGCCTCCCGCGGGAGAGAAATGCACAGATCCAGCTGCCGGCCAAGCCGTTCTTTTACCGGACTGCATGATAGGAACACGGCTTGGGCAGCGGCCCATTAGCGCTCGCGTGCCTTCCCCTTCTCACTGCAGCCGCTTGATCTCGTTATACGCCATGAGCAGCGGCGCGACGCCGTGCCCGTTGTTGTCGACGATCTTCTCGCCGTACACGTAATACTCGTAAGAACCGTCGCGGAGCTCGCCCGTCTCCGGCTTCCTTCCGAGGCCGGCGCTTCGGCATATGCCTCCGAGCAGCACCTCTCCCGCTTCTTCGCGCAAATAGCGCCTGATCGTTCCATCGAACGCCCGCTGGCCATGGGCGGCGTACGCTTGCGGCAAGTAACCGAGCCGGGCTCCTTTCAGGATGGCGTACGCCAGCATCGTTGTCCCGCTCGTCTCCAAATAATTGCCTTCCCGCGCTCCTTGATCGACAACCTGATACCACATGCCCTCGCTGTGCTGATGCGGCAGCAGGCCGTCTACCAGCTCCTGCAGGTACTGCTTCAGGAAGCCGCTGTCGGCCGGCTCCCCCTCCAAAATTTCCAGCATATCGACGAGCGCCATCGCGAACCAGCCGACTCCGCGTCCCCACACGTGCGGCGAATGGCCCGTAGCCGGGTCGCACCAGAACATTTGCCGGCTCTCGTCATACGCATGGCGGTACAGCCGCTTGGACTCGTCATAGAGAAAGCGGCGGGCATTGCGGAACTGGGCGAGAATGTCGCTGTAGTCCTTACGCTCTGCAAACCGCTTGATGTACTGCGCATAGAATGGCTGCCCCATATACAAGCCGTCGAGCCATACCTGGTAAGGGTAATTCTGCTTATGCCAGAAGGAGCCGGCGTTCGTGCGCGGATAGCTGGAGAGCATCCCGAACAGCAGGTCCAGCACGCTTTTGTACTTCGGATCGCGCTCCTTGTCATACAAGGCGAACAGGACGGTCGCCATGCGAATCTGGTCGATATTGTAGTAGGCCGGGTCAATGGCGGGAATCCGGCCTGCCGCATCGTACAGGCTGTCGATAAAGCGCTTGACGAAGGCGTACTCCGCCTCGTCGCCACTTTGCCCATAGCTGTCCAAATACGCCTTCAAAATGCAGCCTTCGATATAATGCCACCTCAGCGAGTACCATTTGGGCTCTGCCATGTACTGCGCTTTGAGCCGTTCAACAAGCTCGTAAGTCAAGATTCCAGGCACCTCCATAAGTAGCTAGGGTCACGACGATTTGGAATGCTCCTCCCGGTACTGCCCGGGGGTCATGCCGGTCATTTTGCGAAACGTGCGGATAAAGCCCGTCGCGTTCGTGTAATTCAGCCGTTCGGCGATTTCGCTGATTTTGAGCGAGCTGTCCTTCAGCCACAGCTTCGCCATATTGATCCGGTATTCCGTCAAATACTCGCTGAACGTCACGCCGATTTCCTTCTTGAACACCCGGCTCAAGTAGACCGGATGGAACTTCAGCTGCTCCGAGCAAGCCTCCAGCGTAATGTCCTGATCGTACGCCTCATGAATCATCTGCACCATTTGGCGGGCGATGCTCATGTATTGCGAATCGATCTGCTCCTTCAGGAAGGCCAAGGTCGGAGGAAACAGCTTCGTCTTGAACCAGAAGACGATATCCGCCGCCGTGCTCAGCTTCAGAAACTGCTGAACCGCCGCGCTCGTGCCGAGCAGATTGTCCAGAGCGCCTCCCTGCTGCTGGACGAGCCGATAAATTCGCGTAATCAGCTCGAGCATAAGAATTTGAAAATCGTTGAACTGGACGTTCTGCCCCATAATCGACTCCACGTACCCGTCAAAATGCTCAAGGGCCGCTGCTTCGTCGCCCGCCTGCAGCGCCTGGATCAGGCTGTTCTCCAGATAGGACCAGGAAGCGTCCGGCTGGATGCTGGTCGCAGCAGCCGTCTCAATGTCGTCGTAGCTCACGATCACATGATAGCCGAGGCTGATTCGCCGCTTGAGCGCCTCCAGCGCTTCCGAATATGCGTTCATCGCTCCCGCATACCGGTGAAACACACGGCTGATGCCGACGCTGACCTTAAGCTGCAGCAGCTCGCGCACTTTGCCCTGGATCTGCCCGGCGAGCTGGTGGCACAGCGCCTTCAGCTCAGCGGGGCTGTCCGCATCGATGGCGATCAGCGACACCTGGGACTGATCGAGCAGCAGCGAACCGATCAGGTTGTCCGGCGGAATCAGCTCCCCGACGATGTTGTGGATGGCGAACAGCAGCAGCTCCTTGTCCTTCGCCGTATATCGCGTATCCTGCAGCGTATCGATCTGGATCACGAGCACGCTGAGCGACGCGCTGTTGTCCGCAAACCCGTACACGCCGCTTTTGTAGACGAATTCGCTCTCGGTCACCTGCCCCATAAACAGCTTGTGCAGGAAAAACTCCTTGATCTGGCTGCGCTGCCCCTGCAGCTGCTGCTGAAGCTGACTGCGGGAGCTGAACAAGGTGTGCAGGCGGTCCTCGATATAGGCGAACTCGTCCTTTTTGGAGGCGTCGCCGGATTCTCCGCCGAACTGCTGCATGATCGCGAACATGCGCCGGATCGGCTCGTACATCCGCCGGCTTCCGAAATAAGCGAATACCGCGATCACGGAAAAAATGATCAGGCAGGCGTTGACCGTCACGAAGGCGATTTTGCGCGACTCTTTCGTAATCTCCTGGATCGATACGATCGAGACGTAGGTCCAATTGTGATGATCGGACGAAAGCGCATTGACGGCCAGGCCCTGCTCCTCGAAATACGCCGAATCCAGGTCTGGATTCGCTTTCAACTTGCTCAGAACGGCCTCATCGATCTTGGGCGAGCCCGGGCTGGACAAAAACGGCTCGCGCTCGCGGTTTAACACATAAATGTTACGCCACTCCGCATTTTGCCGCAAATCGTACTGCAGCTCGCCGTATGCCAGATCGACGAGCAGCACCGCCTTCGGCTGGGACGAGGAGGCAACCATCGGCAGTTTGACGACAAGGCGGATTTTATACGGCTCGGCCTTTCCTTCCTCCGCCGCTTGATCCCCCTGGTTCGCGACCGCCGTGAGCCAGAACAGCTTCTTCGCTTGCTGCGCATACTCGCCCAGCCGATCGCGGTCGGCGAATTCGTCGGCGCGGGTAAAGCCGAGCTCGCTGATCATCCAGCCGTGCTCGAGATTGATGAGATAAGTGTCAGCTACGCCGGCGATGGAATGCAGATTGTACAAGCCTTTGGACAATGCCGTGATGTTCTGAAAATGGCCAGCCGTCAAGGCGCGGTCGTACAAGCTGGCGACCAGCGGCGAGCTGATGTACTGAACCGCGCCCATCTCCACGTTTTTGAATATTTGCTCGATGCGCATTTTGTTCTGCAGCAGGATCTGCCCGTTGCCTTCGTTCACTTTTTTCTCGATATCCTGTTTGGCAATAAAGTAAGAAATCGTTCCGGTGGAGGCGACCGGAACGGCTACCAGCAACAGGGTGAAGACGAACAAACGGACTAAGTATTTGGGCATCGAGCATCCTCCCCTTTAACTACTGTATCAGGCATACAACTTGTACCCGACACCCATTATACCAGAAAAGCGCTTCCAACAGTCTACTTGAGGCTCGCCGCCGCTTATTTGTTCTGCTTATTGTACGCTTCCGTCAACTCTTCCATAACTTTGTCGCCGCCGGCCTTGCGCCAGTTGGCGACTTCCGCCTCCCAGCCGGCTTCGTCGATTTTGCCCATGATATATTTGGTTTGGGCGTCGCGAATCATCGTATCCAGCTCGCTGCCTCTTTCCGTATAAGTCGGCGACAGCAGGGTGAGCGCCACATTCGGCACGACATGCTGCAGGTTCGAGGAGACGACGTCCCAGCCCTTAGCTTGCAGCTCGTTCAGCTTGAGCGGAAGTCCCTGGCCGCCCACCTCGAACGACGGCAAGCTGTCGCGGTACGGCTTCACCTCGAGATTGAACTTCGTCAGATCGGTAATTTCCGCTTTTCCGTCCTCCGTTTTGGTGAAGTGCTTGCCCTCGAAGCCCCGAGTCAGCAGCGTGGACATTTCCGGCTCCAGCAGCTTGTCGAAGAACGCGAGCAGCCGCTTCAATTCCGCCTCGGATTTCACGGACGATTTCGGGAAGACGAAGAAGCCGTTATTGCCCGGCTCGGCCGGAACGCGGCGGCCCATCGGCCCTTCGTACGGCACGACATCGACAACCGCATGGGGCACGCCCTTGACCACGTTGTTGTACGAGGTGGCCGCAGCGGACGCGACCGTATTGCGGATCGCGGTGAGGCCGGCGTTCCATTTGTTGTCGGCGTCAGCCGTTTGTACGACGGAGAAATCCTGATTGATCAGCTTCTCCGCGAACAGCCTGCGGAACAGCTTCATGACGTCCATATAAGGCTCGGTCATGAACTCCGGCGTTACCTTGCCGTCCACGATCCCCCATTTGTTCGGGGCGCCCTGCGATACGGCAAGCCGCGTCAGAAATGCGGCGCTGGAGGCCGGATCGTTATACGATTTGTCGAGGAACAGAAGATACGAATCCCTCTGCCCGTTTTTATCCGGGTCCTTCTCGGCGATGGCCTTCGCCGCCTGGTACCAGTCGTCCAGCGTCACCGGAATTTTCAGCCCCAGCTCGTCGAACCAGTCCTTGCGGTACACGATGCCCGCGCGGCCAATATCGCGGTACAGCGGCAGCCCGTACAGCTTGCCGTCGACTTTGATATTGTCGTAATGCATCGGATTGACCGCGGCCAAATTTTTGTAATCCTGCAGGTAAGGGCCGATCTCCCAAAACAGCCCGGACTGAATCGCGTTCAGCGATGTGGCGTTGTACGTAATCTTGAACGCCTTCGGCATTTCGTCAGAGGCGATCATGATGTTTTTCTTGTCTTCGAACGCAGCGGCCGGAATCCATTGAATATCGATTTTCGCATTGGTGTACTTCTCCATGGCCAGCTCGACTTCCGTATCTTTACCCGGAGCTTCCCCGACCTGCGGCGTGGCGATGGTTACTTCCAAAGGCGAATTGTCCGCCTGCGCGCCCTCCCCTTCAACCTGGTCCTTGCCGCCACAGGCAGCGAGAATGCTGGAAGCGGCGACCAGAACGCCAAGTGCGGATGCGAGATGCTTTGTTTTCATGTGCAAAACCTCCTGTGCAAGTTAAAATGTTATAAACGCCTATGACGAGCGTTTCCTTTCGTCATCGGTCGTCGCCTGCGGTATTGAAAATTCAGCTTGTAGATAAAGCTGATTTTTCAATTCTTGCAAACGGTTAACCTTTCACCGATCCGAGCATAACGCCTTTGGCGAAATACTTTTGCAGGAACGGATAGACGATGACGATCGGAATCGTCGCGACGACGATTGAAGCCATGCGGATCGTCTGCGGCAAATATTCCATCGGCTCCGCCTGCGCGGTCGAGTCGCCGATCATGTCCTGGGACAGCAGCACGATTTGCCTGAGCACGATCTGTACCGGCCATTTTTCGGAATCGTTGATGTACATGACCGCGTTGAAATAAGTGTTCCAATGGCTTACCGCATAGAAGAGCCCGAACGTCGCCATCGCCGGCATCGATAACGGCAGCACGATGCGGAACAGGATGCCGAGGTCGTGACAGCCGTCGATTTTCGCCGATTCCTCCAGCCCTTCCGGAATTTGCTGGAAGAAATTTTTGAGCACGATCAGATTGAAGGCGCTGATGGCGGTAGGAATGATCAGGGACCAATAGCTGTTGATCATGCCGAACGCCTTGACGACGAAATAGGTCGGGATCATCCCGCCGCTGAACAGCATCGTGAACAGCACCATGAACAGCACGGCGCTTCTTCCCCGCAAGTTCGGCCTGGCCAGCGGATACGCCATGAACGAGGTGAGCACCAGGTTGATCAGCGTGCCGACTACGGTAACGCCGATCGACACCATGACGCTGCGGATCATCGTTTCGGTGGAGAAGATGTACTGGTACGCGCCGAGCGTAAATTTCGTCGGGAACAGCATCAGCCCTCCTTTGGCCACCTCCTCAGGGGTCGCGAACGACACGGCCACGATATACATAAAAGGAACGATGGTGATGATGGAAATGAGAATCAGCAGCGAGTAGTTGATCACATTAAAGATGCGACTGCCGATCGATTTGTCCGCCAAAGGCATAACATGTTCAGCTCCTTCCGTCTAGTAAACGCCTTCTTCGCCCATTTTTTTGGCCAGCCGGTTCGCTCCGACGACGAGCAGGAGTCCGACCAGCGATTTGAACATGCCGACAGCCGCGCTGTAGCTGTACTGGGCTTGCGTGAGACCCTTGAGGTACACGTAAGTATCGAACACCTCGCCGACTTCCCGGTTCATGGAGTTCAGCATCAGGAAGATATGCTCGAAGCCCGTATCCAGGAAGCTGCCCAGCCGCAAAATAAACAGAATCACGATCGTGCTGCGGATGGCCGGCAGCGTAATATGCCACAGCTGGCGCCACCGTCCGGCTCCGTCCATGCGGGCCGCTTCATAGAGCTGAAGATCGACGCCCGACAAGGCGGCCAGGAATATGATCGTCCCCCAACCGGCTTCCTTCCAGATCGACTGGCTGACGATCATCGTCCGGAACCATTCCTCGCTGAGCAGGAACGGGATTTTCTCCATGCCCAGCCTGGCGATAAACTCGTTAACGACTCCCCCTTCCGTCGTAAACAGCACATAGAAGATCCCGACGGCGACTACCCATGACACAAAGTGCGGCAAATAGACGATCGTTTGCACGAACCGCTTGAACATTTCTTTGCGCACCTCGTTGAGCATCAGTGCAAGCACGATGGGCAGCGGGAAAAAGAACACCAGGTTGTACACGGCGAGCAGCAGCGTGTTGCGAAACAGCATCCAGAACTGCGGCTCCGAGAAAAAACGTTCAAAATGCTTCAGGCCGACCCAAGGGCTTTCCAAAAGGCCCAGATGAGGTTTGTAGTCCTGAAAAGCCATGACCAGACCGGCCATCGGCAAGTATTTGAAGATCACGAAATACAAGACGCCTGGCAGGAGCAGAAAATACATCCACCGGTCTCTCAAGATGTCTTTGACAAACTGCGAGCGGATGCGTCTCTTCTCCATTCCTAGCGACGCCTGGGCAGCGTATTGCTGGTCCATCCTCTAGTCCTCCCTCTCCTCAATGAAGTCTGTTTTTGCAGCGCTTACATTTCTCATCATAGATTCGGGAGACATGACAGGCAATCGTACGCGGTCAACCAAATGTAGTTTTCGGGCCGTTTTGCGCCCTGGGACCAGCGCATTTCGGGCCAATCGTACCCGCTTGCAGCCGCATCGTACTGAGTTAACCTGCCGCGAAATGCGCATGATGCCTGTGGATCCGGGGTCTGGAGACCGATCGTTGTTATCTGTGACTAAAGACCGGCTACCTCAGGGATAGCCGGTCTCGCTAGCCGCAGATTGAGCGGCGGTTTACGTAACGGGCGCCGGGTTGAACAGGCTGATCGCGTTGTGCAGCCCCCAGCGGTCGGCCCACGTCTGCTTGCGGCCGCTGGCCACATCGAGGATATAGCGGAAAATCTCCCAGCCGGTCTCCTCGATCGTCGCCTCGCCGGTGGCGATCCGTCCCGCGTTGATATCGATCAGGTCGTGCCACTGCTCGGCCAGGGCGTTGCGGGTCGATACTTTGACGACCGGCGCGATCGCCAGGCCGTAAGGGGTGCCCCGGCCTGTCGTAAACACCTGCATATTGATGCCGGAGGCGAGCTGCAGCGTGCCGCATACGAAATCGCTGGCCGGCGTGGCGGCGAAAATCAAGCCTTTTTGCGTCGCCTTTTCGCCGGGCGCGAGCACCGCCGAGATCGGGCTCGTGCCGGATTTGATAATTGAGCCGAGCGATTTTTCCACGATGTTCGATAAGCCGCCCTTTTTGTTGCCGGGCGTCGGGTTGGCGCTGCGGTCGGCCTGGCCTCTCTGCAAGTAAGCGTCGTACCATTCCATCTCGCGGATCAAGGCCCGCCCGACTTCCTCGTTCACGGCGCGCGGCGTCAGCAGATGGACGGCATCGCGCACCTCGGTTACTTCGGAGAACATCACCGTCGCGCCGGCGCGCACCAACAGGTCGGCGGCATAGCCGACCGCCGGGTTCGCCGTGATGCCGGAGAAGGCGTCGCTTCCGCCGCACTGCAGGCCGACCACGAGGCCGGAGGCGGGACAGGTGACGCGCCGGCGACGGTTCAGCCGCTCCAGCCGTTCTTCGGCCATCTCCATAATCGATTGCACCATCGGCATGAAGCCTTGGTAATCCTGCAGCGACACCGTCTTGGAAGCGCTGTCTCCATCCGGTGCGATGCGATCCGGCTGCAGCTTCTCGCAGCCCAGGCCAACGATCATCATCTCGCCGCCCAAATTCGGATTGGCCGCGATGTTCTGGATCGTGCGGATCGGGATGACGGCATCGGGCGCATGAATCGCTACGCCGCAGCCGTACGTATGGGTGATGGCCACCACATCGTCCACATTCGGATATTTGGGCAGCAGCTCCTGCTTGATCCGCTTGACCGCGTAATCGAGCACTCCGGCCACGCATTGGACGCTCGTCGTGATGCCGAGAATATTTTTGGTGCCGACGCTGCCGTCCGGATTGAGGTATCCCTCGAACGTATAGCCTTCCAGCGGCGGCTGAGGCGGCGGCACGTTCGTGGCGATCGGCAGCTCGTGCAGCAGCGGCGGCTCCGGCAGCTCGATCAGCGCATCGCTCACCCAGCTGCCCCGCTCGATATCGCGCAGCGCATAGCCGATAATCTCGCCGTATCGTACGATCGCTTCTCCCTGGGCCACATCGGCCAAGGCGACCTTATGCCCTTGCGGCACGCGCTCTTTCAGCTGCAATCCGCAAGGAAAAAGCGTGCCTTCGGGCAGGCCGCCCGTATTGACGATGATCGCAACGTTGTCTTTTTCGTGAACCTTAATGTATAAAGGAGCGTCTTGGCGGGTATTGTTCATCATAACCGGTCTCCTTGCTCGTTCGTCGCGTTTTTTCGGAAAAATCGGGTTGCCTTATTGTTCGTAATGCTTGAGCAGTTTGTCGCGCACATATTTCAAATGTCTGTACATATGCTGGAACGCATCGTAGGGATCGCGTCTCGCCAGCGCCTCGTAGATGTCGGTGTGGAATTGAACGGTGACGTCGCGCTCCCGGTAAGTGATATGGCTGTTCATCTTGTCATGGGTGATGAGCAGGGAATCGATCATGCCTTCGACGATCGGATTGTTGGCGCTCAGCGCAATGAGCCGGTGAAATTCCTTATCCACCTCGCCGTAATTGTTGTCGGTGCTGCGCGCGATCTGCTCGATCGTGCCTTTGAGCTGCCGCAGCCGGTCATCGGTGATTTTCTCCGCGGCCACGGTGACAAGCCCCAGCTCCAGCGTCATGCGCGCCTCGATGATCGCCGGCAAATTGCCGCTGGCCAGCGCCAGCATGAGCGAGAAAGGCTTGCTGCCGATCTTGCTGTTGAAGTAAGTGCCGCCGCGCGGCCTGCGCGAGATGACCTCCATCGTCTCCAGCGAGCTCAGCGCTTCCCGCAGCACCGGACGGCTGACGCCCAGCATCTCGATCAATTCCATCTCGGGCGGCAGTCTGTCCCCCGGCTTCAGCTGACCGCTCGTGAGCAGCTGAATGATTTGCTCGACCACTTGTCTGGCCAGCGTATTTCGTTTCACCGTCTCCACTTCAATGCCGCTGCGATTGTCTTCCATACGATGTCCATACTCCTTTGCGAAATGTCGTTATCTATTCATAAGAATTCATCCCCTGATCGATAGTATGAATATATGGAAAACCTCTCGTGAACGCAAGAGGTTTTCCCGGGAACGTTATCTTCTCACTTCGGTTTTGGCCAGCTTCTCATAGTAGCGGATCAGCCCGCCGTGATCGTCCTCGCCCATGCCGTCGACCTTCAGCGCCTGCATGATCTCCATCACCGCAGCGGTAAGCGGCAGCGGCACGCCCACTTCGCGGGACGTCTCCAGCACATTGGCCAAATCTTTAATGTGCAGATTGATGCGGAAGCCAGGGTCGAATTTGCGATCCATCACCAGCGGAGCTTTGGCGTCCAGCACGGTGCTGCCTGCCAGCCCCCCGCGAATCGCCTGATACACAAGCTCCGGCTCCACGCCCGCCTTGCTCGCCAGCACGAACGCTTCGGACATCGCCGCGATATGAATGGCGACCATGACCTGGTTCGCCAGCTTCGTCACATTGCCCGCGCCGATATCCCCAGTCCGCACGACCGATGCCGCCATTGCTTTCATCACGTCGTAGCATTTGTCGAAAATCTCCTGCTTGCCTCCGACCATCACGGAAAGCGTTCCTTCGATCGCCTTCGGCTCCCCGCCGCTGACCGGCGCGTCGAGCATCTCAATGCTCCGCTCCGCCAGCTTGCCGGCAATCTCCTGGCTGACCAGCGGCGCGATGGAGCTCATATCGATGACGACCGTGCCCGGCCGCGCTCCCTCGATCACGCCGTCCGCGCCGAGGATGACCTCCTTCACCTGCGGCGAGTTCGGCAGCATCGTGATGACGACGTCCGCCTTTTCTGCAAGCGCTTTCGGCGTAGCCGCAGCTTTGGCTCCAAGCGCGGTAAGCTCGGAAGCGCTTTTGCTCGATTCCAGCACGATCAGCTCGTAGCCGTGCTTCAGCAAGTTTTTGCTCATCGGTTTGCCCATAATGCCAAGTCCGATAAATCCGACGATCATACGATGATTCCTCCTTGCGGTATCGATAATGTCACAATGAATGATTACAGTTCGCCCATCTGCCGCAAAATGTCGGCAAGCTTGCCGCGGTTCGCCTCCGAGCAGGCGGTATTCGGCAAAATCGACGGCCCGACATTAAGGCCGATCAGGTTCATCGCTTCCTTGGTGACGACCGGGAAGCTGGCCAGATTGAACGCCATCCTGAGCGGAGCCAGCTTGAACTGGGCTTCACGCGCTCCGTCAAGATCTCCCGCCCGGTATTTCTCGTAAATTTCGACGACGAGCGCCGGCACGATATTCGCCGTTGAAGCGACGCAGCCTACAGCGCCGTAAACGAGCGAGCCCAAAATCATGACGTCGCGTCCGGCCATCACCTTGAAGCCCTTGTCCCGCGTCCTGCGGATATATTCCGCCGTCAACGTCAAGTCGCCGCTGCTGTCCTTGACCCCTGCGATGTTGGGGATATCGGCCAGCCGCTCCATCAAATTCGCGGATATATTGTTGCCGACGCGATCCGGATTGTTGTACAGCAGCACCGGCAGCGACGTCGCCTCCGCTACGGCGCGAAAATGCCGGTACAGCTCCTCCTCCGAAGGAGTGAGAAACATCGGCGGCAAAATCGTGATCGCCTGCACGTTCAGCGCCTCTCCCTTGCGGGCCAAAGCGACGCACTCCCTGGTCGTAATCGCGCCGATGCCCATGTACACCGGCACCCGACCGTTCACCTGCTCGACCGTGATGCGAACGGTACGCTCCTGCTGCTCATGATCCAAGCCGTAAAATTCCCCGTTGCTGCCAAGCGCCAGAATGCCATGCACGCCTCCGCCAATCACATGCTCGATGACCCTGCGCAGCCCCGCTTCGTCCACCTGTTCGTTCTCGTCGACCGGCGTGACGATCGGAGGTATGACCCCGCGAATGAAGCTTGTGTCCAACGGCTTCCCCTCCCAAGATGCTGTAATGGTTGTTATGGTCTTATTGTAAGACAATTAAATTTGACAGTCAATGGATCGGCAGCAAAAATGTTTATCTGGCAGCTTTTCTGGCAGCGCTGCCCCTCCCCAGGGCAGCCCCAGGCACACATGGCGGGCTTAAGCCCTGCCGCTGCGGAAGCGACAATTACCCCAACTCCCCCCGTCGATATTGATTCGGGGAGACGCCGATCGTCTTCTTGAACACGGTGCTGAAATAATGCTGCGTCTCATAACCGACCCGCTCGGAAATTTCATGCACCGTCAGGTCGGTTGAGGCGAGCATTTCCACCGCTTTCTTCATACGGATATCAGTCAAGAGCTGGCTGAACGAAAGGCCCAGCTCCTGCTTTAACGTCCGGCTCAAATACACGGGATTGACTTGCAGCGCATCGGCTACCAGCTCCAGGGTTAACCCTCGCTCATGGTACCGCTGCGTCACATACAGCTTGGCACGGCGCACGATTGGCGATAACCGCGTGTCTCGATAAACGTCATGCTTCGCCTCCCGGTATAACGTCGGCACATCTGCAAAGTTGCCGGAAAGCGGTTTGCAGGAAAACGTCACCGACAATTTCAAATAATCTACGATCGAGCTTGTGATCTTCGCAAACAATCGCTCGTCCAATACGCCCCAGGCGATAATGGCGATCAGGCCGCCTGATTCGCGAAAGATGACGTAGCGCGTGTTCTCCAACCATTCACTGATCATGTTTTCTATTGCAAACATGTAAAGCTGTCGGTCACTCTCTTTCGTTAACGTCCGCTCCAATGCCGGATCAGACCAGCGCAGCACTCCGATCCAATCCGGGCACTTCTTCGGCAACTGCAAAAATTCCAGCTGCTCTGCTACTTCCGCCTCACTCATCCCGCCTTCGATCCATTCCAGACAGAACCTTTCGCGCAGCAGCGGGTAGTTGCGCTGGATCTGGCGCGAGGCGATCATCAGATGTTCCCGCTCCCGCCAGGCTTGCTCCAAACCTTGGCCTACGCGTTCGAGCACTCGCCGCAGCTGTTCAGGGTTAGCCGGCTTCAACAAGTATTCATCCACATTGAGACGAATCGCCTCCTGCGCATACTGAAATTCATCATGCCCGGTGACGATGACCAGCCTGCAAGTCGGCAGCTTGTCGCGCAAGTGCTTCATTAATGTAAGGCCGTCCATGATCGACATGTTCAGATCGACCAACGCGATATTCGCCTGATGTTCGATCGCCAGCTCCAGCGCCTCTTCTCCGTCTTCCGCTTCCGCAACGACTTCCATGTTCAGCGCCGGCCAGTCGACCGCCGTACGAATTCCCTCACGAATAATCGGCTCATCGTCGGCAATCAGCACTTTCCAAATCCGGTTCACCTGCTCCACCTCCGCACATGTACTGCTTGCAGGATCTGCGTCACTGTGTCAGCCTCGTCCTTCTCTCATTCATCTGCCTTCACAACTCGTCCAATACGTCGCTGCCGCCGCTCTTGTCCAATACAGGATGAACGATCTTCACGACCGTCCCTTTGCCGTATTGACTGTCCACTTGCACGCCATATTGCTCGCCAAACGTTAGCTTCACCCTTTCTTGTACGTTGACGATGCCATACCCTGAGCCTCCCTCGCCAGATGCCTTCTTCGCCTCGTCATCCAACGCCTTCCCCGCGGCATAAAGGGCATCCGTTCCGCTAACGGAATGGAATCGTTTGCCTCGCATGTCCAGTCTCGCTTGCAGCTCGGCAAGCTTCTCGGGCCGCATGCCGATGCCGTCATCCGCCACCTCCAGGATAAGCGTCTCTCCCGCCCGATACGCTGCGATACGAATATTGCCGGGACCGCGCCGCTGCTTCAGGCCGTGGTAGATCGCATTTTCCACAATCGGCTGCAGCAAGATTTTCAATACTTCAAGATGACGTACACCGGACTCAATATCCATCGTATAATTGAGCTTGTCGCGATACCTCGTCTTCTGAATCGTCAAATAGCTGCGAATGTGCTCGATCTCTTCCAGCAAAGGAATTCGTTCATTGCCTTTGCTGAGCCCGATGCGAAAAAGCCGCGACAACGATTCCACGACTTCCGCCACATCATCCGCATCTTTCTTGCGCGCCAACCAATGAATCGTATCCAGCGTATTATACAGGAAGTGCGGTTTAATATGCGCCTGCAGACTTCTCAGCTCGGCCTCCCGCTTCTGCTTCGCCTGCACTTCCGTCAGCTCCAGCAGCCGCCTGAGCTGCACAATCATCTTGTTGAAGCTCTTGCCAAGCTTGCCGATTTCATCCTGTCTGTTACTCGTATGCCGAACCGTAAGATCTCCCGATTCCGCTTTGTGCATGAACGTTTGCAGCTGCTGCAACGGCCGAGAGATCGAATGCGACACATACAGCGAAGCGGTGATTCCCATCATACAAGTCGCGAATACGAAACTGACGACATAAAATTGGATTTGCCGCACTTCCGCCGCCGACTCGTTCGTCGGAAAGACGCCGACGGTCGTCCAGTTCGTAAACGGGGATTTCAGATATATAAATTGCAGCGAGCGGCCGTTCACTTCCTTGGAAAATGTCCCCGATGACTGCTCCCCGATCCATTCCAGAGGAAACGTATCGATCATCGGATGGACCGGCGTATAGATATTGTCGCCTTTATGGTCGATGACCATCAAATAGCCGGTCTTGCCAAGCCGCACATCCTTCGCTGTCTCGGCAATGACGCGCAGCTTCAGGTCGACGAGTATGACGCCTTTCATCTCTTGCGTGTGCGGATCAAGGATCGCCCGAGCGACAGAGATGACTTCGTCAGGTCGATAATTCGTATGTGTCGTCACATTGCGAGCGGCCGGATGGCCGATGAGCGTGAAGATCCCCCGGCTGTCCACCGCTTGCTTGAACCAGATTTCCTCCGTAAGCGGCTCTGCTGTGCGCGCATACATGTCCTTGCTCATATAGCGGCCGTGTCTGTCAGCGACAAGAATGCCCGCGACTTCCGGATACAGCGTCGTGAACCCTTGCAAAAAACGCGATACCGTATATTTCTCCTCTGAATTCAGTTCCTTGCCGCCGCCTGAAAGAAACGCCTGGACGAGCGGATCAAAGGATATGAAGTAAGTGATATTTTGCATGTTGCTGACAACATGCTCGAGCGAAGTGTTGACTTTGCCGATTAATTGCAGCGTATGGTCGTTGACCTGGTTGTCTATAATACGCTTCACTGTAAAGCTGACCAGCACCCCGAGCAGCAACGAGGGCACGATGCTGATCAGCATAAAATGCGTAATGAGCTTATAACGGATCGGCAAATTATTCATCTCCAACCATCCGCGCAGCCTCATGCCGCATCACCGCCGACTTCCTGCACCATCTGCGCTCTACTTCGCATAATAATCATCCACATTCGCTCTGGTTACGACCGTCACTCCGGTGTCGACGTTCGGCGGCAGCATCCGCTGCTTGCCCGCTGCTCCGGCACTTTCCGGAGCGAGCTCGTGATGCAGGTGAAATAAAAACTGCAGCGACCAATAGCCCATGTTCCACGTTCCTTGCGCCAACGTCGCGGATATAATGCCGTCCTTGATCATATCTAACGTGCCTTTGTCTGTATCGAAGCTGATGATCTTGACTTGTCCGAGCCGCTCCTGTTGCACGATCGCCTCGCCGACCCCGACGCCGCCGACCGCTTCCGTAACGAAGATGCCGCGTAAATCCGGATGGTCGCGCATGACTTCCCGAGCGGCTTCTCTGGAAACGACGACATCCCCTTTGCCGTCCTTGATCTCCAGCACCTGCATCTTCGGATATTCGCGGCGAATCGTCTCTTGAAATCCGTTTACCCGCTCCTGATGGTTCAATTGGTTCGGCAATGTAATGACCGCTACTTTCCCGGCATTTCCGAGCAGTCTGGCAAATTCATGCGCTGCCGTCGCACCCGCATTATAATTATCCGTTCCCAGAAAGGAATACGCCTTGCTGTCCTCGGCGCCGGAATCAAACAGGACAACCGGAATTCCTGCCTCCACCGCCTTGTTGATCGAGGCCGTCAGAGCCGTCGGTTCCATGGCGGACAAGGCAATTCCCGCAGGCTTTCTGGCGATGACCTGCTCGAGCACAGTCATCTGCTCCTGAACGTCATACTCCGTCGAGCCCCGGTAATCCACCGATACTCCGAGCGCTTCCGCAGCATCCTCGAACCCTTTCAGCACCGGCTTCCAATAGTCGATACCGGATTGAAACGTCACCATCACATACTGCTCGCCGATATCTCCCCGCAATCCGCCGTCGACATTATGCCACGAATCAAGCTGGGAAGGGCGAAAGAACGAGGCGATAATAATAAGAAACGCGAGTATAAATACGCCATACAGCAGCACCAGCTTCTTCATCCGGAATCCCCCTGTTCCTGAATGCGTTTTCTTTTATTGTATATGGCTGGTGCTGAAAGGCAACAGCTATTCTTCGTTAATCCTTAGGCATGGCTGCGATTTTTAATATAAAAGTCGAAGGCGACGGCAAGCAGGAGCACCAAACCCTTGATCGCTTGCTGCCAGTCAATGCTGATGCCGATAAGCGACATGCCGTTGTTCATCACGCCCATGACGAGGCCGCCGATCATGGCGCCGATGACCGTGCCGACGCCGCCAGTCGCAGAAGCGCCGCCGATGAAGCACGCAGCGATCGCATCAAGCTCGAACAAGGTGCCGGCCTTCGGGGTTGCGGCGCTTAGCCGCGAGGCAAAGATGAGTCCGGCGAGTGCGGACAATACCCCCATGTTGACGAACACCATGAAGGTGACGCGCTTTGTCTTAATCCCCGACAAGGAAGCCGCTCGCACATTGCCGCCAGTGGCATAAATATGCCGGCCGATGACCGTGCGATTCGTCACGAACGTATACAACGCGATCAGCATCGCCAAGATGATAAGAATATTCGGAATGCCTTCGTACAGCGCCAGGATGAACATAAAGCCATTCAGCACAGCGGCCGTCAACACAAGCTTTAAGGCAAACCAAATAGCCGGCAGACGCTGCGCCTGATATTTATTCTGCAAGCGGCGGAGCCGCAATTCATTCCATACGAAGATAAGGGACAGCACGATTCCGACGATAACGGTCGTCAGCTTGAGACTGCCGGCCGATCCGGCGATGTCGGGGATGAATCCGGCGCTGATGGCAAGAAAAGCGCTCGGAAACGAGGAGATCGACTGCCCTTCCAGCACGACCATCGTCAGCCCTCTGAACAACAGCATGCCCGCCAAGGTGACGATAAACGAGGGAATGCCGACATAAGCAATCCAAAACCCTTGCCATGCGCCGATCAACGCGCCGAGCAGCAAGCTGATCAAGATTGCCGCCCATACCGGCATTTGCATATGCACCATCATGATCGCCGCAACCGCACCGATGACAGCCGCGATCGAGCCGACGGACAGGTCGATATGTCCGGTAATGATGACGAGCACCATGCCGATGGCCAGCACCAGAATATAGCTGTTTTGTAAAATCAGGTTCGTCATGTTGAGCGGCTGCATCAGAATGCCGTCCGACAAAATGTGAAACAACAACATGATCAGCACAAGGGCGATGATCATTCCGTATTGGCGAATATTCGCCTTGAATAAACTAGCCAGCATATTCATGTTCGCTGCCCCCTGTTTTCGTCATATATTTCATGAGCGTCTCCTGATCGGCTTCCTCCCGGGTCAGTTCCCCGGTAATGCGCCCTGCGCTCATCGCATAGATACGATCGCAAATTCCGAGAATTTCCGGAAGCTCCGAAGAAATGACGAGGATGCCTTTGCCCTCCTGCGCCAACTGTTGGATAATCGTATAAATCTCATATTTGGCGCCAACATCAATGCCCCGCGTCGGTTCATCAAGAATAAGCACGTCCGGTTCGGCAAAAATCCACTTGCTCAGCACGACCTTCTGCTGATTGCCGCCGCTTAAGTTCCCCGTTTTCTGGTGAATGTTCGGCGTCTTAATCCTCATCTTCTCCCGGAACGATTCCGCGCATTGCACTTCTGCCTGATCTTGGATGACCGAATACCGGGATATCTTGCCTAAACTGGACAGCGAGATGTTCCGTTTAATGTCATCGATGAGGATCAGTCCGTACTGCTTCCGGTCCTCCGTCACATAGGCAATGCCGTGCCTGATGGCGCTGCTTACGTCGCTGAGCTCGATTTCTTTGCCTTCTTTCAGCAGTCGGCCGCTGATTCGTTTCCCGTATGATTTGCCGAACAGGCTCATCGCCAGCTCTGTCCGTCCGGCGCCCATCAGACCGGCGATCCCAACGATTTCTCCTTTGCGAATCGTCAAGTTCACATGATGAATAATTTGGCGATCCGGCTGCAGCGGATGGTAGACGTTCCAATCCTGTACCTCCAGCAGAGTCTCTCCGATCATCGGTTCACGCACCGGATAACGGTTCGTAAGGTCGCGCCCGACCATCCCCCGGATGATGCGCTCCTCCGTTACTTCATCCCGCTTCACATCCAATGTTTCAATCGTCTGGCCATCGCGCAGCACAGTGATCGAATCGGAAATTTGCATCACTTCGTTCAGCTTGTGCGAGATCAGAATGGCGGACAGGCCTTGCTTCTTCAGTTCCAGGAGCAGCTGCAGCAAATTTTTGCTGTCGTCTTCGTTCAGCGCGGCGGTCGGTTCATCCAGGATGAGCAATTCGACTCTTTTGGCGAGCGCTTTCGCAATCTCTACAAGCTGCTGCTTCCCGACCCCGATATTCATGACGAGCGTCTCAGGCGATTCCTCGAGTCCGACGCGATTCATCAGCGCCTTGGCCTCCAGCGTTGTCTTATGCCAATTCATCATGCCTCTAACCGCTTGTTCATTGCCAAGAAAAATATTTTCCGCGATTGACATATACGGAATAAGCGCCAACTCTTGGTGAATGATGACAATGCCCAATTGTTCGCTGTGTTTAATATCTTTCATTTCGCATACGTTTCCTTTGTAGCGAATTTCTCCCGTATACGTGCCATGCGGATATACTCCGCTCAATACTTTCATCAGCGTGGATTTGCCCGCGCCGTTCTCGCCTACCAGCGCATGAATCTCTCCTTTTTTCACTTGAAAATTGACATTTTGCAGCGCTTTGACGCCAGGAAATGTCTTGGTAATGTCCCGCATTTCAAGCAATATGTCCGTCATCGATTCCAGCCCCCTCTTCCTTCGCTTTCCAGGCTTTGTGGTCATCGTTCGTGATCTTCGGGGTAAAAGAGCGGCGGCGCTTCGCCGCCGGTTCAGACCGTGACGAGAATTGCCGCCGCTTAAGCTTTAGCCGAAGTTTCGACTTCTCATTGGGACGCCAAATCTTTTTCCGAATAGTAGCCGCTGCCGATCAATACGGACTTATAATTTGAAATATCGACTGAAACCGGCTCCAGCAAGTATGAAGGGACTACCTTCACGCCATTGTCATACGTTTTCGTATCATTCACTTCCGCCTCTTCGCCTTTCAATACCGCATCGGCCATCTCCACTGCCTTTTTCGCCAGCTCGCGGGTATCTTTGAATACCGTTTGCGTTTGTTCCCCGGCGATGATCGATTTCACGGAAGCAAGCTCCGCATCCTGACCGGTAATGATCGGCAGCGGTTTGCTGTCCGAGCCGTATCCGACCCCTTTCAAGGAAGCCAGAATGCCGATGCTGATGCCGTCATACGGAGACAATACCGCATCCACCCGTTCGGTCGTATAATGGGCGCTGAGCAAATTGTCCATGCGCTTCTGCGCTTCCGCGCCGTCCCAGCGAAGGGTTGCCGCTTGATCAAAGGCGGTCTGTCCGCTCTTGACGACCAGCTTGCCGCTGTCAATGTAAGGCTGCAGGACACTCATCGCGCCGTTGAAGAAGAAGTAGGCGTTGTTGTCGTCTGGCGAACCAGCGAACAATTCGATGTGGAATGGTCCCGCGCCGTCCTTTAGGCCAAGCTTATCTTCAATATAAGAAGCTTGCAGCACGCCGACCTTGAAGTTGTCGAAGGTTGCATAATAACTGACATGCTCCGAATTGCGAATTAAGCGGTCGTAAGAAATGACCGGTATGCCAGCGCTGGCCGCTTTTTTCAGCACGTTCGTCAGCGATTCGCCGTCGATTGAGGCGATGACGAGCACGTCCACGCCCTTCGTAATCATGTTCTCGATCTGCGAAACTTGTGTTTCTACGACATCCTCCGCATACTGCAGATCTGTTCGGTAGCCGAGGGCTTTAAATTCCTGCACCATGTTGTTGCCGTCCGCCACCCATCGTTCCGACGATTTGGTCGGCATCGCGATGCCGACAAACTTCCCTTCGCCCGCCGCTCCACCGCCGCCGCCAGCACTGCACGCCGCCAGCGCAAGCACCATAATGCTCATCAACAAAGCAAACCCCAGCTTCTTCATACACATCCCCCTCATTGGCGAATAGTCCTTCAGACTGCCGGCCAACCCGGCCGAAGCCTGGTAGTTTGAGTATAAGAAAGACTTCCGAGGGATGTCTTTGCGTTTAACTTACATTTTTTATACTTCGTTAACTTTTTCCATCGTTCATTGGCGGCTTCAGACACAGTCGAAGCGGCCAGCACAAAAAAAGGCATTTCCGCCCATGAAAGCCAGCGTCCCGCTGCCCTTTCACGATAGGAAATGCCTTTCCAGAGCAAAGATTTCCTTATCCGGATCTCGAGCGATTACTCTCACACAAGGGGATTCTCTCCGCCATCGATCCGGATGCACGTTTCGGCTGGAAGAGTAGTTCGAAATCGTTCTTTAGCTACAAAGAACATATCACCTGTCGCGCCCTTACAACCCGATTGTCCACGAAGGGGGCGAACGTCAAGAAGGGTTCGAATATAACAAGGATGCCGATTTCGTTGTATGTCCGGCTGGAGAACGAAGCAGACGGAAGGCGATTCAAGGCAGCAAGACCAGCGGAGAGAGTCGTTCGCTTGTCTATTACTTTGACGTCGAGAAATGCAAAAACTTTCCGCTGCGCGAAGGATGCTACAAACTAATCGCATTTCAGTTACTCGCATTTGCTTCTTGCTGTGCCTTTACTTCCCTGAATGCTTCAAACTCTTCACGTAGTCCTGCTGCATTGATGTAGTCTATATAGTCGTCTAGTAGGTAAGCGTTTCGTAACAACATATCGTTTGCCGCACTTAGTTCTTCCCATAGGAACTTTTCATACTCTGTCATTTCGTTCATCTTTGTTATGCCCCTCCTGTAACCGTCAAAATTGGTTTGTCTCGTATTTTCTGTTTCAGGAGCAAGTAAATTACGGTATGAGCCTCCCGCAACGTATACTTGCCCCCGTCTCGTTGGTTTACACGTATTCTTGCGTTAGCTCCTTTGCCTTACGTTCCCAATATCGTCGCTCGTACTCTTTTTGCTTCTCTTTGTTTTCAGGTTTTTGCCGCCATCTGCGCCGATACTCTCGCTCATACTGTCTTCTATATTCCCGACGTGCTTCCAATGCTTCCGGACTTAATTTCACCATAATGTTCATCCCTCCTTGGGTTACACTTTTCCTGTAGCTCTGTTGAGCGTTTCCTGTACTGAGTCTTGAATGGTAGCTACCAACTCTTCTGTAGAGCCGATTCCCTCGATTTCAATTTCGTCATCCACGATTTCAATTACGATTTCGTCGTCACCAAAGAACTTCTCTGTTGCACTCGTAACAAGTCCTTTACTCTTGGCGAGTTGTAGAGCTTCTGGATTTGCCGGTACCGGAACAGCAGATAGTGTTACTGCCAACCCATATTGGCCGGAATATGACAGTGTTAGGTGTCCAAGGTTTTCCAGAAATCGTGTCCTTGGTGAAGAGATAAGAGGGAAAGTCAGCACGGATGACTTTCCCTCTGCTTGTCGTTAGACAAACCGGACTTGGTAAATCTCTTTACTCCTCAAGTTGAATCGCGCTTCTCTCATGATGACATACCAATTCCGGTCAAGCTCAAGCCGGCACCGAATACCGCGATCACCAACGCGTATCTCAAAGCATTCGCCACAATGCACCGCGTAGGTGCCTCCTGCCTTCCGGACGGTCCAGCAGTCCGCCTCCCGATCGTAGATCATCGTTACCCAAGGTCCTTTCATGACAGTTCACCCTGAATGACACGCTTGACCATATGATCGTCGATGATCCGATGTTTGTTCTGCGCCCCATAAATCAGGGCGTGTGTGCAGACCTTGTTAATGAGCC